>NZ_DASRBQ010000155.1:0-35278 GCF_035653575.1 Actinocrinis sp.
TGCCATCTGCCGTGGCAGAACCCGGCCGGCACGTTGCAGCGGGAGTCGGAGTTCGCCAAGTCGCACATCTTCACGCGCGCGCTTTCGCCGTCCGCGATCTCGGCGATCATCGCCGCGGTCGAACAGCGGCAACAGTTCGGCGGCGGCGGTCAGGGCGGCGTGGCCTTCGACGCGCTCGGCGGAGCGGTGAACCGGGTCGCGCCGGACGCCACCGCGTTCGTGCATCGAGACGGCTTGTTCGTCGGCCAATTCACCACGACGTGGAGCGACAGTGCGACAACCGCGCAGACCAGTACGCAACAGAACTGGCTGCGCGGTTTCCACCAGACGATGACGCCATACGCGAGCGGCCGGGCGTATCAGAACTACCTCGATCCGGAGCTGGCCAACTGGCAGCAGGCGTACTACGGCGCGAACTACGCGAGGCTGGTTCAGGTCAGAGAGAAGTACGACCCCGAACACGTCTTCAACCTGCCGCAGGGCATCGGCGCCGACTAACCGCAGCCGGCCGTCGCGGCCCTTCACGGCCTTAGCTCTAGTTCTCCTCGACTCTGCCTTTCCACCTTCCGCCGCTCCCACGGTGATAGCGCCGCGCCGAGTCGAAGGTCATCGCGCCGTAGAGCATCATGACCCCAGGCAGCAAAGGCGCGCGCCAGCTGCGTAGTCGGTAAAGGCGCAGCGTTGGCAGGTAACTCAGCGAGAGCGATGCCCACGCCGCCAGAGCAGCGCCGGCGGCTACGGCTGCTGGCGTGCCTCCACCGGCGAGTGCGATGCCCAGGAAGGCGAGGCCGAGGACGGGCGGAACCGCGTACATGATCAGAAGGCCGAGCAGCGTACCGGCGAGCAGGTATGGCGAGTAACGCAGCTGCGTGTACGCGCTGCGGGCGATCATGTCCCAAAGGTCTGAGAACCGGGGATACGGCCTGACGCTGCGAACGTCGGTGGTCAGCCCGAGCCAGGTGCGGCCGCGGCCGGCTCGCCGCTTCAGCAGCGTTCCCAACGCGACATCGTCGATCCGGGCGCCCGCGATCTTTTCGAGCCCTCCCGCCTGGATCAGTGCATTGCGGCGCACGAGCATGCATCCTCCGGCAGCCGCGGCCGTGCGGCTACTCGGGCGGTTCACGCGGGCGAATGGATAAAGCTGCGCGAAGCTGTAGACGAACGCGGGCACGATGGCGCGCTCAGCCGCGGTCTCGGTACGCAGGCGGGCCATCAGTGACACCAGATCGAGTTCGCGCGCTTCGCCGAAAGCCACCAAACGCCGGACGCCGTCGGCCGGATGCGCGATATCGGCGTCGGTGAACAGCACGTATTCCGGCGGACTGGACGTGGACGCCACTGAGGCCTCGAAGCCGCGTCTCATCGCCGCCACCTTGCCTGCCCAGCCGGGCGGCGGACCGTCGCTGTGCACGATGTGCAGCGTGCGGCCGGGGTGCGCGGCGGCGAGCTTCTCGGCCACTTCGGAGGTTCCGTCGCTGCTCGCGTCGTCGACGAGCACGACGGAGAACTTGCCCGGATAGTCCTGCCCGAGCAGCGTTGGCAGCGTCAGCGGCAGCATGTCGGCTTCGTCGCGCGCCGGCACGATCGCCACCACGTCCGGCCAGGCACGCTCCTGCGCGCCGAATGCGTTCGGTCGCGCGGGCAGGTACTGGTCGGCGAGCCAGTACCTGCCGTGTGCGAGCAGCAGATACAGCCAGATGGCCAGCGACAACAGGGCCACACCGGCGAAGACGAGCGCAGTCACGGCCTAAGCCTGGCAGACCGGGCCGCGCTCGGCGTCAGGGGTCAGCTGACGTTGAGGGACGTGTCGTCAACCACGAAAGAGGTCTGCTGGGAGCTGTCCTCGGTGCCGGTGAATTTGAGCGTGACGCTCTGCCCGGCGTAGGCGGACAGGTTGAAGCTGTGCTGGGTGTAGCCGGCGTTGTGGTCGAGGTTGGAGTAGGTGGCCAGCGTCGCCAACACACTGCCGGAGGAGGAGAGCACCTGCACGCTCAGCTTGTCGTAAGCGGTGCTCGTGCTGGTCTCGGCCGTGTCGATGTGCAGATAGAAGGCGAAGTTGTAGGTCGAGCAGCCGCTGGGCACGGTGACGGTCTGCGAGAGGGTGTCGGTGTGGGTGCTGCCGTATCCGTCCAGCCATGCGTCATACGTGCCGCTGTGCGGGGGCTCGGACGAGCTGTTGCTCACCACGCCGGAGGACGCGGACCACGGGGATGCCGATCCGGTCTCGAATCCGGGGTTGCCCAGCAGCTGCGCCGCTGTGCAGCCGCCACCGCCGGAAGAGGGGCTGATCGTCCAGGTGAACGACGCCGAGCCGGTCGCGCCGGTGGTGTCTCTCGCCGAGACGGTCACCGAGGAGCTGCCCGCCGCGATGGGGGTGCCGGAGATCAGGCCGGTAGCGGAGTTGATCGACAGGCCGGCCGGTAGACCAGAGGCGCTGTAGGTCAGCGTTTGGCCGGAGGAGGAGTCCGCGGCCTGAATCTGAAGGCTGAGGGCGGTGCCCACGGTCCCGGACTGGCTGCCGGGGTTGGTCACGGTCACCGTGTTCTGCGTCGAACCGGCGGTGAACGCGTCCGTGATCGGCGTCGCGGAGGAGCTGGAGCCTGCGTAGCCGAGGTTGTAGAAGTCCTCGATGGTACGCAGGACGTTGTAGTGGTTGATCGTCTCGCCGTAGGTGCCGGGCTTCACGTTCGCGCCGACCGCGATCGTCGGGATCTGGTTGTTGCTGCTGTTGTCGTCCTCGTCCCAGGTGACGATCAGGTCGCTGTTGTGGGTCTTGGCCCACTGTGCGTAGCCGTCGATGTTGTTCTGCAGCCAGGTGTCCCCCTGCGCGACCGTGCCGTCGTGCATGTCGTCGAGCAGGTTCGGCACGACGATGGAGACCGCGGGCAGCGTGCTGTAGTCGGTCGGGAAGGCCGCGAAGGTGCGGTTGTCCGCGCTCGGCACGTTGGTGAAGTCCGACCACGGGTTGTGCTTGCGCGCGTACTCGCCAGACGTACAGCCGGTGTAGCCGTCGGACGGCATCGACTCGGAGTAACCGGTGAAGCTGAGCCCGGCGGCGATCAGCTCGCTGCCGAGGTTCGCCGTGGAGTAGGTGTGCGGACAGCTGTCCGAGGAGAGGCCCTCGGTGCTGCCGGCGAACAGGGCCAGGTAGTTCGGCTCGCTCGGGTGGGTGATCGCGAAGGACTGGGTGAAGCTGGCGCCCTGCGCCGCGAGCGAGTTGAGGTAGGGGGCCGACGAGCTGCCGATGACGTCGGAGTAGGAGTGGTTCTCCTCGATCACGACGACGAGGTGGTCGGGCTTCGGCAGTCCGGCCGCGGCGTGCGCGGGGGCGCTCGCGGTCAGCGGCGCGACCAGCGCGGCGATCGGGGCGAGGGCCGCGAGCGCGGTCCTGAGCCGGGTCGGGGTGGCGGGCAGGGGCACGGGATCTCCTCCGGGGCGGTGGGTACGCGTCGGTTCCGGTGTCCGCGGCGGCGCGGCCGACTCGCAGCGAGTCAGGCCACTCATCTTGTGGACGGGTGCCGCCGCCTCGGACACGGTGCGACAAGATCGCGCCGGTGGCAATGGCCCCACGGGAACGTACTTCAGGGTTTCTTCATCCTTATCCTGCTGTTTGCGAACCCGTGGGACGATTCTCCCGAAACACCGCGCGCGGCGACGATGCCGTCACCGCGCGCTTGTTCGATGGCCTTGCACTCGCTACCGGCGCATACCTGCCGGTGGAAAAGTTATCCACAGGCGATATCCACACTGTGGATCGAACAAACGAGCTAAGCTTTGTCGTCCTCAGTCAGCACCACGACCCCCGACGCGGCCGTGATCAGCGGGACGGTCTCGCGCGCCGCGGCCTCGACGTGAATGCGCGGATGCGAGGGGATCGACTCCTCATAGAAGGTGTCTGGTCCGTACAGCTGGCCGTAGCGGACGACCACTCCGCCGATCTTGAGCACCTGGCCCTCGTGCTCCTCGAGGACCGCCGCGCCGCCCGAGGAAACCCAGGCGATGCTTTGCGCGAGGAAGTGGCGCGCACCGGCGGCGACCGCGGCGGCCACCAGGTTGCGGGTGCCCTCGGTGCGGATGCGCGCGTTTCGGGCGGCGAACTCCGGGATGCGGTCCGCGGTGTCGGGCAGGTCCGTGAGCTGGTGGAGAACCGCGTCGGGGCGGAAGCCCACCACCGCCTCGCGTAGTGCGCCCGCATCGAAGACGTCGCACACGACCGGCTGCGCGCCCATCGACGCCAGCAGTTCCCGCTTCCCCGCCGACCTGGTCATGGCGGCCACCGTGTGCCCGGCGGCGAGGAGGAGCGGCAGCAGCCTGATGCCGATCACGCCGGTCGCGCCGGCCAGGAAGATCCGCAGCGGCGCGGACTGGGCTGGCGCAGCCTGGTCGGACGCGGACTGGTCTGGCGCGCTCTGACCGGACGTGGCCTGCGCCGCCGCGGAGTGAATAGGGCCTTCGTTCGAGTGCTGTGACATCTCGTGCATCCCCGTCCCGTTCTCGTGCTGTCTCGCTTGGTCCCTAAGTTAGTCGCCGGCACCGACGGTGACCGGCTCGTCCCAGTCGATGCGGTACCGATGGGTCCAGCCGACGAGCCTTTCCGGCTTCATGAAGGTCCGGCTCGCCAGCGGCATGAGCAGCGACATGAGCGTGGTCGCGAGCGGACCCATCGACTTCTGGTTGTTGGTCTTCGCGGCCTGGGCGGCGACCTTCTCCACTCGCTCGCGTCGCAGCCCTTCGAACGCGGTGAACGCCGAGCCGACGTCCGGCAGGTCGCGCAGGCAGCGGGCGAGTTGAATCGCGCTCTCGGCCGCCAGTGACGCGCCTTGGCCGGAGCTTGAGGACGGCGCGTGGGCCGAGTCGCCGACCAGCACCATCCGGCCGCGGTGCCAGTGCGGCACCGAGGGGAGGATCTCCATGCCGCCGAAGGTGAGCAGGTCGTCGGTCTCGGTGCCGAACAACAGGTCGCGACCGGGGATGTCTTCGGCGAACTTCTCCCGCAGGATGCGCATCCATTCAGCGCGTGGCGTTGCCCAGGTCTCGGCGGCGGTGACGAACTTCTCCTGTGTCAGGTTGCAGAACCATGCGGTACCGCCGTCCGGGACGGGCCAGTACCCAAGGAAGGCCTGCTTACCGAACGCGAAGTACATAGTGTCCGAGCGGGCACCAGGCACTTCGGCCTTGGAGAAGGCGCCGAAGCCGAGGAGCCCGGTGTACTGCGGTCCGGGCGCCGACGGATCGATCAAGGGCCTGACGACCGATCGGATGCCGTCGGCGCCGATGAGTATGTCCGCGCTGGCCTCGGTCCCGTCCGCGAACCGTGCGGTAACGCCGACCGGTGTCTCCTCCGCGCCGACAAGGCGCTTGCCGTACACGGTCGGCACGCCCAGTTTCGCTACTCGCTCGCGAACCGCCTGGTAGAGCTCGCCACGCCACATCACTCGGCTCGGCGGCAGTCCGGGGACGCCGCCGAACTCGCCGAGCCGCTTGCCGCGCCAGTCGGTCATCACCATGCCCTGGATGGGCTGGCCGACCGGGTCCAGGTCGATGCCGACGATCTTGAGCGCGGCGAGCCCGTTCGGCGCGACCATCAGCGTTCCGCCGACACCGTCCGCGGTGTCCTGGTAGGCCTCGTACACCGTCGCGTCGATTCCGGCCTTGCGCAACGCCAGCGCGGCCACCGGCCCGGCGATTCCGCCTCCGATGACGGCGGCAGTCCTGATCGCGTTCATGCTTGTGCCTCTCTTCCCCGTGTGAATTGGGCTTCTGGTGGTCAGCGAGCGGCGCGGGCCGGGTCGTCGACGGACGGGTGGCTTCCGGTCTGGTGTGCGCGCCGCAGGTCCTGGAGGTATTCGCGCGAGCACATGGCGGTGAGGATCGCTACGCCGCCGCGCTGCACCCGCACCTCGCTGTCCGTGGAAACGCCGGTCAGGCGAATGCGCCGGGTGCCGGCCGCGTGCGCCGTTTGGGCCGGTGCCGCGGCGGCTGCCGCGTCCTTGACCCGGCCGCGTGCGGTCCAGTGCAGGTCCCAGTGCTCGACCTGCGCGTCGTCGGGGACGAGCAGTTTGACCGTGGCGCGCTGGAGTTCGACGCGCACTTCGACCTCGTCGGGCAGGTCGGGCGAGCGCAGGTCGAGGACGACGAGGCCGCTGCGGGCACGCACCTCGAAGCGGTCGGCGCGGGTCCAGTTGCCGAGGCGCTTGGCCACGGCGTGATCGGCGTGGACGCGCTCGACGGCGGCGGTGTCAGCGACAGAGGTGCCGGCGGCGGGGGCGTCAGTAGTGGTGGTGTCGGTCGGCACGGTCTTGCTCTTCATGGTCACGGTGTTCATCGCGGTGTTCTCCGTCTCTTGAGGCAGTTCTCGGCCCCGCCGGAGCGGGATGACTTGATAGTTTCACTGAAACTAGTCACAAGTCAACTAGTCTCGTTGGGAGTATCATTGCCTCATGAGCACTCCGCATCGCGCCTCGCCGCTCGGCGTGACCGTTCTGGCCCTCCTGCACTTCCAGCCGCTGCATCCGTATGGCATCCAGCGCCTGATCAAGCAGTGGGGGAAAGACAAAGTGGTCAACGTGAGCCAGCGTGCGAGCCTCTACCGCACGATCGAGCGGTTGCTCGCCGCGGACCTGATCGCAGTACGCGAGACCGGGCGCGACCAGCAGTACCCGGAGCGCACCGTCTACGAGCTGACCGAGGCCGGACGGCAGGCGACCCGTGACTGGCTGCATGAGCTGCTGGCCGAGCCCAAGCAGGAGTTCCCGCAGTTCCCCGCGGCGCTCTCCTTCGTGCTCATGCTCGCGCCGCAGGAAGCGCTCGAAGTGCTTGAGCAGCGCGCCGCGGCCCTCAGCGCGGCGCTCGCAGAGCACGAGAAGAACCTCACCGAGCAGTTGGAGGTCTACGGCCTACCTCGGGTCACCATGCTCGAAGACGAATACCTGCGGTCGATGACTGCCGCGGAACTCGACTGGATCCGCGCGGTGACCGACGACCTGCGCAGCGGGCGGCTCAACTGGACACTCGAAGAACTGATCGGCTTCGCACAGACGACAGGACAGCAGGCGTTGGCGGAGCCATCCACGCAGGCCGCGCCGTCCACTGCAGCCTCGTGACGGCCATCGGCATCCACATCTTCGACAACCTCACCGCAGCGATCAACGCGCTCTGACAAACCGGCTCCGATTACCGCCTGCCCGCGGTGAACCGGGACGGCGATCCGCTCGTGTCTCGCCTTCGAGCCGGCCTGCGCCCTCCGGCCCGGGCGCAGCGTCGGCGCGACGGATCGGCGTCGCCCACACGCCGACAGCGGTGAAGGAGCTGGCCTCATGGCCTCGCACAGACGCAGGACGGTCCCGGTACGCACCGCGATCACGCTCACGGCGACCGGTGCCGCGGCCGCCACGGGCGTCGGCCTGTCCGCGACCGCGGGACACGCGGCGTCAGTCGCCGACGTCCAGGCGCAGGTGAAGACCCTTCAGCAGCAGGCTGAGACGGCCACCAACAACTACGACGCCGCAGCCGAGCAGATGGCCGCGCTGCGCCAGCAGGTCGACCAGTTGCAGGGCCAGGCGGTCGCCGCGCAGAAGTCGATGACCTCGCTGCTGGGCACGCTCGGGCCGCTGGCCGCGGCGCAGTACCGCACCGGCTCGGTCGACCCGGCGCTCACCATGATGCTTTCGCAGAACCCTGACCAATATCTGCAGCACGCGCTGGCGGTGAACCAGTTCGGCCAGAACGAGGCGATGATGCTCAAGTCGCTGAAGGCCGAGCAGGCTCAGGTGACGGCGCTTAAGAAGCAGGCCGCCGGCCGGCTGGGGCAGCTGCAGCAGACCGAGGACCAGGCCGCCGCGTTGCGCACGCAGATCGTGGCGAAGAACCGGCAGGCGCAGGCGCTGCTCTCCAGCCTGACCTTCGCGCAGCAACAGCAGATCAGCCCGGTCAACGTGGACTGGAACGTGTCCGCGGCCCGGATCGCGGCGCTGCCGCAGGTGTCCGGGCGGGCCGGCATCGCGGTCGCGTTCGCCAAGTCCAAGCTCGGCATCTACTACCAGTGGGGCGGGACCGGGAACCCGGGATACGACTGCTCGGGCTTGACCCAGGCGGCATGGAAGGCCGCCGGCGTGCAACTCGGCCGCACCACCTACGATCAGGTCAACGACGGGTACGCGGTGGCGCCGATCCTGTCGAATCTGCAGCCGGGCGACCTGATCCTGTACGACAATAACGAGCACATCGCGATCTACGTCGGCGACGGCCTGGTGATCCACGCGCCGACGACCGGGCAGCCGGTTCAGTACGGTCCCTGGAACATGCTGCCGATCGACGCCGTGCGCCGCGTCGTGTGACGTTCGCCGGTCCGCCGGGCCGAAGAGGCACGACCGAACGACAAGAATAGGAAGCTCCGGTCAATGAACGACGAAAGCGGCCGTCCGCACGCTTCGCAGGCAGGGCCGGGGTACGCCGCCGACGGCGGCGCCGCGGCGCAGGACTGCGAGTGCGAGTTCTGCTCCCCCGAGCCCGAGCCGATTCCGGCGCCTTGGGAGCGGACCGGCGATCCGGAGCACGATCTGCGGCCCTTGTCGATGTGGGCGGCGCCGGCGGAACCCGCCGAACCCTGTGAACCGGCGGAATCGGACGAGACGCCGACCCTCTCGCTGGTTCCGATCAGTCCGCGCTGAGCTTCTCCGATCCGGCCTGCCGGGCGCGGAAGCTCGCCGCCTTGACCCGGTTCTGACAGGCCGTCGAGCAGTAGCGCTTGGTGCCGTTGCGCGAGACGTCCACGTACACCCGATCGCAGCTGGGCGCGGAGCACATGCCGACCCGGTCGGCGTATTCGCTGCCGAAGACGAAGGCGAGGGCGACCGACGTCGCGCCGCCGATTCCTTCCACGACTCCCGCGCCGGGGCCGTGGAAGTGCAGATGCCAGGGTTCGTTGTCGTGCCGTAGCAGGGTCGGTCGCGCGTCGTAGCGCACGATCATCGCGTTGAGCAGCCGAGCCGCCGTGTCGAGGTCGCCGTCCTGCGCGGCCGCGAAGACGGCATGCAGCTCCTCGGCGATCTTGGCGACGCCGCGGGTCTCCTTGTCGGTCAGCGGCCTGCCGGGAGTCAGTCCGGGGACCGCCTGGGCCCGTCCGCGCAACTCCTCGACGCCGTCCGCCGCGGGGTAGACGCGGCCGCGGGATTCCCCCGGCACTATCGCGTTGACCAGGCTGACCGCTAGGTCCACCGAGCCTACTGTGTGACTGCCAAAATCCACTTGACCAGTCACCCCCTAGCGCGTATCGTCGTTACTGTCAAAACAAAGTATGACAGTCACGGATCGCACCCCGCCAGTCGCCACACGGGCCTGGCCGATGAAGATCCCGACGGAGGGGAAAGACGAGCATGTTCCCGACCAATCTGGCCGACACCCGCAGCGACGAGCTGTTCCGGGCCGCGCGCGAGCACGAGCTGGCCCGCCGGATGGCCGCAGCGAACCGCTGGTCCCGCATCGCCGCCTGGGCCGACCACCGCGCCCGCCGCGCCGCCGAAGAGCTCAGCCGGTAGCCCTACTACTTCCTGTTCACCACTCACTGATCCGCGAGCAGCTCGATCACCGGAGCGAACTGGTCGGCGAACATCACGTTGACCGAGACGTACGACACGCCGGAACGCTCCCGCCGCCGCAACAGCGCGTCAGCCATCTGACGCGGGGTGCCGACGAGCACGGTGATCGAGCCGCCGCGGATCAATTCGCTCGGATCGCCGCCGAGCCAGGCGGCGGCGTGCGGCGGTGCGTTTTCGCCGACCAGCGCGATGTTGAGGGCCAGCTCGAGCCGATCGAAGGCCGTGGCGTCGAGGCGACGCAGTTCGTCTGCCTTCGCCGCCAGATCGTCGTCCGTGCTTCGCGGCGGCAGGCCGAGCGCGAGCGTGTCAGCGTGCTGCGCGGCGAGCCGCAGCATCCGCGGGCCGACACCGGCCACCAAGATCGGCGGAGCCGGCTGCTGCACCCCGCGTACCGCGTCGCGCTGAGCCGCCGGATCCGATCCGGCGAAACGGGCCCGGACCGCGGCGATCGTCTCCTCGAGTCGCGTGATGCGCTCGGCGGCGCTGCCGAAGGGCAGGCCCAGTCGGGCGGCGTCGCGCGCGGCGTCCGGACGTCCGGCGCCGAGTCCGAGCTCGAACCTGCCACCGCTGAGCGCGTCCAGCGTCACGCTCTCCCAGGCCACGGTGCCGGGAGAGCGCAGCGGCGAGGCCAGCACATACGTGCCTAGTCGTAGCGTCTCGGTCGCCATCGCGGCCGCGGTCAAGGCAGCGAACGGTGCGAAGGTGCCCGTCGTGTCAGGGCACAGCAACGTCGAGAATCCGAGCTCTTCGAGGTGCTGCGCCGTCGAGGTCCACTCCTTCGCGCTGCGCGCCGCCGCGGCCACCGCACCGAAGCGGAACCTGCGGTCGTGTGCCGTCATCAGTCCCGCTCCGAGCCAAGCACGTACAGGTTGATCGCGTAGCAGGCGATTGCGACGCCGGTCAGCACGGCCATCGTCATCGACGCGCTGTTCGCGCCCTTGTCGACGAAGTTCGCGCCGGAGAACGCCGCGCCGATCACGCACAGCGCGCCCACGATCGAGCTGACCAGTGCGACGCGGTGCCCGGCCCGGAACGCGGTCACCAGCACGACGATCACGTTGATGACCAGCAGCAGCCCGATGCCCGCGTGCGCGGCGAGTGCGGCCGGGCCGTTGGAGAAGGCCTTGCCGAACGCCGCGCCCATTCCCTTGCCTTTGTCCGCGTCCGGGACGTTCACGAACAGGTTCACGCCCATGCCGAGTCCGTACTGGACGATCAGCGCGAGCACGGCGCCGAAGCTGGATCGCCGGAGCCTTTCCACTGAAGGCGCCGACGCGGACCGGGCGGACGCGGCGGTGGTCGTGGTGGCCTGCGGGGTCAGGTCCATGGTCGTACCTCTCGATTCCAGCGAGTCGAGCGCCGGTGCCGGCGCAGCAGGATGAACGCGAGCGGGATGAGCGGGAACGGCGGCGCGCCGTGCAGCGCGGCCAGGACCGCGAACGCCAGCAGCACCGGGACGAGGAAGAGCGGAGCGGCCCACGGAACCGCCGGCGGACGCGCCTGCCATCCATCCGGGGCGGACGCTCCGGAGGCGGAGGCCGCCGCACCCGCGTATTCCTGCACTGCCGGCGGCACCGGTGCGGGGCCGGGCAGATCCGCGAACAGTGTGCGCAGCTGGTCCTGGGTGCGTGCGGCGAATGCGGCGTCGGCGCGCTCGTCGAACTCGGCACGCTCGAGCCGGCCGTCGGCGAAGTGCTTCGCCAGGACGCGCAACGCGGCTTCGCGTTCGGCATCGGACGCACGCAGGCCGGTGCCGTGCGGCTTGTCCGGGTTCGAAGTGAGGTTCTGGTTCTGATCCTGGTTCTGGCTGTCGTTCGGAGCCTGGTTGTCGCTCACGGGCGAGGTCACCTCCTCGGTGGAACTCCATCGCCGCAGTTCCCGTCACGGCATTCGTTCCATGGCGGTACTATATCTCTCGTGCGACTATTCGAACCTGGGATTATCCTGTGAGTCCGTCGCTCGATCCGGGCCAGAGTCCGCCGAGCGTCGCCTTCCTGCTCTCCCGCCTCGGCTACGACGCTAGCGGCGAGATGGGCAAGGCGCTGGCCGGCCTCGGCCTCGAGCTGCGCCAATTCGGCCTGCTGCGGCTGCTGGCCAGCGCGCAGGGCGGCTCGCAGCGGGCGCTCGGCGCGATGCTGAACATCACACCCAACCGCATGGTCGCGCTGGTGGACGGCCTGGAAGCCAAAGGGCTCATCGAACGGCGGCCGCATCCGGAGGATCGCCGTGCCTACACCATCGGGCTCACCGAAGCCGGCGCGGCCGCGTTCGGCCAGGCGATGCAAGCGGCCTTCGGCGTCGAGGCGGCGATGTGCGAACCGCTGGAACCGGAAGAGCGCGCACAATTACTCGGCCTGCTGCAGAAGCTCGCCGCCGCGCGCAATGCGCGTGCGGGCGCCGTCCCCGGCGTGCATCCGGGCATGCTCGAACGCGACGACCAGCCTTCAGAGCACTAGCGCTCTTCGCTAGCAGCGCCGAAGCGCGTCCTAGTCCTTCGAAGGCTGCGACAGGATGCTGCCGTCGAGCTTGCCGAGCAGTTCGGCCGGCCCCTCGTACACTTCCACGGCCCCGGCCTGCTCCAGTTCGGCCCGCGACCAGCCGCCGGAAAGCATCCCGATGCACGGCACGCCGGCCCGCGCCGCGGCCTCCACGTCCCAACGCGTGTCGCCGACGAACACGGCTCGCTCCGCCGGCACGCCGGCACGTTCAAGTGCGCGCTCGACGAGATCCGGCTCGGGTTTGCTGGAAGCCACGTCGCTCGCGCCGGTGACCGCGTCGATCGAGTCCTCAGCATTCAGCGCGGCGCGCATCGCCGACAGTTCGTCCTCCTTGGCAGAGCTGGCCAGCACCACTCGCCAACCGCGTTGCCGGCAGACGTGCAGCAGCCGCGCCGCGCCGTCGAACGGTTGGAGGCTTGGCCAGTACGCAGCGAACAGCGCGTCGTGAGAGGCACTGAGCGCACTGTCGCCGTCCTTGTCGCGATCCGGGCCGAGCAGGTGGTCGAGCAGATGGTCCGATCCCATGCCGATCGCCCGGTGCGTCCGTGCCATCGGAACTGTCAGCCCAGCCTGGCGAAACGCCTGCCACCAGGCGACCGCATGAAGGTATGCCGTGTCGATCAGCGTGCCATCGACGTCGAACAGCACCGCACCCGCGTAGGTCCCGCCCGGTGACCGTTCCTCGCTCATTGCTGCCCTTCCCACCGCCACGCGCTTGGACCTCGCGTCTGCCCTGGCGTGGCCGGACGAAACACCGCAGCGGGACCGGCGCGGAAACCGTGTGGTCGCGCCGCGGCACGTAAAGGCATGATGGCGACGTGCTGATCAGAGAAGCTGTAGCGGACGACTGGCGCTCGATCTGGCCCTTCTTCCACGCGATCGTGGCCGCCGGCGACACCTTCGCCTACCCGACCGACCTGACCGAAGAACAGGGCCGCGAGCTGTGGATGCTCCCGCCGCCCACGCACACCGCCGTCGCGGTCGACGAGTCTGGCGCGGTTCTCGGGACCGCGAACATGTACGCCAACCGGCCCGGCAACGGCGCGCATGTCGCGAGCGCGAGCTACATGGTGGATCCGCAGCGATCGGGCCGCGGCATCGGCCGCGCACTGGTCGAGTACTCACTGGAGTGGACACGCGCCGCCGGTTTCCGCGCGATCCAGTTCAACGCGGTCGTGGAGACCAACGTCTACGCGGTGCGGCTGTACGAGTCCCTCGGATTCAAGATCGTCGGTACAGTACCGGAGGCCTTCCACCACCCGAGTGAAGGCTATGTCGGACTGCACATCATGCATCGGATGCTCTGAAAGGAACGCCGCGTGGAGCTGACGGCACACCTTCCGGCCGCCGACCGCGACCGAGTCGAGGCCCGGCTACGCAGCAACCTGATGGCCTGGCTGACCACCGTGCGACCGGACGGGCAGCCGATCACCGTTCCGGTCTGGTTCGTGCTGCGTGACGACGAGACCGTCCTGCTCTACAGCAAGCCGGGCACCGCCAAGCTGCGCAACATCGCCGGAAACGACAAGGTGAGCCTGGCCTTGGACGTGTGCGACCTCGGCCGCAACATCGTGCGTCTCGAGGGAGTGGCCCGGCAGGTCGACGACCAGCCGCCCGCCGACAAGCACCCTGACTTCCTCGCGAAGTACACCGAACGCATCGCGGCGATGTTCGGCACGCCGGAGCAGTTCGCCGCGGAGTACTCAGCCACCACGGTGATCACTCCGACGAAGGTGCACATCTGACGAGGTGCACATTCGACACGGTTGTCTAGACCTATTGCCAGATTGGTCCAGTCCGGCTACGTTCCGCGCAAGGCCGCACACCCGAGCGTACCCACCCGAAACCCCTGCGCCCGGCGCGCGGCAGACAGATCCGGCCCGGTTCGGCATGGCGCACCGATCCGCGTCCGGCGGTACTGGGAGCCAAGATGAGCGATTCCGGCGGGTCCTGAAGACCGGGCACCCGGAGCGGCGCCTGAGGGTGATCGTTCAGAGTCCTGATCCACTGTCGCGCGAGCTGATCGCCGGCCTGCTGCGCGGGCATCCGCGGGTCGGCGTGGTGCTGCTCGCCGCGGACGAGGCGCAGCAGGCCGCAGACCTGCGCTGCGACCACGCATGCTGCCTGCCCGACGCCGTGGTGGTCGACACGCCGCTGACCGCGCGCGAGCTCGACGTGCTGCGGCTGCTCAGCCTCGGGCGGCGCTCGACCGAGGTCGGCGAACTGCTCGGCGTGAGCGCGCGCACCGTGGAGAACCACAAGCGCCGCATCTTCGCCAAGCTCGACGTGCACGGCGAGACCCAGGCGGTCGCCGAGGGAATCCGGCGCGGCCTGCTGCGGCGGCAGCCGGCGAGCCGCCCGGCGCGGCTGACCGCGCGCGAGTCCGAGATCATCAGCCTGGCCGCGGCCGGAAGCTCGGTGAAGCAGACCGCCCGCGCGCTCAACATCTCGGTCAAGACGGTGGAGAGCATCCAGAGCCATCTGTTCCGCAAGCTCGGGGTGAGCAGCCGCACCGGCGCGGTCGCCGCCGTGTACGGACGCGATGACGCTCGACCTGCGCGATCGGCCGGTGCCGGCGGTCCCACGCAAACCACCTAAGGGATTTCCGTCCTATCGAGTCGCACGTCCCTTATATACCGTGCCCGCGGAGGGGGGAAGCGCCGAGAGAGCGGATCCGCACGTGTCGTCACCAGAGATTCCGGGAGAACAGACTCCCGCGTCGCCCACCCCAGCCACCTGTCCCGTCCGGCACCGGCCACGACCGCAGGCCTATCCCGATACCCAGCCCGTTGCGCAGCCCACTGACCGACCCGCTACCCAGCTTGGTCCCGAGTCGCCGTCCCGGCCAGTGCACACCATCCTCGGTCAGCCGAGTCGCCGCGTCATCATCAAAGGCGCCGGGGCGCTCGCCGCGGCGCTGGGCACTCTTGAGCTGACCGGGCGCGCCGCCCGAGTGCCGATCCGCGAGCCCCTACCCGGCGCGATGAACGCGGCATCGTCGCTGCCTGACATCCAGTTCGACATCGGCAACTACATCGCTCCAGCGCAGACGATCAACGGCGTGACGGTGCGCTTCGGGCCGGTGTACACGACCTTCCTCACCGCGCGACTCCTGCGCACCCCGACCAAGGCCGACCAGAGGATGCTCGCCGACGCGCTGGACACCATCGAGGCGAACTACCCGTTCGCGGCGGGCGGCATCTTCACCTTCATCGCCTACGGGGTCCCGTACTTCAACCGGCTGCCCGGCGGCTTGAACGGCGGTCTCGTCGCCGGCGCGATGCCGCGCCTGGCCGCGAATCACAGCCGCTACGTGCTGGAGGAGGCCGTTCCGAGCCCCACCGACGTCTCCTCGCTGAACCCGGGCATCAGCAAGGTCCGTTTCAACGTGCCGGTGCAGATCGAGTCGAACGACATCCTGATCACCCTGCGCGGCGACGACTACTCGTATGTCGCGGACGTGGTCAGCTGGCTCGGCGGCAGCAACACGCTCTCAGGGCGGCCGATCGCCTCGCCGCGGTTCTCCGGCCTGCTCGCCTTCACCTCGAGCCGGGCCATGTTCCAGCAGATGGGGCTGCCCAGGTACGTGGCGGCGACGCACGACCTGCCGTTCGCGCCGTTCATCCATCCGCAGTCGCCCATGTGGATGGGCTTCGCCGATCAGCAGGTGGATGGCAGCGGACCGGCCGCCATCACCACCTTCGCCGGGAACGCCTCGGCCCGGCTGACCACGGCCGTCGCAGGGGACTACTTCGACAACGGCGCGATCCAGCACCTCTCGCACGACATCCTCGACCTGGTCCAGTTCTTCGACCTCGACGACAGCGGCACTCCCGGCAGCGACGGCACGTTCACCGAGCGCGTGCAGTACATGTTCCGCTCCACCCCGCCGCCCTCACTCGGCAACCCGGACCAGTTCACCAACGGCGGCGGCCCGTCGTTCCTCGACAACACCTTCAAGGGCACCGGTGACGCGCTGGCCAGCGCCCAGGGAATGGGCACGCCCGGCAACGAACATCGCATGGGCCATCTTTCGACGCTGCAACGCTCCTCGCGCGCCGCCGACGGGACGCCGATCCACATCCGGATGGACGGACCCGGCTTCGACGCGATGGACGTTCCAGACGGCAGCAGCCAGCCGAAGCTGCAGTTCACCGTGTTCGTGCCCAGCGCGGACTTCTTCGCGACGATGCGCAGCCACCAGGCCTCGCTCGACCTGGCCGCGCAGTACAACGTGGCGGCGACGGACAACGGCCTTGAGCGCTTCATCACCGCGACCCGCAGGCAGAACTTCCTCGTCCCGCCGCGCCGCCACCGGGCGTTCCCGTTGCTCGAACTGAGCTGAGGCGGCCGCGCCGTGCGCGGCGGCCGGTAAAAGGTGGGCGCAGCTCGCCGAGGTGCGTCAAACTCGTGCGCATGCTGGTCACGATCACGGCGACGCGCCCACCCGGGGCCGACTGGCCCGCCACCGACCTGGGCTACCTGCTGGCCAAGAACCCCGAGCGGGTACAGGGCTTCGAGCATGCGTTCGGGCGCTCGCAGGTGTTCTACCCGCGCGCGGACGAGGCGGCGTGCACAGTGGCGCTGCTGCTGGAGATCGACCCGATCGCGCTGGTGAAGAGCCGGAATCTGGACTCGGCTGACTTCGCGTTGTCGCAGTACGTCAACGACCGGCCGTACGCGGCCTCGTCCCTGCTGGCCGTCGCGCTCGGCCAGGTCTTCCGCACCGCGATCCGCGGCACCTCGAAGGAACGGCCGCTGCTGGCCGCGGCGGCGCTGCCGCTGACCATCCACCTGCCTGCGGTTCCGGCCGCCGCGTCACTGGTCGAGCGGCTCTTCGCGCCGCTGGGCTGGGAGGTCGTCGCCGAACCGATCGCGCTCGACCCGGCTTTCCCGGACTGGGGCGCGTCAAGGTACTGCGACGTAACGCTGACCGGAGTGCTGCGGCTGGCCGACGCGCTCAGCCAGCTCTACGTCCTGCTGCCGGTACTCGACGGGTCCAAGCACTACTGGATCTCGGCCGAGGAAGTGGACAAGCTGCTGCGCGCGGGCGAGGCCTGGCTGCCGGGGCATCCGGACCGCGAGCTGATCACCCGCCGCTACCTGGGACGCCGCCCTGCCCTTGTGCGTACCGCGCTCGGGCGCCTCGCCGAGATTGACGAGGTCGCTGAGAGCGAGCTGGACAACGCCGTCGATCCGGCCGAAGCCGACTCAGTCGAAGCCGAGCCTGCCGAAGGCGCGATGGCGGAGTCGCCGGCCGCTGCGGAGGGCGAGCCCTCGCCAGGCCAGGCCGAGCAGCCCACAGCCGCCGAGGTACGCAAGCAGTCGTTGGCCGCGCATCGCCGCGATGCCGTGCTCGCCGCGCTCAAGGACGTCGGCGCAAAGCGCGTCCTGGATCTAGGTTGTGGCGGCGGGGCGCTGCTTCGTGCCCTGCTCCACGATCGCTTCTTCACCGAGATCGTGGGCGTGGACGTCTCCGCGCGCGCCCTGCAGTACGCCGCACGCGCTCTGCGCCTGGACCGGCAGCCCGAGATGCTCGCCCGCCGCATGCAGCTGAAGCAGGGCTCGTTGACGTACACGGACGCGGCGCTGAAGGGCTATGACGCGGCCGTCCTGATGGAAGTCATCGAGCACGTAGATCCGCCGCGTCTCGGCGCGCTGGAGCACGCGGTATTCGGCGCGGCGCGACCGTCAACGGTGATCGTTACCACGCCGAACGCTGAGTACAACGTGCTGTACGAGACGTTGGAGGCCGGCCGGATGAGGCATCGCGACCACCGGTTCGAGTGGACGCGCGCGCAGTTCGCCGACTGGGCCCAGCGGGTCGGTGCGGCTCACGGCTACGCGGTCGAGTACCGACCCGTGGGAGAGGTGGATCCCGAGCGCGGGCCCTCCACCCAGATGGCCGTTTTCACGGACGCGGCGCTGACCGCCGGCTCGAAGGAGGTGGCGGCATGACGATCGAGACGACGCCGGTCGCCGTGCAGTCGGCTGCCAGGACCCTGACGATTCCGGAGCTGTCCCTGGTCGTGTTGGTCGGGGTCACCGGATCGGGCAAATCCACGTTCGCCCACACGCATTTCAAGGGCACGCAGATCATCTCCTCCGATGCGTGCCGCGGTGTCGTGAGCGACGACGAGAACGATCAGAGCGCGACCGCGGACGCCTTCGCGTTGGTGCACCACATCGCCGGAATCCGGCTGCGCCGCGGACTGCTGACGGTGATCGACGCCACCAGCGTGCAGCGCACTGCCCGCGAGGCTCTGGTCAAGGTCGCGCGCGAGCACGACGTCCTGCCGGTGGCCATCGTGCTCGACCTGCCCGAAAGCGTGTGCCGGGAGCGCAATGCGCGCCGCCCGGAGCGGGCGATGGTCGGCCCGCACGTCATCACCCGGCAGCGCAAGGACCTCAAGGCGGGTCTGCACGGCCTGGAGCGCGAGGGCTTCCGCAAGGTGCACGTGCTGCGTTCGGTCGAAGAGGTCGAGCAGGCGGTCATCGAGTACGAGAAGGCGTACAACGACAAGCGCGAGCTGACCGGGCCGTTCGACATCATCGGCGACGTGCACGGCTGCCGGGCGGAACTGGAAGCGCTGCTCGGCCGGCTGGAGTACGCGCTCGTGCGAGACGAGCAGGGCCGGCCGATCGACGCGCTGCCGCCTGCTGATCCCGAGACGGGCGTGGCGCGCACCGCGGTATTCGTCGGGGACCTGGTCGACCGCGGACCGGACACGCCCGGAGTGCTGCGTTTGGTGATGGGCATGGTCGAGGCCGGACACGCGCTGTGCGTGCCCGGAAATCACGAGAACAAGCTGGTGCGCGCGCTGACCGGGCGCAAGGTTCAGCACACCCACGGTCTGGCCGAGTCGTTGGAGCAGCTCGGCCGGGAGAGCGAGGAGTTCCGCAAGCGCGTCACGGAGTTCTGTCGCGGGCTGATCAGCCATTACGTGCTCGACGGCGGACGGCTCGTGGTCGCGCATGCCGGACTTAAGGAGGCCTACCAGGGCCGCGCTTCGGGCCGCGTGCGTTCGTTCGCGCTGTATGGCGAGACGACTGGCGAGACCGACGAGTACGGTCTGCCGGTGCGTTACCCGTGGGCCAACGAGTACCGCGGCAAGGCAGTAGTCGTATACGGTCACACTCCCGTGCCGCGCCCGGCCTGGGTCAACAACACCATTTGCTTGGACACCGGCTGTGTGTTCGGCGGTGAGCTGACGGCGCTGCGTTACCCCGAGCGCGAGCTTGTCGCAGTGCCTGCCGAGCAGGTCTGGTACGAGCCGGTCCGGCCGCTGACCGCCGACGACTCGGGCAACGGCGCGCACCGTGAGCCCAGCGTGCTCGACCTCGGCGACGTCCTCGGGCGACGCACCGTCGAATCGCGCCTCATGGGCAATCTGGTCGTACGCGAGGAGAACGCGGCGGCCGCGCTGGAGGTGATGAGCCGCTTCGCGGTCGATCCCCGTTGGCTGATCTACCTGCCGCCGACCATGGCCCCGGTGGCCACCTCGCCGCGCGAGGACTTCCTTGAGCATCCGGATCAGGCCTTCGACTACTTCCGCGAGGCCGGCGTCGACACGGTGGTGTGCCAGGAAAAGCACATGGGTTCGCGCGCGGTGGTGATTCTCGCCCAGGACGAGAAGGCGGCCGCGGAGCGCTTCGGGGTCGACGACGGCACCACCGGCGTCGTGGTCACGCGCACCGGCCGGCCGTTCTTCGAGGACTCGGTGGTCAGCGCGGCGCTGGTCGAGCGCGTGCGCAAGGCCCTCGGCGAAGCAGGGCTCTGGGACGAGCTGGCCACGAACTGGCTGGCGCTGGACTGCGAGCTGCTGCCTTGGTCAGCGAAGGCGATGGGCCTGCTGCGGGACCAGTACGCCGCGGTCGGCGCCGCGGCGCGCGCTTCGCTCGGTACGGCAGTCCAGCTGCTGGATCAGGCGGCGGCCCGTGGGCTCGACGTGGCCGGGCTGCAGGCGGAGCAGTCGAAGCGGCTGGCCGACGCCCGGTCGTTCACGACCGCGTACGGCCGGTACTGCTGGCCGACCTCCGGTTTGGACGGCGTGCAGCTCGCGCCGTTCCAGATCCTCGCGGCCGAAGGTTCCGTGTACGCCACCCGGGATCACGGCTGGCACCTGGACCGGCTCGACCGCTTGTGCGCCGCCGATGCGCAGCTGTTTCGCCGCACGGACCGCCGCGTCGTCGAACTCGGTGACGGGCAGCAGGTCGGCGAGGCGACTGCGTGGTGGGAGCAGATGACCGGGAACGGTGGCGAGGGCATGGTGGTCAAGCCGCTCGCCGCGCTCGTTCACGACGGACGACGGATCGTGCAGCCGGGCGTTAAGTGCCGCGGACCCGAGTACCTGCGCATCATTTACGGCCCCGAGTACCTGGAGCCGCGCAACCTCGCCCGGCTGCGCAAGCGCTTCCTCGGCCGCAAGCAGTCGCTCGCGTTGCGCGAGTACGCCCTGGGCTTGGAGGCCCTGGAGCGCTTCGTCGCGCACGAGCCGCTTTACCGGGTGCACGAGAGCGTGTTCGCGGTGCTCGCCCTGGAGTCGGAACCGGTCGATCCGCGCCTCTGACGGCTGTGAGAACCAGCTGAGTTCCCATACCGCGCGCCGCCCGTCCGTGTCCGATTCATTTCCGATCAGAACACGGACGGGCGGCTTTCACCACCTGCTCGCTCTCTTCAGTCGAGCACGGCGAGCACGGTGCCGGCACCCACCGTGCGGCCGCCCTCGCGGATCGCGAAGCCGAGCCCCGCGTGCAGGGCGACGGGCACGCCGAGCCCCACGGTCATCTCCAGCGTGTCGCCCGGCAGCGCGATGCCGCCGCCGAGGTCCACCGAGCCGACCACGTCGGTGGTGCGGAAGTGGAACTGCGGCCGGTAGTTGCCGCCGAAGCCGGTGTGCCGTCCACCTTCGGCCGCCGTCAGCAGGTGCACGCGCGCCCGGAAGCGCTCGTGCGGCCGCACGCTGCCGGGCGCGCACAGCACCTGACCGCGTCGCACCTGACCGCGCTTGACCCCGCGCAGCAGCAGCGCCGCGTTGTCCCCGGCCTGCGCGCTCTGCATCGGCTTGCCGAAGGTCTCGATGCCGGTACACACGCTGGCCAGGCCCTCGCCGAGGCCGACGATCTCTACCTGGTCGCCAAACTCCAGCACGCCGCGCTCCACCGCCCCGGTCACCACCGTGCCGCGGCCGGTGATGGTCAGCACGTTCTCCACCGGCATCAGGAACGGCGAGTCCAGGTCACGCGCCGGATCCGGGATGTACCGGTCCACCGCGTCGAGCAGCTCCAGCACGCCCGCCTCCCACACCGGGTCGCCCTCAAGCGCCCGCAGCCCGGAGACGCGCACCACCGGGACCTGCTCGCCCGGGAAGCCGTAACCGCTAAGCAGTTCCCGGATCTCGAGCTCCACCAGGTCCAGCAGCTCGCCGTCCGAGACCGCGTCGGCCTTGTTCAGCGCCACCACCAGGTGCCGCACCCCGATCTGCCGGGCCAGCAGCACGTGCTCGCGGGTCTGCGGCATCGCTCCGTCCTGGGCCGAGACGACCAGGATCGCGCCGTCCACCTGCGCCGCGCCGGTGATCATGTTCTTGACGTAGTCGGCGTGTCCGGGCATGTCGACGTGGGCGTAGTGCCGGTGCTCGGTCTCGTACTCCACGTGCGCGATGTTGATGGTGATCCCGCGCGCGATCTCCTCCGGAGCACGGTCGATCCGCTCCAGCGCGACGAAGCCGGTGTTCGCGCCGTCCCGCTGGGAGAGCACCTTCGTGATCGCGGCGGTCAGCGTGGTCTTGCCGTGGTCGACGTGTCCCATGGTGCCGATGTTCAGGTGCGGCTTGCTGCGCACGAAGGCCTGCTTGGCCATGTCTGTCCCCTGCTGCTGCGGGCCGCGGGGCGAGGCGGCCCGGTCCGATCGGCGGATACGCGGCGCGGCGGAGCCGTCCGTGCGCGCCGGAGAACCGGATGGACCGCGCGCAGGCTCGAACGCCTACGGGTCCTGACACCCTCCTCCGTCGGTTCCGGCAGCGGGAGGAGGGTCAGCTTCGGGCGCCGGCCGCCAAGCAGAAAAGCGCGGCCGCCAGCGCACCCGGCAGGCAGGCGCCTGCGGGCAGCGACAGAGCATCGGTCCGCGCGAACATGCCGCCAGCGTGCCAGGCCACGACCTGGCACGTCACCTGAATTTCAACCCGCACTGCCGCACCGCCGAGGCCGCCGCACCGTGGCCCGGCGGTCAGCAGTAGCAATCAGCAACAGCAATCAGACCCCGGCTTCAGCCGGTCGACAGCCGGTCGCCGCTGTCGGCTGCCGCCGCCGTAGACGCGGCAGCCTCGCCAAGCCGATCGGGAATGAGGGCATCCACCGCGATGCGGACCGGCCCGTTGCTGTCGAACGACCTGCGCATCTCTGCGAACAGTTGCTTGATGGCGTCGTGCCGAATCATCGCGTGAGTCATTTTCCCCTCTAGTGAGCAGGCGAGCGCGGCGTACTGATAGAGGCGGTTCGTTCGAGCGACCCGGAGTGTGGCGCTTCGAACATAAGTTCTACAGTACTCGCCTGCAAGACCCTAGAGCCGACGACTCGCCGTCATCGCGCCCGTTCCGGGTCGGACAGCCGGATGACCACCGTGCCCGTCGTGTACAGCTCCAAGCCCTGATCGACCAGGCGCATCAGATGCCGCGCGCGCTTGGCGGTTCGGCCGCGCAGATCCCCGGAACGAGATTCGTCGCCGCGAGCGATCAGTTTCCTGAACTGCTGCGTCGCGTATCCGAGATACGCGTCCCGCACGCGCTTCGCGGAAGGAACGCGCCGCGCAGCTCGATCACCTCTTCGCCGAGCGCGGTGCGCGTCTCATACAAGTCGTCGGGCAACCAGAGCAGTTCGGTCGCGGTCCGGTTCCCGGCCAGCATCAACCGCGCCGCCTTGCCCGCCTCGTGGAACGTCGCATCGGGCTTCGCCGTCACGTGGCTTTCCGGCGGCCTCCGCAGCCCGAGCAGCGCCCGCGTCGGCGCCGCGTAAATGCCCAGGCGGTCGACATCCGAACCAGGACCGGCCAGGCCGTAGGCGGTAGAACCGACGACCCCGGACAGCAGGACCGTGTCATTCCAGTCGAGCTGCGTCACCGCACGCCTCCCCGTCCATCGCAGTCGGCGAGCGGCAACGCTTCCGGCAGCCGAGCGACGCCGACCGCCGGCCCGAACCAATCCGAGACCTCACAAGATACAACGCGATGACCCAGCCACACGCCAGCGCAGAGCAAGATCTCTGTCAGTGCCTTTCGAAGCGCCACAACGGCACCGGGCACTGCTCCCACGGCATCGGAGATCGTCGGCAGAAGGCTGGCGCCGGCATCCGATCCCAGAGCAGCCCGCTGAAGTCACGGATTCGCAGACAAAGGGCCTGGAACGGGACGAGCCTCGTCGAGCTCCGAACAGAGCACGAATCGCGTGATGCCACCAATAACGTCTCAGCACGATGTGGATCCGAAGACTCCGACAAGTCGTGCTCAATTTATGAAAACTGTGCGACAGGTTTTCTGCGCGTATCCGGAGCTGTTGGGCATGCCTCATCCGATAAATCCGTGACCGTTATGTCGATCGAAATGCGCGGAGGAATTCAGTCGTTTGATGACCACCCCCGAGTTCGGCTAGGCCCAGCGACCATCGAGGATGCGCTCTCGGGCCGTGAAACCCGTCATGGCCCCTCAACTGGACGGACATCGGCTGCCACCCGCCCGGAGCAACCCGGAATCCAGGGAATTCGCTGCAGTCTGCGCGCAGGGCGTGGCTTCGGATCGCTCGGCGAGTCGCCGACGGGGTGCCCGCCAGGCTTGCCTCCACGGTTGCTGACCGAATTGCCGCAGACCTTCGCGATCACTGCTGACACGGCACCCGATCCGCGCTCCACTGATATCGTATTATCGGAGATTCGCGCCACTGATCGTGGCGATGTCCAGCACGTGTCGGGACCACGGCCTTACGGCCGGGTCTGGGTGGCGGGACGGCTCGGGAGCAGGCGTGCAAGACGAGATCGACGGCTTTTATGAGACGTTCCGCGACCTTCTCGGTCGTAACACCCCTGAGCAGGCGCTCAAGCAGCTCACCCGATTTCGGCTGACCCCGGACGAGATCGACGCCGTCAGGCGGCGTCACGAGCGTGAGTCGCTCGAGGTTCGGGAGATGCGCGAACCCCATTCCGTCGTGCTCGACGGCTTGACTACCTGGTACACCGGACCGAGCCCGAAGGATCCGTGTTGGCCGGCGCTCACGGCGCGGCTCGAGAAGCGCGGCATCACCGGAGACGCGTACGACAAGATCGACAAAGCCTCCTCGAAGGTCGTCTCACTCCTGCGGCACCGCAGGGAGCCCGAGTTCACCACGCGTGGGCTCGTCGTCGGGCATGTACAGTCGGGCAAGACCACGAACTTCACGGCGGTGGCCGCCAAGGCCGCCGACAGCGGGTATCGCCTGTTCATCGTCCTCGCCGGCATCCACAACGGGCTGCGCCGCCAGACCCAACTCCGCCTGGTGGACGACCTGGTCCGGCCGAACGCGTCGCTCTGGCATCAACTGACAGACCCCGACTTCGACTTCAAGCCTCCCGCCAACCCGGCCTCTTACTTCGCCAAGAGCAGCGAACAGCACATCCTGTGCGTGGTGAAGAAGAACTCCACCGTTCTCAGGAAGTTCAACAAATGGCTCGGCCAGGCGAGCGACTACCTGCGCGACTGCCCGACGCTCATCATCGACGACGAGGCCGATCAGGCGACTGTCGCCACCGGATCAATCAACCCATTGATTCGAGAGATGCTGGGAAAGCTGCCTAAGGCGGCGTACCTGGGATACACGGCCTCGCCCTTCGCGAACCTTCTGATAGACCCGGCCGCGGACGACCTCTATCCGCGCGACTTCGTCGTCAATCTCCCGCAACCTCCGACGCCGCCTTACTTCGGCAGCGAGGTGATCTTCGGTCGCGATCCGATCGACGGCGACAAACCCGACGACGGCTACGACATGGTTCGGGAGATCCCGCAAGAGGACGTCAAGCTGCTGCGCCCGTCCAAACGGGCCGACGTGGACGGCTTCCAACCGACCATCACCGAGTCGCTGCGCACGGCCGTGCTCTACTTCGTCATGTCCACGGCGGCAAGGCGTGCGCGAGGCGGGGGAAGCCCACATGCGACGATGCTCGTCCACACCAGCGTCAACAAGTCTGTGCACCTCGCGTTCCAACGCCCACTGGTCATGCTGCTGAATCGCATCGCCGCGGGGTTGCGCGCACGAGACGAGAATCTCGTCCGCGAACTCGAGACCCTGTGGATCGAGGAGACCGGTCGAGTTCTCGCACGGGATTTCGGCGAGCGGGCCGTCTCGTTCTCGGAACTGCGCGAGCACCTGTTGCCCGTACTCCGCGTCTGCCGGGTCATCCTGGACAACTCCGAGAGCAAAGATCGGTTGGACTATGAGAACGGACCCGTCGTCGCCATTGCGGTCGGCGGTAACACACTCTCCCGCGGTCTGACCCTAGAGGGCCTGAGCGTGAGCTATTTCGTGCGAGCCACCACCGCGTACGACACGCTCCTCCAGATGGGCCGTTGGTTCGGCTACCGTTCCGGGTACGCGGATCTTCCCCGGATCTGGATGACGGACGAGCTCCGTGACTGGTTCCGCCACCTGGCGACGGTCGAGCGCGAGATGCGCCGCGACATCGACGTGTACATGATCGAGAAGAAGACGCCTCTACAGTTCGCAGTGCGCATCAGAACACATCCGGCGCTGCGCGTGACCGCAGCCGCGAAGATGCGCGACGCGATCCGCGCCGCCTCCGCGTTCGGTGGGCAGCGCGTGCAGACCCACTACTTCAACACCGTCGATGCGGAGTGGATCCAGAACAATCAACAGGCTGGGCGCGACCTGGTCGGCGCATCTCTGAAGCTCGGCACGACGCCCGAGCACAATGAGGCCCGCGACCACTACATCCTGCGGGGAGTTCCATTTAATCTGATCATCGATTTTCTCGACGCGTACAAGTTCCACGAGAAGTCTCTGGAATGCGATGCCGAGTTGCTGAAGAAATACATTCGACTCAGAGTCGGCATGGGCGCGCTGCAGACCTGGAACGTGGCGTTGATCGGCAAAGAGGGCGGCGGGAATGTCGGCACCTTCGAATACGCGCCCGGTGTCTCGGTCAATCGAGTCGTGCGTGCGAAACTTGACAGTCCGCCCGACGCCGCTGACATCAAGACCCTCATGAGCAGGCGAGACGCGCTAGCCGATCTCGAGGTCGCCTCACCGAGCGAGATGTCGGAAGACGAGATCCGCAAGGAGCGTGCTCGTCAGGCCCCTGGCACCGGGTTCTTGGCTCTCTATGCGATCGACGCCAGGTCCGAGCCCGATCGGTCTTCGCGTCACCCGCTCGCGGCAGTCGGGGATGTCATCGGAGTCGGATTCTTCTTCCCCCCGCCCGTCGGCGAAGACAGCGCCGTCGAGTGGAACTACGTGAGCGCGGATCTGAGCGGGATCGAGATCGAGGAGGAGGACCTCGACGATCTCGAGAGCGAGGAGACGACGTGAGTTTCACGGCCTCTGAGCTCGAGGATCGGTGGCGTCTCCTGGAGACGGCAGGCCCGCCGACGACGCGGAACGGCGTGCAGACCGCCGGCGTGGGCGTGCTCGCCGCAGGCGCCGAGGTCGTCGTGGCGATCGACGCCGACGGGTTCCGCCATGTGCTCGTCCCGCTCCGCGGAGATCAGCGTCTGCGTCGCGGAAACGGCGACGGAACCGCCCTGAGCATCCGTGAGCGTCCGCTCGACGACGGGACCGTGAGGCGTCGCTACCTCGACATCGGCTGTCTCAAGACAGAATTGAACAGCGCCTTCGTCAGCGTCTGCGTGGACGTCGTCGATGCTGTGAGCGGTAATCCGAACCAGCAGGTCAAGGCCACGCTCGGCGCGATCGGACGGTGGCGCGAGCTGTTCCGGACCGCTCGACCCCGACTCGAGCCCGCGCGACTCGCGGGACTCTTCGGGGAAATCAGCCTGCTGATCAGACTGCTGGAGGTGGATCCGAGTGCGACCGCGTGCTGGACTGGGCCGTCCAGACACCGGCACGATTTCACGGCAGCCCGCAAAGCGATCGAGGTCAAGGTCTCCACGACGAGCGACGCGAACACCGTGTGGGTCCACGGACTCGACCAACTCGATCCCGCGCCCGGCGGAACGTTGGACCTGATGTGGTTGAAGATGGATCACAGCGACAGCGTCGGAGAGAGCGTGCCCGAACTCGTGGCGAAGGCCATGCGGCTCGCCGACGACGAGGGGCTGCTGACCTCCAAGCTCGAGGCCGCAGGCTACTACAGTGCGGAGTCGGCGTCCTATCTCGACGCGCGCTTCACAATCCTCGACGAGCGGTGGTATGAGGTGGCCGGAGGGTTCCCTCGACTCACGACGTCGATGCTGAAGGCTGCCGGGCTGATCGTGCCGGTATCTGACGTGCGGTACACGATCGATCTGGCCGCAGCAGCCGGATACCGCATTGCCCCGGAAGTGGCGGCGGATCGCATCTCGATGTTCACGGCTGGTGGCGCATGAGCTTCGACATCGGATGGAGATCCCAGCCTTATCCGCCGGAGGGCGGGACCGCCGCTGAAGGCATCAGGAGCCAACTCGGGCGTCCCGATCTGGATCTGCTGACCGTCCTGGTCCGCGAGGCCGCGCAGAACAGCTGGGATGCCCGCCTGCTTGATCGGCAGGTGAGCTTCCGACTCGACCTGCGCACTGTCGGCCCAGCCCACATCGCGAAGTGGCGCGAACAACTGGCACGGGGCGTTCCCACCGCTTCCAGGTTGCCGCTTCGCGAGACGCTCAATGCAAGATCCATCCGGCTGCTCGTCGTCTCCGACCGCGGCACGACCGGACTCGGCGGCCCGACGCGCGCTGATCAGCACGCTCTGGACAACCGGGACTTCATTTCGTTCATCCGCAACGTGGGCGAACCGCGCGACAAGGCCTTCGGCGGAGGCACCTACGGATTCGGCAAGGGGGTCTTCTATCTCCTCGCCAAGTCCGGTGCCGTCCTGGTACACACCAGATGCATCGTGGACGGTCGGCTCGAAAGCCGCCTGATCGGCTGCGCTTTATGGCAGAGCTATCAGGAACCGCACAGCGACGGCTCGGTCCGCCCTTTCACCGGTCGCCATTGGTGGGGAAGACTCGCACCCGACATCGTCGAGCCCTTGACGGGGCGCCAGGCCGAGGCGTTCGCCCGCGCGCTCGGCCTTCCCGGCTTCGCGTACGAGGAGACCGGAACCGACATCGTCGTCATCGATCCGGATCTCGACGGACGAACACCGCAAGACGCAGCCGAATACCTGGCCGACACCGTCGGCTGGCAACTGTGGCCGAAGATGGTCGCTGAGCCCGGGCTGCGCCCCCCGATGTCGTTCACCGTCGTATGCGACGGCGTCGAGGTCCCAGTGCCCGATCCGGAAACGGTGAGACCGCTTTCGATGTTCGTCTCCGCGTACCGGAAGATGCTCGGCACCGGCGGAAAGACGCTGGCATGCCACAGACCCATGCAGAATCTCGGCCGCCTCGGACTTCATCGAGGCTATGCAGGAGAGTTCACGGCGACGCCCGCATCGACGATGGCCGGAGTCGAGGACGGCGTCCATCACGTGTGCCTCATGAGAGCCGCGGAACTCGTCGTGCGGTACTACCCGGGCCCGCGCCCGATCAGCCAGAGCATCGGTTACGCCGGCGTGTTCAAGGCAGACGAAGATCTCGACGACACCTACGCCAAGGCCGAGCCCCCGACCCACGACAACTGGGTGGCGAACCAGTTGGTCGACCGCGAGAGGACGTTCGTGCGCACGACGTTCAAGCGCATCGACGAACAGCTCGAGAAGTTTGCAGAACCCGGCCACACCGAACACACGGCATCGACATCGGCTCCCCTCGGAGCCGTCAGCTCCCTTTTCTCACCACTCGTCGGCGGGGCGTGGGGGGACGGCGGGGCGACTGATTACACGCCGGCCCCGTTCACGGTCCACTCCTCGCAGGTCCTCCGAACCCCGGACGGCGCGACGGCCGAGACGCTCACTGCAGCGCCGCCGATCTCAACCGACCACCACTCCCCATGGAGCGACACCGACGGACAGCGCGTCGCGACGGACGCCGACTCGAGTTGGTCAGCCTCGTCCGCCCGAACCGGAGAAGACACGCAGAACTTCACCCCGTTCAGCCGGGATCTCGGTCGAGTGGAGAATCCTATGCCTTCAGCCGCTGAAAGCGCGCCGTTCAAGACGTCGGCGCACAACCCGCGAGTCCGGTTCGAGGGCGATCCGACCTGGGAACGACGCGACGGACGCGGCGTGGTGGTCCAACGCTTCTCTCTTCCGACACCGGGATGGCAGGTGGTTCGGGCGAAGTTGGCCGTCACCTTGTCAGATGTCGGCGTCTCACGTGAGACCGACCCTCCCGTAGGTGCCGCCCGGCCGACGCTCATCGCGTGGGAAAGCACAGACGGCGACCTCGTCGTGGATCAGACGCTCGAGACGTGTGGCGCGGACGGGCGCCAATGGCTCGCCGTTGTCCTCCCCGCTCCGGACACCATCACAGACGTCGACATACAAGCGGCGCCACTCAAGCAGGTGACGACGTGACGCGAATCGTCTGGCCTTATGTCAGACCGCGGACCGGTATCGAGGCCGGCGCCTGGCAGTTGCACGTAGCCGATGGGACCGAGCCGCTCCCCGGCGAGCTCCCACACTGGGACTACAACACCGATCTGCATCTGAGCCGCTTGGTCACGCTCGACGTCACCGCGATCTCGACTCAGTGCGGTCTGGCCGACGACGCACGCCTCGGAGTCGCGGCCGTCTGGCGCTCGACAGGCTCAGGACTGCGCGCACTCGCGGACCGCGAAATCGTGACCCGAGACGGATCCGAACCGGTCCGACTCGAGCTTCACGCCACGTTGAAGGGCACGGACCTCGGCGGCGTGCTGGCTATCTCCACCCAGCTGATCCTCGACTGGCACGGCTCGACGGTCGATCCGACTGCGCCGCATCGAACAGGTTCGGTGCTCTGGAGCGACGAGAGCAGCGTTCGACTGCAGGGAGACGCCGCGCGCTTCCCCATGGATCTCGTGGACTTCCGTGACGAGGTATTTTCGGAGCGGAGTGGATGGCACCTCAAACTCGGACGTGACATGGACGCCGCGGCTATGGGCTCCATCCTGTTGTTGATCAACAGCAGGAACAAGGTGTTGGCCGAGGCGGTCGCGCGTGCGGACAATCCGCGGCCCGTGGACCGCGCAGTACTCTCCGCGCTTTACGCCGATGTCACTCGGGCAATGATCGAGCACGCGCTAGCGCAGCCGGAGTTCGACGACGGGACGGAATTCCCCGAGGAGTCGCTCGGCGAGATACTACGCAGTCTCTGCCGCCGGGTCTTCCCCGGAGAACCGATCAGCGAGTTGCGACTCCGACACGCCAACTCTCGCAACCTCATGGCCACAGACATCCAGGGTGGAGTCGGCATCTTCGGGGGGTCCGCGTGACGACCCTATACCCCCGATTGCCCCCCGGCCCGGCGAGACGGCTGTTCGACGAACTGAAGACATTGCCGAGCGACCAGCTCCGGCTTCGAAGCGCATTCGACCATCCGAGCGCTGTCTACACGCCGATCGGAGGCGATCGTGCGACGTCGGCGGCCATAGAGCGGATTCGCGACGATCTCCTCCGGATCGCCTCCCAAGCCGGGTACCCGACGCCCCCGAGCATCGAGGCGCGCAGTGGTTTCGACGTTGCGATCGCCCGGTATCTCCATGCCGACGTCGGCTTCACACCGGCCGAGGCCGGCTCCAGGGACGGCGGAGTCTGGGCGCACCTCGCTCTGGTGACAGCGCCGGACATCGCCTTTTGGCGCTTCCCCGACCCGCCAGGCGACAGGATTCTCGGTACGGATCTCACCAGGCACGTGTTCGCGAGACTGTGGTGGCGAGCCCACCTCGTGTTCGACGAGACGAACCCGCGCGACCCGTACGAGGCTCTGACCGTCCTGGGCGAGGCCGGGATCGATCAGATCCTGGCGCGCCGGAAGATCCTCGGACAGAGTCCATACCTGTTCCGCGCTGTGCTGCGCGTGTGGCGCGGCGTCGACCGGGGCGAAGTCACGGAGCGAGCCCTGCTCCAAGACTTCCTGAAGCGGCTTCTGCGGCTAGCTCCGTTCATCGCGTTCGAGGCGTTGACCGAGGAGCAGCTCGAGGCACAACTCCTAGCCCTAGTGCTTGAGGCTCAGAAGGCTCTGAGCAATGCCTGACGAGCGGTACGCATCTCGCACCGTCTCGTGGATCGCAGGCTGCGAAGCATGACACGGCGTGCGTTCGAATCGGCTACGTGCAGCCGCGCCGAAGCGAGGCATCCCGGAAGCCGTCGAGCACGCAGAGGCGGCGGTCCCTTCCCGGCCCATTGCCGCAGAGGTCGGTGTTCTCAGCGTCTCTCTTCTTGCGCGAGCTGGAGCGAAGTCGCGCCTTTGAGCCACCACGTCCGCCCGTCTAGGACGACATCGCCCCGAGCGACGACGGGAAGTCTGTTCTCGTGAGCGTATATCGCGACTTCGTATGCGACGCCGGAGACCGATAGCTTCACCCTGCGACGTGCACGGCCCATCACACCGTCGACGACGACCACACCGTCGTTCTCTCCCCCTGCTCGCTCCAGTCGAATGACCTGGCCGACGACGCTGTCCCGCTCAACCGCGGGCTGCGTCCGAAGGGACCTCCTGATGCGGTCGATCTGCCCCGGTGCTGCACGCGGAAGGATGACACGCCCGGGAACGTCGACGTCACGCAGCGGCTGCGCCGGCGACCATCGAAAAGACATGTCGAGCGCTCGAACGGCTTCGTTCCTGCTCATCAGATCAACCGAGTTCAACAGCTCGTCACTGACACCGAGTTCGACGGCAGCGGCGAGGTCAACGGAAGAGTCGGACGACAGGAGAAGTCGTGTCGCGTCGAGGCCGGTCGCCAGCGTGGTCATGACACGGCGCGTGAAGGTGGCGGTGGTGGACTCTCGAGCCTGGCGTGCAGCGTCATCGGGAACGATTTCTCGCGGGGAGGTGTGGCCGGATGATCGGACGTCGTCCTCGATCGGCGTAATCTCTTCAGATCGCAGATCATTGTGTCGCGCGTAGATCGTGAGAACGAAACTGCCCTGCAGCGTATGGCCCATGCGTACGTCGTCGGCCACGAAGTCCCTCGCCACATCTGGACGTCGACCGGCCATGGTCGGCCTCGGGCGCACGGCGCTGCAGGCGGCGGCGAGCATCAATCGTTCGATGCCGTTGAGGAGGTCGCGAGCCTCACTCAACGGGATCGATCCGTCGATCGTCGCCTGGTCGGCGCGTACGAACAGAACGTCGCTCAGGGCAGTCGAGATCTCCAGACCCAACGCCTCACCGTACGGAACGCGCTGGACTTCGGAAATCACCTCGAGCGCTTCGTGAAGCCGCAGATCATAGTCGCGATACGTCTTGTTGTACGGCAGGAGCAGGCTCGCGTCTTCGGCACTGTTGGCCCAAATCGAGCTGACGCCTTCCCGCACTGCCTGCTGGACCCACCCGTTCATCCGCAAGAAGGCTTCGATCGCGGCAGGGCTTAAATCATGGGCGGGATCGTACGACCGAGAGCCACCGTTCGGCGCGATGCTCATGGTCTTCCCCCATCGCCGACTCGTCGCAGAATACCGAGTAATTGCTCTACATTGAAATGGTTCTGCCGCGGCAACACGACGGTTTTGGAGCCACCCGCGATCGGACCGGAGCCTTCTAAGTTAACCCAGTACGCCGCCTTCCTCAGCAGCATGCCGCTCTCATCCGACACGAGCCAGTCCCGGTGTTCCTGCGGAACGACAAGGACGACGAGGATCTTGCGGTTGTACGTTGCCGTTTCTCGAAGCTTGTCGTAGTGGTCCTTCGAGAGTTTCCAGTGCACGCCGTCGTTCTTCAGGACGTCCTGCTGCCTGGTGCATTTCATCTGAACGTCGACGGTTGAGGACGTGTACTTCAGATGCCGGGCACTCTGCCTGACTGTATAGTCCACCGTCTCGACATCTGATACGAGGTTGGAGATCGTGCAACGTGCGGCGGCCACGATCGCGTGTGTGAAGGCCAGGCTGAATTGCTGCTGGCATTCGCTCGGGTGGAGCGTGCCGTAGGGAACACCCTCCCGCGTCGTCCGCATCCCCCACTCGTCGTCTTCTGCCGTCAACGCCGCCCCTGCACATAGAGAGTGTCGACTCAGTCATATCAGACGTCGAAAGATCAAATGTCTGTCGTCTGATCGCCGGGACGAATCTCAAGCCGGGATCTGCACGGCGGGTGAGATATCGGTCGAGCTCGGGTCGATCGCTCCGAAAGACCGACGAAGGGAACGATGCCTCGTGGTCGCGTTCGAGCTCCCAACACCTCCACCGAGATTCGTCCCCGCGGGCAGACGTGCCGAACGCTTCACGAGGCGACGAGCCGTGTCTGAGGATCGTCTCGTCGTCGGCAGTGGGAGTCGCCCACCCTCACTCCGGCTCAATCGCCTTCAGCGGATACGCTTCGCGAGCAGGCCTGGCCAACCATTCCAGCGCCGTGTCGCGCCGGGAGCGCGGCAGGCCGAGGGCCGCCGACAACACGTGAACGCCGAGCCGTGGCGGCACCGCGTTCCCAATCTGCTGACCGACATCGCCGCCCGACCACTTGTATCCGTCCGGGAACGTCTGCAGGATTCCCGCCTCGTTGTCTTCGAAGCGATCGAGCTCGGCACCACTCGGACTGACCACACGATTGCGCCTGATCTTCCCCGTCACGGTGGCCGCGGGTTCATCCGAAGAGCGGCGGCCCCGGGCCTTGGGATCGCCGCCCGTCCCGTAGTTCGAGATCACCTCGAATCCGCCACTCCGATATCGCCGCAGAGCCTCGCCCATGGAGACCCAGGACGCGCCGCCGTCAGTCGTGAGCTGGTCGGTCTGGAGCAGACCCTTTCGATACCTTCGATGAGTCGGGTCCGGCAGACGGACGTCGCCTGAGAGGAGCGCGCCGTCGCCCGCCCACCGCGCTATCAAGATCGCGCGGCGGCGAGTCTGCGGAACGCCGTACTGCTCTGTATGGAGGACTGCAGGTTCAGCTACCGAATAGCCTTTCGCCCTAAGGATCTGCGCATAGGCACGCCAGACGGGTAACGCGGCTTGTACCTGCTCGAGAACGACTACCTGAAACGGGCGCCCGTCCTCCAGCGCGTCCAGCACCCAACGAAGAGGCTCGAGCACCAGACCGGTCCGCTCATCGCTCAAAGCCTTGAGATCTGTGCGCACCGCGTTGCGATCACGCTCCACGGCCAGCCGCTCGGCGAACTCGAGAACCCGGTCGAGAGCCTTTCGTCCGGCGCCGCCGCCGGCCACGGTGAACGTCTGACACGGAGGGCCCGCGACCAGCACGTTCTCTGAAGGGAAGTCCCGCGGCCCGTAGTCACGGACATCGCCTTGTCTCGTCTCGTGCCCCTCCGCCTTGCGAGTGGCGCAGGCGTCGGCGTCGCACTCGATGCCGACGGATGGGATGTCGAGCGCTCTCGCGGCAGTGTCGAGGCCGCCAGGGCCCGCGAAGAGATCGATGATTCGGAACGGCTCGTCCACGGTGGTTGGCACGGGCAGATCCTAGCCGGCGAGAGCGCGTGCGATCGACTTTCCCACCGCTTCGGCGAGTGGCGGGGGCATGGCATGCCCGATCTGTCGATACACCGCTGTCTTCTTCCCGGATATGTGCCACTCCTCGGGGATGCGCTGGAGCAGCGCTGCCTGACGGACGGTGATCTTGGGAGTGCCGTCGACGGGAAACGATGCGTCGGGTACCTCGTTGGCAAGGCTGGAGCCGTCTACGCCCATCTGCCGCCACGCCTTCTTGCTGCCGGTCAGCCCCAGATCCGCGCCACCGCGCCGGTCGCTGCCGCCCACGAGAGCCGGCCCCGGTCTGCACGCTCGGTCGACGGACCACGACTTCGCGCCGTGCCAGCCCCTACTAGCCATCGATTCGCGAAGGACGTCTCCAACGGTCGCTGCGGGAGTGCCGAGTGGCGTCGGCCATTCGAACCGGTCGGCCACATCATGATCGAGTGCGACAAGGAAACCACTGCGTCGGTACTGGGGTAC
>NZ_DASRBQ010000156.1:0-73040 GCF_035653575.1 Actinocrinis sp.
CGAGCACGAGCGCGACTGCCGGTGCTGACGCCACACGCCCCGCGTCACCCCAAGCCGGCCCGCCTTCCGCGAAAGCAGCGAGTGCTCCCGCGGGCTTCCGCGCCGTCACCTTCGTCAACAACGTGCAGCAGACGATCTGGGTCGGCGCGGGCGAGCAGACTCCGCAGCCCGCGCTCGCCACGACCGGCTGGATGCTCCCGGCCGGACAAAGCCTGACGATCACGGTCCCGGACAAGTGGAACGGACGTTTCTGGGGACGCACCGGCTGCCAGTTCAACGCCGCGGGCAGCGGCCACTGCCAGACCGGCGACTGCGCGGAGCGCTTCCAGTGCGCGCAATACGGAGCCATCCCGGCCACACTCGCCGAGTTCAACCTCAACTCCTGGCGCAACCTCGACTTCTACGACGTCAGCATGGTCGACGGCTCGAACCTGCCGATGTACATCAACATCGTCAAGGGCGCGACGAAGGACCCGATCAGCCCGACCGGCTGTTCGGCGGCCGGCTGCACGAGACCGGTGGCCTGCCCGTCGGCGCTCCAGGTCCACGCGGGCGGCGCTGTGGTCGGCTGCGAATCACCCTGCGGCGTGTTCGGCACCGACCAGTACTGCTGCCGCGGCCAATGGGCGCCGCGCTCAGCCTGCGACCCGACCAAGTGGCCGGTCGACTACGCGACGCTCTTCAAGCAGGCCGAGCCGTTCGCGTACTCCTACGTCGACGACGACGCCACCAGCACCTTCACCTGCTCGGGTGAGTGCGACTACCGCATCACCTTCGGTCTGAGCCCCTAGCGTGCCCGTTGATCGCATCCGACGCGCAGAACCCGGATTTATCCGAAGGCTTTTGTCAGAGCCCTTCGATAGAATATCGCTGCCAGCGCGGGGCTGGCACATTCCCGGGGAGGCTTCATGCGGGGACGATCATTGTTCGCGTCCATCACGACCCTGACGTGCGCGTCAGCCCTAGCCATGGTGGCGGTGCCGGCGAGCGCCACCGAGTCCGCGACCACCGCCACCTGCCCGGCGGTCGCGCATCACGTCGACGCCAGCCGGACCGGCAAGTCGTGCACCACGCTCTCGGCGACGCCCCACCAGAAGTGGTCGGTCACCCTGGACGGGTCGGTGTCGTACCCGATCATCGCGGCCGGCAAGGTCTTCGTGACGACGGCGAACCCCGGCGGCAATTCCGGCGGCCAGCTCTACGCACTGGACGCGGCAACCGGCAAGGTGGTCTGGGGACCGGTTGCGCTCAGCGGCACGTACTACTTCTTCGCCCTCGCCTATGACGGCGGCGAGCTGTTCACCAACAACTTCGACGGCACGGTCACGGCGTTCGATCCCGCGACCGGCGCCCAGCTCTGGTCGACCGCCACGGTGTACTTCTCCGGCGAGCCGGTCGCGACCGGCGGCGTCGTCTACGTCTACGGATCCGGTCACGTCGTCGCCCTCTCCGAGTCGACCGGCGCCGTGAACTGGCAGGCCAGCGTGGACGGTGACGGCGGATCCCTCGCGGTGGACGGCAGCGGGGTCTACGCCAACGGCGGCTGCTCGCAGACCCACATCTCGCTCACCGGCGCCGTGCTGTGGAACGACAACGACGGCTGCACCGGTGGCGGCGGGGGCACCTCGTACCTCACCTCGTCGTTGTTCTTCTCCGACACCGGCGACCACATTCTCAAGAAGACCACCGGCACCGCCGTCGGCACCTTCACCGGAACGCCCGCGTTCTCGCACGGCAACGCGTTCTTCGCCGACGGCACGCAACTGTCGTCCGAGGCCCTGTCGAACTTCGCGCTGCGCTTCACCACGACCCTCCCCAGCCAGATCGTTGCCGGCCCGGTCATCGCGGGCAACGTCGTCTACCTGGGCAGCGCTGACAACAAGCTGTACGGAGTCAGCACGTCGACCGGCAAGATCGTCGTCACGCTGCCCCTCCCCGGCACCCCTGGCGGTGGCGGCGAGTACTTCGCGCCCCCGTCGGACATCAACGTCGGCGACGGCCTGCTCGTCGTCCCCACCGGCTCCACCGTCACCGCTTTCGACTAGGCGGCTGCGGGCTCGGCGCATCAGGTATCGAAGCTTGGTCGCGTGCCGAGTTCAGGATGAGCGCGCACCCGACGATGGCAGCGCCTCCAAGAAGCTCGAGCACAGTCGGCCACTGGCGGTAGAACGCGAGTCCGAAGGCGAGGCCCCATACCGCCTCTAACGTGAGCAGGTTCCCAGCGCGAACGGGCTCGACCTGCTCGAAGCCGTAATTGATCAAGAAGACGTTGAGCGCGTTCAGGACCCCGGCGAGCATGACCGCACCCCACACCGGCGCGTGAGCGAGGTGCGGCATGCCTTGGCCGGACACAAAGGAACCGAGGGCCACCCACAGCACGCCGGCGCCCAGGAGAAGGACGGTGATCTCAGCGTTGTTCAGGGCGCCGTCGTGCTGTGACCGGCCGAGATAGCTCACCGCGATGCCAAGCAGTCCCAACAGCGCGAGGAGATCGCCGCGATCCCAGACCGGCAGGTGTATCCCTCGGCCCGGATCGTGCAGCGATACAGCGGCGACTCCGACGACGCAGCCGGCGACACTCCCGATCCGGCGACGCGTGAGCGGAGTCTGTCGAAGGGCCAGCGCCAAGATCGAGACGAGTGGAAGTGCCGCGATAAACGAGACGTCGCCGATGAGTGTCAGGGTCGCGGCCTTGGAGAAAAGCTCCGTGCCGATTGGGTACAGCAGCAGTGCCCGTATAGCGATGACACCCCACTCTCGCGGTCTGACGCGTGCCACGACTCGCCAGCGAATGCGCGAGTTGAACACGAGACCGGCGACGAGAAGGGCCGCCGCCCCTCGCAGATAGACCTGCTGCGCGATGGTGAAGCTGGTATTGAGGTAGCGCGCCAATACGGTCATCAGCGCGAATGAGGCGGCCAGCAGGATCAGGGCCAGCGTTCCCCGGCCGCGGCTGGTCATGGCAACCCGTCCCCCTCCTCGCCGCAGTCAGCCATGCCGCGATACTCGCCCCACCACGCAAGCCGCTCTCGCACAGCCATGATTCCCCAGCCGCCTGACCGGTACCCCAGGACGCGCAGGGGGGACGATCTCGATCAATTCGGGGCAGGTAGCCTGGTTGACATGCAACTCTCTCGGCGTGCTTCCTGGCTCTTGATCGCGTTCGCTGCGTGGTCGTGGTTCATCTGGGTGACCTTGATCAAGAACATCTCGGCGGACTCGCGGTCCTGGAGCCCGACTCACGCGCCGACCGCGTTCTTCGGTGTGCACGTGGCGTTGGCAGTCATCTCGATCGCGTTCGGTTCCGCCATCGGCTGGCTCGGCTGGCGGGGACTACGTGCGGCGGCCAAGGGCGGCAACGCGACGGCGGCCGAGACGACTGCTGTCGCCCCGGCCGCTAAGACTCCGGCTTCAGTGGAGTAATCGCTCAGTTCAGGCCTTCTCGCCCTAGACCCGTCGCGTGATCAACGCCCGCTTCACCTCGGCGATGGCTTGGGTGATCTGGATGCCGCGCGGGCAGGCCTCCGTGCAGTTGAAGGTGGTGCGGCAGCGCCAGACGCCCTCGCGGTCGTTCAGGATCTCCAGGCGCTCCTCGGCCCCGTCGTCGCGCGAGTCGAAGATGAAGCGGTGCGCGTTGACGATCGCCGCCGGGCCGAAGTATTGGCCGTCCGTCCAGAACACCGGGCAGGACGTCGTGCAAGCCGCGCACAGGATGCACTTGGTGGTGTCGTCGAAGCGCTCCCGGTCCTGCTGCGACTGAAGCCGCTCGCGAGTCGGCGAGTTGCCGTGCGCGATCAGGAACGGCTTGACGTCGCGGTAGGCCTGCAGGAACGGCTCCATGTCCACGACCAGGTCCTTGATCACCGGCAGGCCCTGGATCGGCTCGACCGTGATCGGCTTGGCGCGGCCGGTCTTCTTGTCGATCGTCATCAGATCCTTGACGAGCGACTTGCAGGCGAGGCGGTTGCGGCCGTTGATGCGCATCGCGTCCGAGCCGCAGACCCCGTGCGCGCAGGAGCGGCGGAAGGTCAGCGAGCCGTCCTGCTCCCACTTGATCGCGTGTAGCGCATCGAGGATGCGCCACGTCGGCAGCGCCTGTACCTCGAACTCGTCCCAGCGTGACTCGTCGGTGTCCGGGTTGTAGCGGCGGACCTGCACGGTGATCGTGAGGAACTGTGGCGCCGCGGCAGAGGACTGCTGCTCGGCGTTCCCGGCCGACTGGTGCTGATCGAGGGTTGCGGTGGCCATCAGTACTTACGCTCCATCGGCTGGTACCGGGTGACGGCGACGGGCTTCCAGTCCAGGCGGATCTCGTACGAGCCGTCCGCCCGGGCCTCCCGGTAAGCCATCGTGTGCTGCATGAAGTTCTCGTCGTCGCGCTTCTGGTAGTCCTCGCGGGCATGGCCCCCGCGCGACTCCTTGCGGTTGCGCGCGCCTACGACCAGGACCTCGGCCAGGTCGAGCAGGAAGCCGAGTTCGACCGCCTCGAGCAGGTCGGTGTTGAACCGCTTGCCCTTGTCCTGGATCGCAACGTTCTTGTACCGGGCCTGGAGTGCCTTGACGTCCTCGTAGGCCTGCTTGAGCGTCGTGTCGTTGCGGTACACGCCCGCGTTGTTGTCCATCGTGTCTTGCAGTTCCTTGCGGATCTGCGCGACCTTCTCGGTGCCGGTCGAGTTGCGCAGGTTGTCGATGAGCGTGACGACGTAGGCGGCCGGGTTCTCCGGGAGTTCCGGCAGTTCGGCCGTCTCGGCGAACTTGGCCGCGGCGATGCCCGCGCGGCGGCCGAACACGTTGATGTCCAGCAGGCTGTTGGTGCCGAGGCGGTTCGCGCCGTGGACGGACACGCATGCGACTTCGCCCGCCGCGTACAGGCCCGGCACGACGGTGTTGTTGTCGCTGAGCACCTCGGCCTCGACGTTCGTCGGCACGCCGCCCATCGCATAGTGCGCGGTCGGGTACACCGGGACCAGTTCCGTGGTCGGCTCGACGCCCAGGTACGTGCGTGCGAACTCGGTGATGTCCGGCAGCTTCTCCTCAATCTGCTCGGCCGGAAGGTGCGTCAGGTCGAGGTAGACGTAATCCTTGTTCGGACCCGCGCCGCGACCCTCGCGCACCTCCAGGACCATCGAGCGGGCGACGATGTCACGCGGCGCCAGGTCCTTGATGGTCGGCGCGTAACGCTCCATGAAGCGCTCGCCGTCCGCGTTGCGCAGGATGCCGCCTTCGCCGCGGGCACCTTCGGTCAGCAGGATGCCGAGGCCGGCCAGTCCGGTCGGGTGGAACTGGTAGAACTCCATGTCCTCAAGCGGCAGGCCCTTGCGCCAGATGATGCCCATGCCGTCGCCGGTGAGCGTGTGCGCGTTCGAGGTGGTCTTGAAGACCTTGCCGAAGCCGCCGGTGGCGAAGATGACGGCCTTGGCGCGGAAGACGTGGATCTCGCCGGTCGCCAGTTCGTACGCGACGACACCGGCCGTACGGCGCACGCCGTCCTCGTCCGGGTCGGTGAGCAGCAGGTCGAGGACGTAGAACTCGTTGAAGAACTCGATGCCCTCCTTGACGCAGTTCTGATAAAGCGTCTGGAGGATCATGTGGCCAGTCCGGTCGGCCGCGTAGCAGGAGCGGCGTACCGCAGCCTCGCCGTGGTTACGCGTGTGACCGCCGAAACGGCGCTGGTCGATCCGGCCCTCCGGAGTGCGCGAGAAGGGCAGGCCCATCTTCTCAAGGTCGAGCACCGCGTCGATGGCCTCACGGCACATGATCTCGGCGGCGTCCTGGTCGGTCAGGTAGTCGCCGCCCTTGACCGTGTCGAAGGTGTGCCACTCCCAGTTGTCGTCCTCGACGTTGGCCAGGGCCGCGCACATGCCGCCCTGCGCCGCGCCGGTGTGTGACCGGGTCGGGTACAGCTTGGTGAGTACCGCGGTCCGCGACCGAGTACCGGCTTCGAGGGCCGCACGCATGCCTGCGCCACCCGCGCCGACGATGACCGTGTCGTAAGTGTGTGTGTTGATCGCCATCGTGTGCGCGCCCTTAGGCCTTGATGTTCGGGGTGAAGGTGAAGATGACCAGGCTGCCGAGGAAGATCATCAGCAGCGCCGCGGTGTACAGCAGCGTCTTGAGGGCGAGCCGGGTGCCGTCGCGCTCGGCGTAGTCGTTGATGACCGTGCGCAGGCCGTTGACGCCGTGCAGGGTGGCCAGCCAGAGCGTGAGCAGATCCCAGACCTGCCAGAACGGCGAGGCCCAGCGGCCGGCCACGAAGGCGAAGTCGATCTTCTCCACGCCGCCGTCGAGCACCAGCATGATGAAGAGGTGGCCGAGCACCAGGAATGTCAGCAGCAGGCCGGAGAACCGCATGAACAGCCAGCTGTAGAGCTCGAAGTTGGTGCGTGTGGCACGTGGGGTGCGCCGGCTGCGCAGGCGGGGGGATCCAGGAGTGGTGCGCGGCGAGCGCGGCGCCTCGATCGCGGGGGAGGCGGCGGCGGAAGCGGACGGGGCGGAAGTGGACGGGTTGGAAGCGGACATGGTGCGTGGGCCTACTTCCCGAAGATGGTGTGCCACGAGTGGGCGGTGATCGGATAGAGCATTCCGGCCATCAGGGCGATCCAGACGCCGACCACGATCCAGAGCATCCGCCGCTGGTAGCGCGGTCCCTTCGCCCAGAAGTCGACCGCGATGATGCGCAGCCCGTTGAAGGCGTGGAAGACGATCGCCGCGGTCAGGCCGTACTCGAGGAAGTTGGTGACCGGGTTCTTGTAGCTGTCGATCACCGTGTTGTACGACGACTTCGAGACCCGGACCAGCGCGGTGTCGAGCACGTGCGCGAACAGGAAGAAGAAGATCAGCACGCCGGTGATCCGGTGCGCCACCCAGCTCCACATTCCCTCACGGCCGCGGTACAGCGTGCCGCGCCTGTTCTTACGGCCGGCGCTCGCAGAGCCGCCGGAGACGGGAGCGCCACGCCCAGGCGCGCTGCCTTGGGCGTCGCTGGTGCCGACCTTAGGCGTGGTTATAGCCATGGGCGTTGCCCGGCCCTTTCCGGTTGTCGCTCAGGCGGAGTGGTCCTGCCTGTCTCACCACAGGTTAAGCAGGCGACTACCCGTGAAATCGCCGCGAGAGGGGCCACTGTGAGCGATCTCGCATCCGACAATACGGACATTCCACCTCAGGCGTGGACGGGACCGGGGTGTGATTCGCGCGACAACAGGGGTGTGCGGGTGCTGAGCGATCCGCAATACTCGGTGCAGAGGCAGCAACCCGAACGGGTGCCGACCCCACGACTTCCGACTGCGCGAGGTATTCACATGCCGTCCGAGCGATCCCAGTCCGAGCAGGCCGCGACCAGCGAGTCCGGCCTGCCGATCCGACCGGTGTACCGGCCGGCCGACCTGGCCGACTGGGACCCGGCCGAACGGCTGGGCGAGCCCGGCGGCTACCCCTTCACCCGCGGCGTTTATCCGACCATGTACACCGGTCGGCCCTGGACGATGCGCCAGTACGCGGGCTTCGGCACCGCCACCGAGTCGAACAAGCGCTACCAGCAGCTGATCGCGGCCGGGTCCACCGGTCTGTCCGTGGCCTTCGACCTGCCGACCCAGATGGGCTACGACTCGGACGAGCCGATCGCGCACGGCGAGGTCGGCAAGGTGGGCGTCGCGATCGACTCGATCGAGGACATGCGCACGCTGTTCGGCGGTATCCCGCTGGACAAGGTCTCCACCTCGATGACCATCAACGCCCCCGCCTCGATCCTGCTGCTGCTCTACCAACTGGTCGGCGAGGAGCAGGGGGTCGCGCCCGCCGCGCTGACCGGCACGATCCAGAACGACATCCTCAAGGAGTACATCGCCCGCGGGACGTACATCTTCCCGCCCGCGCCCTCGCTGCGGCTCGTCTCGGACGTGTTCGCCTACTGCAACCGCGAGATCCCGAAGTGGAACACCATCTCGATCTCCGGCTACCACATGGCCGAGGCCGGGGCGACACCCGCGCAGGAGATCGCCTTCACCCTCGCCGACGGCATCGCGTACGTGCGCGCCGCGGTCGAGTCCGGGCTCGACGTGGACAAGTTCGCCCCGCGGCTCTCGTTCTTCTTCGTCGCGCGCACCACGCTGCTCGAGGAGATCGCCAAGTTCCGCGCCGCCCGCCGGATCTGGGCGCGGGTCATGCGCGACGAGTTCGGCGCCAAGGACCCCAAGTCGCAGATGCTGCGCTTCCACACGCAGACCGCCGGCGTGCAGCTGACGGCCCAGCAGCCCGAGGTCAACATGATCCGGGTCGCGCTCCAGGCCCTCGGCGCGGTCCTCGGCGGCACCCAGTCGCTGCACACGAACTCCTTCGACGAGGCGATCGCGCTGCCCACCGAGAAGGCCGCGCGGCTCGCGCTGCGCACCCAGCAGGTGATCGCGTACGAGACGGACGTGACCAAGACCGTGGACCCGTTCGCGGGCTCGTACGTGGTCGAGAAGCTGACCGATGACCTCGAGGCTGAGATCAGCACGCTGATGGAGCGGGTCGAGTCGCTCGGCGGCGCGGTCGCGGCGATCGAGCAGGGTTTCCAGAAGGCCGAGATCGAGCGCTCCGCCTACCAGATCGCCCAGGAGATCGACGGCGGCCAGCGGGTCGTGGTCGGCGTCAACCGCTTCACCCTGGACGCGGAGGAGCCCTACGAGCCGCTGCGCGTCGACCCGACCATCGAAATGCAGCAGGCCGAACGCCTGGCCAAGCTGCGCGCGGACCGCTCGCAGGCGGACGTCGACCGCGCGCTCGACGAGGTCAAGCGCGCAGCAGCAGGCAACGACAACGTGCTCTATCCGATGCGCGAGGCCCTGCGCGTGCGGGCCACTGTCGGCGAGGTCTCACACGCGCTGCGGAAGGTCTGGGGCACGTACGTGCCGCGGGACGCGTTCTAACCCGCTGGCGTAAGGGCTTGTCCATCGGTTCGGTAAACGTTCCGCCGTGCCGGTCGCTCGTCCATTCGACTGCATCCCTTGGGCCTAGCCCGCACGTGCCGCGAGCCATAGCCCTTAAGTGTCATCTTGGTCAACTTCAAGTTCCCATATGGCGGAACTACTGGGATTCCCAGGATTAGACGGACTACCGTAGGGGAATGAACTTAAGTCTTCCGCTGGAAATCCAGGACCGAGCCGCCGATGACGTCGCGTCGTCGCGGCTCTCCGCGTTCCTGGCCCGGCGGGAGCCCGATCTGATCCGGTTTCGGCGCGACATGCACGCGCACCCGGAGCTCGGCCGCCGCGAGGTGCGCACCACCGGGAAGATCGTCGAGGCGCTGGAGGCCGCCGGCCTCGCGCCGAAGATCCTGCCGCTGGGCAGCGGCGTCATCTGCGACATCGACCCGGCGTCCGGTGAAGCGGGGACGGTAAACGGCTCGCCGGTGCCCTCCGCCCCCGTGGGCCCGCGCGGCCGCAGCCGGTTCGCCCTGCGCGCCGACATCGACGCGCTGCCCATCCAGGAGGCGAGCGAGCTTCCCTTTCGCTCGGTGATCGAGGGCGTTTCGCACGCCTGCGGCCACGACGTGCACACCACGACGGTGCTCGGCGCGGGGCTGTTCCTGGCCGAGGAGGCCAGGGCGGGCCGGCTGCCCCGCCCGGTGCGGCTGATCTTCCAGCCCGCCGAGGAACTGCTGCCCGGCGGCGCCGTCGACATGGTCGAGGCCGGGGCGCTCGACGGGGTCGGCTCGATCATCGGCGTGCACTGCGACCCGAAGGTGGACGCCGGCCGGATCGGCCTGCGCTCCGGCGCGCTGACCGCCGCCTGCGACACGCTCACCCTGCGGCTGTCCGGACCCGGCGGCCACACCGCCCGCCCGCACCTGACCGTGGACCTGGTCTACGCGCTGGCCGCGCTGGTGACCGAGCTGCCCGCGGCCCTCTCCCGGCGGATGGACCCGCGCGCCGGGGTCTCGCTGGTGTGGGGCGCGATCGCCGCCGGCAACGCGCCGAACGCGATCCCGCAGTTCGGCGAGGTGCGCGGCACGCTGCGGGCGATGGACCAGCGGGCCTGGAGCCAGGCCCCGGACGTGATCCTGGAACTGGTCGACGCGATCGCCGCGACCTACGGCGCGAAGACCGAGCTGGAATACGTGCGCGGCGTGCCCCCGGTGGTCAACGACGAGCACGTGGTCGAGCTGATGCGCGAGGCCGCGCACCGGGTGATGGCGGCTCCGGGCGGCGCGGGCAGCGACGGCATCGTGCCGGTCGAGCAGTCCATGGGCGGCGAGGACTTCTCCTGGTACCTGCAGCACGTGCCCGGCGCGATGGCCCGGCTCGGCGTGCGCACCCCGGGCGACCCGACTCCCCGGGACCTGCACCAGCCGACCTTCCACGCGGACGAGGCGGCCATCGCGGTCGGCGTGCGCTTCTTCGCCGAGGCCGCACTCGCCGCCGACCGGGCCGCGGTCTGAGCCGCATCCCCGGTTCGCCGGCGCCGGCGCCGGCCCCTGAACTGGCGTAGGCCGGAAGACCCTGACGGCCGCAAGGTTCGCCCGTTTACAGTCACCGGGAGTGCTACACCACTGGCGTTGGGCGATGCTGGCGGCGTGGCTGCGACCGCCGTATCACGGTTTCATCTCGGGTTCCAACCGGAGCCGTTGCGTTCCGCGCAGCGGGAAAGAACTCGTCGGGAAGGCCGGTCGCCGCGAATTATTCTCGCTTGATCGGCCACACGGCGCCGCAGTTCTTCTCTCAGGAGGTTTCGGTGAAGCAAAGCAGGTTGGTGGCGGCGCTCGCGGTGGTCGGCCTGGCCGCCGCCGCTTGTGGGTCAAAGCCGGTGAGCACGAATTCGGGTTCGAGTGCCGGGGCGAGCGCGAGCGGCGGTTCCGGCGCGAGCAGCTTCACCGCGTGCATGGTGACCGACACCGGTGGTATCGACGACCATTCGTTCAACAGCGCCGCCTGGGCGGGCATGCAGAAGGCGCAGTCCGACGGCAAGGCGTCCGTCTCCTACGTGCAGTCCGCCACCGAGAACCAGTACACGACCAACATCCAGTCCCTGGTCGGCAAGGGCTGCAAGCTCGTGGTCACCGTCGGCGGCCTGATGGCCGACGCGACCACCGCCTCCGCCAAGGCGCACCCCAGCCAGAACTACACCATCGTGGACTCCAGCTCGGTGAGCCCGAACGTCAAGGGCCTGGAGTTCAACACCGCGCAGGGCGCCTTCCTCGGCGGTTACCTCGCGGCGGGCTACAGCAAGTCCGGCAAGGTGGCCACCTTCGGCGGCCTGAACATCGCCCCGGTCACCGTCTACATGGACGGCTTCTGGGAGGGCGTGCAGTACTACAACAGCAAGCACGGCACCCACGTGCAGGTGCTCGGCTGGAACGAGACCACGCAGCAGGGCTCCTTCGCCCAGTCCTTCACCGACCAGAACGCCGGTAAGCAGCTGGCGGCTGGCTTCATGAGCCAGGGCGCGGACATCGTCTTCCCGGTCGCCGGCGGCACCGGCCTCGGCGCGCTGGCCGAGGCGCAGCAGTCCAACGGCGGGCTCAACGCCATCTGGGTCGACACCGACGGCTACACCGCCGCGCCGCAGTATGCCAGCGTACTGATCACCTCGGTGCTCAAGGGCATCGCCGACGCGGTGACCAAGGCCGTCGAGGACGCCGCCGGCGGCAACTTCAGCGAGACCGCCTACGTCGGCACCCTCGCCAACGGCGGCACCGGCCTCGCGCCGTACCACAACTTCGAGGGCAAGATCCCGGCCGCGCTGACCGCCGAGCTGAACACGGTCAAGCAGGACATCATCAGCGGCGCGATCACCATCAAGTCCAAGAACCAGCCCACCAGCTGACCGGACTGCGAGCGCGGGGCGCGTCCGGCCGGCGGGAACGACGGCTGGACGCGCCCCGGCTTGCGCAGTGGAACGGCTCTTCGCACGAGGCGCCACCGCTGCTGTGCGGCCGGGGTACGGCGCAGGCCGCGCGGGACTTATCGTTTGCATACTGCTACGTACGGAAGGGTCCGAGGGTGCGCCTGGAACTGCGCGGGATCACCAAGCGCTTCGGATCGCTGGTCGCCAACGACCGGATCGATCTGGTCGTCGAGCCGGGCGAGATCCACTGCCTGCTCGGCGAGAACGGCGCGGGCAAGTCCACCCTGATGAACGTGCTCTACGGGCTCTACCACCCGGACGAGGGCGAGATCCTGGTGGACGGCGAGGCGAAGGAGTTCCACGGGCCGCGCGACGCGATCGCCGCCGGGATCGGCATGGTGCACCAGCACTTCATGCTGGTGCCGGTGTTCACCGTCGCGGAGAACGTGGTGCTCGGCGACGAAACGGTGTCGAAGGGCTTCGGCGGGCCGCTGGGCTGGCTGGACCGGCGCAAGGCCCGCAAAGAGGTTCGCGAGGTCTCCGAGCGCTACGGCCTGCCGGTCAACCCGGACGCCCGGATCGAGAACCTCCCGGTCGGCGTGCAGCAGCGGGTCGAGATCGTCAAGGCGCTGGTACGCGAGGCCCAGGTGCTGATCCTTGACGAGCCGACCGCGGTGCTCACCCCGCAGGAGATCGAAGAGCTGTTCACGGTGATGAACACGCTGCGCGAGGCGGGCAAGTCCATCGTCTTCATCACGCACAAGCTCAAGGAGGTCCGGGCGATCGCCGACCGGATCACCGTGATCCGCCGCGGCCGGGTGGTCGGCACCGCGACCCCGCAGATGACCGAGCAGGAACTGGCCTCGATGATGGTCGGCCGCGCGGTGCAGCTGGTGGTGGACAAGCAGCCGGCCGCGCCGGGGGCGGCGGCCTTCGACGTCAGCGGCCTGACCGTGCTGGACCAGCACGGCAACCCCGCGGTCGACGACATCTCGTTCTCGGTGCGCGGCGGGGAGATCCTCGGCGTCGCCGGCGTGGACGGCAACGGCCAGTCCGAGCTGGCCCAGGCGATCCTCGGGCTGATCCCGGTGCACGCCGGTTCGATCACCCTGGACGGCACGGAGCTGGTGGGGGCCGGGCCGCGGCAGACCCTGAACGCCGGGGTCGGCTTCATTCCCGAGGACCGGCTGCACGACGGGCTGGTCGCGGGCTTCACCGTCGCCGAGAACCTGGTGCTGGACCTGTACAAGTCCAAGCCCTTCGCCGGCGCCTTCTCGCTGGACCTGGATGAGATCGAGAAGAACGCGAAGGCCCGGATCGAGGAGTTCGACATCCGGCCGACCGACCCCTTCCTCCCGGCCGGCAACCTGTCCGGCGGAAACCAGCAGAAGGTGGTCGTCGCGCGCGAGCTGTCCCGGCCGCTGAGTCTGCTGGTCGCCTCGCAGCCGACCCGCGGCGTGGACGTCGGCGCGCAGGAGTTCATCCACAAGCGGATCGTGGCCGAGCGGGACCTGGGCCGGCCGGTAGTCATCGTGTCCACCGAGCTGGACGAGGTACTGGCGCTGGCCGACAAGGTCGCGGTGATGTACCGGGGCAAGATCGTCGGCGTGGTGTCGCCGGACACCTCGCGGGAGGAGATCGGCCTGCTGATGGCCGGCATCACGGACGGCGCGACGGCGGCCGGCGACGGCACGCCGGCCGCGGCCGCGCCGGACCTGGCGCGATCTGACGACGCTTCATCGGACAGTGCGTCAACGGACAGTGCGTCATCGGACAGTGCCTCGTCGGCAGACGCGCCGTCGGCCGACGCTCCGGACGCGCAGCGGGAGGGGACGGGCTCGTGACCACCGAGACCACCGAGCAGGAGACACCCACCCCCGAGCCGTTCGGCGGACTCGGGCAAGCCGCCCGCAACGTGTTCACCGCGGAGAACACGCTGCTGGTGACCTTCCTCGCGGTCGCGCTCGCGCTGGTCGCGGGGGCGGTCCTGATGGTCGTCTCGGACACGACCACCCTGGACAAGGCCGGCTACTTCTTCGCCTCGCCCGGCGACTTCTTCTCCGGCGCCTGGCACGACATCTCCTCCGGGTACTCCGCGCTGTTCAAGGGCGCGATCTTCGACCCGGCCACCGTCAGCGGCACCCCGGCGCAGTTCTTCGGCCCGATCACCAACACGCTGCTGCTGGCCACCCCGCTGATCTTCGGCGGCCTTGCGGTCTCGCTGGCCTTCCGGGCCGGCCTTTTCAACATCGGCGGCCAGGGCCAGCTGATCATCGGCGCGATCTTCGCCGCCTACGCCAGCTTTGCCTGGCACCTGCCAATCGGGCTGCACGTGGTAGTGGCCGTGCTGGCCGGCGCGCTCGGCGGGATGCTCTACGGAGCGCTGGTCGGCTGGCTCAAGTCCTGGCGCGGCGCGCACGAGGTCATCGTCACGATCATGCTCAACTACGTGGCGTTCTACCTGCTCGGCTATCTGCTCAACGCCCACGGCTTCCACGACCCGACCAAGGCCGGGCAGGCCGTCTCCAAGCCGGCCGACCCGAACGCGCGGCTGCCGCACCTGTTCGGCGACTCGGTCGGCACCGACGTCGGCCTGGTGATCGCGCTGGCCGCCACGCTGGCCACGGCCTGGCTGCTCGGCCGCTCCAAGCTCGGCTTCGAGGTGCGCGCGCTCGGCATCAACCCGCGCGCCGCGCGGATCGCGGGCATCAACGTCGCGCGCACCCAGATCCTCGCCATGGCGCTGTCCGGCCTGCTGTTCGGCCTGGTCGGGGTTACCCAGACGCTGGGCACCACGAACCCGAACAACAACTCGCTCAGCCCCAACATCGACGCCGGCCTCGGCTTCGACGCGATCACCGTGGCCCTGCTCGGCCGCAACCGGCCGTGGGGCATCGTCGCGGCCGCGCTGCTGTTCGGCGCGTTCAACGCGGGCGCCTCGGTGATGCAGGCGAGCGCGGGACTGCCGGTGGACATCGTGAACGTCGTGAAGGCGGTAATCGTGATCTTCGTCGCGGCTCCGCGACTCGTGCAGGAGATCTTCCGGCTGCGCGCCCGCCGCGCGTCCGTCGCTACGGGAGGCCAGGCGTGACCGCCACCACCGCCCAAGTCGCCGTCCCGGCCGCGCCCGGCGTGGACCGCGCCCGGCTGATCCCCGGCCTGGCGCAGGTCGCCGTCGGCGCGTACGCGCTCTGGGCCTTCGGGCTCGGCACGCGCACCCAGCACAGCGCCGAAGCCGCCGTGGGCATGGCGCTGAACCCGAACGCCCCCGGGGCGCTGGGCATGCAGCACTTCCCGGCCGCCCCGGTCGCGATCGTGTTCAGCGCGCTGTGCATCGTGTGCGGCCTGGTGCGCGCCTTCGTCCCGATCGGCCTGACCGGCCGGCGCTGGCTGACGGTCGGTTACGTCGCCTCGTTCATCATCGCGTTCCTGGTCTGGGCCTCGGCCGGAACCAGCGCGCTCGGCGGAGTCAGCCTGCCCGGCGTGCTCAACAACACGCTGATCGTCTCGGTACCGCTGATCCTCGGCGCCATGTGCGGCATCATCTGCGAGCGCTCTGGCGTGGTGAACGTCGCGATCGAGGGCCAGTTCCTGTTCGGCGCCTTCTCCTCGGCGATGGCCGCGACCATGTCCGGCTCGGTGTGGATCGGCCTGATCGTGGGCGCGCTCTCCGGGGCGCTGCTCGGCTCGCTGCTGGCGGTGCTGGCGAACCGGTACCACATCGAGCAGGTCGTGCTCGGCGTCGTGCTGAACCTGTTCGCGCTCGGGCTGACCACGTTCCTCTACGACAAGCTGCTCTCGCCAAAGGCCGCGGAGTTCAACCAGCCGCCCGTCTTCCAGGCGATCCGCATCCCGGGCCTGGCCTCCATCCCGGTGGTCGGCGACGTGCTGTTCGACCAGAACGTCCTGTTCTACCTGACCTTCGTGATCCTCGCCGTCGTGCAGGTGGCGCTGTTCCGCACCCGGTGGGGCCTGCGCACCCGCGCGGTCGGCGAGCACCCGAAGGCCGCGGACACGGTCGGCATCAAGGTGCTCGGCACCCGGTACCGCAACGTGATCATGGCGGGGCTGATCTCCGGGCTCGGCGGGGTCTGGCTGACGATCGGTCAGGTCGGGTCGTTCACCACGAACATGTCCGCGGGCAAGGGCTTCATCGCGCTGGCCGCGCTCATCGTCGGGCGCTGGTCGCCGGTCGGCGCGCTCGGAGCCGCGCTGCTGTTCGGCTTCGCCGGTGGCCTAAACAACGCGCTGGCGCCGCTCGGCACGCCGATCCCCGGCCAGTTCCTCTCCATGGCCCCGTACCTGGCGACCGTGTTCGTGGTGGCGTCGCTCGGCGGCATCGTGCGCGCCCCGGCCGCCGAGAACCAGCCGTACATCAAGGGGTGACCCGTCCATGACCAGGCTGTGCACCGCATGACCGGCATCGACTGGCAGGCCCTGCGCGAACAGGCCCGTGCCGCGATGACCAAGGCGTACGCACCGTACTCGCACTACCCGGTCGGCGCGGCGGCGCTGGTGGACGACGGCCGGATCATCAGCGGCTGCAACGTCGAGAACGCCTCGTACGGCCTGACCCTGTGCGCCGAGTGCGGCCTGGTCTCCGCGCTGCACCTGACCGGCGGCGGACGTCTCGTCGCCTTCGCCTGCGTGGACGGTGAAGGCAGGACGCTGATGCCATGCGGCCGTTGCCGCCAGCTGCTCTACGAGCACGGCGGGCCGGACTTGCTGGTGGACACGCCCGAGGGTGTGCTGCCGATGTCCGACGTGCTGCCCCAGGCCTTCGGTCCCGAACATCTCACCGCGCCCGATTCACCACGGAGAGCGCCATGAACGTCATCGACGTCATCCGGGCCAAGCGCGACGGCGCGCGGCTGACGGACCAGCAGATCGACTGGGTGATCCGGGCCTACACCGACGGGACCGTCGCCGACGAGCAGATGTCCGCGCTGGCGATGGCGATCCTGCTCAACGGCATGGACCGGGGCGAGATCAACCGGTGGACCGACGCGATGATCGGCACCGGGATCCGGATGGACTTCTCCGCGCTGGACCGGCCGACCGCGGACAAGCACTCGACCGGCGGCGTCGGTGACAAGATCACCCTGCCGCTGGCCCCGCTGGTGGCCGCGTGCGGCGCGGCGGTCCCGCAGCTGTCCGGGCGCGGGCTCGGCCACACCGGCGGCACGCTGGACAAGCTCGAATCGATCCCCGGCTGGCGGGCCAGGCTCTCCACCGAGGAGATGCTGAACGTGCTGCGCGAGGTCGGCGCCGTGGTCTGCGCGGCGAGTGACGAGCTGGCCCCGGCGGACCGCAAGCTGTACGCGCTGCGCGATGTGACCGGGACGGTCGAGTCGATCCCGCTGATCGCCTCCTCGATCATGTCCAAGAAGATCGCGGAGGGCACCGGCGCGCTGGTGCTCGACGTCAAGGTCGGCTCGGGCGCGTTCATGAAGGACCGTCAGCAGGCCCGCCAGCTGGCCGAGACGATGGTCGCGCTCGGCACCGACCACGGCGTGAAGACCGTGGCGCTGCTCACCGACATGCAGGTTCCGCTCGGGCTGACCGCCGGAAACGCCCTGGAGGTGCGCGAATCCGTCGAGGTGCTGGCCGGGGGAGGGCCGGCCGACGTGGTCGAGCTGACCCTGGCGCTGGCCCGCGAGATGCTCGCCGCCGCCGGGATCGACGGAGTAGACCCGGCCGACAAGCTCGCCGACGGCTCCGCGATGGACGCCTGGCGGCGGATGATCCGCGCACAGGGCGGCGATCCCGAGGCCGAGCTGCCGTGGGCCAAGGAGCGGCACGTGCTGGCCGCGCCCGCCTCCGGAACGCTGACCAGGCTCGACGCGCTCGCGGTCGGCGTCGCGGCCTGGCGGCTCGGCGCTGGTCGCACCCGCAAGGAGGATCCGGTGCAGGCCGGAGCGGGCATCGAGCTGCACGCGAAGCCCGGCGACACGGTGACCGCCGGCGCGCCGCTGCTGACCCTGCACACCGACACGCCGGAGCGGTTCGAGGCCGCGCTCGACGATCTGTCCGGCGCGTTCAGCATCGGCGCCGACGACGCCGGTGTCGATGACTTTGGGGGCCGCGGTGCGGACTTCGCCCCGCGTCCGCTCATCCTTGAGCGAGTAAGCGCGTAGGGTACTGCGGGTGACTGAAACGACATCGCTCACCGCGGACGAGATCAGACAGGCGCCCAAGGTGGCCCTGCACGACCACCTCGACGGCGGCCTCCGGCCGCAGACCGTCATCGAACTGGCCGACGCCTGTGGCTACACCGACCTGCCGAGCCGTGACGCCGCCAAGCTCGGTACCTGGTTCCGCGACGCCGCCGACTCCGGCTCGCTGCCGCGCTACCTGGAGACCTTCGACCACACGATCGCGGTCATGCAGACCGCGGACGCGCTGCGCCGGGTCGCCGCCGAGACCGTCGAGGACCTGGCCGCCGACGGCGTGGTCTACGCCGAGACCCGCTACGCCCCCGAGCAGCACCTGCGCAACGGGCTGAGCCTCGACGAGGTGGTCGAGGCGGTCAACGCCGGCTGCCGCGAGGGCGAGGAGCGCGCCGCCGCCGCGGGCCACTTCATCAAGGTCGGCACCCTGGTGACCGCGATGCGGCAGAACACCGAGCCCGGCCACAGCCTGAAGATCGCCGAGCTGGCGGTGCGGCACCGCGACTCCGGGGTGGCCGGCTTCGACATCGCGGGGCCCGAGCTCGGCTTCGGCCCGGACCTGCACGCCGACGCGTTCAAGTACCTGCGTGAGCAGTTCTTCCGCTTCACCATCCACGCCGGCGAGGCCGACGGCCCCTCCTCCATCGCCGCGGCGCTGCTCAACGGCGCGGACCGGCTCGGCCACGGCGTGCGGGTCATCGAGGACATCGAGTTCACCGAGGACGACGCCAAGCTCGGCCGGATCGCCGCGTACGTGCGGGACAAGCGGATCGCGCTGGAGGTGTGCCCGTCCTCCAACCTGCAGACCGGCATCGCCGAGACGATCGCGCAGCACCCGGTCCAGAAGCTGTACGAGCTCGACTTCAACGTGACCGTCAGCTGCGACAACCGGCTGATGAGCGGCACGTCGATGAGCCGCGAGTTCGGGCTGCTCGCGGAGAACTTCGGCTGGGACCTCTCCGACCTGGAGCTGGTCGCGCTCAACGCGATCGACGCCGCGTTCCTCGCGCACGACGTGCGCGACGCCATCGCGGACCAGATCATCAACGGCTACGCGGATCTGCGCGGCGACGAGGACGACTGAGCGCGTAAGCGCCTAAGCGCCACGGGCAGGGGTCTGCGTCACGTCACCGGACGCAGGCCCCTGTTCGGTACCGGGCTCGCTCCGCGCGCCTAGCCGCAGCCCGAGCTCTAGCCGTGGCCCTAGCTCTAGCCGACCCGAGCCTTAGCTCGTCAGCCCGCCGGCATCGTCCCGACCGCGGCACCGTCCCCGGGCATCGGGACGTAGTAGTCGACCATGTCGGCGCATGCGTTCCAGGTCGGCTTCTCCGCGCCCTTGACCTGAATGCCCACCGAGATCGACTGGTCCCAGTACTGCATCGTGCACAAGAACTGTGCCTTCGCCTTGGTGTTGAGCGGTTGGGTGACCATGTACGCGTCGGCCTGGCCGCTCGCGCGGGGTACCGCTATCAAGCCGGCCGGCAGCGCAGTGGACAGGCCTTGCGCCTCCTCCTCCTTGGTCGGCCCCTGGAGCATCGCGCCGAGCACGGTCTCCTCGTTGGTCGTGCTGTCGCTGTTACGGTACGTCGGGGTCAGCCGACCGTCCTGGTAGAAGAACAGCACGTACTGCGAGGAGCCGACCTGCTGCGCCAGCGCCCGCTGCGCGGCGGCGCCCGACACTTCGGGAGCCGGGCCGAGGCTGGTGATCCCAGTGGGCTGGATGCCGCAACCCGAGGCCACGGGCAGCACGAGTGCGGCCAGCAGCCCGCCGAGCTTCAATGCTCTGCGCCGCATCGCTCGCCGCCGGGTCTCGTCCCGCCGGATTTCGCTCGCCGCGCCGCCCGCCTGCTCGCTGGTCACACACTCACCCCCTGCGTTCGGCCATAGGGTCCCGATCCCGACCGGCCAGGACTGCGATCGCCGGCCCCGTCCGATTCCGCGAGCACGCCAACCTGTTGCTCTTTCGGGAACCTGAGCGTGAAGACGGCTCCGCCTTCGCTGCGGTTGCGTGCCGACAGCTGTCCGCCGTGCATGCGGGCGTTCTCGAAGGCGATCGACAGGCCCAGGCCGCTGCCTTCGGAGCGGCCGCGCGCCTTGTCCGCCTTGTAGAACCGGTCGAAGATGTGCGGCAGCGCGTCGGCTGGAATGCCGGGACCGGAGTCGGCGACTTGAACGATCACGTACTGCCCGTCGTCGAACAGGCTCAGCGCCACCGGCTCGCCGCCGTGCTTGAGCGCGTTGCCGACGAGGTTCGCGATGACCACGTCCATGCGCCGCGCGTCGATCCGGGTCGCCAGCAGCGGTGGCGCGTCGACCGTCACCTTGCTCGTCCAGCCGCGGGTCGCCAGGGTCGCCTCGATCAGCTCCGGCAGGTTGATGTCCTCGATCCGCATCGCCGCGGTGCCCGCGTCGAACCGGGAGATCTCCATCAGGTCCTCGACCAGCCGGGCCAGCCGCTTGGTCTCGTTGGCGATCAGGTGCGCGGCGGAGACGGTGGTCGGATCGGCGTCCTCGACGTCCTCCAGCACCTCGGTCACCGCGGTCATCGCGGTCAGCGGGGTGCGCAGCTCGTGCGAGACGTCCGCGACGAAACGGCGGGAGGCGGCGTCCATGGCGCGCAGTTCGGCGATCGAACGGGCCAGCGCCTCGGCGGTCTCGTTGAAGGTGCGCGAGACGTCCGCGATCTCGTCCGTGCCCTTGACCTCAAGGCGGACGTCCAGGTCGCCCTGGCCGAGCATCCGCGCCGCGTGCCCGAGCCGGCGGATGGGCACCAGCACGTTGCGGGTGGCCAGCAACGCGACGCCGCCCGCGCCGAGCAGCGCGAGACCGCCGGAGACCAGGCCGATCGTCATCAGCTCGGTGAGGATCGCCTGCTCCGACTCCAGCGAGGTGAACAGGTAGACCTCGGGACCGTTCGGCTTGATCCGCGTGCCCGTCACCACGTACGGCGTGCCGTCTATGATCTTGCGCTCCTGCACGACCTGGTCGCGTGCCGCGGTCTGGAACGCCTTGGTGATGTCCTGGTTGGTGAACTGCGAGTCGCTGGCGACCGGGCCGCGCGTGGTGATCAGCAGGATCACCCCGCCGCCGTTCTTCGCCATGAAGTCCGCGATCGTGGTGTCGGTCTGCGCGGAGTTGGACTGCTGAAGCTGCGCGCCGTTGGCGTCCACGTCGGCGAGCAGTTGCGAGTGCGCGTTGGTGGCCACTCGGGAGACGAGCGCGTCCCGGATGAGGAAGTACGACGCGCCGGTGATGATCGCCGCGGTGATGGCGGCGACCGCGACGAAGCCCATGAACAGCCGCGGGCGGATTCCGGAGAGCCGCAGCCTGCGCCGATGCGCCCCGGACCGGCGGCGGCGCTGCTCGCGCCCGATGACCTCCGCCGCGTTCGGAGGGGTCGGATAAGGTGCGGGTCCGCCGCGCGGCGGACCCGGCGTTTTTCGGCTCACCGCGCGGTCACCTCGGCGGATCCAGGCGGTAGCCGATGCCGCGTACGGTTCGTATCAGCTGCGGCTCGGAGGGCACGACCTCGACCTTCGCGCGAAGCCGCTGCACGCAGGCGTCCACGAGGCGCGAGTCGCCGAGATAGTCGTGATCCCAGACCAGGCGCAGCAACTGCTGCCTGGAGAGGGCCTGGCCGGGGCGGCGGGATAGCTCGACCAGCAGCTTGAGCTCCGTCGGCGTGAGCGAGATGGGCTCGCCGGCCCGGGTCACCGTCATCGCCGCGCGATCGACCACCAGGTCGCCGAACACGGCCGTGTCCCCGGCGTCCGGGACGCCGTTGCCGTGCCGCCGCAGCACGGCGCGAATGCGCGCGTCCAGCACACGCGGCTGCACCGGCTTGACCACGTAGTCGTCAGCGCCGGACTCAAGCCCGACCACGACATCGATGTCATCGCTGCGCGCAGTGAGCAGGATGATCGGAACCTGGTCGGTGCGGCGGATGCGGCGGCAGATCTCGAAGCCGTCGATACCGGGCAGCATCACGTCGAGGACCACCAGCTCCGGCCGCTGGCTCTGCCACATCTCCAGCGCCTCCTCGCCGGTGGCCGCGGTCGCGACCTGGTGCCCTTGACGGGTCAGCGCGATCTCGATGGCCATCCGGATGGACGGATCGTCTTCGACGAGGAGAAGGCTCGGCACCTACCCATTCTTACCTAACTCACACGTCCATGGTCGATACCACCGGCGGCTTTAGCAGTCCTTCACACAATCGCGCATCGGCCGTGGTGAATATCTGTTCGAATTGTGACGCTCCCGTGTGACCGGGTAACCCTGCGTAGTCAGATTTCGTCGATTCCCGCTGGAAGTGGCTGCGTGGGAGGGGTCACGAAGGCCTGTGGCAATTCTGTGACGCGAGGCGTACGCGACGATGAAATGCGGGGGCCAGGCTAATCACCATGAGCTTCCAGACTCTGGCAACACTTCCGGCCCCCGCTAGGAGATTCGACGCGGGTTCGTCCGCATCCGGTTCCAAGCACACGGGTGCCACTACCTCTGACGCGCCTGCGGATTTCGCGGCGTACGTCGCGGAACGCCGCTCCTCGCTGCTGCGTACCGCGCACCAGGTCGCGGGTGACCGCACCGAGGCCGAGGACCTGCTGCAGGAGGGCCTGCTCAAGACGTATCAGGCCTGGCACCGGATCGAGGACAAGGCGGTCGTCGGCTCGTACCTGCGCCGCACCATGACGAACCACCAGATCTCGCAGTGGCGCAAGCGCCGGGTGGAGGAGTACCCCACCGACGAACTGCCCGAGCACGGCTACGACGGCGAGTCGATGTCGCAGGTGGAGATGCGCGTCGCGGTGGCGCGGGCGCTGATGCGGCTTTCGGCGCGGGACCGCGAGGCCCTGTCGCTGCGGTACTACGGCTCGTACACGGACACTGAGATCGCCGAGCGGATGGGCGTGTCGGTCGGCACGGTCAAGTCGGCGTTGTGGCGCGCGCTGCGTAAGTTGCGCGACGACCCGGCGCTGCGCCCGCTGGCCGGGTACGTGTCGCAGAACAGCGAATGGCTCGTCGAGTCGCAGGCCGCGTAGCCGCAGAGAAACAAGGGGGTACGGCCGGGGTTGCGGCCGCTGCGGGCCGGTCACGGGGGTGCCCGTTCGTGGCCTGATGTCATGCGCCGATCGCGCCTGACGGGACGAGGCGACATCCGCCACTTCAATCACGCTCGGTAATGTGGAAGTCTTGCGCCGAAAGACAGCCGGAAAGACAAGCGGACTGACACGGGAGCGTTGCACTGCCATGCCTGAGACGTTGAAAAAGCTACGCGAGCCGGCGGCGTTGGCCGCCGTCGTGTTCGCGGGGCTCACCCTCCTTGTCGCAGTGATCAATCTGCTCGCGCCCCCGTCCTCGAACGGGTTCTCCGAGCCCTTCGCCAATCGTGCGCACGACCAGGTCGGCGCGTTCCTCGACGTGGTCGTCGCGGCGGCCGCGGCCTTCGCGGTCTACTTGGCCAACCACGTCACCCCGGCGCTGGCCAAGGCGCGGCTGATCACGCTCGCCGCGCTGGTGGAGATGGGCGTCGCGCTGCTGTTCGGATTGGTGACCGCGCTGGCCCAGTTCGGGGCGGACGGCATCGGCGGCGAGGGCAAGTTCCTCACCTTCGTGATGGCGATCGGCGAGGGCGTCGTCGTCGCGGTCGCGGCCCTGTTCGTGTGGATGACGTGGCAGATCCTCAACCCGCAGACGGCGCGCCCGTCCGGTCAGCCCGGCCGGTTCGGCGGCGGCTGGACCGGCGGCCCGGGAGCGGGAACCGGTGCGGGCCAGGGCGGCCAGCAGTACGCGCAGCCCGGACCGCCCCCCGGCGGCTTCGGCTGGACCCCGCAGCAGGGCGCCGGCAGCCAGCCGGGCCAGCAGCCCGGACAGGCCGGCTTCGGCCAGCAGCCCGGCCAGTCGGGGCCGACCGCGTTCGGTCAGCAAGCTCAAGGACACGGGCAGGGCCCGAGCGCTGGCGCGGCCGGAGCACCGCAGCCGTTCGGCCAGGACCGCACGCAGCTGCTTCCGCCGGTTCAGGGCGGCCAGCCGCAGGGCCAGGGCCAGTCCGGGGGCTACGAGCAGCATCAGCAGTCTCAGCCGTTCGGACAGCCGCCTAGCCCCAGTGGCACTGGTTCGCACCAGCCGCAGCCGCAGCCGCCGGTCCCGCCGACGATGCAGGATTACGCGGCCGCGCAAAGCCCCTGGTCTCCGAGCGGAGTCGGTGGCTCCACTCCGCAGCCCGCGGCGCAGAACCCGGCCCACGGCCAGGGACTCGGCCAGGCACAGGGGCAAGGTCAGGGCCAGCAGATCCCGTCGTCCCACGCCGACGAGTCGGAGCCGCGCCAGGGACCGTTCCAAATCGGCGACTGGCGCTCCGAGTAGCGATTTGATCAAGGACTTATTAGGGCAAAACCCTACTTAAGGCCTATTGTCCGCCAGGAGGGTGAGGCGGCGTGACTTCGGACTGGTATCCGAGTTGCCTCGGGTACCAGTCCGTTTTGCGCGGATCTCTGACCTCTGTGAGGGACGTTTCAAGATGCGTCAGTCAAGGACAGCCGGGCGAATCCCGGGCAGCGCGCGCCGCCTGGCGCTCACCTCGCTCGGCGCGGGCTTGGCGGTCGCGGCGGCGGCTCCGATGGCGTCGGCCGCGACAACGGCGGCCGAGGCCGCGTCACCGGTCTCGGGAGACGTCGCCGACACCGCGGCGCTCGGCTCCACGACGACCAGCGCGGACGCGATTCCAGTGACCTCAGCCGCGACGCAGCAGCAGGCGCAGCAGGTGCGAGTGCAGGGGCGGCAGCAGGCGCAGGCCCAGCAGCAGACGCAAGCTCAGGTGCAGGGGCAGCAGCCAACGCAAGCTCAGGCGCAGTGGCAGGACGCGCCGATGACCGCTGCCGCACCGGATGCGGCGCCCGCGCCGAACGCAGCGCCCGCACCGAACGCAGCGCCCGCGCCGAACACAGCGCCCGCTCCCGATGCGGCCCCGGCTCCCAGTGCAGCACTCGCGCCGGTCTCTGCCTCTGCGCCGGAAGCCGCACTCGCTCCCGCCTCGGCATCCGTGCCCGACGCGGCCCCCGCTCCGGCTGCTGTCTCCGCGCCGGAAGCTGCCCTCGCCCCGAACGCAGCGCCCGCTCCTGACGCGGCGCCCGCTCCTGACGCAGCGCCCGCTCCCGATGCGGCCCCCGCCCCCAACGCAGCGCTCGCGCCCGAGGCTGCCCTTGCTCCCGAGCTGGCGCCCGTGCCCGCTGCGGCCCCGGCTCCCAACTGGTCGCGGCTCGGCCGGCTCAAGCTCTACCCGCTTGCCGGCACCGGCGTCGACCCGCTGTCGAATGTGGTCGACACCAGCCTCGGCGGCATCCCCGTCTCGACTCAGCCGGTAAGCGACACCTTCGCCGACGGCCTCCCGGTCTCCGACCTGCCGTTGCTCGGAACGCTGCTTGGCGGACCGCACAACTGACCGGTCCTCAGCTCGCGCGCGTGCACATCTTGCGGATCGCAGGCCAGACCACTTCGCGGATCGCGTGCCTGGCCACCTCGCGGATTGCGTGCTTAACCACTTCGCGGATCGCGTGCGTGTGTACTTCGCGGATCGCATGCCAATAGCGAGTGGCCCTCTGGTCCACTACACACGTCCGGCGCCGGTCGGCGGCTTCACGAGAGCCTGCCGATCGGCGCCGGATTCGTGCGTGTCGGATTCCGGGCCAGCACGCGCTGCGCCCGCACGCGCTGGCCTGCCCTCTGCCGGTCAGACTCCGACCGGGTGCCAGACCGTCTTGGTCTCCATGAAGGACACGATCCGGTCGAGCCCGGGATCGGCCGTCCAGTCCGGCTCGGGTTCCGGCCGACGCAGCCGCTTGAGGTTTTGCGCGCCAGCCCGCTCCAACTCGGTCGCCAGCTCGGGGTCCGTCACGCCGGACAGGTCCAGCGCGTCCACGTCGAGGTGGCTTGCGAGCGGCATGCCGAGCTCGGCGATCCGTCCGGTCAGGATGTTGATCACGCCGCCGGGCAGGTCCGAGGTCGCCAGCACCTCCGCGAGGGTGATCGCGGGCAGCGCCGTCGCACCGGGCGCGACGACGACCGCCGTGTTTCCGGAGACGATCACCGGAGCGAGTACCGAGACCAACCCGAACAACGACGGTCGCTCCGGTGCGAACACCGCCACGACGCCGGTCGGCTCGGGGGAGGAGACGTTCCAGTACGGTCCGGCCACCGGGTTCACGGTCCCGCGCACCTGGCTGATCTTGTCGGACCAGCCCGCGTACCAGACCCAGCGGTCAATCGCGGCGTCGGTTTGCGCGAGCGCCGAAGCACGGGTGACGCCCTCGGCGGCGGCTACCTCGTCGGCGAACTGTTCGCGTCGCCCTTCGAGCATTTCGGCGATCCGGTAGAGGATCTGGCCACGGTTGTACGCGGTCGCGCCGGACCACCCGCTGAACGCCGACCGAGCCGCCCTCACCGCGTCGCGGGCATCCTTGCGGGAGGCCAGGGCGGCATTCGCCAGGAACGCGCCTTGCGCAGAGGTCACCTCGTAGCTCCGTCCGCTCTCCGAGCGCGGGAAGGCCCCGCCGATGTAGAGCTTGTAGGTCTTGCGCACGGCCAGCCGGGTTCGCGTGCTGTACCGCTCGGCGGTCGGCGTCTCGACGGCGGCCGCGCCCGATTCGGCGGGAACGCTAGCGGCCGTATTGGAGCCCTCGGGCGCACCAGAGTCAGCCGAAGTCGGCGGGGCGGCTTTCGGCGCGCTCGCTTCGGTGGATGCTGAGGCGGCACGCTTGGCAGTGCCCTTGCCTGCGGCCGCACCGCTCACGGCAGGCACTGCGGCTGCGACGCTGGTCTCCCTCGGCGAGCCTTGTGCCGCTGCGGTCTTCTTAGCGGCCGTCTTCTTCGTGGCTGTCTTCTTGGCAGTCACCCTTTTCGGAGGCGTCTTCTTTGCCGCGGTCGTCTTCGCCGTGCCGTCGGCACCGGTCTTGTCAGACATCGAGGTACGCCTCCAGACCGTGTGCGCCGCCCTCGCGGCCGTAACCCGACTCGCGATAGCCGCCGAACGGCGAGGAGGGGTCGAACTTGTTGAACGTGTTCGCCCACACCACCCCGGCGCGCAGTTTCTTCGCGATCGCCAGCATCCGCGAACCCTTCTCAGTCCAGATCCCCGCGGACAGCCCGTACGGTGTGTTGTTCGCCTTCGCCACCGCCTCCTCGGGAGTGCGGAAAGTCAGCACCGACAGCACCGGTCCGAAGATCTCCTCGCGGGCGATCCGGTGCGTGGCCGAGACGTTCGTGAACACGGTCGGCGCGAACCAGTAGCCGGTGGACGGCAGCTCGCACGCCGGGGACCAGCGCTCGGCGCCCTCCGCCTCGCCCGCCTCGGTCAGCTCGGTGATCTTCGCCAGCTGCGCCGCCGAGTTGATCGCGCCGACGTCGGTGTTCTTGTCCAGCGGATCGCCGACCCGCAGCGTCTCCATCCGGCGGCGCAGCGCGTCCATCAGTTCCGGTTCGATCGACTCCTGCACCAGCAGCCGCGAACCCGCGCAGCAGACCTGCCCCTGGTTGAAGAAGATCGAGTCGATCACGCCCTCGACGGCCTGGTCGATCGGCGCGTCGTCGAACACGATGTTCGCCGCCTTGCCGCCCAGCTCCAGGGTCACTTTCTTCCGGCTGCCCGCGACGGCGCGCGCGATGCCGCGGCCGACCTCGGTCGAGCCGGTGAACGCGACCTTGTCCACGTCCGGGTGCCCGACCAGCGCGGCCCCGGTCTCTCCCGCGCCGGTCACGATGTTGACCACGCCGGGCGCCAGGTCCGCCTGCCGGCAGATCTCCGCGAAGGCCAGCGCGGTCAGCGGCGTGGTCTCGGCGGGCTTGAGCACCACGGTGTTCCCGCAGGCCAGCGCCGGGGCGATCTTCCAGGCCAGCATCAGCAGCGGGAAGTTCCACGGGATGACCTGCGCCGCGACGCCCAGCGGCTTGGGATCGGGTCCGTAGCCGGCGTAGGAGAGCTTGTCGGCCCAGCCCGCGTAGTGGAAGAAGTGCGCGGCGACCAGCGGCAGGTCCACGTCCCTGGTCTCGCGGATCGGCTTGCCGTTGTCGATCGACTCCAGCACGGCGAGTTCGCGCGAGCGCTCCTGGATGATCCGGGCGATGCGGAACAGGTACTTGGCCCGCTCCGAGCCGGGCATCTGCGACCAGATCCGGTCGTAAGCCGTGCGCGCGGCGGCCACCGCGCGGTCCACGTCGGCCTCCGACGCGACACCGAACTCCGCGAGCACCTCCTCGGTCGCCGGATTCACCGACTTGAGCGCGCCGCCGGTGGCCGGGACGAACTCGCCGCCGATGAACAGGTCGTAGCTCGGGTTGATCTTGACGATGGCGCGCGACTCGGGCGCTGGGGCGTACTCGAACAGGTTCGCCACCGACGAGGCGGTCGGAGCCGTGCTCGGCGTATCCGCTGCCGCGGTGTTCTCGGGCAGCCGTGAGGATTTCCGCTGTGCCATCGGGTCAGTCCACCGTCACGTAGTTGGGCCCGGAGTAATAGCCGGCGGCCTGCTTCTGACGCTGCATCAGCAGATCGTTGAGCAGCGAGGACGCGCCGAACCTGAACCACTGCGGGTCGAGCCAGTCCGGGCCGCAGGTCTCGTTGACCACGACCAGATGCTTGATCGCGTCCTTCGCGGTGCGGATGCCGCCGGCCGGCTTGAACCCGACCATCCGGCCGCTTGCCGCCCGGAAGTCACGCACCGCCTCCAGCATGACCAGCGACACCGGCAGCGTCGCCGCGGGGGAGACCTTGCCGGTGGAGGTCTTGATGAAATCCGCCCCGGCCAGCATCGCCAGCCACGAAGCCCGCCGCACGTTGTCATAGGTGACCAGCTCGCCGGTCTCCAGGATGACCTTCAGATGCGCGTCGCCGCAGGCTCCCTTCACCGCCGCGATCTGCTCGAAGACCGCGCCGTAGTGCCCGGCGAGGAAGGCGCCGCGATCGATCACCATGTCGATCTCGTCCGCGCCCGCCGCCACGGCCATCCGGGTATCGGCGAGCTTGACCTCGAGGGAACTGCGGCCGGAGGGGAAGGCGGTGGCGACCGAGGCGACCTTGATAGCGGTGCCGCGCAGCTCGTGCTTGGCCACCTCGACCAGATCCGGGTACACGCACACCGCGGCGACCGAAGGACAGGTCGGATCCGACGGATCAGGCCTGCGCGCCTTCGCCGCCAGCGAGCGCACCTTCCCGGGAGTGTCCGCCCCCTCCAGCGTGGTCAGGTCGATCATCCGGATCGCCAGGTCGAGTGCGAAGCCCTTGGCGGAGGTCTTGATCGACCGGGTGCCGAGCCGGGCGACCCGCGCCTCCGCGCCGACCTTGTCCACCCCGGGCAGCCCGTGCAGGAAGCCGCGCAGTGCCGCCTCGTTGCCGGTGGCCGCGCGCAGATCGAGCCGGTCGGGCACGTGGTGCGTCTCCGCCTGGTCCACGCCGGTGTCCCGGGCCGCGGCTATGTCACGGCTCGGTCCGTCGTCTGGTCTCAGGCCCGGTTCGCGGGCCGGATCGGTGTGCGGCCGTTGCGCCGCTTCGGTCGTGCTGGTCACACGATCCAGCGTAAACGGCGGCGGCGAGCGCCGCCGGACCCGTCGTCCAGGTTGTGGATAACTTGTGCGATCCGCGTGCCGGCGGCCGACCGGGCATCACCCCTCGATCGGAATCACCCCGTTATGACGCCGTGACATGCTTTGAATCCGGCCACCCTACATGGACCGCACCCAGCCCGTGAGGCAGAATCCAGGGTCATGACTCCGCTCGCCACCGAATCCCGTTCGACCGCAGAAAAACCGACCGCGTACCGCGGCCCCGCGGCGCTCATCGGCGGTGCGTTGGTCGTGCTGTTCTGCGGATTCGGTGCGATCGATCTGCTGATCGAGTCCGGAACGCAGGACCTGGTCGCCGCGGCCGTCCTCACGCTGGTGGCCGTCCTGGCGGGGCTCTACGGCGTCTATCCTGCGGCGTTCGCGTGGAATGACCGGCTTGTCGTGCGCAATCCGTTTCGCACGATTGAGCTGCCCTGGGACGCGGTGACCGATCTCAGCGCACGGCTTTCCTTCATCGCGCACACGGAAAGCCGCCGTTTCACGGTCTGGGCCATCCCGGTCTCGCTGCGGGAGCGCCGCCGATCCGAGCGGCACCGTCTCAGGGATTTGTCGCAGGCGCAGCGCTTGGCCAAGCGCGGAGTCCCGGCTGAAATGCTGCAGTCACGCAGCCGCCGCTCCTATGACCCGGTCGAGCGGCTCTCCTTCGCCGACCAGGCGATCGAGGAGATGAACGCGCGGCGCGAGGCGTACGCGGTCCAGGCGCGGTTCAAGGCCAAGGAGGCTGAGCAGGCCGCCGCTGCGGCAGAGGCGCAGTCCGCTACCGCGTCGTCGTCGAGCGTAGATGTGTCGACGAGTGCCGAGTCTTCGAGCGACGCCGCAGCCGCGCCGAAGGCCGCACCCGCCGTCGAGACCGCCCCGGCCGACTCGGGCACGGTGCGCTGGTCCGTCCTGTCGTTCGCACTGCTCAGCGCAAGCGTCGTGTTCCTCATCGTCGCGCTGAGCATCCGCTGACAAGCGGACGGACTCCGGCCGCCTGAGTGCCCTCAGTCCGTCGCCTTGAGCCGTTCCGCCAGTGCACCCTTGAGCGCGTCTAGCAGTGCGGCCGCGTCAGCCGCCGAACCGTGCGTTACGACTTCGATGTAGCACTTGAGCTTCGGTTCGGTACCTGAAGGACGCACTACCACGCGCGCGCCACCGTCGAGCGAAAGCCGCAGTCCGTCGGTCGGCGGCAGGCCGGGCGAGCCGAGCGACAGGTCGTCGAGCAGCGTCACCGCCAGGCCGGCCAGCTCCTTCGGCGGGGCAGAGCGCAGCGCGGCCATCATGCGCGCGATCTGGTCCAACTCGTCGACCCGGATCGAGAGCTGGTCCGTGGCATGCCGGCCGTACTCGGTGGCCAGCCGCTCGAGTTCGCTCTCGAAGCTGCGGCCGTCCGCCTTCAGCGTCGCCGCCAGTTCGGCGATGAGCAGCGCCGCGCTGATGCCGTCCTTGTCGCGCACGCCGTCCGGATCGACGCAGTATCCGAGTGCTTCCTCATAAGCGTACGAGAGGTCCTCGACCTTCGTCAGCCACTTGAACCCGGTGAGCGTCTCGCGGTAGTCGATGCCGTGCCGCTGCGCGATCTTTCCGAGCAGCGAGGAGGAAACGATCGTCGTGGCGAATGTGCGCGCGCCACCGCGTTCGGCGAGGTACGCGCCAAGCAGCGCCCCGACCTCGTCGCCGCGCAACATCCGCCAGCCGTCCGCACCCGACGCGCTGTCAGCTGTGCCGAGCGGAATCGCCACAGCGCAACGGTCCGCATCCGGGTCATTTGCGATCACCAAATCGGCGCCGGACTTCCGTGCCAGCGCCAGCGCGAGGTCGATCGCGCCAGGCTCTTCCGGATTCGGGAAGGCCACCGTGTGGAACGTCGGATCCGGATCCTGCTGCTCAGGCACGGCGATCGGCGTACCGAACCCGGCGCGCTCGAAAGCAGCCGCGAGTGCCGCACCGCCGACGCCGTGCAGCGCGGTCGACACAACCCGCAGATCCCGTGGGCCCACCGGGCTCAGGACACGCACCGCACGATCGAGATACGCATCGACGATCGAGTCGTCCAGCGTCTCCCACTCCGTGCCGCGCGGAACCGTGGCCAGCGGCCCGACCGCCGCGATGGCCGCCGCGATCTGCTCATCGGCCGGGGGAGTGATCTGCGAACCGTCGCCGAGGTAGACCTTGTACCCGTTGTCGCGCGGCGGATTGTGACTCGCGGTCACCATGACGCCAGCACACGCGCCCAAGTACCGGATCGCGAACGCGAGCACCGGCGTCGGCAGCGGTCTCGGCAGCACCAGCGGTCGCAACCCGACACCGCTAAGCACCTCGGCCGTGTCGCGCGCGAACACATCAGAGTTCTTCCGCGCGTCATAGCCGATGACGACGGCCTCTTCCACGTGCCCGTTGTCCAGCAGATAGCGCGCGAGGCCCGCTGCAGCGCGGCTGACCACCACGCGGTTCATCCGATTCGGCCCGGCCCCCAGCTCGCCGCGCAGCCCGGCGGTACCGAACTGGAGCGTGCCGGAGAAGCGGTCCGCGAGCTGGGTGCAGGTGTCGCAGGCGCCCTCATCGGCGTCGGCGCACTCCTCGATCAGCGCGCGCAACTCCTCGCGGGTCTCCGGGTCGGGATCCTCGTCCAGCCAGGCGCGGGCGAGTGAGAGCAGGCGTTCCACGGCGACTCCTTTCGAGCCTTTCCGTCTTGCTTGTCGCTATGGGCGCTCTAGGAGCTAAAGGCGACCGAGCACGTCGCGCAGCAGCACGCCCATACGCGCAGCCGACGCGTTACCGGTCTCGATGACTTCCTGAGCGCTAAGCGGCTGCCCCGTCATACCCGCCGCCATGTTGGTCACCAACGAGATGCCCAACAGCTCCGCCCCGGCCTCACGCACTGCGATCGCCTCAAGCGCCGTCGACATGCCCACCAGATCAGCACCGAGCGTACGCACCATGCGGATCTCCGCAGGTGTCTCGTAGTGCGGGCCGGTCAGCTGGACGTACACGCCCTCAGCGAGAGATGGATCGACGTCCTTGCACAGCGCGCGCAACCGCGACGAGTAGAGGTCCGTCAGGTCGACGAAGTTGGCACCGACGATCGGCGAGGTCGCGGTCATGTTGATGTGATCGCTGATCAGCACCGGCTGACCCACCGAGTACTCCGGATTCACCCCGCCGCAGCCGTTGGTGAGGACCACCGTCGAGCATCCGGCGGCCACGGCCGTACGCACCCCGTGCACGACGCGCGCGACGCCGTGGCCCTCGTAGAAGTGCGTGCGGCCGAGGAAAACCAGCGCCAGCTTGCCCGTGGAAGCCAGCCGGACCGACCGGATCCGTCCGGCATGGCCGATGGCCTCGGCCATGGTGAACCCGGGCAGCTCGGTGACCGGGAACTCGTGCTCGGGCTCGCCGAGCGCGTCAGCCGCCGGGACCCAGCCTGAACCGAGGACCAGCGCCACGTCGGGCGTGCCGCCGATCCTCGAGATCAGCGCCTTCGCGGCGTCCTGTGCGCCCTGGTACGGGTCCGCGTTCGACTCTGCAATCGCCTGTGTCGTCACGCATCAGACGATATAGCGGCTGCGGATAGCTCGCTCTGTCCGGTCGTTGACGCGGCGGGCACGTCGGCCATGTTCACGGCGACGGCGACCTCTGCCGGCTCGGCGACTTGTGCGTCCGATACCGGTGTGTCGGTGCTACGCCGTGTACGGATGTCACGCGAGAGCAGCGTCAGCAGGCTCACCGCGACGATTACGCCGGCCGCGGCGTACTGCGTGTTGGACACGCCAATCGCCGCTGCGATCGGACCGGCCAGCAGCGCCCCGATCGGCATGGACATGACCGAGCCGAGCGCGTCATAGGCCGAGACCCGGGCCAGCTTGTCCGCGGGGATGTAACGCGCCATCACCACGAACCACTGCACCATCATCGTCTCGAGCGCGATGCCCACACCGAAACTGGTCGCGCAGATCAGCCACACCGGCCACAGCATCGCCAGGGCGAGCGAGGGCAGCGCGATCGTCGCACCGATCATCGCGACGAACAGCATCGGCCGCCGCGGTGTGTACCGCAGCGCGATGAATCCACCGACGATCAGGCCGACCGATTCGAAGGCCATGATGGTGCCCCAGGCGGCCGGGCCACCCAAGTGCGCCTTGGCCACCGCGGGGCCGAGCACGCTGAACGAGCCGTACCAGCACATCAGCACCGCGGAGTACTGCAGGACGATTCCCCACAGCCAGGTGTGCGACCGGAACTCGTCCCAGCCCTCGCGCAACTCGCTGAAGATGCCCGGGTTGTGAGCGCGCTCGATGGCGCGGACCCGGATCAGCAGGTTCGGCGCGACCGACGCGGCCATGCCGATCGCGTCGATGACCAGGGCCCAGCCCGGACCGGAGGCCGCGACGAGGAAGCCGGCGATCGCGGCGCCGCCCATCATGGCCGCGTTCATGACCAGTCGGCTGATGGCGTTGGCCTGCTGGAGCTCGGACTCCGGCACCAACTTGGGCAGCAAGCCCTGCGAGGCCGGGTAGAAGATCGCGATCGCGGTACCGGTGCCCGCTTCCAGTGCGATCATCTGCCAAAGGTGAGCCGAGTGCGTGAGCACCAGTAGTCCGAGCGTGCCCTCGCACAGCGCGACCAGCAGGTTCGCGAACGCGATGACGTACTGCGGCGGTATCCGGTCGGCGATCACTCCGCCGAGCGGCCCGAACACCAGGTTCGGCGCGATCTGCGCGGCGAGCACGTAGGAGAGGTCCGCGGTTGATCCGGTGTTGGCGAGAACGGCGAAGGACACGCCGACCGCGGAGAACGCGAAGGCCGACGGCGCGACGAACCGGTCGATGAGTAAGTACCGGAAGTTGCGGTAGCGGAGCACGCCAAAGCGACTCGGCGTTGACGTTGACATGGTTATCCGCTCCCCGGACGCGCGCCCTTGTAAGACTGCGCCTCTTAAGACACTGCGGCGCCCTTGTAAGACACTGCTTCTGAAGGTACCCAAGCCATCCGACAGGGCGCCAACGTATTTCCTCTGGCGCCGAAGTGGACTGCGTTATTCCGTCGGGTGAGGTCCTCGAGGGCACTGGCTGCGTCGGGTCCGTCACGGTTCGCACCGTAGGTCGCAGGTTCGCCTGATCACGATCGGATTTCTCGGGGATCCGGACCGCTCACGGCTCTGGCCAGGCAGCCTGTGGACACGGCAACAGCGCTGGTACCTGGGGCAATTAGACTGAACCTGTGACACGAATTGCGATCATCGGTGGTGGACCCGGCGGTTACGAGGCGGCGCTGGTGGCCGCGCGGCTCGGCGCGGAGGTGACCATCGTCGACCGCGACGGCATCGGAGGCGCGGCGGTGCTCACCGACTGCGTCCCGTCCAAGACCCTCATCGCGACGGCCGACGTGATGACCACCTTCGAGGACGCCCCGGAGCTCGGCGTCCGGATCGGCGACGACGCGGCGCGCTGCGTCACGGGCGTGGATCTGGCCCGGGTCAACGCGCGAGTCAAGGCGCTAGCCGCGAAGCAGTCCGAGGACATCGCCGAGGGCCTGGCGAAGGCCGGCGTGACCGTCGTGCACGGCGCCGGACGGTTGGCCGACGGCGGCGCCACGGTCGAAGTGGTGACGCCCGGCGATGGCGCCGGCAAGGGCATCGTGGAGAAGGTCGCCGCCGATGCGGTCATCATCGCGACCGGCGCGCGCCCTCGCGAACTGCCCTCCGGTCGGCCTGACGGTGAGCGGATCCTGACGTGGACTCAGCTCTACGACCTCGACGAACTGCCCGAGGACCTGATCGTGGTCGGCTCGGGCGTGACCGGGGCCGAGTTCGCGGGCGCCTATCAGGCGCTGGGCTCACAGGTCACGCTGGTCTCCTCGCGTGACCGGGTGCTGCCCGGCGAGGACGAGGACGCGGCGCGCGTGCTCGAGGAGGTCTTCCAGCGGCGCGGCATGAGGGTACTGAGCCGGTCCCGCGCGGCCTCTGCGGTACGCGAAGGTGACCGCGTCACGGTCACGCTCGAAGACGGCCGCACGGTACAGGGCACCCACTGCCTTATGGCGGTCGGTTCGCTGCCTAACACCGAGGACCTGGGCCTCGACGCGGCCGGCGTGGAGCGAACGCCCTCCGGCCACATCCTGGTGGACCGTGTCTCGCGTACCACTGCGGCCGGTGTCTACGCAGCCGGCGACTGCACAGGCGTTCTCCCGCTCGCGTCGGTCGCCGCGATGCAGGGCCGCATCGCCGTGTACCACGCGCTCGGCGAGGCGGTGTGGCCGATCAACCTCAAGCGGGTCTCCTCGAACATCTTCACCGCGCCGGAGATCGCCACGGTCGGACGCACCACGTTCAATGCGGAGAGCGACGATCCGAAGTTCGACGTGGTCAAGCTGCCGCTGGACACCAACCCGCGGGCGAAGATGCTCGGCTTCCACGACGGCTTCGTGAAGCTTTACGCGCGCCCCGGTTCCGGGACCATCCTCGGCGGCGTCATCGTTTCTCCGCGCGCCAGCGAGCTGATTCACCCGGTTTCGCTGGCGGTGGATCTGCACCTGACCGTGGATCAGGTCGCCTCGGTGTTCACCGTGTATCCGTCGCTGTCCGGTTCGATTGCGGAAGCGGCGCGCCGGCTGCACAGGGAAGAGGAATAGCCGTTACCGGCGATTTGGCGTGTGAAAGTTTCGGGCCGGGGCGATAGGAATTCGCCCCGGCCCGCGCCGCTATCGGTATTCCGGTTCCGGGCTGGATTTCACGTGCGGTTCTGCCCGAGCCGGGTTGTTTTGTGTGGGTTTAGTCTTTGATCTCGCACAGGACCGCTCCGGCGGTGACGCCGGTGCCGATCTGCGCGGTCAGCGAGACCACGGTGCCGGCCTTGTGTGCCAGCAGCGGCTGCTCCATCTTCATCGCCTCGAGCACCACGACCAGGTCCCCGGCGGCGACCTGCTGGCCCTCGGTCACGGCGACCTTGACGATGGTGCCCTGCATCGGGGAGGTCAGCGCGTCCCCGGTCACCGCGACCGCCGCCCGGCCGCCGCCGGCGCGCTTCGGGGCTGCACGCCGCACGGCGCCGGCGCCCGCGCCTGGTGCGGGGGCGAGCGTAGCGGGCAGCACCACCTCCAGGCGCCGCCCGCCGACCTCCACCGTCACGCTCTGGCGCTCTTGCGTCTCCGGCGCCTCGCCGATCGGCCCGTCGTAGGCGGGCAGCTCCAGCTGCGCCTCGGTCTCGATCCAGCGGGTGTGCACGCTGAACGGCTGCGCGGGGTCGGCTGGCGCGAACGCCGGATCATCGAGCACCGCGCGGTGGAAGGGCAGCACCGTGGCCAGCCCCGCGACCTCGAACTCCGCCAGCGCGCGGCGGGCGCGGGCCAGGGCGTGCGCGCGGTCGCGGCCGGTGACGATCAGCTTGGCCAGCAGCGAGTCGAACGCCTGCCCCACCACGCTGCCGGTCTCGACCCCGGCGTCCACCCGCACCCCCGGGCCCTGCGGGGTGCGCCACGTGGTGATCGTGCCGGGGGCGGGCAGGAAGGAGCGGCCCGGATCCTCCCCATTGATCCGAAACTCGATGCTGTGCCCGCTCACCTGCGGGTCGTCGTACCCCAGCGGCTCGCCGGCGGCGATGCGCAGCTGCTCGACCACCAGATCCAGCCCGGTGACCTGCTCACTGACCGGGTGCTCGACCTGCAGGCGGGTGTTGACCTCCAGGAACGAGATCGTGCCGTCCTGGCCCACCAGGAACTCGCAGGTGCCCGCCCCCACGTACCCGGCCTCTTTGAGGATCGCCTTCGACGCCGAGTACAGCTGCTCGACTTGCTCGTCCGACAGGAACGGGGCCGGGGCCTCCTCCACCAGCTTCTGGTGCCGCCGCTGCAGCGAGCAGTCCCGCGTGGAGACCACCACCACGTTGCCATGGGTGTCGGCCAGGCACTGGGTCTCCACGTGCCGCGGGCGCTCTAGGTACCGCTCCACGAAACACTCACCGCGCCCGAATGCCGCGACCGCCTCGCGTACCGCGGAGTCGTACAGCTCCGGGATCTCCTCAAGCGTGCGGGCCACCTTCAACCCCCGCCCGCCGCCACCGAATGCCGCCTTGATCGCCACCGGCAGCCCGTGCTCGCGCGCGAACGCCACCACCTCGTCGGCCCCGGACACCGGCTCGCTGCTGCCGGCCACCAGCGGCGCCCCCACCCGTGCGGCGATGTGCCGCGCCGAGACCTTGTCCCCCAACGCCTCGATCGCCGCGGGCGGCGGACCGATCCACACCAGCCCCGCGTCGATCACTGCCTGCGCGAACGCCGCGTTCTCGGAGAGAAACCCGTACCCCGGGTGTACCGCATCCGCCCCCGAGGCGCGCGCCGCCGCCAACACCTTTTCTACCGACAAATACGACTCCGCTGCGGTCTCACCCCCCAACGCGAACGCCTCATCCGCCACCCGCACGTGTACCGCATCGCGATCCGGCGCCGCGTACACCGCTACCGAACCGATGCCTACATCCCGACACGCCCGCGCCACCCGTACCGCGATCTCCCCACGATTCGCGATCAGCACCTTGCGCACGTCAGGCTCCCTCATCCCAAATTCCGAGAAGACCCCTTGAGTGTAGGCAGGCGTGAGAAGCCGCCGCCCGGAGGGATCACTACTGAAGGTGCCGCCACTTGTTGTATGCGGCCCACAACCAATCCTGCTGCATTACGCGTCTCCTTGTAATGAGGTGGGCGCTATGGTTCTTCTCACAGGGGACGTAAGGTACGAAGCCGAATGACGTCCCGGTGCGGAAAGAGAAGACCGAAGCAGACGACGCGATCGGCGCGTTAGGGGAGGGTGGCGGCGAGTGTCCATATCCGGCGGCTCGCTCGAGACGAGCAGGACGGACCGGCTCAAGGCGCAGGGCGCCTCGATGCTGGCCGAAATGCGGGTCGCGGCCGAGGTCACCGTCTTCGTCGTCGCCCTGATCTGGGTGGTGCAGGCGTTCAACGCCGCCGACGGATACCGCCTTGACGCTCAGTACGGCATCGTCGCGCGCAGCATCCCCTCGTTGCCGCACATCATCACCGCGCCGTTCCTGCACCTCGGCCTCGATCACATCGAGAGCAACACGCCGCCACTGGCGCTGCTGACCTTCCTAGCCGCGCTTGGCGGCATCAAACGGTTCGTGTACGCCGCCGCGATGATCATCGTGGTCGGCGGACTCGGCACGTGGCTGGTCTCGCCGTCGAACAGCGATACTGTCGGAGCGAGCGGTCTGATCTTCGGACTGCTCGGCTATGTCGCGGTGCGCGGCCTGTTCGCCCGCTCGCTGTGGCAGGGGGTCTGGCAGATCGCGGTGGGTGTCGCCGTGTTCGTCTACTACCAGTGGACACTCGTTCTGCTGTACCCGTCCGCGACCGTCACTGCAATGCACATCTCCTGGCAAGGGCATCTGTGCGGCCTGCTTGCCGGGATTCTCGCCGCAGTGCTGATGTGGCGGCGCGGTAGACGACTCGACGACGAGCCGGAACCCGCCTGACCCACCTACCTAGTCCCGATTCAGTCCCGACCCGGAGTGGCGCCAGTCGTGCCGATACCCCCGAAAAACCCCTCACGCGTGTTCCGCACCGCCCCCGCAAAGGCGGCGCTGGCGGTGGGCGGTGCCGCCGTCGCCGCCTGCGCCCTGCTGGCCTTCCCGGCGGCGGCCTCGGCAGCGTCCGGCTCGGCGGACCTCCTTATCCGGCCGTCGCATCCGTTTCCGAGTTTCAGCTTCCCGGTACCGCCGCCGACCACACAGTTCCCGACCTCCGGCGGCTCGACCATCGTCCCGGTGGGCGTGAAGAAGTCGAGCGCGCCGAAGCACTCGGATCAGCCCCAGTTCAGCTACGTCTCCACGTTCTCGCCACAGCCGGCGGCCTCAAGCGCGCCCGCGAACACCGCGAGCGCGAGCTGTCTCGCGAACGGCCAGCCGGTCCCGGGCCCGCGCGGTGACCTGGACCTTCCGGGCATCAACGGCACGTCGCAGGACCCCGGCCACACCGGCGCGCTGCCGATCAACACGCTCGGCCCGACGGCGATGCTGCCGCCGCAGATCGACTCGGCGAATCTCGCGCAGCTCAAGGTGACTCGGCCCGTAGACGCGACCTCGACGAACCTGTCGATGGTGGCCAGTTCCGGCTACCGGTTCCCATGCGTGCACATCGAGGTCGGCCCGGGGCAGGGCTTCGCGAACGCCGAGTACGCGCTCGTCAACGCGGGTCTGGTCGCGGACGATCGGTCGGGTTCGACGGAGACCCTGACGTGGACGTACTCGACGATCCTGTGGTCTTACACGCTGCCGGGCTCGACGACCGTGCACCAGGGCTCGGGTGAGATCAACGCGCAGCCTGACCGGACGACCACCTCGCTCGTAACGGACTCGAAGGCGGTAGCGGCGGGGACGATTGGCCTGACGCTCGTCGTCTCACTTGGGTTGATCGCGCTGTACATCATCGGTAGGCGCCGCCACAAGGCGCGGTACCGCGCGCGCTACTACCGACGCGCGGCGATCCGTGCAGAGCGCGAGGGGATGCCTGCGGCGCCGGTGTTCGCGATGCAGGCGACCGAGCCGGTCGAGCCGGCTGAGTCAGCCGAGATCTGGGAGCCGCAGCCGGGCGAAGCCGTGGACGTTGTGGAGGCTGCCGAGGTCGCCGAAGCTGGGGAGGCCGTCGTCGAGGAATCGGAGCTCGCCGAAGAACTGGAGTCGAAGTCCGAACCGGAAGCGGAACCGGTGGCGGTCGCGGAACCAGGCGGGGCGAAGAGCGAGCCGGAAGCCGAAAGCGAGCCCGCAACCGAGGACGTAGACGGCAAGTCCGACGCAGCGGATCAGCCGGAGGAGCCCGTCAAGGCGCAGCAGTCCGTTGAGGCTCAGGAGCCCGCCGAGCCGGAAGAGCCCGCCGAGCCGGAAGAATCGGCCGAACCGGAAGAATCGGCCGAACCGGAAGAACCAGCCGCAGCCGAGAAGCCGGCTGAGCCCGAGGAACCAGCCGCGGCCGAGGAGCCGGCTGAGCCCGAGGAACCAGCCGAGGTCGAAGCCTCCGCGTCGGCTGAGGAACCGGAATCGGAAACGGAGTCGGAGTCCTCAGCGGAGCCGAGCGAGTCGGAAGCCGAACCGGTACCGGGCGACGATCACGAACCGGCCGCTGCTCGCTAACCGGCCGTTACCGGAAGATCCCGGTGTGCCCGAGCGAGTACCGGCCGGGCTGCGGATACACGCACAGACCGTGCGGTCCGCTGCCCACCGGGATACGCGCGATGAGATGCCCGTCGATCGTCGAGATCGCGTACACCTCCGCGTTGTACCGCCCCGTCAGCCACAACACCGTGCCGTCCGCTGACACGCCGCCCATATCCGGGCTCGCCTTACCCGGAATGCGCCACAGCGCCTTCACCGAGCGCGTCGCGAAGTCGAGCACAGAGATCGAGCCCTCGCCACGGTTCGACACGTAAAGCGACTTGGAATCCCGGCTCACATACAAGCCATGCGCGCCGAGCCCGGTGTGGATGAAACCGGTCACCTTGAAGTTGTCGCCGTCGAGCGTCCACAGCCCATTCGTCGCCATGTCCGCGACGTACCAGACCGAGCCGTCGGGAGCTATCTTCACGTCCTGCGGCATCGCGCCCGACTTCAGCGTGACGACCCCGAGCAGCTTGTGCGCCGCCGTGTCCACCTTGAGCAGTTGGCCGGAGAACTCGCATGACGCGATGAAGTACGTGCCATCCGGCGAGAAGTCCGCGTGGTTCACGCCTGCGCACGGCACCGGCAGTATGTCCTGGATCGCCATCGTGTGCGGGTCACGGAACACGATCTGTCGGTTCGCCTCCGCCATCACCATGGCCGACTTGCCATCCGGGGTGAAGTAGAGGTTGTACGGGTCATTCACCGGCACCGGCTTGCCGAACGCACCGGTGCGCGGGTTGATCGGCGTGAGCGAGTTACCGAGGTCGTTGTTCACCCACAGCGTTTGCAGATCCCAGCTCGGTACGACGTGCTGAGGCTGATGCCCTACCGGTACCGTGCGCACAACCTTGTACGTCGCCGGGTCGATGACTGAGACCGTGTCCGAGTTGCTGTTCGGTACGTACACGTACGACGGCATGCCCTTCACCGCGTCGGACAGCTGATTCGGTCGATCGGCGGCGTAAAGGTCCTCGGGATTGTATTCAGGCATGCCCGCGAGACCCGACCGAAGCTGAATCGTCGGGGACGGAGACAGCGAGGCACCGCTTCCGGTCCGACGCGGCGTGCCGACCGCCGCCGCGCCTTGCGTCGTGTGTGAGCTGGCCGCCGAGCCGTTCGTCCCCGAACCGAACAGCGCACAGCCGCCGACCACCACACCTGCCGCCACGACGGCCGCGCCGCCCAACAAAGCCTGGCGTCGGCTGAGACTGTTCACCGGTGTGCTACCTCCGGGATCGAGAGGGGCTGCGGGAAGAGCTCGGAAGCCGTGACGGCCTGCAAGCCGCGCGTGCGCAGGCCGTCCAGGATCGCCGGTAGCGCGGTGACGGTCCCGGCGTGGCCCAGGTGCATGGAGACCACGTCACCGGCGTGCACCGCTGACAGCACGTTGTGCACGACCGCGTCCGCGCCGGGATCGGTGTAGTCGAGCGAGTCGAGGTCGTACGAGAGCACCGTCTGATAACCGGCGCGTACTGCCGCCGCGCGGACCGTAGCCGTCGCGTGCTGGGCTTGCGACGGGCGGAACCAGCGGCCGCGCGAGCCGGTCAACTGCTGCAGCCGCGCCGCACAGTCCTCGATCTCTGCGTAGGCGGCGTCCGCGCTGAGCGCGTCGATGTTGATGTGATGCTCGGTGTGATTGCCGAGTTCATGGCCGCCGTCAAGCACTCGGCGTGCCATCTGTGGATACGTGCCAAGCCACCGACCGACAGCTAGGACCGTGACACGCGCGCCGGCCCGCTCTGCCTCAGAGAGCAATGCGGTAGCGAGTGACGGCGTGCCGTCGCCATGAAACGTAAGGGCGACGCCGTTAGCGACGGCGGCACGCGGTACCGCGCTCCCGGATGCGGAGACGGTGACCGATGGACCCGTGCCCGACGCCGTGGAGGTTGCGGAAGGCCCCGGCCGCCCGGTGCTGGCTGCGTGACCCCCTCCGCCCGCCGACGAGCAACCTTCCGTCGCAGCCGCGACCGCACAGGCCGTCCAGGCTGCGCGCAAGGCGTCCCTGCGTGACAAGGACAGGATGCGCCACGGCTCGTCCTCCGGGACACTCACGCACCGACCCTATGTGAGGCGGAGTCAGCAGGTAATCGCCCCTTTCGGCTAACAGAGTGAAGCGATCAACCCTTCAGGGGATCTGGCCACAGATCGGCGACCGAGATGCCGAACTCGGCGAGCATCTGCCGCAGCAGCGGCAGCGAAAGACCGATCACGTTCGACGGATCGCCGCCGATCGACTCGACGAACGATCCGCCGATCCCGTCCAGCGTGAACGCTCCGGCCACGTTCAGCGGCTCGCCGGTGGAGACATAAGCCTCGATCTCGGCGTCCGAGATGTCGGCGAACTGGACCAGTGTCGCGCCAGCGCGGGTGACCTCGCGCCAGTCACCACCTCGGTCGCCCGTACCGCTACCGCCGCTGCTGCTGCCGGTGCCGCCACTGCCGTCAGCCCCGGCCCCGGCATCGCCTGCGCCGTCGCTCTCGACCGCACTGGCATCCTCGGTGGACAAAGCAGCCTGTTCAGGCGTGGCCTCCGCGTCAGTGACCGCGTCAGCATCCGTGGGTCGGGTGTCGATCAGGCAGTGTCCCGTGACGAGAATGCCCTCCCGCCCCCGCATCGTCTTCCACCGCCTGATGGCGTCCTCGGCATCGGTCGGCTTCCCGAGCGCGTTGCCGTCCAGGTCGAGCACCGAGTCACAGCCGATCACCAGCGCGCCCGGCTCCACTCGCCTGGCCACGGCGCGCGCCTTGGCCCGCGCCAGGACCAGCGCCAACTCGACCGGGCTCGTGGCGTCGAAGGCGTCCTCGTCTACGCCGCTGACGATCGCCTCCGGCGCGAAGCCCGCGTTGCGTAACAGGGTCAGTCGCGCGGGCGACTGGGAGGCCAGTACGAGTCTCAAGATCGCTGCTTTCCGGTCGCCGGATGATCAGATGGTCGGATGCCGTGCCGTGCCGAGGTCCTCATGGCTGGCGCGTCAACGATTCAACGCCCGACGCGCCAGCGCAATCAGCGCGGGAGTGCGGAGGCCCGCCAGCCGCCGGGGGACGGCCTGCCGGGCCAGCGCATGTTCCGCGAGCGCTCCGTCCAGCCGGAGAGCTTCGGCGGCGCGGCCGGCTCGCCGACCGCCCCGGCCGCCTGACCCGCGATCACCGCGACCAGCGCCGCGAGCTCCTCCGGACTCGGCTGGCCGCGCACGACCTTAAGCAGCGCCGCGTCCTGCGTGCTCTCCGTGCCGTTCGCTTCCGAAGTCGCGTTCGTCACCATGGCCCCGATCGTCGTCACAGCGGGATGTTTCCGTGCTTCTTGGGCGGCAGTTGCGCGCGCTTGGTCCGCAGCGTCCGCAGCGCCCGCGTCACGAACGCGCGGGTCTGCGAAGGCTCGATCACGGTGTCCACGTAGCCGCGCTCCGCCGCGATGTACGGGTTCATCAGCGTGTCTTCGTAGTCCGTGATCAGACCGGCGCGCATCGTCGCCCGGTCCTCGGCCGCCGCGAGGTCGCGCTTGTAAAGCACGTCTACGGCGCCGGGCGCACCCATCACCGCGATCTCTGCTGTCGGCCACGCGACGTTGATATCCGCGCCGAGGTGCTTGGAACCCATCGCGTCGTACGCACCGCCGTATGCCTTGCGCGTGATGACCGTGATCATGGGCACGGTGGCCTCGGCGTACGCATACAGCAGCTTCGCCCCGCGCCGGATGATGCCGTCCCACTCCTGGTCGGTACCGGGCACGAAGCCGGGTACGTCCACGAAGGTCAGGATCGGGATGTTGAACGCGTCACAGGTGCGGATGAACCGGGCCGCCTTCTCCGAGGCGTCGATGTCGAGGCAGCCGGCCTTCATGATCGGCTGGTTGGCCACGATGCCGACAGAGTGGCCTTCGACCCGTCCGAAGCCGACCACGATGTTCTGCGCGAACAGAGGGTGCACCTCGAGGAAGTCGCCCTCGTCGAGTACGTGCTCGATGACCCGGTGCATGTCGTACGGCTGGTTCGCCGAGTCCGGGATCAGCGTGTTCAGCTCCAGGTCGAGCTCGCTCTCAGACAGGTCGTTGTCCACGTCGAAGACCGGCGGGTCCTCCAGGTTGTTCTGGGGCAGGAAGGAGAGCAGACCCTTGACGTACTCGATCGCGTCCTTCTCGTCCGCGGCCTGGTAGTGCGCGACCCCGGACTTGGTGTTGTGCGCGTGCGCCCCACCGAGCTCCTCGTGGCCGACGTCCTCGCCGGTCACCGTCTTGATCACGTCCGGGCCTGTGATGTACATGTTCGAGGTCTTGTCGACCATCACGACAAAGTCGGTCAGCGCGGGGGAGTAGACCGCCCCGCCGGCCGCCGGGCCGACGATCAGCGAGATCTGCGGGACGACGCCCGAGGCGTGCACGTTGCGCCGGAAGATCTCGCCGAAGGCGCCGAGGGAGACCACACCCTCCTGGATGCGCGCGCCGCCGCCGTCGTTGAAGCCGACCAGCGGGCAGCCGATCTTCATCGCCAGGTCCATCACCTTGGCGATCTTCTCGCCGTTCACCTCGCCGAGCGAGCCGCCGAATACGGTGAAGTCCTGAGAGAACACGCACACGGCGCGACCGCCCACGGTGCCGTAGCCGGTGACCACGCCGTCGCTGTACGGCCGCTTCTTCTCGATGCCGAAGTTGGTCGACCGGTGCCTGGCCAGCTCGTCCAGCTCCTGAAACGAGCCCTCGTCGAGCAGCAGCTCGATGCGCTCACGCGCGGTCAGCTTGCCCTTGGCGTGCTGCTTCTCCACGGCACTCTCGGAGCCGGCGTTCACCGCCTCGTCGAGATGCCTACGCAGTAGGGCGAGCTTGCCCGCGGTCGTGTGGATGTCGATCTCTTCGGCCATCGTCGCTCGTCACTCCCTGAACGGTCGGTACCTCCCGGTCGAGCAGGTCGCTCCGGGGGCTGGAGACAATCTATATGAGCGCTTCGCGCACGCACCGAACACGTTCCGGCACGCTCGAAGCGACAATGTATATGCCGCGCTCTAGGCTGCGACCATGGCCTCCGTCTACAGCGATCTCAATCGTCCGCCGTTGAACGAGCGCAGCCTGCAACGCGCCCTGATGGTGCCCGGCATCGCGTTCGGCGGGCACAGCATCGCGGCGCTGCGCGTGCTTCCGGAGGTCGATTCCACAAACACAGCGCTGCTCGCCGCCGCAGCGGACGGCGCTCCGCACGGCTCCGTCGTCATCGCGGAGTCGCAGACCGCTGGCAAGGGGCGCCTTGGCCGGTCCTGGGTCGCGCCGCCGCGCTCCGGCCTGTTCCTGTCCATCCTGCTGCGGCCCGAGGTGCCCCCGGCGCACTGGGGTTGGCTGCCGCTGCTCGCCGGAGTCGCCGCGCGCTCGGCGATCTCCCGGGCCGCGGAACTCGACGTGCGGCTCAAGTGGCCCAACGACCTCATCCTCGCCGAGCCGGCTGACAGCTCATCAAACACCGCCGGATCAAACACCGCCGAATCAGACAGCGCCGGATCAGACAGCACTGCCACGGATTCCGGTTACGGCGTCGGGCGAAAGCTCGGCGGCATCCTCGCCGAACAGGGCGGTACCGCAGCGCAGCCGTGCGTGGTCATCGGCATCGGCATCAACGTCACACTGCGCGCTGACGAACTGCCTGCACCGCACGCAACCTCGCTCCTGCTCGCTGGCGCTAAGGTCACCGACCGCGACACGATCCTGCGCGCGTTACTTCGTAGCTTCGGGTCCTGGTACACCGACTGGGCCGCATCCGGGGGAGACGCCGAACGCTGTGGTCTGACAGCCGCCTACCGGGCCGATTGCGCGACGCTTGGCCGCGAGGTGCGTGCCGAATTGCCAGGTGGCAGCGTGATTTCCGGCCAGGCGATCGACCTCGACCAAGACGGCAGGCTCCTCGTCCGCGACACGACTGGCGCTTCGACGCCAATTGGCGCCGGAGATGTTGTGCACTTGCGATAAGCGCAGTAATAGCGCACCGTCCCGATCGCATGCCAGGATTCGCCCATACACAAGCGCGGTGGGATCGGCGCCGATCCGGACGGCCGCAAACTAAGAGGGGACAAGGACGGTCATGGGGTACCCACAGCGGCTGCTCGCCGAGGGAGAGCGGATCGACCTGCAGCTGCGCCCGCACTGGAAAGCTCTCGTGCTGCCGGTGATCACGCTCATCCTCACCTTCGGCATCGGCGGCTTCCTCGTGGCCATCGCGCCCAAGCACGGCACCGGGGCACAGGCCAGCTGGATCGCCATCGGCGTCGTCGCGCTGGGGATCATCGTCTGGTTCGCCCTGCGCCCGTGGGTCGTCTGGCTGAACAGCAACTACGTGATCACCAACCGCCGGCTGATCATCCGCCTCGGCTGGATCCACCGGGTCGGCCGGGACATCCCGCTGGAGAAGATCAACGACGTCTCCTTCCGGCACGACTCGCTGCTGGACCGGATGCTCGGCTGCGGCACGCTCGTGGTCGAGTCGGCCGGCGAGCACGGTCAGGTCGAGCTCGACGACATCCCGCACGTGGAGGAGACCCAGCGGGAGATGGCCACGCTCATCTCCGGCGACCCGGCGCCCCAGGCCCGGCAGAACCAGAGCTGACGCATCCGCCGCACCGGCGCGCCCCCTTCCCGCGTCTTAGTCCGAGACGGCCCACGCTCGGCGGCGCGGAGCAAGCGCGCGGCGCGCCGGTGATTCGCGACGCTCGCCGCCGGACGAATCCGGGAACGGCCCGATCGCGTGCGGCGGTCCGGGCCGGGCTCCTTGGTCGCTCCAAATCACCTTAGAGCGGTATCGTTGCAGTCCGTACGCCTCCGGATGCGGCCGGCGGCTCAATAGACGCCTACCGGGACCGACCGGGACGATTCCGTCCCGATCGGCCACCCCGCCAACCCCATCCCCTCACTATTGCGAGTAGGTGAGTCAGGTCACCGGAGCGCACGACGTCACCAGGCCGCGGCCGGGTTCGGAAGCCCATGCCGCCGCGCGGTTGCGCGCCCTGACCGGTTTCGCGAAGTCGATGGCCGCGGCGCACTCGGTCGAGGACGTCATCCGCATCGCCGCCCGCGAAGCCCAGCGCGATCTGCGCGCGGCGGTCGCCTCCATCTCCATGTGGGAACGGCAGACCGGCCGGCTGCGGGTGCTGGCCAACCACGGCAAGCTCGCCACCGGCGAGTCCGCATTTCCGAAGGACGAGTCCTATCCGGTCTCCGACTTCCCCGAGATCCTGCTGAGCGAGGACGACCTCGGTCCGTGGATCCAGGTCGCCGACGACGAGTACGGCGACCCCAAGCGCGTCTCGATGCTGCGCCGCCGCGGCCGGCACTGCGCGCTGATCGCCCCGATCGTCTACAACGGCCGCGCGTGGGGCGAGCTGTTCGCCGCCCGCACCATCGACCAACCGATCTACGACCGCGAGGACGTCGACTTCGCCGCGGCGCTGACCGCGCAGATCGCCGCCGGTCTGGCCAAGGCGGACCACGTGCGCCAGATCGAACGCCTCGCCTACACCGACCAGCTCACCGGCCTGGCCAACCGGCGCTCGTTCGACGCGCGGCTCGACGCGGCGATCGACCGGCACGCCAGCGACGGCACCGTGGTCTCCCTGATCGTGTGCGACGTCAACGGCCTCAAGCGGATGAACGACGGCCACGGCCACGACCACGGCGACGCCCTGCTCGTGCAGCTCGCCGGCGTCATGTCCGCCGCGGCGGCGCTACTGCCTGGCTCGCTCGCGGCGCGGCTCGGCGGTGACGAGTTCTGCGTGCTGATCGAGGGTTATGGCGCCGACGATGCGGTACGCGTCGCGGAGGAGCTATGCACTCTGGCGCTGACCGTGCGCGGCGGTGAAGGCGTTGCGTGCGGCGTGGCATCCACCGGCGACCGAATCGGCGACGTCATCACGCGCGACCGTCTCTTCCGTCTGGCGGACGCGGCGCAGTACCGCGCGAAGCGTTCCCGCTCCCTGCACCCGGTGGTCGCAGGACGCGGACAGCCGCCGGACGCTGCGGTCTTCGCCCTGCCGTCCCCGCGCGCCATCCCGCCCACGCCGGGTGCTCCGGTACCGGACCGACGCGTGTATCGCGGCCGCAGCGGTATCGCGATCGAGTCGCTGCTTACCGAAGCGTTCTCTGCGTTGGACGAAGAGGCGCGTCGTACGACCTCTGCGGTACCGATCGTCGATCGCGTCGAAGTGGTCGCAGACGTCGTAGCGCGCGGGCTCGACGCAGCGTCCTGGTACATCTACAGCAAGCCAGGGCCCGTCGAACCGCTCTCCGTCGTGCGCTACTCGGTGTACCGGACGCCGGCCGAGCCGGGATTGGGAGACGAGAGCCTCGTCTCCGCAGCGCAGCAGCCAGTCGGCCCGGAGCACTTCATGGGCATCGAGGATCTGCTGCTCAGCGGAGGCGAATTCCTGGAGCTGACCGACGGCGCCTTCGACAGCGAGCCGGGCAACGGTTACGGCTACGCCCCGGAGCCGCCGCCAGGCGCGGCCAAGCTCGCGGCCGCCGGATACACCGGGGCCGTGACCATCGGCTCGCCCGCGCCCGATCGCTCGCAGTGGATGGTCGCCGTGCTGCTTGACTCGATCTCCAAGCAGCCCGCTCCGGCAGTACCGCTACTGCGTGCGCTGCTGGCCGCCGCGTTGCTGCGGTAACAAGACGGCGCTGCCCTAAGGCAGCGCCAAGGAAGAACGGCCCGGGTCCCGGTCCGCGGAAGTACACCGACCTACTTCTGCGAACCGGGACCCGGAGTGTTACGCGACTGCGATGGCCATCCGTCTGTACGGATATACGGCTATCGCGTCGTGCTAGCGGTGCGGGTAGTGCTAGTGGTTCATGCGCGTCGGGACGCGCCGCGGCGCGCCGTATGCCGCCAGCTTGAGGTCCTGCTGCAGGTCGAAGTACGCCGGCTTCGGCTGGAGGTTGACGTCGTAGATGTTGGCGAAGCCCTCGCCCGTGAAGAAGCCGGGGACCCAGGAGTCCTTGTCGCCGAAGCCCCAGACGGTGAACGAGATGCACTCGGGGACGGAGAGCGCGGCCTTGAGCATCTGCGAGTACTCATACGGGTGCGCGAAGGTGGCCAGGTGGTCGGTCGGAACCTGCGTGTCCGGGCTGTCGACGAAGGTGCGCACATCGGCCTCCGTGATCGCCACCTTCAAACCCAGGCCGGCGAAGCGCTTGAGGTTGTCGGCCATCTTCGTCGGGAAGCCGTACTGCGTGTCCAGGTGGCCCTGGTCGCCGACGCCGTGGATCGGCACGCCCTGCGCCAGCATCTGCTTCAGCCAGGCGTACGCCGCGTCGCTCTTGGCGTTCGTCCCGTCCTCGCCCGCGATGTTGTAGTCGTTGTAGAACAGCAGCGCGTGCGGGTCGGCCTCATGGGCCCAGCGGAAGGCCTGCGGGATGATGTCGGGCCCGAGGTTCACGATCCACCAGTTGGTGGGGTCAAGCTTGGACGGGTTCGAGTCGGTGAAGAACTCGTTGGCCACGTCCCACTGCCAGATCCGGCCGCGGTAGCGGGTGACCTCGGTGAAGATGTGCTGCTTGAGCAGCGAGGCCAGCTCGGTCTTGCTGATCGTGCCGTTCGCCACGCCGGTGGTCAGCCAGTCGGGCAGCTGGTTGTGCCACAGCAGGGTGTGCCCGCGCACCAGTTGGCCGTGTTGTTCCGCGAATTTGACCAGCCGGTCCGCGCCCGACCAGTCGTAGACCCCCTGCTGCGGTTCGACCACCTGCCACTTCATCTCGTTGCCCGGAGTGACCACGGAGAACTGCTCGGCCAGCACGGCCGCATAGTCCGGGGTGTCGAGGTCGAACGGGATGACCGCGGTGCCGAAGCGCAGACCTATCCGCGCGGCCAGGTCGCGAAGCGACTGTGATCCTTCGTTGTCGGATGAGCCGTCCGAAGCGCCGCCGGGCCGGGCGGACCCGGTGGCGGCGCTGGCGGCGGGGGTGGCAAGACCGGGCACCGCGAGCGCCCCGGCCGCACCCATCGCGAGGAAACTCCGTCGTCTCATTGCGATTGCCTCCTCTTAAGGCCAAAGAGCCGCTTCGCCCGATCCGAAAGTTTCGGAGTGGCGGACGTAAGGGCTAGGCAAAAGTATGCGTGCCGGATTTCCGTGTCAACGGTCGAAACGCTTCGACATCGCACCGAGTTGCGGGCACGGCGCAGGTAAGGCTGAGAGCCTCAGCCCAGAGAACGTATCGAAACTTTCGATTTCTGAATGATAAGGCGCCAGGTCCGCTAGTCGCCTTGAGCGGCGTCGAACGGCAGCGTCAGCGTCCGCAGGAGGTCGGCGAGCTCGTCGAGTCGGTCGCCCGGCAAGGCGGCGAGCAGCTCCCGCTCGTTCTTGAGCAGCCCGGCCAGCGCCGAGTCCGCCATCTCCCGCCCCGCCGCCGTCAGCCGCACCAGCACGCCGCGCCGGTCCGCGGGATCGGGGCCGCGCACGACCAGCTCCCGTGCCGCGAGCCGGTCGATGCGGTTCGTCATGGTGCCGGAGGTGACGAGGGTCTGCGTGAGCAACTGGCCGGGGGAGAGCTGATACGGGGCGCCGGCCCGGCGCAGCGCGGAGAGCACGTCGAACTCCCACGGTTCGAGCCCGTGCTCGGCGAAGGCGGTGCGCCGGGCCCGGTCCAGATGCCGGGCGAGCCTGGTGATCCGGCTGAGCACTTCAAGCGGCTGGACGTCCAGGTCGGGGCGCTCCCGGCGCCAGGCAGCGACCAGTCGATCGACCTCGTCCCGTGCCGCTTCCGTCATGCTGTGCCTCCACCCTCTGCCCACTGGCCCCGCCGCCCGCCGGTTCGCGATCAGTCTATCAAGACACTTGACACCAAGCATCTTGACATCGAGATATATGCGCTGTCAGGATTCCAGAGTATCTTGATGTCGAGATAACCGGAGGGGCGTCATGCCGACCCGCAGCCAGTCGACCACCTGGGACCCCGCACGCTACCTGCGCTACGCCGACCAGCGCGGCAGGCCCTTCCAGGACCTGCTCGGCCGGGTGCCCGCCGAGCAGCCGCGCCGCGTGGCCGACCTGGGCTGTGGACCGGGCAACGTCACCGCGCTGCTGTGCCGGCGCTGGCCGCAAGCGGCTGTCGTCGGCGTCGACAGCTCCGCGGAGATGATCGAGGCGGCGACGGCTGGCGCCGAACAGGAGCTCACCGCCTCCGGGCGCCTTAGCTTCGAACGCGGAGACTTGCGGGAGTGGCAGCCCGCCGAGCAGGTCGACGTCCTGATCACCAACGCCACGCTCCAGTGGGTCCCCGGCCACCTCGACCTGCTGCCCACGCTCCTCGGCCACGTCGCGCCCGGCGGCTGGTTCGCCATGGGCGTGCCCGGCAACTTCGGCGCGCCCTCGCACACACTGCTCGCCGACCTCCAGCGCGACAGCCGCTGGGCGAACCAGATCACCGGTGAGCAGTTCCGCCCTACCTCTCACGAGCCTGCCGAGTATCTGCGTGCCCTGACCGAGGCCGGCGCGGAAGCCGAGGTGTGGGAGACCACGTACTACTACGTGCTGCCGGGCGTGAACGGCGTGCTCGACTTCGTCTCCTCCACCGCGCTGCGCCCCGTGCTTATCGAACTCGGTGGACCGGGTACAGAGGCCGCTCACGCATTCACCGAGGCGTACGCGGACGCGCTCCATACCGCCTACCCGCCCGAAATGCTCGGTGGTCGTACCGTGCAGGTGCTGCCGTATCGCAGGCTGTTCGCTATCGCCCACGTCCCGGCGTAACGCACCGTTCGCGGCCGCGGCGCCAGCCGCAGCGCCTTCGCGGTCAGCCCCGCCGACGCGTCAACAGGCGCGGATGGTGCTCCAGTCCGGACAGCCCGTTCCAGGACAGGTTCACCAGATGCGCGACCACCTCGTCCTTGGTCGGGTGGCGCTCGTCCAGCCACCACTGGCCGGTGAGCGCCACCATCCCGACCAGCATCTGCGAATACATCGCGCCGAAGGCAGGGTCGTAGCCGCGGTTGGAGAACTCCACGCCCAGGATGTGCTCCACGCGCGTGGCGATGTCGCTGATGAGCGAGGCGAAGTTGCCCGTCGAGGCGGCCACCGGCGAGTCGCGCACCAGGATGCGGAACCCGTCGCTGTGCGACTCCACGTAGTTCAGCAGCGCGAAGGCCGCCTGCTCGAGCAGCTCACGCGGATGCCCGGCGGTCAGCGCGGAGGTCACCATGTCCAGCAGGGTGCGCATCTCGCGGTCGACCACGACCGCGTAGAGCCCCTCCTTGCCGCCGAAGTGCTCGTAGACCACCGGCTTGGAGACCCCGGCCTTCGCCGCAATCTCCTCCACGCTGGTGGCGTCGAAGCCGCGCTCGGCGAACAGCGCCCGCCCGATCTCGAGCAGCTGCTCGCGCCGCTCCTTGCCGCTCATCCGGACCCGGTGCGCACCCTGCCCTTGATGAGCCCCCTGTGCCTGGTGCGCAGCGTGGCCTTGACTCGTCACACGGTCATCATGCCGTACGACGTGCCGCCACCCGGGCCGCGCTCGGCCAGCGGACATCGCGCGCCCAGCCGAACTTCTCGAACAGCCAGATGATCCGGGCGCTGGAATCCACCTGGCCGCGCAGCACGCCGTGCCGGGCCGCGGTCGGGTCGGCGTGGTGCAGGTTGTGCCAGGACTCGCCCATCGAGAGCACGGCCAGCCACCAGACGTTGCCGGACTTGTCCCGGGACTTGAACGGCCGCTCGCCGACCGCGTGGCAGATCGAGTTGATCGACCAGGTCACGTGGTGCAGCAGGCCGATGCGCACCAAGGTGCCCCAGAAAAGCGCGGTCACCGCGCCCTGCCACGACCACGACCACAGGCCGCCGGCCAGCGGGGGAGCGAGCACCGAGGCGACCACGAGCCACGGGAACGCCCGGGACACCTTCACGATCGCCCGATCCTTGAGCAGGTCGGGGGCGTACTGCTTCTGGTCGGTCTGCTCTACGTCGAACATCCACCCGATGTGCGCGAACGCCAGACCCTTCATCAGGGCCGGGATCGTGGAGCCGTAGCGCCACGGCGAGTGCGGGTCGCCGTCCTTGTCGGAGAAGCGGTGGTGCCGGCGGTGGTCGGCCACCCAGCGGATCACCGGGCCCTCGACGGCCAGCGAGCCGGCCACCGCGAGCACCACCCGCAGCGCCCTGACGGCCTTGAACGAGCTGTGCGTGAAGTACCGGTGGAAGCCGACGGTCACGCCGTGACCGGAGATCGCGTACATGACGGCCGCGATGACCACGTCGTGCCAACCCAGGCCCCAGCCCCAGGCGAACGGGATGGCGGCGAGCACGGCCAGGAACGGGATGCCGATGAACAGGGCGATGGCCACCCGTTCCTTGGTGGACTGGCGCAGCCCGCTGATCGTGCCGGCGCTCCCCCCTTCCTCGGCGACACCGGCGGAGACTGGGGCGGGGCTGGTGACACGGGCCGTGGTGGTTGCAGTCATCGGCGTATCTGATCCCTTTCAGGCACAACGTTTCGCGGGCCGGTTAAGACCCCTACGCTTCCGTAAGTTACGGTCGCGTAGGTCTTCCGGCAAGTGCGGGTGACTGACGGGGTATCAGGTGTCGGCCGCGGCGCGAGCGGCGTCGGATCCTCGCGGGACGGTCGGCAGCGCCCCCGGCGTCACCCCTCCGCCGCGATCGCCGCGTGCAGGACCGGGGCCAGCTCAGGAGGCGTGACCACCTCGGCGCGCACCGCATCGCAACCGACCCACTGCGCCGCCTCATGCAGCGCCTTCGCCATCGGCACGGCGGCCTTCGCGGAAGCCAGCGAGACCTGACGCCCGATCAGCGTTCCGCCTTCGCGTGCCGGGTCCGCTCGCCCGATCAGCTTCCCGCCGTGCAGCAGCGGCATCGCGTAGTAGCCGTGCACCCGCTTCGGCTTGGGCACGTAGGCCTCCAGCCGATGCGAAAAGCCGAAGATCCGCTCGGTGCGCCGCCGCTCCCAGATCAGCGAGTCGAACGGCGAGAGCAGCGTGGTGCGGTGCCGCCCGGCCGCCCCGGACTCCAGCGCGGCCAGCGCGGCCGGGTCCGCCCAGGCGTCGCGCCCCCAGCCCTCCACCTCGACCGGCACCAGGCCCGCCTCCTCGGCCAGCGCGACGAAGTCCTGCTGCGGCTTGAGGCGGTAGTAGTCGAGCAGGTCGATCTGTGTGGCCACTCCCATGGCCCGCCCAGCCAGCGCGATCATGCGCACCACGCAGGCGTGGTCGTCAAGGTCGTCGTGCAGCAGGTGCGCCGGTATGGCCCGCTCCGGCAGGTCGTAGACGCGCCGCCAGCCGCGCCGCTCAACGCACACCACCTCGCCGGTGGCCAGCAACCGCTCCACCGCGACCTTCACCTCCGACCAGTCCCACCAGCCCGGGGTCTTGCGCGCGCCGCCGAGCTCGGTCGTGGTCAACGGCCCCTCCGCGGCCAGCCGGCCGGTGATCTCCGCCATCGTGGCCTCGGAAATCACCTCATTTCCCCATACGCTGCCCCGGTCCCGGTAGTGCCTGCGGCGCAGCGCCATCATCGGCCACTCCTCCACCGGCAGCACGCAGGCCGCGTGCGACCAATACTCGAAGGTGCGCGCCTGCCCAGGCTCGTGCGACCAGTACGCGGTGTGGATCGCCTCGCGCCCGATCGGCCCGAGCCTGGCGAAGGGAACCAGCTCCTGTGAGCGCGCCAGCACCGAGATCGTGTCGAGCTGTACCGCGCCGAGCAGCCGCAGCACGCCGGGTACTCCAGCGCGCCGGTCGATCGCGCCGAGCAGACCCTGTGCCCGCAGTGCGGCGCGGCGAGCCTCGTCGGCGGTAAGCATCGTTCCCATGCCGCGACCCTAGCGGGCAGCTCCGACAAAACAGAGTTCGTCATTAACCGGAATCGTGATCAGGCGATCACAAGGTGTAATGACTCGCCGCTTTCAATCGGGCCTCGATCGGCGCCCGACTCGCGCACCCGACACCTGCTTGACACTGTGTGTTTGTTGACGTTCGGCCAGGTACATCGCGCAAACGCCCCCCGGTGTCGAGCACTGTGCCTCGCGTCATATAATCGAAACGTAAAGAGGTACAGATTTTCGCGTGGGGAGCTTGAGACACGCTTCTCACGTCCGCGACCGAAGCCCCATCGCCGTGGCAATGCGTCGAGGATCGCAGCTAATGCCACCCTCCGCTCGATGGCGAGCGATGGACGAGCCAAGTAGGACGCGTCGAAGGAACCGTGAGCGAGCCCACCATGACTACTGCGCTGACTCCTGCCGCCACAGCCTCCAACATCCCGCCGCGAATCCTGGTCATCGGCGGGGGATACGTGGGGATGTTTACGGCCCAGCGAATCCTTAAGCACCTCAAGCGCGGCGAGGCGACCGTGACCGTGGTCGACCCCCGCCCCTACATGACCTACCAGCCCTTCCTGCCCGAAGCGGCCGCCGGCTCGATCGCGCCGCGCAACCTGGTCGCTCCGCTGCGCCGGGTGCTCAAGGGCCCCAACGCCGAAGTCATCACCGGTCGCGTGGTCTCGGTCGACCACACCCGCAAGTCGGCCACCATCGCCCCGAACACCGGCGAGGCCTACGAGCTGTCCTTCGACGAGCTGGTCGTCGCGGTCGGCTCGGTACCGCGCACTCTGCCGATCCCCGGCCTGGCCGAGCACGGCATCGGCTTCAAGCAGGTCGAAGAGGCCGTCAGCCTGCGCAACCACGTGATCGGGCAGATCGACCTGGCCGACTCCATCAAGGACCCGGCGCTCCGGCGCAAGGCCCTGACCTTCGTCTTCGTCGGCGGCGGCTTCGCCGGCGTCGAGGCGATCGCCGAGATGGAGGACATGGCCCGCGACGTGTCCAAGTGGTACGCCAACGTCGAGCCCGAGGACATGCGCTGGCTGCTGGTCGAGGCCGCGGACCGGATCCTGCCCGAGGTCGGTCCCGAGCTGGGCGTGTGGACCGCCGAGGAACTGCGCAAGCGCGGCATCCAGGTCAAGATGAAGACCTTCCTCAACTCCTGCGTGGACAACCACGTGGTGCTCTCCGACGGCACCGAGATGGACGCCTCCACGATCGTGTGGACCGCGGGAGTCAAGCCGAACCCGGTCGTCGAGCAGCTCGGCGTCCCGCTCGGCCCCAAGGGCCACGTCGACACGCAGGCGAGCCTGCGCGTCGTCGGTTACGACCACGTCTGGGCCGCCGGTGACTGCGCCCAGGTGCCCGACCTGTCCAAGGGCCCGGGCAACTGGTGCTCCCCGTCGGCGCAGCACGCGGTGCGTCAGGCCAAGCGCCTCGCGGACAACATCGTCTCGGCGCTGCGCGGTAAGGCCGTCCAGGACTACGTACACAAGCACGTCGGTTCGGTAGCCGGCCTCGGCATCGGCAAGGGCGTCGCGAACGTGTACGGCATGAAGCTGCGCGGCTGGCCCGCCTGGCTCATGCACCGCGCGTACCACGTCAGCCGGGTGCCCACCTTCAACCGCAAGGTGCGGGTGTGCATGGACTGGGTGCTCGCCGGGTTCTTCCGCCGCGAGGCCGTCTCGCTGACCTCCTTCGAGAACCCGCGCGAGGAGTTCGCCGTGGTCGCCGTCCCGGCAGCGTTGCCGAAGCAGGCTGAGCCCGCCGCGATCGAGAGCGTGAACGGCAAGGCGCACGACGAGCAGGTCGAAACCGCAGGAGTCTGAGCTCACGCATAGCGGCTGAGCATCTGACAGCCACGCCTACGCGGCCGGCGCGTGCGTTCCAACGCACGCGCCGGCCGCGTCGTGTTCGGCAGCTAAACAACACCCGGATGTTCGGGCGCATTTTGCTGCAACTGAACGCTTCGCGCCGCAGAATGGTCACGTGACTGTTGTGGAATCCGGGCCTGCGTTCGCGGTCGACCCGCAGCGCTGGCCTGACCTCGCCCAGGTGCCGCCCACCGGCGTGAAGGCCAGGCTGGCACGCAAGTTCTTCGCCCAGGCCGTGGCACACCTGCCCGTGCGCGTCGTGGGCCCCAGCGGCCGGCGGCTCGGCGGGGGCGGCGACGAGCGCTCCGCGGTCATGACCCTGAACCGGCCACGCGAGTTCTTCGCCAGGATCGGCGCACACGGCCTCATCGGCTTCGGCGAGTCGTACCAGACCGGAGCCTGGGACGCCGACGACCTCGCGGCCGTGCTCGGCGCGTTCGCCCGCAGAGTCGCCGACCTGGTTCCGCGGCCGCTGCAGAAACTGCGCGGCCTGTACGTCGCGCGCTTCCCGTCCGAGGAGGACGGCACGCCGGTCAACGCCCGCCGCAACATCGAGCGGCACTACGACTTGTCCAATGATCTGTTCGAACTATTCCTCGACGAGTCCATGACCTACTCCAGCGCGCTCTACGGCGGCGTGCAGGCCGCGGTCGACTACGAGCCGGACGACGAGGCCAGCGCGCTGCACCAGGCGCAGCTGCGCAAGATCGACACGATTCTCGACGCCGCCGGCGTGCGTGAGGGCTCGAAGGTGCTGGAGATCGGTTCCGGCTGGGGCGCGCTGGCGATGCGCGCGGCCGGCGAGCGCGGCGCCTACGTCACGACCCTGACGCTCTCCAAGGAGCAGAAGGCGCTCGCGGAGGAGCGGATCGCGGCGGCGGGTCTGAGCGACCGGATCGAGGTGCGGCTGGCCGACTACCGCGAGGTGGGTCCGCCGCAGGGCGCCCCGGGCTACGACGCGATCGTGTCGGTGGAGATGATCGAGGCCGTCGGCGAGCGCTACTGGCCGGAGTACTTCGAGACGATCGACCGGCTGCTGGCCCCGGGCGGGCGCGCTGCCGTGCAGTCGATCACCATGGCCCACCAGCGGATGCTGGCCACCCGCAAGACGTACACGTGGATCCACAAGTACATCTTCCCGGGCGGCCTGATTCCCTCGGTCACCGCGATCGAGCAGGCCCTGCGCGCCCGCACCCGGTTGCGCCTGGTGCGCCGGCTCGACTTCGGCGAGGACTACGCACGCACCCTGCGTACCTGGCGGGAGCGGTTCGAGGCGCACTGGCCGGCGGTCAGCGCCCTGGGCTTCGACGAGGTCTTCCATCGCACCTGGCGGTTCTACCTCGCCTACTGCGAGGCCGGATTCGCCTCCGGCTACCTCGGCGTCTCGCAGCTCACTTTCGCACGCTGACCGGCGATACCTGCGGATGCGCCATCATCGGCGGCGGCAGGACGCACATGCCCGGGTCGCCGTGCACGAGCGTAACGACGAGCGTCTGCGGGTTTTGTCTCGCGGCCGGCTGCGGGTTCGCCTGGTAGACGACGATGTTCAGCACCGAGCCGACGGGCATCGCTGAGGGGTCGATGTTCACGACCTGATCGCCGGTGGCTTTGTCCGGGGCGTGCACGGTGAAGACCTGCCGCACGAGTTCGAAGGTGGGCGGGCCGCTCGGGCATTTGGTGCTCCAGGTGTTCGGCGCGACGCTGCGCACCACCGCGCGCACGCCCGCCTGTTCCAGCACGCGTTGCAGGCCGGCCGGATCGCTGAAGACCTGATGCAGCGTCACGCTGACCACCGAGCTCGCCGTGGTGTGAACCGACCATCCGGCCATGTCCACGTTCACCGAGTACCCGTCCGCGCTGAACGTCTGTCCGCTACCGACCGCGCTGGGCGTCTGCCCGCTGCCGCCCGCGCTGGGCAGCGACAACACCACCGCGAGGCTCGCTCCGAGCACTCCGGCCACCGCGCTGCCGGTGACCGCCCTGCGCCGCTTGCGCAGCCCGCGACCTCGCGCCGCGATCTCGTCGAGCGGTCGCTGCATGGTGACCGTGTTCAGCGAACGGGCGACAGCCTCGAGTACGTCGTCATCCGTGATGGTGTCCTTGCTCACCGGGATCGTGTCTCCTCTTCGACGCTCACCGCGAGCTGGTCTCGCAAGGTGGCGATGGCCCGCGAGAGATGTGCCGTCACTGTGCCGGGCGCTATCGCGAGCGTCCGCGCGGTGGTCTGCGTGTCGAGATCGAGGAAGACCCGCAGCGCGACCACCTCGCGTTGCCGGGCCGGAAGGCTGCGCACGGCCGCGAGCACCTGCTCGTCCACGCCCATCGTGGCGTCCGGCGCGGTCGGCGCTGTGTCCTGTGAGCCCCTGCTCTCCCAGGACACTTCGCGCCGCCGTCGGCGCCACCACGACACATGCGTGTTCAGCGCGGTGCGCACCACCCATGCCTGTGGGGCCGGGTGACGGCTCACCTTCCACCACGACGCCCACGCACGGGCGTACGCCTCCGCGATCAAGTCCTCGGCCAGCAGCCGATCGCCGACCGAGGCGTATACCGCGCGCAGGCAGCCGTCCCGCGAGGCCTGGTAGAACTCCGCGAATTCCTCGGGTTCGTCTCCCACGTCCCTATGACGCATCGGCGGCCCGATCCGCTTACCTACTCAGCGCGGCAACTTTGACGACCTGTCACTGGCGCGCGGCGACCTCGCCCTCGATCACCGGTATTCGCTCGCGCAGCTTCTCGCGCGGCGCGGACTTGCGCGTGGACAGCCAGCTGCCGATCAGCACGAGCGGGAAACCGACGCCGACCCCAGCGGTGAAGTGCTCGCCGAGCACCAGCATGCCGAGCAGCACGGCCACCGCCGGATTGATGAACGTGATGACCGTCGCGCGCACCGGACCGGCCTCGGCGATCAGCTGGAAGAAGAGCAGGAACGCCGCCGCGGTGCAGATCAGACCGAGGGTGAGGACCGCCCCGATCACATTGGCGTGCGGCATGACACGCGGGCGCGTGACGATCGCGGCCGGGATGTACGCCAGCGCCACGCCGGTCAGCGACAGCGAGATCACCGCCAGCGTGGGCACCTGCTTCAGCTTCCGGTCGGCGATGATCGGCGCGACGGCGTAACCGACCGCGACCAGCAGCACCTCGCCCATGCGCAGCGCGGAGGTGGATCCGACGTCGAGTCCGACGACCGCCGCCACCCCCGCCATTCCGACCAGCAGGCCGAGCAGCCGCCGGGGGTCGAGCGCCGAATGGTCGCCGAGCCGCCAGGTGACCAGCGTGCTGACCAGCGGCACGGCCGCGATCAACAGGCCGGCCAGGCTGCTGCTGATGTGCTGTTCGGCGTCGTTGAGCAGCAGCCATGGGCCGCCGATCTCCAGCACCGCGAAGGCCAGCAGCGGCTGCCACGCGCGCAGCGCCGGCCGGATCATCCCGCGCCGCCAGGCGATCGGCAGCAGGATCGCCGCCCCGATGGCGGTGCGCGAAAGCACCAGGAAGGGCGCGCTGACGCCTTCCAGAGCGATCTTGATGAACAAGTACGGTATGCCCCAGATCACGGACATCAGCGCGAACAGCAGCCACCCACGCCTGGTCATGTAACTCCCCTCAGTATCGCGTGAAGCTTACGACAAGCCCCCGACACACGACAGCCTGCGACCGACGCCAGGCCCATGACCAGCTGTTTTCCGTGTCCGCCGATTCGCCGGAAAAAATCTTGAAACCGGCTGTCGGATTCCGGTCGCCCCGTTCGAGGTGCAAGTAGGAACCCCGAATGGAGGAGACCACCATGACGATCCACACCGCTCCCGTCCCGGCCCCCGCAGTGCACCCGAGCCCGGATGCCACCGCCGCGCCCTCCCGCGACTGCACCCCGGCCGGTCGCGTCACCAAGTCGCTGCTCGGCTACGGCGTCATCGCCGGGCCGTTCTACGTCGTGACCGCCCTGACGCAGGCGCTGACCCGCGACGGCTTCGACCTGACCAAGCACTCCTGGAGCCTGCTGTCCAACGGCGCGTTGGGCTGGATCCAGATCACTAACTTCGTGCTCACCGGGCTGATGACAGTCGCTGCGGCGATCGGCCTGCGCCGCGCCCTGGGCGAGGGCACGGGCCGCACATGGGCACCTCGGCTGCTCGCCGCCTACGGAGCGTGCCTCGTCGCGGCCGGGATCTTCCGTGCCGACCCCGCGCAGGGCTTCCCGCTCGGCACTCCCGATAAGGCACCCGTGAGCTGGCACGGCACGATGCATCTAGCGGTCGGCTCGGTGGGCTTCCTCTGCCTTATCGTCATGTGCTTCGTCCTGGCGCGGCGATTCACGCACGACGGCCAACCGCGCCTCGCCCGCTTCTCCCGCAGCACCGGCGCCATCTTCCTCGTCGCCTTCGCCGGCATCACCAGCGGCTCGCACGGTCCGGTCACACTGGCCTTCGCCGCCGCAGTGGTGATCGTATGTGCCTGGATCACCACGATCAGCATCCACCTCTACCGCCTCGTCGACGCCGCCTGATCACCACTCGCCAATCCGAACCTCGACAAGAAAGGCCTGACCATGCGTTACCTGGTCCTACTCAAGGCAGCCCAGCCCGCGACCCCGCCTCCGCCGGAACTGATGGACGCGATCATGAAGCTCGGCGGCGAGGCCACGGCCGCCGGCGCGCTGCTCGACACCGCGGGTCTGCTGCCGAGTGCCGCCGGAGCCCGGGTCAGCCTCCAAGCAGGCTCGTTGAGCGTCACCGACGGACCGTTCACCGAGGCCAAGGAGATGATCAGCTACGCGCTCTACCAGGTCGGCTCCAAGGAGGAGGCGGTCGGCTGGGCGTCGAAGTTCCTCGCCCTGCACCGTGACCTGTGGGAGGGCTGGGAGGGCGACGCGGACGTGCTCAAGGTCATGGGACCCGAGGACTTCGGCAACGCCCCCACCGAGTAGGGCAGCAAAGCGACTGCCCTAACGCACAACAACTGCCCTAACGCACAACAGGATGCGAGGATCGGTAGCCATGACGGCTGCCGATCCTCGTCGCGTTGTGGAAGCGGTGTGGCGTACCGAATCCGCTCGGATCATCGCGGCTCTAGCACGCATGGTCGGCGACGTGGGGCTCGCCGAGGAACTGGCGCAGGACGTGCTCGTCATCGCGCTAGAGCAATGGCCCGAAGACGGGGTACCGCAGCATCCCGCTTCATGGCTGATGGCCACTGCCAAACATCGCGCCGTCGACACGCTGCGCAGGCAAAGCCGCTACCGCCAGAAGCTCGAAGAAGTCGGACGAGCGACGCCGGACAGCCATGAGCCGGATCTTGCCGCGGACATTGACGACTACGTCGGCGACGACCTGCTCCGGCTCATCTTCGCGACCTGCCACCCGGTGCTGTCCACCGAGGCACGCGCGGCCCTGACCCTGCGCTTGCTGGGCGGCCTGAGCACCGAGGAGATCGCGCGGGCCTACTTGACCTCGGAGTCGACCGTCGGCCAGCGCATTACGCGCGCCAAGCGGACCCTCGCCGAGAAGAAGGTGCCGATCGAACTGCCGCCGCCGGCCGAGGCGGCCGCGCGGCTCGCCTCGGTTTTGGAGGTGATTTATCTGATCTTCAACGAGGGATACGCGGCCACCGCCGGAGCCGACTGGGCGCGCCCCGCGCTTTGCGATGAAGCGCTGCGTCTCGGCCGTATGGTCGCTTCTCTCGCATCACAGGAGCCGGAGGTGCATGGCCTTGTCGCGCTGATGGAGTTTCAAGCCTCCCGAATGCGAGCACGTACCGCGCCCGACGGCAGCCCCGTCCTGCTCCAGGATCAAGACCGGCGCCTCTGGGATCGACTGCTGATCCGCCGCGGTTTTGAAGCTCTTGCGCGCGCCGAGGGAACGTGGGGTCCGTATGTGCTTCAGGCGTCCATCGCGGCGTGTCATGCCCGTGCGTCGCGTGCCGAGGAAACCGATTGGGAACGCGTCGCAGCGCTTTACCAGGTACTCGCACACGTATCGCCGTCGCCGGTTGTCGAACTCAATAGAGCCGTGGCGGTCAGCTACGCCGAAAGCCCGCAACGCGCTCTCGAAATCGTCGACGGCCTAGCAGACAGTTTGGCCGCTTATCCACTCCTTGCTGCGGTACGCGGCGACCTACTGGCGAGGCTCGGCCGACCCGCAGAGGCCCGAGCCGAATTCGAACGCGCAGCGCAGATGACCAAGAACGAGGGCGAACGAGCCCTCTTCCGCGGTCGCGCCGCCGCCCTTGCCTGACCTGCGGCGGGACGCATCCGCTCGCGGATCCAGCGATCCCTCGCCCGCCTTGTGCCCCGAGTGCCGCTAGATTTCTTGCAATGCGAACTCCCCGTCAGGCCGCCCGCATCCTCCTCATCGCCCCCGATGCCGCCGTCTTTCTGTTTCGATACGACGATGAGGAAATCGGCCTGCACTGGACCACTCCCGGCGGCGGCCTGAACGAGGGCGAGACCCCCGAGGAAGCCGCGCGTCGCGAACTGCTCGAGGAAACCGGCTGGACTGACCTCGCCCCTGGGCCGCTGCTCTTCACCTGGGCATACGACTATTGCCGCGAGGGAGTTCCGGTCCGCCAGTCCGAGCACGTGTTCGTCGCTCGCGCCCCGCGCCGGGACCCGGTCGGAGACTTGACCGCGGCGCACGCCGAGGACGGCATTCTGCGCTGGCGCTGGTGGCCGCTGGCTGAGCTGCCGACCTGCCCGGAGCGGGTCCTACCGCCGCAACTGCCCGACCTCGTCACAGCCGTGCTGCGTGCCGCTCCGCAAGTGCCCGAACCGATAGACCTCGGCTACGTGCCGCTCCTCTAACGTGCCGCGCATGTGACGTGCCGACCGCTGCCATCAGCGTCGTAGTCGTTACTTCACGACCACCGTCACGGTGAAGTGCTGCTGGTTCGGTGCGCAGGGCCGGGCTTCACCACACGTCATACGGCTGGCAGTGACCGACGCCATGCCTGGTGCGAGTGCTGTGAACGAAGCGCGGATCGGCACGCAGCCCATACCCGGAACATTGGGGCAGTTCGTGGGCCGGGGGAGCGTGGTGGCCGCTCCGTCCTGGCGCAGTACGTTCGGCGCCGATGAGCCGGACACGGTCCAGTAGTTGCTGCCCAGGGTCAGCTCGACCGTCTGGCCGACCGTCGCGTTCACCGTCTTGCCGTTCGCGTCGTCCTGAACGACGACCGTGCCCGCGCTGTGCCCTCGGGACGTGGACGTGGACGTGGAGGTGGAGGACGCGCACCCGGCCGCGAGCAGCGCACCCGACGCGGCGAGGGCCGCGAACCGCAGTCCCGCTCCGAGGCGAACTCCCGCGAACGACGACGACATCAGTCCTCCTGCGCTCTGGCCGCTAGACGTCACTTGGACGGTCGTCGTTGCGGCCTGGTTCCCCTCCTGGAGCGCGTTTCCCGCGGATCGTCAGGGCGAACTCCAGCGGTACACCTGCTCCGGCCGTCCGGCGCCGCCGTAGCGCGGCGCCCGCAACGCCAGCCGCTGAGCCGCGAGGTAGTCGAGGTAGCGGCGCGCGGTCTGCACCGAGATGCCGACCTGCGGCGCGATCTGCCCGGCCGAAAGCTGATCGTGTGACCTAAGGAGCGCGACAACCGACGCGAGTGTCGCCTCGGTCAATCCCTTAGGCAGCGCCGTCTGTGTAGACGCATCATGCAGCGCAGCCAGTGCCCTATCGACGTCGTCCTGCGCGAGTAGGTCAGGAGCCTGCTCTGCGCGCCGCCGGAACTCCGCATACGCACGCAGCTTCTCCTGGAACGTCGCGAATGCGAACGGCTTGAGCAGGTACTGCACCACACCGAGGGAGACCGCCGCGCGCACGGTGGCGAGATCGCGCGCGGACGTCACCGCGATGACATCGACCTGATTACCGTGCGCGCGCAGAGTTCGGCACAGCTCGATGCCGGTCATGTCCGGCAGGTTCACGTCAAGCAGCAGCAGATCGACCTGACGCGTCGCCACCAGCCGCAACGCCTCCGCGCCCAGATGCGCGATGCCGGCGGCCGCGAAGCCGGGCACCCGCGCGACGAATTCGGCGTGTGCATCCGCCAGCACCGGATCGTCCTCGACGATCAGTGTGCTGATCACACTCTCCTTGCCCGCTGCCTCCTTGCCCACTGTGCCGCTCATCCCGGGCTGCCCATACCCCCACGCGCCGCAGCCCCCGCCCGCGCCTCAGTTCCCGATCCCTTGCCCCCATTTCCTTCGCCTTCGCCGTCACCGATCTCCGCACCCGCCCGTGCGCCCTGCCCCTTCCCGCACACCGGCAGCCGTACCTCGACCGCCGCGCCGCCCAACTCCTCATCGCACGCGACGTCGATGCGACCGCCGTTGCGCTTGACCGCTTGTCGCACCAGCGCCAGGCCGATCCCGTGCCCCGCTTCGTTCTTCGTGGTCCAGCCGCGGGTGAACAGGTCGCCGATCCGCTCCGGATCGATGCCCTCTCCGCTGTCCGCGACCCGGACCTGCAGCTCCTGCGTCTCGTCCACGGCCCGGACCGTGACCGAAACCCGCCGCGGCGCCGAACCGCGCAGTGCCGCCTCGACGGCGTTGTCGATCAGGTTGCCGGCGATCGTGAGCAGGTCGCGGGTCTCAAACGGCAGCTCGGGCGCCGCCGTGTCCTCGCCGACCGTCAGCTCGACCCCACGCTCCGCGGCCTGCGAGATCTTGCCGAGCAACAGCGCCGCGAGCGCCGCGTCACCGACCGCGCCGAGCAGCCGGTCGACGAGGTGCTGCGACGCGGCCAGCTCCGCCGTCGCGAAACGCACCGCGTCCTGCGGCTTGCCGAGCTCGATCAGCGTGACGACCGTATGGAGCCGGTTCGCGGCCTCGTGCGCGGTCGAGGAGAGCGCATCCGCGAAGCCGCGCGCCGAATCAAGCTCGCCGGCCAGCGCGCGCAGCTCCGTGTGGTCGCGCAGCGTCGTGACCGTGCCCAGGATCCGTCCCTCGCGCCGCGCCACGGACTGGTTGACCGCGAGCACCCGATCCCCGGCCAGGTGCGTCTCGTCATGCGCGTCGAGCCCCGATTCCAGCAGGCCGGTCAGCGCGGGATCCAAACCGAGGCGAGCAACCGGACGCCCCGTCGGATCATCCGCCAAATCCAGCAGCCGAACCGCCTCGTCGTTCGCGAGCAGCACTCTGCGCTGGCGGTCTAGCACCAGCAGACCCTCGTGCATCGCGTGCAGTACCGCGTCGTGATGCTCGTAAAGGCGCGTGATCTCCTGCGGACCCATCCCGAGGGTCTGCTTGCGCAGCCGCCGTGACAGCGCCCACGAACCGAGACTGACCAGTGCGACAGCCCCTGCCGCGATCGCCAAGATGACCGGCAACTCCCGATTGACCAGCGCCGAGAGCTGTTCGATGGTGATGCCGACCGAGACCAAGCCGACGATCCGATGATCCGCGCTGTAGATCGGCGCGACCGACCGCACCGAAGGACCGAGCGTGCCCGTGTACGTCTCGCTGAACGCGTGCCCCGCCAGCGCGGGAGCGATGTCGCCGAGGTAGTGCTTGCCGATCTGGCTCGCGGTCGGGTGCGTGTACCGGATTCCGGCCGGGCTCATGATCACCACGAAGTCCACACCGGTCGCGCGCTGGATCGTCAACGATGCGGGCTCAAGCCGCGCGGTCGGATTCGGACCTGCCACCGCCTCGGCGACGCCCGGATCGTCAGCGATCGTCTGTGCGAGCGCGAGGGTCTCCTGCCGAGCGCGAGAGTACTGCCCGGCGCGCGCCTCGCGGATCGCCGCATACGTACCAATGGCCGTGAGCAGCACGACCACCAGTAGCTGAAGCAGCAAGACCTGTTTCGCGATGCTCAGCTTGGCGGCGCGCGCTCCCAGCGTCAGCGGTGGAACGAGGCGCGGCATTCGCTCAGTGTTACACCCGCCCGCGCGCCCGACCAGGCTCTTCCTCAACCGGCCCATGCGCGTTATGCGCGTAACGCAGACCGCGCCGTGTGCGCCGCGCCACATTCACCGGAGCGTCGTGTTACCGGCCACCATCGCCGCCGTCCCGTCTCGCGGCAGCGCGGTAACGCGAAGCATCCACTGTCCGACGCAGCACCTCGTGATCACGGCGGCCACGATGCGGTGGCCGCATGAGCATCCTGGAGTCCCGATGCACGAGACATCCGCCTCGTCTTCCACGCGCGACGACCACGTGTCACCCACTCAGCCCGGAACAGCGGTGACACGTACCACCCGCTCGGCCTGGTACCGCAAGCTTTACTTCTGGGTCTTGATCGGCATCGTGGCCGGCGTCGCTGTCGGCGCGGCTTGGCCGAAGACCGGAGAGAATCTTCAGCCGCTCGGCACCACGTTCATCAGCATGATCACCATGGTGGTCACGCCGATCATCTTCGTCACCATCGTCGGCGGCATCGCGGGCGTGGACGACCTGCGCAAGGTGGGCAGGATCGGCGTCAAGTCGCTGGTGTACTTCGAGGGCATGACCACGATCGCGCTCATCCTCGGCCTGGTCGCGATGAACGTGTTCCACCCCGGCAGCTCGATCCACGCGAACCCGGCCACGCTCAAGCTGACCGGCAACGCGGCGCAGTACGCCGCCCAGGGCAAGGCGCAGGGCTTCTGGTCGATCCTGACCGAGATCGTGCCCACCAGCGCGCTCGGCGCCTTCTCCACCAGCAACGACCTGCAAGTGGTGTTCTTCTCGGTGCTCTTCGGCATCGCCATCAAGCTCGTCGGCGCCCCGGCCACCGGCATCGCGCACGGCATCAACCGGCTCGGCCTGGTCTTCTTCGCGATCCTGCGGGTCATCATGTACGCGGCGCCGGTCGGCGCGTTCGGCGCGATGGCCTTCACGGTCGGCAAGTACGGCCTGCACACGCTCACCAGCCTCGGCTCGCTCATCGGCCTGATGTACGGCACCAGCGCGGTGTTCGTGCTCGTCGGTCTCGGCGCGGTGTGCGCGCTGTTCCGGCTCAACATCCTGGCGGTGCTGCGCTACATCAAGGACGAGCTGCTCATCGTGCTCGGCACCTCGTCGAGCGAGACGGTCCTGCCGCAGCTGATGCGCAAGATCGAGCGCGCTGGCGTTCCCGAGGACGTCGTCGGCCTCACGGTGCCCACCGGCTACTCGTTCAACCTGGACGGCACCTGCATCTACCTCACCCTCGCGGCGTTGTTCGTCGCCCAGGCGACCGGCGTGCACCTCTCCCTCGCCCAGCAGCTCGGCATCCTGGCGATCCTCCTGCTGACCAGCAAGGGCGCGGCCGGCGTCACCGGCTCCGGCTTCATCGTCCTGGCGGCCACGCTGGCCTCGGTCGGCACGATCCCCGTCGCCGGCATCATGCTCATCTTCGGCATCGACAGGTTCATGTCCACCTGCAGGGCCCTGACGAACGCGTGCGGCAACGCGGTCGGCTCGTTCGTCGTGGCGGCCTGGGAGGGCGTGCTCGACCGCCGTGCCGCCGAACGTGTCCTGGGCGGGCGCGCCGCCATCGTGCCCACGCCCGATCGCTCGCTCGAGCCTGCGGAGGTCTGACGGCTGTGAAGGCCTGACAGCAGCCTGCGACCCGAGCCGAGCATCGGGCGCACCCGGTGACGGGAATCCCCCATCCCCGTCACCGGCCCCAGGAACCGGGAGCGGTCGGCGCGCGTCCAAGCGCCGACCGTTTCCCGTTTCAGGAGCATCAGATGTCTACAACGATCACTTTCGGAAGACGCAGCCTCGTCACCGGCGCGCTGGCCCTGGCCGCCCTAGGCGTCACCGGTGCGTACCTGCTCGGCACCGCACACCGGGCGCCTGCCTCGACGCCCACCGTGTACGCGCTTCCAGCCGCGAATCAAAGCTCGAACGCGATGCCCGGCATCACGGTCACCGGCGTCGGCACCGTCAACGGCACTCCCGACACGCTGACCCTCGCCCTCACCGTGACGCAGACCCGCGCGGACGTCTCGACGGCCCTCAACGCAGCCAGCGCCAGCATGAACGCCGTGACCGCCTCCCTCAACGCGCACGGCGTGGCAAGCGCGGACCTGAAGACGACGGGCGCACAAGTGCAGCCGAACTACACCTCAAGCGGCGGCATCAACGGCTACACGGCCACCGAGTCGCTTACCGGCACGCTGCGAGACCTAAAGACCGCCGGATCCGCGATCACCGCCGCAGCTACTGCCGGCGGTAACGCAACCCGCATCGACGGCGTCTCCCTCGACATCCAGCACGACAGTGCCCTGATGACGCAGGCGCGCAACGCGGCGTACGCCGACGCCAAGGCCAAGGCGCAGCAATACGCTGACGCCGCCGGAGAGGCGCTGGGCAAGCCGACGCAGGTTACTGAGACGGTCAACTCACCAACACCGATCGACTACCGTGCCTACGCCTCCGCGCAGGCCCCAGCCGCCGCGCCCGTACCGATCAACCCCGGCACCGCTCAGGTGTCCGTGACCGTCACCGTCGTCTTCGCCGCCAGCTGAGGCCGCCCGCCGCCCCGCTCACCGGCGCGCACCAGCAGCCACATGAGCATCAGAGCTCCCCGTAAGCGCCAGCGCGCACCACATCCGGCCATTCGTGCGCCGTATACGTTCGAGCCCAGCGTCGACCTTCGAACGCCTCCGTAGCGCAAGCGTGCGCCGGGTGACTGCCAGCCCGTTCGTCGTCACGATCCGACTATGGCTGCCGGAAAACGACGCGAATGGCAATTCGCCGGGGGTATTGCCGAGGACTGGATGCTGAACGCTCCCGTCGCATCCCGCCGACGCACGGCTCGCTCGCGTGCGCCGCATCAAGAGGTGGGAGTCTTGATCGCGCATGCCCCGTCCGCGATCGACGTCGTCCAAGAACTCGCGACCGAGGGCTGGCGTCAGGCCATGGCGCATCGGCTCACGGCGCACCTAGGCGACCAACTCTGGACCGAGGTCGACCAGACGTGGCATCCCGCACACTGCAAGCGATTGGCCAAGGCAGCGCGCAATCTCAGGAAGCTCAATCCGTCATTGTCGAGCCTTGATACCGTGCTCGGCCGGCAGAACGTCAGACGAGCCGTGAACCGCACCGCTGTCGGGGTCGCTCTCGTTGACCGAGTCATAACCGCGGACACGCAAGCAGAGGCAGTGGTGCTCGCGATGCGCGTCACGGGCATCGCCCTGTGCGAGTTCCGCGGATGGTTAACGCACTGCCAGTGCTTGAAAGACCTTGCCGACGAGACCGCACCTGCGCAGCTGGAGGGCAAGGTCCTTGAAGTGTCCGACGGCTACCTGACCCGCGCGGGATAGGGCACGGCGCCGACTCGTCACCGCCCGCTACGTCACGGAGGAGCTGCCAGGCCCTTAACCCGACAGGCGAGCGCAGCCCGAACGCCCGAACCTCAGAGCGAGCGTGGCAGAGAGACAGCGAATTGCTGTCCCTCCTCTTTCGAGGGCTTGGGAAAGACGATCTTCAAGTCACGCTCTTGGCCCGCGATCGAGAGCTCGATGCCGAGCGCCAAGCCCAACATGGCGCTCTTCGGCTCGGTCGAGGAGACGCCCTCTCGCGACAGCGTCGCCATGTGCTTGCCGGGGCGGCCCGAGCTCGTGTCCGCGTCAAAGAACAGGATCTTGCGGTCGGTCAAGATCACATACATCTGCCGAGGCCGTACGTTCGCGGTCACCAGGCCGCCGGTCGCGATGCCTGCGACCGCCGCGGTCAGGACCTTCTTCTTCACGGAGACGGATCCGACATTCGCGATCGTCGTGATCTCAACCTTCTCGTCCGCTTCAAGCAGAGGCGCCGCTGCGTCCAAGAGCAATTGGCGACGCTTGTCGTTCATATAAGCCCCCTAATCGTTGGGTCTGCCGGTGGCGTGCAGAGTCTAGGGGTTGCGTCGGGCTCTCCGGAAGCCGGTCGATCGCTGGCGTGGGCGCTCGGTTCGCGCTTCACGACAGCGTCAAGGTCGAACAGGCTCTCCATCACCGCGCGTCGCGGAGCTGGCGCAAATACACAGCGGTCAGAGCCACTGCGCGATCCTCATCCTGCGACAGGTCCGCGAGGGCTCGTGCCGCCACCGCTCCCGGAATGTCGGCCAGCGCCTGCGTCAAGCGTCCGCGTGCACACGCCTCGGTGGTTGCGTCGCCCAGGCGCTCGACGAGCCCGGTCGCGATCCGGTCGGCAGTCGCGGTGTCGATCGCCAGTGCGCTTAGAACATCGGCTGCGTCGGTGTCGTTTCGCCCCGCCGCGACCATGTCGATGAGTGTCGGGACCGCTTCTGCCATCGCCCGTGCGCCCAGAGCCAGCGCCGCATACCCGCGGACCCTGTCATCGGGATCCGCGAGAGCGCCTGCCAGATGTGCGGTCACCTCCTCGTCGGGGAGCGCGCCGAGGCACTGGACGGCGCGTTCGCGCACCGCAGCTTCCGGCGCGCCCAGGCCATTGGCCACCAAGGCGGGGACCGCGTCGCCGGCCGATCGCGCCAGCGCCCACCGAAGCACGCCGGCGACATTCGGATCCGTCTCCTTCAGCACCGCCTCCACCAGGGCCTCCACCGGCACGACCACCGTGCTGCCCGACGAGAGCGCCGCGCGCTGCCGGGCCTCGGGGTCCGGCGAGCCCAACGCCTGGAGGAGCGCGACGACCTGGAGAGCGTCCTGCCAGTCGGCGGGGTCCACCGCATCGAGCCGCCGCAACCGGTGTAGCAGTTCGATCTCGGCCTCGATGCGCTCGCTCGTCCGCTGGATCAGCTCGCCCACGAGCGCCGATGGCGTGAAACTGGGGTCGTCGAGCGCGCGCCCGATCTCCCGCAGCGACATGCCCAGCGAACGCAGGCACTCGATGTGAAGGATCCGCTGGCCGTCTTGCGCCGAGTACTCCCGATAGCCGGACCCCGTGCGACCTGCGGGCCGGATGAGGCCGAGCGACTCATAGTGCCGCAGCATGCGAGCACTGACCCCGGACCGCCTCGAGAACTCACCGATCAGCATCGCTGCTGCCCTCGGTCCCGGGAGCCCCCGTCAAGGCGACGATCCGCTTGGCCTCCTCGATCGCCGACTCGAACCCGGCGGTCGGTGCGTGCAGTAGCCGCCGTGTGGCGAGCGCATGCGCACGCACGCGCGGATCAGCCGACGTGCTCGCGGCATCCAGAACCGGCACGATTACCTCACCCAACGCCACAAGCGCTCGGCTCAAGCTCAGCCGCATGTTCCGCTCGCCCCGCCCGAGCTGCGTCGCCAGCACCTCGGCCAACGCTGGCTCCTCACCCTCCGGCACCAGCGCCACCGCGGCCCGCCAAGCGCTCTTGGCCACCTCGTCGTCGGGATCGGACAGCAGTGCCCGCGTGATCGCCGGCCATGCGCGGCGATCCCCGATCTTGGACAGCGTGTGCAACGCCTGGCTGCGTGCCTGCGCCCGATCCGAGGAGGTCTCACGGAGCAACGCAGGAAGCGTCAAAGACACCGGAAACCGCACCAGCGCCCAGGTCAGCATGTCGCGCACGAAGAACTCAGGCTCGACCGCGCAGCGCTCCACGAGCTTGTCGACGAACCGCGCGTCCGGCGCAGTCCCCACGGCGAGAGCAGCGCGCAACCGCACGGACGACCGATCGTCCTCCAACGCCCGCAGAAGTCCCGCCCGGTCTGCGTCCCGCGGTGTCGTGGCCATCGCAACCACCTCCTTCCGCAGCAGTGAAGACCCTGCCAC
>NZ_DASRBQ010000157.1:0-36102 GCF_035653575.1 Actinocrinis sp.
GAAGAACGAGTGGTCCGGCGGGTTCACCGCGAACGTGACGGTGACCAACTCCGGCACCACCGCGATCAACGGCTGGACGCTCAAGTGGACCTTCCCCGGAGACCAGAAGGTCACCAACGCCTGGAACGCCACGGTCACCCAGTCCGGTAGCGCCGCCACGGCCACCAACGTCTCCTACAACGCGAGCATCGCCCCCGGCGGCAACGTCCAGTTCGGCTTCCAAGGCACCTGGGCGTCCAACGACACCAACCCCAGCGCCTTCACCCTCAACGGAAATACCTGCAGCTGACACGCCGCGGGTCCCGCCCTCGCCACCTCGGCGGCGAGGGCGGGACTCAAAATCCGCTTCCGGATGTTGTGCTGAGGGTTAGCGCGATCACATCCGGAAGCGAAGAACGTATGAAGTACTCCCTGCTCGATGTCGCGGCGGTCGGCCAAGGCGAAACTCCGGCCGACGCGCTGCACGGCGCCGTACCGCTCGCCCAAGCTGCCGAACGGCACGGCTACCACCGCGTCTGGTACGCCGAGCACCACAACATGCCGCAGATCGCCTCGGCCGCCACCAGCGTGCTGATCGCACACGTGGCCGCCCACACCTCGCGCATCCGGCTCGGCGCGGGCGGCGTGATGCTGCCCAACCACGCCCCGCTGCTGATCGCCGAGCAGTTCGGCACCCTGGCCGAGCTGCACCCCGGCCGCATCGACCTGGGCCTGGGGCGCGCCCCGGGCTCCGACCGCAACACCATGCGGGCGCTGCGGCGCACCGACGAGTCCGCGGACACCTTCCCGCAGGACGTCCTGGAACTGCAGGGCTACCTCGCCGGCGCCACCCGCGTTCCCGGCGTGCGGGCAACCCCCGGCGACGGTACCAACGTGCCGCTGTACATCCTGGGCTCCTCCCTCTTCGGCGCCCAGCTCGCCGCCGCGCTGGGGCTGCCGTACGCGTTCGCCTCGCACTTCGCCCCGGCCGCCCTCGAAGCCGCGGCCGCGACGTACCGGGCGGAATACCGGCCCAGCGCGCAGCATCCCGAGCCGTACCTGATCGTCGCCGCGAACCTGATCGCCGCCGAGTCCGCGCAGGAGGCGCAGGCCCAGTACCAGGCGGCGCTGCGCTGGCGCGCCCGGCGGTTCCTCGTGCCCGGCCGCGAAGTGACCGAAGCTCAGCTCGACGAGCTGCTCGCGTCGCCGTCCGGGCAGCAGATACGCGGCATGATGCGCCGCACCGCCGCCGGAACCCCCGACCAGGTGGGCGCGTACCTGGCCGCGCTGGCCGAGGAGACCCGGGCCGACGAGCTGATCCTGGCTCCCGCCGCCACCAGCCGCGCACAGCGGCTGCGCGCCGTGGAGCTCGTACCGATGCCCGCGCTCGAAATGAACCCGGCTTGACCTAGAGTGCACTCCAGCATCCAGACTCCTTCCCCGTACCCTTAATTGCAGGGCGGAGGAGAGCAGCCCCATGAAGTACCGCACGATCGGCACCGATCCGCGGACCCGCCGCGCGGTGAGCGTCCTGAGCCTCGGCGCGATGCGCTTCGGGACGGTGACGGACGAGCCAACGTCCTTCGCGATTCTCGACCGATTCGTCGAGGCCGGCGGCACGTTCATCGACACCTCGGACAACTACGCGTTCTGGGTCAACGGCGATCAGGGCGGGCAGAGCGAGGAACTGCTGGGCCGTTGGCGGCGCAGCCGGGGTGTCGGGAACGAGATCGTCATCGCCACCAAGGTCGGCGCCCGCCCGCTGGCCCCCGGGACCAGCTACACCGACAACCCGGAGGGCCTGTCGGCCGCGGTGATCCGCGAGTCCGCGCAGCGCAGCCGCGAACGGCTCGGCGTGGACCGGCTCGACCTGCTCTACGCGCACATCGAAGACCCGAAGACGCCGCTGCAGGAGACCGTCGAGGGCTTCGCGAGCCTGGTGTCCGAGGGAACGGTCGGCCTGCTGGGCGTCAGCAACCACTGGTCCTGGAAGGTCGAGCGTGCCCGCGCTCTCGCCGCCGCGGCCGGACTTCCCGGTTACGAGGTGCTTCAGTACCAGCACAGCTACCTGCGCGGCCGCACGGAGATGAGCACGGCGCTCTCCCGTGACGGGCATCAGGGCATCGTGGGCGGAGAGCTTCTCAGCTATCTGCGTGCCGAGCCGGACCTGGCCCTGGTGGCGTATTCGCCGCTGCTCAACGGCGCCTACGTGCGCGAGGACAAGCCTCTGGGCGACGCATACGACCACGCGGGCACGCCTCCGCGCCTCGCCGCGTTGCACGACGTCGCCAAGCAGACCGGCGCGTCCGTGAACCAGGTCGTCCTGGCCTGGCTGATCGGCGGCGACGTCCCGGTCATACCGCTCGTCGGCGCCTCATCCGTGGCTCAGCTGGATGAGAGCCTCGCAGCCGTCGACCTGGAGCTGACCGCCGAGCAGCGCAGCCGGCTGGACGAGGCCTAGGCATACGGTCGGCTGCCGCGCCGGCGTGACCTTCCAAGCGATCGTCTCGAACGACCTGCCGTAGAGGTGTTCGATCGCCGACGGTAGTGTCAGGGCGCAGCACTGCCGTCGGCTCGCGCGCCGACCGTGAGGGTTGATCCAGGGAAGGAAGGGGTCCGTCATGCCGCATCGTCCGGCGTGGGCGCCCGATGACGTGGAAATCGAGCGTCCGTCTGCGGCACGGATGTACGACTTCTATCTCGGCGGTTCGCACAACTTCGAGGCTGACCGGGAGCTGGCCCGCCTGGCGGTGAGCCACTGGCCGGATCTGCCGCTGGTGATGCGGGCGAATCGGGCGTTTCTGCGGCGTGCGGTGCGCTATCTGGTCGAGCAGGGCGTTACCCAGTTCCTGGACCTCGGATCGGGCATCCCGACCGTGGGGAACGTGCACGAGGAGGCGGCCGCGGCCAACCCCGCGTGCCGCGTGGTGTACGTGGATGTCGATCCGGTGGCGGTGGCACATAGCAGGCTTCTGCTACAGGGGGTGCCAGGCGCGGCGGTCGTACACGCCGATGCGCGCGACATCGACTCCGTGTTGTCCGCGGCGCCGACGCGAACGCTGCTGGATCTGTCGAAGCCGGTGGCTGTGATGATGGTCGCGCTGCTGCACTTCGTGCCGGACGCCGACGATCCGATCGACCTGGTGGCCCGCTACCGCGAGGCGATGGCGCCGGGCAGCTATCTTGCCGTCAGCCACGCCACCGTCGACGGCATCGGGGAGCTGATGCGCGACCACGAGCGGATTTACCAGCGCTCCGCCACACCGATCTACGCACGCACCCGGGCACAGGTGCAGGCCCTGTTCGACGGATTCGAGCTGGTCGAGCCGGGTGTGGTGTTCCTGCCGCTGTGGCGGCCGGACCCGGAAGAGCCGCCGGTCGAAAGGCCCGAGAGGTTCAGCGGGTACGCCGCGGTCGGCCGCGTGCTGCCGCCATCCGGGACGCGCGAGGCGACGCGGGAGAGGTAAGGCGGAAGCCGGAAGAACGCCCGCCGTCGGCATAACGGTCGCGCCGGTCAAGCCCGGCCGGATCTAACTCGGTGCCGCGGCGGCGCTTTGACGTGTCCAACGCCCCGCCGTTCGGACACTCGTTGCAGTGTGGACCGGTCCCACGTCACCTGTGGGTGTAACGGATCCGCCGCCCGATGCGCCTCTTGCTTGCCCGATCGTCGTTCGCCGAGCCGCAGGGCTCGGGCGCGATCTGGCTGGGGTGGCAGCCTCCCCTCGGTCTTCGGCCGGCGGTGGGGCCGTATGGGTGCTCCGGCTTCATACCCGTATGTTTCAATGCTTCGTCAGCCGAGGCAGAACAGCACGTCGCGTTGTACTGAGCGTTAGCGAAGGACCACACACCAACGATGAACCCGGACAGCTCGGCCCTGGTCGCCGTGACGATCGCCCTGGCGGCCGCGTTCTTCGCCGGCACGCTGCGGGTGTGGCCCAAGCTCGCCGGGCGCTCGGCCGACCACCTCGCCGGCCGGATAGGCCTGCTGCTGGCCACGCAGCTGTCCGTGCTCGCGGCCTTCGCGGCGGTCGTCAACAAACAGTTCGAGTTCTACACGAACTGGGACGACCTGCTGGGCACGGTCGGCACCACCGCGGCCGTGAGCGACCAGAGCCAGGCCACGACGGCCGCCGGCGTCGTCGGACCCCAGATCAGCGTGCACTCCACCGGCGGCTCGGCCGTCGTCGGCGGTTCGGACCCGTCCCGCTACGGCGAGATCCAATACGTCGTCATCCACGGGCTGCGCACCGGTTTATCCGAATCCGCAGAGGTTTATCTGCCGCCTGAGTACTTCCAGAAGTCGTACGCGAAGACGCAGTTCCCCGCGGCGATCGTGATGGCCGGCTATCCGGGCACCCCGGACGAACTCTCCTCGCGGCTCGGCTTTCCCAAGCAGCTGCTCGCCGAGATGCACGCCAAGCAGGCCGGGCCGATGGTCCTGATTATGGTTTCCCCCGAGGTGGTCGCCGGCCGGGACACCGAGTGCACGGACGTGCCTGGCGGCCCGCAGACCGAGACCTTCTGGGCGCAGGACCTGCCCGCCGCGGTCGACTCCACCTACCGGGTGATGACCTGGACCAAGGGCTGGGGTCTTATCGGCGTGTCCACCGGCGGCTACTGCGCGCTGAAGCTGGCCATGATGGATTCCGACCGGTTCGCCGCCGCCGCCGACGTCTCCGGCTACTTCGACGCGCTGCAGGACCACACGACCGGCACCCTCTACGCCAACAGCCAGGACGTGCGCAACGAGAACGACCTGATGTGGCGGATCGAGCACCTGCCGGCGCCGCCTGTCAGCGTCCTGCTGACTACAAGCAAGACCGGCGAGGAGAACTACCGGCCCACCCTTCAGTTCGCGGCGTTGGCGAAGGCGCCGATGCAGGTGAGCACCCTGGTGCAGCCGGAGGGTGGGCACAACTTCGCCACCTGGAACCTGGAGATCGGACCGAGCCTGGCGTGGCTGTCCGGGCACCTTGCCACGCCGCGCGCCTCCGGCACGGCCCCGGCCACGACGAACTAGCGGCCTCATGCTCGCGTTTCTGCTGGAACTGCGCCGCTGGTGGTTCGACGGCGCCTTCTATCCCTTCGCCGCCTTCATGCTGCTGGTCTGGACGCTGTGGTTCATCCGCGTCGTGCTCAGGCGCCGCTACCGACCCTGGCTGCACCCGTGGTCCGGCACCACGTCGGTCATCATCCCGGTGGTTGACGAGCCGGAGGATCTGTTTCGCGACGTGCTCGCGCGCATCGTGCGGCAAGGGCCGACCGAGGTCGTCGTGGTCATCAACGGCCGGCGCAACGAGACGCTGGAACGGATCTGCGACGAGGTCGGCGTGACCTGGGCGTGGACCGAGACGCCGGGCAAGCGCAACGCGCTGCGCCTCGGCCTTGAGCGGACCAGCGGCGAGATCGCGGTCCTGGTCGACTCGGACACGATCTGGACGCCCGGCACGCTCGCGGAGCTGGTCAAGCCGTTCCGGCACCCGCAGGTCGGCGGGGTGACCACCCGTCAGCGCATCCTCGACCCGGAGCGTTCCGTGCTGACCCGCTGGGCGGATTGGCTCGAGAGCGTGCGCTGCGAATATTCGATGCCGGCGATGAGCGTGCTCGGCACTGTCGGCTGCCTGCCTGGACGGACCATCGCCTTCCGCAGGCAGATCCTGCTCGATTGCATGGACCGGTTCCTGAGCGAGAAGTTCCTCGGCGTCTTCCTCGAGGTCAGCGACGACCGAACGCTGACCAACTACGCGTTGATGGCCGGGTACAAGACCGTCTACCAGTCCAGCTCGCTGGTCTACACCGACGCGCCTCTGAAGATCAAGAAACTGGTCAAGCAGCAGTACCGCTGGGCCCGCGGCTCGCAGTACAACACCCTGCGGATGATGCCCTGGATGCTGCGCGAGGCCCGCTTCCTCGCGGTCTTCTACGGCGTGGACATCCTCGTGCCGTTCGTGCTGCTCGGCACGCTCGCCTCGTGGGTGACCGCGGCGGTGACCCATCGCAGTCGCCCGCAGATCTACGGCCTGCTGCCGTTCTCCGGCGGCGGCCTGGGCTCGCTGATCTTCATCCTGACCCTCGGGGCCGTCCTGTCGCTGCTGTCGGTCTCCACCCGATTCGGCCGCCATTTCGCGACCCGGCCAGGTGACATCCTGTTTCTCCCGCTCTTCATGGCCATCAACACGGTGATCCTGTTGCCGGTGCGGCTGGTCGGGTTCTTCCGCTGCGCGCACAACGCCGGCTGGGGCACCCGCGCGGACAGCTTCGCCGGCGAGAAGGCGCGCAATCCGCTGGTCGTCATCCCTTACCTGCTCGGGAGCCTCATGCTGGCGTTGGCGGTGTACATCAGTGTCTAGACGACGCGGCGACGGCCTCGGCACCCATGCGCGCGACGGTCAGAAGCGGATGCGGATCTGGATGACCGTCAACGTCTTCCTGCTCGCCTCCCTCACCGCCCTGATCATGCGGGTTTCCAGCCGCGTGGAGGCGGCCGAGACCGGCGCCGCGGCGGGACAGACCGCCACCGCGACCGGTCCGCAGATCGCCGTGCCGGGCGGCGGCGGGGCGGTGCCGGCGAACATCCCCTCCAAGGCGCAGATCATGGCGGCCGGCGGCAAGTACTTCGGGGTCGCCGCGCCCGGCATGCCCTGGTCGTCGAGCGCGGGCACGCAGATAGCGCAAACCGCGGGCGCCCCGCCCGACATGGACGAGTACTTCGTCAACTGGAAACAGGATTTCAGCAGCGTCCCGGTGCAGGACGCCTACGCTCAGGGCATGCTTCCGGTGCTGACCTGGGAGCCGTCGCCGGGCGGAAACGCGCACACCACGCAGGTGAACGTTCCCGGCTACGCGCTGTCCACCATCATCAACGGCTCCCATGACGCGTACATCGTGAAGTTCGCCGACGCGGTACGCGACGCGAAATGGGTCGTGGCCATCCGTCTCGCCCACGAGATGAACGGCAACTGGTACCCGTGGAGCGAGGGCGTCAACGGCAACACCACCGGGCAGTACGCCCAGGCCTGGCGGCACATTCACGACATCTTCGCCCGCGAACACGCCGACAATGTCATCTGGGTCTGGGCGCCGAACATCATCCGCAGCGCCAGCACGTCCCTCAAGGAGCTGTATCCCGGGGACGCCTACGTGGACTGGATCGGCTTGTCGGCGTACGACGTGACCGAGCACACGGCCGCGCAGCTGATCGACCCAACCCGCCGGCTGATCCGGAAGTTCACCGCGAAGCCGCTGCTGATCACCGAGATCGGCAGCCAGCCCAGCTCGTTCAAGGCCGCGTGGACCGCGGACTTCCTCGCCTGGCTGCCCAAGCAGAGCGACGTCATCGGCTTCATCTGGTTCGAATACACCCGGGCGCAGGGCGCCGGCACCGACTGGGGCTTCGACGCGGACACCTCCACGCTCGCCTCGTTCCGCCTCGGCATCGAACCGGTGAGGCTCGTCGCGCTGCCGCTCCAATAGCGCTGCCGTTCCCATAGCGCCGCGACCGAGCCCGCTCAGCCCTCGCCCGCGACACTCCTCGTCGCTTTCGTGGCCGACCCGGTGTGCGTGGCGGCCTGCGACGCGCCGGCGAGGCCGAGCGGCACCAGCGCCGCGCACATCGCGCCGAGGGCTACGACTCGCCATGCTGCGCCAGCCCGACCTGCCCAGGAACAGAGCCGCGCCAGGAACGCGCCAGCCGCCACCGCAGCAAACGCCCCGCTGAGTGCACAGTGCGAGACGCTGCCGTCCAGCGAATGCCATCGCAATTGGTTGAGAGGAGCGAGGAGGCCCGCAACCAGGAGTGTCACCCAAACACCCACCTCGGCGCGCCCCACCGAGCCGCGCCACAGCCTCCAGCCCGCGACGATCGTCCCCAGCAGAGCCGCTATGAGCACCGGCCCGAGCCACTGCGCGCCGTGCCTGAGCACGACTCCAGCGGTCGCATGGGCCGCCGACCGGTTCATCACGGTCGTCGCGATACCGGTGAAGGTCGGCGCACGGCCGACGAGAAGAGTGATCTCCGCGAGAACGCCCGTGACCAGGGCGACGCGCTGAGCATTCCACGAGCGCGAGGTCTTCCACGCCCGGTAGCCCGGCCCGGCGAACGCGACCAGGGCCAGAATCACCGGATCCCAGAGCACGGTGATGTACGAGGTCCAGTTCGCCGCCAGCATCAATACCGGCACGAGCCACACGGCGTGGCGCCCGTCGGCGAAGGCGAACCGCACTGCGAAGAACGCCGCCCATACCAGCAGACATGCGGCCGGAGCGTCATAGGTGCCCGACACGCTCAGGTGCAGCGTCGGACCGAGCCCGGCGAACAGCCCCGCCGCGAGCGCGCCCGCGACCGGTCCGTACAGCCGCCGTGCCGTGCAGTGCACGCCGACGGTCGCGAGCAAGACGAGCCAGAGATTCACAGCGCGCACGGCGTGCATCCCACCGACGCTGTCCAGAGCCGCCGCGAGCACCGGGTACAGCACCGGCGATCCCGGCAGCACCGTCTCGTAGCGGATGACGTGCCGACCATGCAGCAGGTGGGCGATCTCCTGATGGCCTGCCTTCACCATCGCGGTCTGGTCGGCGACGTTGGTGCCGACGCCGGCCGCGCGCCAGGCCAGCGCTGCCTGGAAGGCCGCGACCGCGACCAGGACGAGCCCCTCCCGAAGCAACAAGCGCGCCGCGCGCTGCTCGCCCTCTTGCTCTTGGGTGAAGCGCGGCAGGACGATCGTGACCGCGTCCGCCCCGGCCGGCATCGGGTCACGGCGTGCGCCGGCCCACAGATCGTCGTTCCAGTCGAATTCGCCGTCGCCGTCGCCGGGCCGCGGCTCGTCATCGCGTTCGTCGAGGGCGGCCGCCGGGATGGATGATCGCAACTCCATCTCGCAGCCGCACCTTCCACGGTCGTCCGACAGATAATCTGACCGCTCGCGCGAAGCGGACAGCGCAATCTTCGCATGAATCCTCAGGCCCTAAGGCGCGTTCGCAGCGAAGACCGGATCACAACCCGCCGCGTTCATGGGCACGTCCTCGCCGCGGCGGTGGTTCTCAGTCAGACGGCTGGTTACGTTCATCTGTACCCATATCGGGCAGAAGGTCAGGCTGCGGGTCGGTGCCGCCGGGGGTCAGCCCGGCCATCAGGTTATCTACGTGCGTCTGGGTCCAGGATGCGATCATGCGTTCGGGCGTCGCGTGATACAGCTCGGCCAGCGCCACTAGGTTCTGCGCGACCTGCCTGGGCAGCGGTACCCGCAATGTGACTATCTCCGGATCCTCGCCGCCCTGCCCCGCCCTCGTCACGAGGCCAGTGTCCCACGACCCGCCAGCCCCAGTGATCCCGAAGACCCAGTGATCCCGAGCGCGCAGCGTTACACGCCCGGCTCAGCGGGGAAGGGCACCAGCGTCCCGGTTAGCCATCAGGGAGCTGAGATCATGCGGATACCCACCATCACACGTCGTACGGGCCGGATCGTCGCTGCGGTGACCGTGCTCGTCACCGTCGCCGGCGCGGCCACCACCAGCGCCGCAGCAGACAACGCGTCCACGCCGGGCAGGCTGGGCCAGTCCTCGGTGCGCGCCGACAACGGCGCGGCCGTCGCGCCCCCGGCTGCGAAGCCGCGCCAGGCCACGGCCGCCGACCAGTGCGGCTTCGTCCCGGCGGTTCCGGCGGACCGCTTCAAAGGCATCCCCGTCTTCAACCCGGTCGCGGCCGCCCGGCCTTACACCGTCGTCTTCCGCACGACGCAGGGCGACATCACCGTCAAGGCACTGACGAGCGCTGCTCCGTGCACGACCTTCTCGTTCCGGTTTCTGATCGACCACGGGTACTACAACGGCACGCACTGCCACCGCCTTACGACTCAGCGGATCTACGTCCTGCAGTGCGGTGACCCTACGGGCACCGGCAGCGGCGGCCCGGGCTACTCATTCAACGACGAGAACCTGGCCGGTGCGACGTACCCGGCCGGCACAGTCGCCATGGCGAACGCCGGCCCGAATACCAACGGCAGCCAGTTCTTCTTCACCTGGAAGGACACCAAGCTGCGCCCGAACTACACGCCGTTCGGCGTGGTGATCCACGGTCTCGACGTGCTCCAGAAGATCGCGGCGGCGGGGGAGGACGACCAGAACAGTCCGGGTGACGGCTACCCCACCCTGTACGTCGGGTTCCGCGACGTGGACGTCCACGCAGGCCGATAGCGCGGTAGAAAGCCCGCGGACCGCGCGGGCGTTGGCCGGGTGCCCTTGTGCACCCGGCCCCTTAGTCCTGCCTTGACTGACGATCACTTCGCCGTACCGCAGGCTCAGACGAGCGCGGCGGCCAACAGAGCGAATGCGGCGATGATGACGGCGACGCGAACGTAGTGGTAGCGGTCCCAGCGGTTCGACTGCTCCTTCCAGTCCTCCGGACGGTTCTCCGGAGTCCAGGTCTTGCTCCGGTTGTTGATCGGGACGAGCAGCGCGATGGACATGATCACGCTCAGGATCAGCAGTCCGGCGGCGGTGACGACGAGGCCGGTGCCGTGGTGGTGCCATCCGGCGATGGCCCAGAGCGCACTCAGGACGAGCGAGCCGATGTACCAGAACGGCATCACGGCGCCGAGCATCCGGCCCCCGTGGGCGCGGCCGAGTTGGCCACCGTCGCCGGGCAGCGCGTTGAAGATCGGATTGAGGACGAAGGCGACGGAGAATTCGACCCCCACCATGACGCCGACGACCACGATGGTGACGACCCGGAGTGCGTTGAGCATGAGGACCCCTCCTGGGATCTAGCGTTGCTAGCCGATATGGCAACACTAGCCCTACTGCCGCTTGATTGTCTAGCGATGCTAGAATCGAGGTATGTCGGTACAGGAACGCAGGGAGCGCGAGCGGGCGGACCGCGAACGCCTCATCGTGCAGACGGCGCGCGAACTCGCCGAGCAGCAGGGCTGGGACGCGGTCACCACCCGCCGGCTCTCCGAGCGCATCGAATACAGTCAGCCGGTCCTCTACAGCCACTTCCGCGGCAAGCGCGAGATCATCGGCGCCGTCGCCCTGCAAGGTGCCGCCGAGATGGCCGTGGAGCTGCGGGCCGCAGCCCGCGCCGCTGACGGCCCGCGTGACCGGGTCACCGCCCTGGCCCGCGCCTACCTCGACTTCGCGACACGCAACCCGGCGGTCTACGACGCAATGTTCCAGCTCGACGGTGGCCTGGCGTTCGCGCAAGAGGACACCCCGGAACCGCTCAAAGACGCCTTCGCCGCCCTATTGGAGAGTCTCGAAGAGGTGGCCGGCGACGGCGTGGACCCGGGGCTGTTCACCGAGGTGTTCTGGGCGGCCTTGCACGGACTGGCGACGCTGACGCGGGCAGGACGGCTACCGCCGCCGGACGCCGAACGCAGGACGCAGCTGCTGGTGGACCGGCTCGCCGTGCTCTGACACGCCCTCAGTGAACGTGCTAACACCCGCAGATGCCGGGGGTTAGCCCCATGGGCCGGCGGCCGGATCGTTCGAAACACTGTGACGAGTCAGTCCGGTGAATCGCAGCGAGCCGAGAAAGAGTTGCCCATGCGTCCTGGCAGATTCGCGGCGTGCGCCGCAGTAGCGGCATTTGCGGTGGGCACGGCCGGTGCCGCGCGTGCGGCGTCCGCAGCCGATGGAAGTCCGGCAAGCGCCACGACGGCGAGGGCACCCTACGGCGACGTGGCCGGGATACTGCAGCGGCTGACCACCACCGACGGAGCGCCGGGGGCGTTGGCTGAGATCAGCGATGGGCGCGGCCGATCGACGGTGCTGACCCGAGGCGCGGCGGATCTCGCCACCGCAGCGCCGATGGCAGCGGCCAGCAGGTTCCGGATCGGCAGCATGACCAAGATGTTCGTTGCCACCGTCGTGCTCCAACTCGTCGCAGAGTACAGGGTCGAACTCGACGCGCCGATCGAGCGGTATCTGCCCGGAGTGGTGCGGGGCAACGGCAATGACGGACGCGAGATCACGGTGCGCCAGCTGCTCCAGCACACCAGCGGCCTGCCCGACTACATGGACTACGTCAGCGAGCAGAGCGTCATCGCCGATCCGCTGGCGCACTACAGCCCGCAGCACCTCTTGAACCTCGCCTTGGCCCATCCGGCCCTGTTCGCGCCCGGGACTGGGTGGAGCTATTCGAACACGAACTACGTGCTCGCCGGGCTGCTCATCAAGGCGGTGACCGGCCACCCGTATGGCGAGGAGATCAAGCGGCGCATCATCGAGCCGCTTCGCCTGCACGACACCTTCGTGCCCGCGGACCAACCGGAGATCCCCGGTACGCACCCGCACGGATACGCCCGGCTACCGGACTCAGCACCGATCGACGTGACCGAGTTCAACCCGTCGCTTGCCTACGCTTCCGGCGCCATGATCTCCAGCGGCACGGACATGAACCGGTTTCTCAGTGCTCTCTTGCGGGGAAGGCTGCTTCCTCCCGCGGAGCTGCGCGCGATGCGGACCACGACTCCGACCGGCGATGGATCCGGCAGCGCGTACGGTCTCGGCCTGGAAAGCGTGCCGCTGCCGTGCGGTGGCCGGTTCTGGGGGCACGACGGCGGCATCCTGGGCTTCGAGACGATGAGTGCTGCGATGCCCGATGGCCGCCAAGTGACGGTGATGGTCAACCTCAACCCCGGTGGCACCCAAGCACAGGATGCTGACATACAGGCCGCCGTAACCGCAGCGCTGTGCGAGGCGTAGGACGACAACGGGAACACCGGCTCACGTCGTGCCGGGCCACGTCGTCGAACCCCCTGCCGGGGCGGGTGTCACGAGTCTCGGTGAGGCAGTGTACTGATGTAGTGCTCAAGCGCGGCGACGACGAGGTCGTGGTCGTCGCCTTGCGGTAGGCCCGAGACCGCGACGGTGCCGACGACACCGGTGCCGGCCACGGTGATCGGAAACGCGCCGCCGTGCGCGGCATACATGTCCGGGTCGAGCCGGGAGCTTTCCTCGAAGGTCGTGCCTTTCGCAGCGCAGCGCAGGCCGACCAGGTATGAGGCGTGTGCGTAGCGATCCACGGTGCGGACCTTGCGCAGGATCCAGGCGTCGTTGTCGGCGCTGGTGCCGGGCAGCGCGTAGTGGAACAGCTGCTGGCTGCCGCGCCGGACGTCGATCGTGACCGGCGCGGACCGCTCGCGGGCCAACTGCACCAGCGTGGTGCCGAGCTGCCAGGCGTCATCGTTGTCGAAGTGAGGCAGCACCAGGCGGCGTTCCTGTTCTTCGATGCGGGCGATCAAGGCGCTGATCTCCTCGTGGTTCACGCGGCCGCCGCCCTGGTGTGGAGAAGGGATACCGTGCGGTCTTCTGCTGCTGAGAGGCGCGCGGCCTCCAGCACCTCGAGCGCGGTGATGGCATCGGCGGGCTCGACGGGCCGCGGGCCGCCGTCGCGCAGCGCGGTCGCCACGGCGGCGTAGAAGGCGGGGTAGTCACCGGGCAGGGACGGATATGGCCGCTCGTCGCCGGGTGTGCCGAGTAGACCCCAGTCTCGCTCGGCTGGTGTGCCCCAGCCGGGGCCGGGCCGTGCTCCGGCGGCCAGGGCGTCTTCCTGCGGATCCAGGCCGTAGACCGTGTACGCGGCGTGGTCGCCCAGCACGCGGAAGCGCGGGCCTGGCTGCGCGGCGAGCGCGCTCATCCACAGCTGGGAGCGCACGCCGGAGGCGTGGGTGAGGGTGATGAACGAGTCGTCGTCTATTGCGGCGCCGGAGCGGCGCGCGTCTGTCTCGGCATAGACGAGCAGGGCCGGGCCGAAGAGGTGCAGCGCCTGATCGACCAGGTGGCTGCCTAGGTCGTACAGCAGGCCGCCCGCGTCGGCGGGATCGGCGGATTCGCGCCAGCCGGCTTTGAGCGCCGGGCGCCAGCGCTCGAAACGCGACTCGAAACGGTGCACGGTGCCCAGCGCGCCCTCGGCGATGAGCTGTTTGACGGTGCGGAAGTCGGTGTCCCAGCGCCGGTTCTGAAAGACCGTCAGCAGCAGTCCCTTCGCGCTCGCGAGGGCGGCCAGGTCGCGGGCCTCGGCGGCCGTGGCGGCGAGTGGCTTGTCGACGACCACCGGCAGTCCGGCCTCCAGCGCGGCGCGCGCGACCGGGACATGGGCCCGGTTCGGTGAGGCGATCACGACCAGGTCGAGCTGCGCGGGGTCCGCGAGCAGCTGCTCGGCGTCGTCCACGGCTCGCGCGTGCGGGTATTCGCGGGCGAGCCGGGCGCGCCGGTCGGGATTCGCGGTGGCCACGGTGTGCAGCCGCAGGCCCGGGACGGACTCGATCAGCGGAGCGTGGAACACGGCCCCGGCCAGGCCGTAGCCGACAAGTCCGACGCGCAGCGGGGCGATGGAGTCGCTCATGCGCCCAGTTAAGCAACAGTGTTGTTTAAGTGCAAGGGTGGGCAGAATGACGCCATGGATCTGCATCAGGCGGCAGGCGCCAACCTCACCGGGCTGCGCGACCACAACATGGCTCTGGTGCTGGGCCTGCTGCGCGCCGACCCGGACGGCGGCAGCCGGGCGCAGCTCGCCGAGCGCACCGGGCTGACTCCGCAGGCGATCAGCAAGATCGTCGCCCGGCTGCTCGACGACGGCCTGGTGCAGGAGGGCGGGCGCGGCGCCTCGACCGGCGGCAAGCCGCGCACGCTGCTGCGGCTGCGGCCCGACGCGGCCTGCGCGATCGGCCTCGCGGTGGACCGGCACGAGAGCACCGTGCTGCTCAGCGACCTGATGGGCGGCGAGCGGTCGCGCGCCACGAGAGACGTCGGATTGGCCACCGCCGAACCGGCCCGGGTCGTCACGCTGCTGGCCGAGATGGTGCGCGACGCGGCCGACTCGGCGCCGCCCGAAGCCCGTCTGCTCGGCGTCGGGGTCGGCTGCCGCGGCCCGCTCGACTACGCCACCGGCGTGTTGCACCGCCCGGCGGGCCTGTCGGCCTGGGACCGCTTTCCGCTCAGGCGGGCCCTCACCGAGCACCTGGAGGGGATCGCAGTGCACGTCGACAAGGACACCAACGTCGCCGCGCTCGCGGTCGCCGCTCCCGGCCCCGGCAGCACCGCCTACCTGCACCTGGCTGACGGCGTCGGCGCCGGTCTGCGGCTCAACGGTGCGATCTATCGCGGCGCGCGCACCAACGCGGGTGAATTCGGTCACCAAGTCGTCCAACTCGACGGCCCGGTGTGCAGCTGCGGGCAGCGCGGCTGCCTGGAAGCGCTGTGCCTTGCCGCCCTCGCCGACGGCGACCACCACACCGCGGCCGGCCTGCTGGGCCTCGGCGCGGCCAACCTCGTGCGCCTGCTCGACGTCGACCGGATCGTCCTGGGCGGCCGCGTCGTCTTCACCGAGCCGCAGCTCTACCGGCGCGAGGTCGCCGCCCAGCTCGCCGCGCACCTCCCGGACCCGCAGTGGCAGCACGTCACCGTCGACCTCAGCCCGGCCGGCGAGTCGTCCGTGGCCGCGGGCGCCGTCGAGCTCGTCCTGGGCACCCTCTTCGGAGCCTAAGAACCCTTAGCGGCGCCCCCTAGGAGGCGCGGCACGGTCTGACGCGGCGTCATGGCCACCGAGTCCGCTCGGCCTTGCCGGTCGGACCGGTCAGCGTTCGATCATCTTCATCTGCGCCTCGGTGTGATGGGCACCGGCGGGCTCGCCGAGGGCGGTGAGGCTTGCGATCTGCTCGCTGGTCAGCTCGACGGCGTCGGCGGCGAGGTTCTCTTCCAGCCGGGCCACGCGGCGGGTGCCGGGGATCGGGACGAGGTGCTCGCCCTGGGCCAGCAGCCAGGCCAGCGCCACCTGCGCCGGGGTGGCGCCCGCCTCGGCCGCGACGGCTTCGACCTGCTCGACAAGGCGCAGGTTGTGGGCGAAGTTCTCCTCCGTGAAGCGGGGGTTGCTGTGGCGCGAGTCGTCGGCGGCCAGGTCCTCGCGGCTGCGGATCGCGCCGGTCAGCATGCCGCGGCCGAGCGGGGAGTAGGCGACGAAGCCGATGCCGAGTTCACGCAGCAGCGGCAGGATCACCGGCTCCTGGTCGCGGGTGAACAGCGAGTACTCCGACTGCAGGGCGGTGACGGGATGCACGGCGTGGGCGCGGCGGATCGTCTCGGGGCCCGCCTCGGACAGCCCGTAATGGCGGATCTTGCCTTCGGCCACGAGTTCGGCCAGCGTGCCGACGACGTCTTCGATCGGCGTGCCGGGATCGACGCGGTGCTGGTAGTACAGGTCGATGTGGTCGGTGCCCAACCGGGTGAGCGAGCCTTCGACCGCGGTGCGGATGTTCGCGGGGCTCGAGTCGACGTTCCAGGGGCCCGCGCCGGCGTGGGAGACCAGCCCGAACTTCGTGGCCAGCACGACCTGGTCGCGCCGGTCCTTGATGGCGCGCCCGACCAGCTCCTCGCCGGTGAACGGGCCGTAGATCTCGGCGGTGTCGATGAGGGTGACGCCGAGGTCGAGCGCCCGGTGGATGGTGCGGATCGCCTCGGTCTCGTCCAGGCCGGTGCGGCTGTAGACGCCGGCCATGGTCATCGCGCCCAGGCCGATGCGTGCGACATCGAGGGTTGCCAGCGTGGTGTGCTTCAAGACTTTGGCCTTTCGTAGCCGACGGGGTTGGTCAACGCCTCGCGGATGGCAGGCGGGCGATGAGACTCGGTGCGCTTCAGCCAGGAGCCGGACCGGCGGTGAACCGCCGGTCCGGCTCCTGGCCGCATTGGAACGCTATTACAGCTGGTAGAAGTCGGAGTAGTGGTCAGGCGAGTACCAGACCGTTCCGGTCGTGAAGTCCACGACGATGCGATAGGCGTCCCGGTGCGCGCCGCAGGAGCGCGGGTAGACGTCGTACTCATAGAACGTGTCGCCGGCCGGCAGTTGGCCGTCGTAGTTGTAGTACTCGCCGCCCGCGTAGCTGCACTGGCCGTCCGGCCAGTCGTACCAGCCGCGGCTCGTGGGGTATCCCAGCGAGGACCACGTCGAGTTGGCTGAGGCCGCGTCGGAGCATCCGGCGATGGCGCACGAGCCGTAGACCGCCGCCTGCGCGGGGGCGCCGCTGACGGCGGACAGACCGAGCGTGAATGCGAGCGCGGCGATCAGCGCGACGAGCCGCTTGCTCCAGGACGATGCGAAGTGAGACCGAATCGGCACAGTGCCTCCAAGGCAGAGGGCTGAGGTGGGTGCCGACAGTCTGACCACCTGGACTGAAGATCAGGTGTACCGTCGATGACAAAATGCATACGCACGGCTATCGCCCTGCGGCATGCGACGGGGGAGCGGTCCCGAGAGTGGTGCCCGACTCTAACGCCGTCCGGTGTCACCGCGATCGAGAATGAGGTCCCCATCGGAGCGGCGGTCCGCCGGGCTCGAAGCGCCCGATTCCGGGACGAGCAGGTGGCCCGGCGCGGGCAGGTCGTGGTCGAGCGCGAGCAGCCGGGCGCGCACCTCAGCCGCCGCCGGATCGCCCAGGGCGGCGAACGCGGCGGCGGCGTCACGCCAGTGCTTGCGGCTTTCCCGCGGCTCCCCGCTCTGCAGCGCGACGTGACCCAGGTAGTTCAGCGCCCAAGCCTGCGCCTGGAGGTCGCCGATCTGCGACGCCAGGTCCACCGCCTCGCGCAACAGGCGGAACGCGGCGGGTAGGTCGCCCTGACCCGCTCTGGCGTTCGCCAGGTGGGAGAGTGTGAACACTTCGACCCGGCGGTTGGCGACCTCGCGCTGGATGACGAGGGCACGCTGGGCGTACCGCTCAGCTTCCCGGTATCTGGAGAGCTTGCAGTACGTCTCGCTGAGGTTGTTGAGTACGACCCCTTCATCTCTGCGATTGCCGTCGGCCGCGTGGATCGTAAGCGCCTTGAGATAGTACTTGATCGCGTCGTCGAGGCGGTCCGACTCCATGAAGACGTTGGCGATACCGTTCAGGGCCACGCCTTCGCCGCGCCGGTCTCCGGTCTGGCGGTGGATGCTCAGCGCGGCCCGATAGCGGTCGAGGGCTTCGCTGAATCGGCGCGGGTAGTAGAACGCGGTAGCCAGCCCGTAGTTCATGACCGCCTCACCGTGCGGATCGCCGGCGGCTCGGGCGCAGGAAAGGCCGAGTTGGTAGGTGTCGATCCAGTCCGTCCACGGCTTGCGCAGATCGAAGTAGCTGAACAGGCCCCAAGCCAACGTCCACGCGGTGCGGTGCCGCTTGTACCGCGCGGCTTTGAAGATCGCGGCGACCAGGTTCGCCCTTTCCCGGTCGAGCCAGGCGAGCGCCTCGTGCCGGTGGGCGGGGGTCGGATGAGGGGGCGCCCCGGGCGGGCGGTCGAGCGGCGCGCGATAGCGCAGCGGGTCGAGGATGAAGTCCGCGGCCACGGCGGCGGTCGCATGCCAGTCCAACCAGCGGTCGAGCGCGCCTTCCACGCCGCCCGCCGGTTCGGTCTCGCGGGCCCGGTCGGCGGCGTAGGCACGCAGCAGGTCGTGCAGGCCGAAGTGGCCGTCGGCGGTGCGCTCGATCAGGTGCGCGGCGCAGAGCCTTTGCAGGGTGGCGTCTGCGTCGGCGAATGAGACATCGAGCATCGCGGCGACGGGAGCCGCATCTGTATCAGGACCCGCCAGCAAACCGAGCAGGCGGAAGGCACGCGCGTCGGCGTCGCGAAGCGTGTGGTAGGAGTGGTCGAAGGTGCGGCGTACCGTCTGCTGCGCGCCTCCCAGCAGCGTGACTCGGTCACCCTGCTGCATCTGCGCGACATATTCGCTCACTGAGAGCGCCGGATGCTTCTCCAGGTGCGCGGCTGCCAGCTTCAGTGCGAGTGGAAGGTGTCCGCACAGATCTGCGAGTTCAGCCGTCGACGCATGATCGGCAAACCGGTCCGCTGAGGCCGCGCGGTCCGCGAGCATCGCGTGTGAATCCTGCGCGTTCAACGGCCGCAAGCCGACATGGACGGCTCCATGACTGCGCGTCAGCTCGTCGAGCGGTGCGCGGCTGGTGAACAACACGGCGCTACCGCCGCTGTCGGGCAGAAACAGGGCGGCGGTCGCGGCGTCGGGGACGTCGTCGATGACGAGCAGCGCGCGGCGTCGCGCGAGCACGGACCGATAACGCTTGGCGAGTTCGTCCTCGTCGATGGGCAGCTGAGCCGCGGGACCGCACAGGTCGCGCAGGATCCGGCGCAGCGCCGCCAGCGCGCTGACCCGCTCGAGGTTCGAGTGGCTGCGCAAACAGACGAACAGTTGCCCGTCGGGGAACTCGCCGCGGACCTGGTGCGCCCAGCGCAGCGCGAGACAGCTCTTGCCCACTCCGGCGGTGCCGGTGATGACGCAGACCAGCGGCGCGGGCCGCGCGGCGGTCAGGCGGTCGTGCAACGCGTCGCCGAGAACGGCGAGTTCCGTGCTGCGCCCGTAGAACCTGCGCTGGGGCACACGTAGTCCGCTCGGGCCGTCGGCCGCCGTCGGCCGATCGGGGGCGTCGGATCGCAGGATCATGCGATGCGTCGCCGCAAGCTCCTCGCCGGGTTCGAGGCCGAACTCGCCCGCGAGCTGGTCACGAGCCCGGCGGAACACCGCGAGCGCCTCGGTTTGGCGCCCCGAGCGGTACAGGGCGATCATCAGCTGGACGGCGAAACGCTCGCGCAGCGGATGGCGTTCGACGAGCAGCCGCAGCTGCGGGCTGACCGCCTGGTGCCGGCCGAGCGCAAGGTCGGCTTCGATGCGTTGTTCGAGGGCCGCTAAACGCTCGTCGGCCAGCCTGGTCGCTTCGTCGGCGAGCGCGCCGTGCAGGACGACGTCGTCCAGGGGATCGCCGCGCCACAGGTCCAGCGCCGCGCTGAGGGTGTCGGCCGCGCTCTGCACCTCTCCCTGGGCCAGTTGCGCTCGTCCGAGCTCGTGCAGCCGGTTGAACTGCGTCACGTCCAGCTCGTCATCGCGGACCTGGAGCCGGTAACCGTCCGGGACGCTGACGAGAGCGCAGTCCTCGCCGGCCTCGGTCTGCAACAACCGTCGCAGGCGCCAGATATAGGTGGCCACAGATCCGCGGGCGCTGGACGGGGGAGCGGGCCCCCACAGCTCGTCGATGAGCCGGTCGACCGTGACGATCTGATTGGCGCGCATCAGCAGGACTGCGAGCGTGGCCCGTTGCTTGGCGGACGTGATCACTACCGCTTGCTCTCGTACCACCAGCAGCGTGGGTCCCAGAAGGCCGAAACGCATAACGCGCCCATCATGGTGCTGACTCAGTGGCTCCGACGATACACCAGTGCGAAGCCCGGGCGGCGTGTTCGCGAGCATCGCGGCTGGTCATCGCCCGATAGATCGTCCGTAGATCCGCGGCTGCGACGCTGCTGGCGACGGCGAGCCGCCGGCCGGCCGGGCGGCACGACGTCCTTGAGGGTGAAGACCGCGAGACGGGATGCCGATGATGTTCATGCGGGGTCGACGGCGTCGGGCGCTGACCGCAGCACTCTGCGTCGCTCTGGTGGGATGGACTCCGGCCTATGCCGCCGCGCGGCCGGCCGACACCGGCCGCTCGCCGAGCGCCGTCGCCGACGACGAAGTAGTCGTCGGCGACGGCGACACTACCGGCTACCACCTCTACACGGCTGCGGCAGCCAACGGCTGGAAGTGGCGCGCGCTGGCCTCGATCCAACCGGGCGGCTACGAGGACGAGCGCTGGATCGGCCAGCAATGCCTGACCGGTGACGGGCGCACGGTAGTCGCCGTGATCGCGCCGTGGAGCGCGAACAACAGCGAAGCCGGGATGAACGCCGGTGCGTTCGCGTACACCGTGGATCTGGCGACCGGCGCGGTGCGCGCGGTGGCGTCCGGGGTTTCGCTCGCCTACTTCGACCCTGGCTGCGGATCGGGTTCCGCCGCGGCGCTGACCAGTTATCTGGCCACCGGGCAAAGCAGGACCCGCATCTCCGTCCTCGACACTGCCACCGGTCGCCTCAGCGGGGGCGCCACGGTCGCGGCGGAACTGACCTCCGCGACCGTGGCGGGCGGGCGAGTGCTGGCCGCGCGCGGATCAGACCTCGTCGAGGTCACCGCGGGTCGAGTCAGCGTCCTGCGGCACTTCGCCGGGCAGCTTTCCGACCTGCGGGCCGCCTCGGACGGCGGAGTGGACCTGCTCGAGCGGGCACCCGTCGGTCGCTCGCGGATCTGGCACTGGACCGGGACCAGCGCCCGGCAGATCGGGTCCGGCCTCACCGCGACGCTGCAGCTGTTGCCGGGAGCGGGCGGCCGCAACCAGGTGGCCGCTGCTTCCTCCCTCACCCGCGACAGCGGGCTGACTCCGGTCGATCTGCCCGCATCGGCCACCGCGCTGGCCGCGTCGTCACGCGGCGGTCTGGTCGTGCTGCCCGACGCGGCGGCTCCCGCCGATTCGGTCCACAACGGCGACCCCGGCGTATCGGTCTGGCGCCCGGGCTCCGCCGCGTCCAGCCGCGTCCCGCTGCCCGCCGCAGCGGCACGGCGCACTCTCGCCGTGCCCTCCGTGTCGGCCGCGGGCACCGCGCAAACCGCGCCACACGTGGCCGGTCCGCAGGTGACTCAGGCAGCTGAGACGTCGATTCCCCAGTGCGCCGTGCCGCGCAACGACATCTTCAAACAGGTATGGCAACCGAGCGCCGATCAAGTGCGGTGGGCAGTGAATCAGGCCGCGTTAAGCGCGCTCGCTCCGCCGAACACCGGCGACGCGCGCCCGCCCGCCAACCAGATGTACACCGTCAACGACGCCTCATACGCAGCGCTGCCGACCACATACCCCTCGCAGCAATGGCCGCTGACCAACCTCGCTCCGGCCGGCAGCGGACCCGCGGTCACCGTTCCGCCCCTGGTCATGTACGGGATCCTGGCGCAGGAATCGAACTGGGAGCAGGCCAGCTGGCACGCCCTGCCCGGCCGCGCCGGCAATCCGCTGGTCGCCGACTACTACGGGGTGAACAGCGCGAGCAACGCGAGCGGTGCGATCGACTACAGCTATTCGGACTGCGGCTACGGCATCGCCCAGGTGACCAGCGGCATGCAGAACTCCGCGTATCCCGGCGCCACAGGCTCACTGGACGCGGCGTCACAGGACACGCTGGCCGTCGACTACGCGTCCAACATCGCCTACGCCGAGATGCTGCTCCAGATCAAGTGGACGCAACTGCAGAACCTCGGCATCAAGCTGAACAACAACGACCCGACGAAGGTCGAGAACTGGTACGCCGCGATCTGGGGCTACAACTCAGGGGTCTACACCGCTCCGAACAGCGCGAACGGCCTCGGCTGGTTCAACAACCCGGCCAATCCGATCTATCCGAGCAGCCGCCACACCTTCCTGCACTACGGGGCCGTCCAGACGCTTGGCGACGCCGCCACGCCGCAGCGGTGGCCGTATCAGGAGAAGGTCTTCGGCTGGATGGAGGTGCCCCTGGAGAACAACGGCATCCTCGACTACCGGGGCACCTACGACTGGGACACCAACAAGGGCTCCTTCCTGAACACGCCGAACGCCAAGTACTTCTGCAGCACCACGGTGAACAACTGCGACCCCTCGCAGATCGGCGCGAACCCGTGCCCGGCGGACAGCAGCGCGTGTTGGTGGAACGCCCCGGTGACGTGGGTGACCAACTGTGCCACCGCGTGCATCACGGACACCCCCTCGAACGCGCCCAACAACCACATGTACTACGACGTGCCGGGCTTGCCCGAGCCGGCGTTCAGCCCGGTCGGGCCGAACTGCTCGGTCGGCGCCGGCACCCCGGTCAGCGACGCCAACGGAAAACTGCTGGCAGGCACGGTCCTGATCGACGACGAGATGATCGCCAGTCAGAATCCCGGACACCGCACGCCCAACCTGATGGGCTGCTCCGGCAGCAGCGCGCAACTCGCCCCCTCCGTACCGGCCTCGTTCGCCCTGCTCGCGAACGATGGCAAGCCGATCGACGCTGCCGCGAGCCCTGGCGAGTCCGGTCAGATCGACCTGCACCAACTCGGTGGCGGCCTCGGCGGGCACCTGTTCTTCACCCACACCGAGCCGAGCACCGACACGGCGGACGAAGTCAAGGGTGTATGGTCCGCGACGCTGCCCGCAGACACCGGCTACGGAACCGTGTATCAGCTCATGGCCTTCGTGCCCGATATCGCCGCCGCGACGGCGCACGCCGCGTATCAGGTCTCGATGGGCGGAACGCGGGCCACCTTTAACACCTTCGGGTCGCCGGGTATGCGTCACGCAGCCATGGTGCGCACGATCAGCCAGGCCGCCTACACGAACCAGTGGATCAGCCTCGGCTACTACCTGTGCGGTGGACCCGATATTCAGAACGGGGCCACGACCGGGCCGTCCAGCTGCTCGGCCTCTGTCACCCTCAGCAACCTGACACCGGGCAGCGACTCGACGCAGGGCTCAGACATCGCGTACGACGCGGTGGCGTTCGTGCCCGCACCGCTCGGCGCCTACGTCGCGATGGGCGACTCCTACTCCTCAGGCGAGGGCCTACAGGGCGGGTTCGCCGACGGTACCGACGTCACGGAGAACCTGGCAGGCGATCACGGCAACCTCTGCCACGTGAGCAGCGGCGCCTGGCCCGGCATCTACGCACCGCAGTCCGACGTTCCCCTGGTCGACCTGGCCTGCTCCGGCTCGAACATGTGGGACGAGGCCGGCGTGCTCGACTACATGAACGTCAAGACCATCACCGGCCCCCTCGCCAGCATCGCCGTGCCTGCGGACGCCGGATCCGTGTACTACGCGCCGCCGTCGACTGGCGGCACGCTCAGCGACTTCCCGCCGAGCAGCGGCAACTGGCACCCGAACGGTCACACCGAGATCTCGTACTACAGCAACGACCCGCCTCATCCGCAGGTGGACACCTGGAGCGACCAGGGCGCCGGTTCTGACTACTACTACGAGGCGAGCTACCAGGCGGAGCTGGTCAGAGCCCTGCGACCGAAGTTCGTGTCGGTCACCCTCGGCGGCAACGACCTCGGCTTCGCGAACATCGTCCAGGACTGCATCTTGATCCACGGCGAGTTCGGCGACAAGGGCGCGTGCTATCCCGACTACGCCAACACCAGCGGCCCGGACAAGATCGACACCAAGCTGGCCAGCCTGGTCGGCCCGTGGACCGACGCGTTCAAGACGATAGCGGCCGCGGCCGGCTCGCCGAACAAGGTGATCGTCATGACCTATCCGGCCCCGATCAGCGCGACCACGGCGAATCTGGGCACTTACAACTTCGACTGCTCCGGGATCACGCTCCAAGACCGGCAGTGGCTGGTACCGAAGGTCGCCACGCTCGACAGCGACCTGATCAAGGCCGCGCAGGCGGCCGGCATCCCGGCTCAGAACATCGCCAACGAGGTGAACGCGTTCGCCGGACACGAGCTGTGCACCGGAACGCCGTTCGTTACCGAGCCCGGCTCGACGCTCAACGTCTCGGAGCAGGACAACTTCTTCCACCCGAACGCCGCGGGCTACAGCAAGCTCGAGCAGGACTTCGTGGCCGTCCTGCACGGCAGCAAGGTTCCCGGCGAATGATGAGACAGCGAAGGAATGCAAACATGATGATGCTGCGAAGGATCGCCCGGGCGACGGCCGCGACGGTCATCGGCGCCCTCGCCCTGGTGGTGACCGTCGCCGGTCCCGGCAACGCCGCAGTGAGCGCCCGGGCTCCGCGCACCGTCACGCCGCACGGCACCACCAACAACGCGTGCTATCAGAGCCCCAGCGCGGCTCATTGCGACAACACAGACCCCTTCGACACCGACTGCAGTATCGGCAGCTACGTGGCCAACTCCCTACCTGTGTACTGGTACGACGCCGAAAACGGACAGCGCACCGGGGGCTACTCGGGCTACATCCAGAACTGGTACTCACCGCATTGCGGCACGAACTGGGCGCGATACGTGGACACCAGCGGCACCGGCGGGAACGTCAACATCGTCACGTGCCTGAACAACCAGTTCGTACATTGCACCGATTGGTACGTCTCGGCCGTCTTCCCGGCCTGGTCGAATCAGCTCTATGCGAAGACGACGGTCGCCACCGCCTTCGCTGACTTCTCCGCATTCGGGGGCGGCGGAACCGCGAGTGGAAGCGCGAGCGCGTAAGCCCGGGTCCGCAGGCCGTATTGCCACATGTCAGAAAGAAAAGGGATGACAATGCTCAATCACAAGAAGGCCGCGGCCATGGTGGCCTTGGCGGCCGCCGCAGCCGCAGTGCCGATCGCCGTTGCCGGCCCGGCGCAGGCAGCCGAGAAGATCATCACGGGCACCGTGGCCGCCGGCCTCGGCCTCAACGTCCACTCGGGGTCGCCGACGGGCACCGTGATCGACATCATGCCGAACGGCAGCACGGCAAGGCTGTCCTGCTGGGTCAGCGGCCCGAGCGTGACCGGACCGTGGGGCGCGACCAGCGTGTGGGACGCGGTCGAGGGCTACACGACCCCGTCCGGGCAGAACATCGACTTCGTCGGCGGTACCCACGTGTTCTCCGCCGACGCCTGGATCAACACCGGCGGCGACACCTCGAAGATGCTGCCGCACTGCTGAACACGGCTCGACTACGCGTGACGACAGTTCGGCCACCTGCGTGCGATGCGGGTTGCGTGACACCGACCTGCACCCGCCGCGCCCCCTACACCGAACGAACGGAGACCTGGCATGTCTGCCGAATCGGAACTTGAGACCGGACTCAGTCAGAACCCTCGCGTCCGGATACGGACGGGCAGGATCCTGCTCGCGGTCGGCATGGCGGCGGCGGGTATCGCCGCCGCTCCCTCCGCCGCGCAGGCGTACGTACCGGACCAGCCGCCGTGCTACGGAGCGACCTGCGTGGGCAAGTCGCCGTACATCACGAACCGGGACGGGGAAAGCTGCGTCACCGGCGTACCCGGCGCGAACAACGGCGCGACCTCGATCGCTTACGTGGACGCCCCCGGCGACGGCACGGACAACAACCGCGCGATCCTGCGCTGGTCGTCGTTCTGCGGCGCCAACTGGGCGAAATGGGAGGGGAGCTCACCCGGCTACGCCGACTACTGGGCCCAGTCCGGAGACGGCCACAAGGAAACCCCTGAAGGCAGCGGCTACACGTACATGGTGGACGGCACGCAGGTGGCCCGAGCGTGCGTGGTGCCCTACACGTTCGGCGAATACGCCGCTGCCTGCACCGGCTGGTACTAACCGCCGCGCCGCACGTTCTCAGCGTTCGGATGCGACACCCTCGGCGTCCAAGACCTTCAGGTACCTGATGATCGCGCACCTGGCCCCGCCGTCCTTCCAGGGGCGCGCTTGTGGTGCAGCGTGTGCGCCCTGGTGCGCTATGACGCATGCGGTTGTGCCGTCGGGGCGGGTGCGCGCGCGGGCCGGCATCAATAGGATGTGCCTGATTCGAACACTGAGATCGTCGTCGCCTCGCCGCGAGCGTGGCAGTCTTTGGAGGTCGCCATGCGGCTGAACCGTTCTGCGTTTTCCCAACTGCCGAGGCGGCGGGTGCGTGTTGCCGGTGCCGGCCTGGCCGTGCTCGGCGTGGTCAGTCTGAGTCTGGCAGCCGTTCCCGCCTGCGGAGGTGGCGGTGCCACTGGCGACAACGCGGTGCACCTGCAGGCTGCCGTCGCGCCCGCCGCACTGGCGGTGGCCAGCGGGGCGATCGCCCCGAACTGTGGGGGAGGAGGCGGCACCGGGGATGACTAAGCAGCGCACCCGCGGGGTTGCGCCCCTCACTCGCGTGGACGCCGCCGGGTGCCGCCGAGACGCCCGAGTGAGAAACTGGCTAGGTGGCACCCACCGATATCGACGCCTATCTCGCGGATCTCACCGAGCCCCAGCGGCACACGCTGAGCAAGCTGCGGGCGGACATCCACGCGGTGCTGCCCGAGGCTCAGGAGTGCATCTCCTACGGAATGCCCGCGTTCCGAGTCGAAGGCAAGGTTGTCGCGGGATTCGCCGCCTTCAAGAACCATCTCAGCTATCTGCCGCACAGCGGGTCGGTGCTGCCCGCGCTCGCCGATGATCTCGCCGATTACACGATGACGAAGGGCTCACTGCACTTCCCGACCGACCAGCCGCTTCCGCGCGCGCTCGTGCGCAAGCTGATCAGCACCCGGCTGCGGCAAGCCGGGATCGAGCGCAACCTAGGTACGTGAGCGGTCGGTGCGCGGCGCTCGGGGCGGGCGCCCGCGCCGGGAGCTTCCGCGCCCGGTCCGCTGTCTAAGGCCTCGTAGGTCAGGCCGTGCGCGGAGCTGCGACGCTGTCGCGGGGGACCAGGACGGGAGCGATCGTTTCCCGCTCGCCGGACACCTCGCCGGAGCTGATCTGGTGCAGCAACACGCTCAACGCCGCACGGGCCACCGCGTCGAAGTCGGGGCGGATCGTGGTCAGCGGAGGGACGAAGTACGCGGCCTCGGGGATGTCGTCGAACCCGACGATGCTCACGTCCTGCGGCACTAGGCGGCCGAACTCGCGCAGCGCCTTGAGGATTCCGAGCGCCAGGTGGTCGTTCGCCGCGAACACCGCGGTGACATCGGGCATCCGTGCCAGCAGCTGACCGACGCGGTATCCGGCTGCCGGGCTCCAGTCAGCCGACAGGACGGGAGGCGGATCGATGCCCGCGCGCTCGAGGGCGGCGCGCCATCCCGCTATCCGGCCGACGCTGTCGAACCAGTCGTCTGGTCCGCTCACGTGCCATACCGTCGAGTGGCCGGCATCAAGCAGATGCTGTGTCGCGAGGCTCGCTCCGGCGCTTTGATCGACCGTAACCAGCGGGTTGGTGCGTTGCGGATCGCCGTCGATGCACACCAGCGGCAGGTCGGTCGGCATGTGGTCCAGCGCTTCACCCGCCGAGGCCACCGGCGCGATGACGACGACGCCGGCCACCCGCTGACGCAGATGCCGGTCGACCGCCTCCGCGATCGACCGGCGATCCAGGGCTCGAACGCTCGCCACCGCCACCGCGAACCCGGCCTCGGACGCCGACTGCTCGAACGCCGTCAGCAGCGACGCCGGGCCGAACAGCGTCGTGTTCTGGGCCACCACGCCGATTACCTGCGAGCGTCCGGTGACGAGAGCGCGCGCGGTGTGGTTGGGCCGGTAACCCAGCTCGGTCATCGCCGCCTGAACGCGCAACCGGGTCTGCGGGCGCACATGGGGATGGTCGTTGAGCACGCGGGAGACGGTTTGGTGGGACACACCGGCCAATTGCGCCACGTCGGTGATGGCCGGATCGCGCGCGGGCGGGCGGGATTTCCCGTTCTGCTCGCCGGTCTTGGCCTCGGCCTTGCCCACCGCGCACCTCTCTCGACCCAGTCCGGCCGCCGGGTGAGGACGACGTAGAGATCTATGTTATCGCTCACGGTGATGGCTGGCCGCAGTAAGAACGATGAATCCGCCCGATCCTTGTTCCACTCTTGACTGCGCAGTTGTGAACGTGAACACTCTCTCACGGCAAGACTCTGCCACTGCCCGACGAGACCGCTTCCACCTGCGGTTCTTCATGACAAGCGGGAGGATTGCGGGTCGTGAGCGGTAACAATGGGCGGACGGAGTGCGGCGCCGCCCACGGTGCGCCGAATGTCAATGACCTGCCGCGTATCGCGACCCGAATGTGCCGAGGCTGGGGTCTCTCGGTCTTGAAGACTTCCCGGGAACGCTGCCGCAGCGCGGCCACCGACCAAAGAGTTAGCGCTCACATTTCTCGCCGGATGCTGGGTGCCTCGTATCGCAACGGTCTGGATCTCGGGCGATCCGGCCGCGGCACAGCTAACCGATGAACAAAGGAGCTCATCGTCGTGATCGGATTGCCCTTCCCACGCATAAGACGCCGGAGCGGGGCCGCCGCCGCGGCCATCGTCCTGGCTCTTAGCGGCGCGAGCCTCGCCACGGGCGGCGTGGCGCGGGCCGCCACCCCCGCCGCTCCCGCGAAAGCGCAAGGCCCCTGCGACATCTACGCCGCGGGCGGAACTCCCTGCGTCGCCGCCCACAGCACCACCCGCGCGCTGTACGCCTCGTACACCGGCCCGCTCTACCAGGTGAAGCGACTGTCCGACGGCAGGACCAAGAACATCGGCGTCCTGGGCCGCGGCGGATACGCCAACGCGGCTGAGCAGGACGAGTTCTGCGCCGACACGACGTGCCTGATCACCCGCATCTACGACCAGTCTCCGATGCACAACGACCTCACCCAGGCGCCGCGCGGCGCGTTCAGCGGCCCGGCGATGGGCGGCGCCAACAACCTGCCGATCGCGGACATGGCGCCGATCACGATCAACGGCCACAAGGCGTACGGGGTCTTCATCGAGCCCGGAATGGGCCTGCGCGACAACGACACCACCGGCATCGCGACCGACGACCAGCCCGAGGGCATGTACTGGATCGTCGACGGCAAGCACTTCAACGGCGGCTGCTGCTTCGACTACGGCAACGCCGAGATCGACAGCCGCGACGACGGCGACGGCACCATGGAGACGAGCTACTTCGGCAACGCCACCGCCTGGTACCACGGCAACGCGCCCGGCCCGTGGGTCATGACCGACCAGGAGAACAACCTGGTGGGCTGCGTCAACCCCGGCAGCACCTCGAAGCTCTGCGCGCAGCTGCCCAGCGTCACCTCCCGGTTCGAGACCGCCGTGGCCAAGGGCGAACCCCACCACTGGGCCAGCCTCGGCGGCGACGCACAGCAAGGCGCCTTGTCGACCATGTTCGACGGGCCACGCGTCGGCCCGACCTATGATCCGATGCGCAAACAGGGCGCCATCGTGCTCGGCAACGGCGGTGACAACAGCAACGGTTCGCAGGGCACCTTCTACGAAGGCGTGATGACGTCCGGCTACCCGACGGACGCCGTGGACCAGCAGGTGCAGGCCAACATCGTGGCCGCCAAGTACGACGTGCAGCGGCTGAGCCTGGCGCCGAGCGCCGCGACCGCCACCCCGCCCGGCCTGCAGACCTTCGCGCCGGGAACGAGCCAAGACGTCACCGAGACGTTCACGAACACCACCGGCGCGGCCGTGGCCGGCGTCAAGCTGAGCCTGTCCCTGCCCGACGGCTGGAGCTCGAAGCCGCAGGGCCAGACCACCTTCTCCTCGCTCGCGCCCGGCGCGAGCGTCAGCGCGACCTTCACCGTCACCTCGGCCAGGTGGGCCTTCAACGGCGACCTGGGCGGCCGAGCGGTGTGGCTCAGCCAGAACGGCGGCGGCCCGAAGGTCGACACGACCACCGAGAAGGTGCGCGACGACAGCCCCGTCAAGATCAACGAATTCCGCGTCGGCACCTCCACGGACTCGACCGACTCCTTCATCGAGCTGGTCAACACCGCCTCGTCTCCGGTCGACGTCTCACGCTGGACGCTGACCGAACACGCGGCCGGGCAGGCGGTCTCCTCGACGGTGACCGTCCCGCCGGGGACGAAGATCGCGGCGCACGGCCACTACCTGCTCGGCCTGTCCGCCTCGGGCCTCGCCGCCCCCGCCAACCCGGGCGACTCCACCCTCAACGTCCGCACCACCGCCGGGATGAGCGTCGGGGACACCGTGACGGTCGGCACCGGCAGCGCGGCCGAGACCGCGAAGATCGCCGAGATACCCTCGGTCGGCGCCTCCGGGCCGCGGGTGGCCGGCAAGCTGGGGAACGCGGTGAAGCTGAACGGCGCCGACGAGTACGTCAGCCTGCCCACCGGCATCGTCAGCACCCTGTCCGACTTCACCGTGTCGGCCTGGGTCAACCCCTCCGCGGAGCCGACCTGGTCGCGCATCTTCGACTTCGGCACGGGCGAGAGCGACTACATGTTCCTCACCGTCGACGGCGGCGGCGCCGGCCTGCGCTTCGCCATCACCACGAACAGCAACGGAGGGGAACAGCAGCTCACCGGCGGCGGCCTGCTCCCGCTGAACACCTGGTCGCACGTCGCGGTCACGCTCTCGGGCACCACCGGCACCCTCTACCTCAACGGCAGCCCGGTGGCCACCAACCCGAACATGACGCTGCACCCCTCCAGCCTGGGCAACACCAACCAGAACTACATCGGGAAGTCGCAGTGGCCTGACCCGCTCCTGAACGCCACGGTCGACGACTTCAACATCTACAACCGGGCGCTCTCCGCGAGCGAGGTCGCCGCTCTCGCCGGCGGCCAGGCCGGCGCCGGCAACGTCGCGGACTACAAGTTCGACGAGACCGGCGGCGCCACCGCGGTCGACTCCTCCGGCAACGGCAAGAACGCGACCATCGTCAGCCACGGCACGGCCGCCAGCCCCAGCACACCGCTGTGGCAGCCGGTACCCGACGGCCCGCTGACGATGCCGGCCGGCTCGACCAACGTCCCGGTCACGAGCACCGCGGGCTTCGCCGTCGGACAGAAGGTGGCTATCGGCTACGGCAAGAGGCTCGAGCTGGCCACCGTCACCGCGGTCGGCAACGCGGGCGCCCAGGCGCGGCTCGCGGCGCCGGCGACCGCAGGTTCGACCAACATCAAGGTCTCCTCGGTCGGCAACATCTCGGCCGGGGACCACATCCAGCTGGACATCGGCGCCAACACCGAGGACCTCACCGTCGCCTCCGTCGGCACCGCTGGCGCGAACGGCACCGGGCTCACCCTCGCCGCCGCGCTGACGAAGAACCACTCATCCAACCTTCCGTTCAGTGACCGGGGGACCGGCGTCAGCTTCACCCCGGCGACGCGCTTCGCGCACTCGAGCGATGAGCCGGTACAGGCGCTGGGCGCCGGGATCGTGCTCGACCACCCGTTGACCCAACGACACGCGATCGACACGCCGATACTCGACAACAGCGTCACGACGGCGGGGTATCAGGGTTCACCCGCGCCCGACCAGTGGTTCGGCGGACCCGCCCTCTCCACCAGCGCCGGCAGCATGGTGCTGCGCGACGGCCGCGGCCTCGTCGCCGACAGCCTGAACTACGGCCTGCTGGTCGACCCGTGGGCCGCCGAGGGCTACCAAGGCGGCACCGGAAGCGGCTGCGTGGTGCCGACTCCGGGATTGGCGAGCGGCGCGGGCAAGAGCGCGAGCCGCTTCCCCGACGGCAACGACACGGACAGCAACTGCAACGACTTCATCGTCGCGAACGCCACTCCGGGCGCGGACAACAAGTTCGCGCTGGATCCGGGGCCGCTGGTGTCGGTGCAGGCGACCGCCGCCGGCAGCACGTCGAACTTCATCAAGCACGACGACACCGACGACCTGGTCGTCACCGCCCCGATCACGGCGAGCAGCCCGCAGACCGACAAGCTCGACGCGACCTGGGTCGAAACCGCCGGCCTGGCCAACCCGAGCTGCGTCTCGTTCGAGTCGGTCAACAAGCCGGGCAGCTACTTGAGGCACATGAACTTCCAGTTCCACCTGCAACCGAACGACGGCAGCACACTGTTCTCCCAGGACGCTACGTTCTGCCCGCAGGCAGGCAACAGCGGTCAGGGCACGTCGTTCCAGTCGGTGAACTTCACCACGAAGTACATCCGCACCTTCAACGACACCGTCTATCTCGCCAGCGACGGCGGAACCAACCCGTGGGACGACGCCACCACGTGGGCGACCGACTCGAGTTGGCTGATAGACCAGCCGTGGGCGCAGGTCCAGTGAGCGCGGCTAGCGTCTAAGGAACCTGAGTAGCATTCCACAAGTTCGCGGTCGCTCTCGGCGCTGCAGTACCGGCGCCGAGAGCGATCGCGCGTTTTCATGCTCGATGGACGCGTCACCCTCGCGTCGGCCACGCCGGGGCTCGTAGATAATCAGAGCCTTGCGCCCGCGCCAAGGGGGGCGCCCGGAGAAAGGCAGCGCCGCCATGACCGTCAAGGACGCCGACATCGCCCGTGCCCTGATCGCCGGCCTGTCCGGCAGTCCATCCGCCGTGGCCGAGCGCCTGCACGCGCAACCAGACGGCGTGTACTGCGCGACGCTTCCGGACGGCGCGCGCGTGTGGGTCGTCAGCCGATACGACGACGTCAGGCGGCTGCTGGCCGAGCCGCGACTGGCATTGGACAAGCGCAACTCCCGCAGCGGTTACCAGGGCTTCGGGCTGCCGCCCGCCCTCGAGGCGAACCTGCTCAACCTGGACGGCGCGGACCACGCCCGGCTGCGCCGCCTGGTGACCGCCGCGTTCACCGCCCGCCGGACCGACCAGCTGCGTGACCGCATCCAAGCCACCAGCAATGCCCTGATCGACGCACTGCCGGCGACCGGCACCGCCGACATCGTCGCCGACTACGCCGCTCCGCTGCCGGTCGCAGCGATCTGCGACCTGCTCGGCGTGCCGGCGGATCAGGGCTCGATGCTGCGCGAGTGCACCCAGGTCCTGCTCGCTCCCGGCAAGTACGGCCCGGGCGACCTGGCCGCGACCCTCGGCAGGATCCTCGCGCTGCTCACGCAGCTGATCGCGGGCAAGCGGGCCGAACCGAGCGACGACCTGCTCACCGCGATGATCGCGGCCCGCGACGGGCAGGATCGCCTCTCCGAGGAGGAACTGCTCTCCCTCGCCTTCCTCATCCTGTTCGCCGGCTACGAGAACTCAGTCCACCTGATCTCGGCCGCCGTGGCGCGCGCTCTCGCCGAGCCGCAATTGGCCGCCGCCATCCGAGCCGAACCCGATCCGCACACGGAGCCGATGAACCGCGCCGTCGAGCAATTCCTGCGTTACGACCAGCCTGCGACCACGGCTATGCGGCGCTTCCCGACCGAAGACATCAAGATCGGCGACACGGTCGTCCCGGCCGGCGACACCGTGCTGCTCGCCGTCGCCGCCGCGAACCGCGACTCCGCCGCCGAAGGAAGCAGCCACCTGAGTTTCGGCCACGGCCCGCACTACTGCCTCGGAGCACCGCTGGCCCGGCTGGAGGCGCGCATCGCGGTGTGGACGCTCCTGCACCGGCTGCCCGACCTGACGCTCGCCGTCCCGTACGCGGACCTGCCGTGGAAGAGCGACCACCGCCAGCACGCCTTGACCGCCCTGCCCGTCAACGTCACGCCATAGCGCACCGGACGCTGCAGCGCAGGACACGGATCGGGTTGACGGCCTCCGCGTCCACAGCCGGGCCGATCGGCGAAACCGTCAGCCCTCGGCTTCGAGCAGCGCGGCGTAGCGGGCGAGGTAGAGCGGCCAGCCCTGGTCGCCGCCGACGCCGTCGCTGACGGACTGCCAGCCGGGGCCGTGCCGGTCGAGGTTGCGGTGTTCGAGTTCGACGCGGGTCTTGTTCGGGCCCTCGGCGACGAAGCGGACCTCGACCTCGCTGGTGAGCTGCGGGTCGGTTTCCAGCTGCCAGGTCGGGCCGATGTCCCAGCTGAACACGACGCGCTGGGGCGGTTCGTAGGTCAGGATGCGCGCCCAGCGGCACACGCTGCCGTCGGTCGCGCGGTCGTAGATGTGTCCGCCGACGCGCGGCTCGAAGACCGTCTCGGCGATCGGCGCTTGGAGCAGGTTGTGCTCCGGCGGCTTGAACTCGCCGAAGCGCGCGGTGAATGCCGTGAACGCCTGGTCGATGGGCGCGGCGACGACGAGGTGCCTGCGCACGACCGCGGCTTCGCTTCCGATCATGAGTCCTCCTCTGGTGCCTGCTCGGCGACCTGCGCATAGGCGGCCAGCGCCCGCTGCCAGAAGGTGTCGAGTTGGTCCCGCAGCGCGGCCACGGCCGCCGGGTTGAGCCGGTAGATCCGCCGGGTGCCGACCGCCTGCTCGCTGACCAGGCCGGCGTCCTTGAGGACCTTCAGGTGCTGGGAGACCGCTGACCTGCTGACCGGCAACTGCTCGGCCAGCTGTCCGACGGCCTGCGGTCGCTGCGCGAGGCAGTCGACGATTGCGCGCCGCGTCCCGTCGGCCAGCGCGCTCCAGCCGTCTCCCGCTTGGTTAGTATCCACTAACGGTTAGTCTCGGCTAACGGAAGGTCGTTGTCAAGCCGTGCCTGCCGCGGTCACCACGGTGCGCGAATCGCGTCGGCGTTTGTGCTCATGAGGGCAGGGGCGACCGTCGCGACCGATTGGCAGGCTTACAGGTTTAACGGACGGCGTTTCGGTGAGACGGTAGGGATATTCGCATGAATCGCGAGCCAGGGTGTCGCGCTGGCGTTTGCCGCAGCTCGGCGTTCCGGTCCACGTAGACCGCGTTTCGCGGTCGGCATGTGGCGGACGAGAGCGTGGCAGATATGAATAGCGGTCTTGTAATCGGCACATCGGCTGCCGGTGACCAGCGGACCCTCACGGTCAAAGGCGAGCTCGACATGGCCGTGTCCACGGTCTTCGAACAGACGCTGCTTGAAGCGGTAGCGGCGACGCAGCCCGGCGCCGAACTGGCGGTCGACCTGAGCGAGGTGCGGTTCTTCGACGTGAAGGCGCTTCGTGCGCTGCTGCATGCCGCCCGCGCGGCGGAGGCCGCGGGCGTCCCCTTCTGCCTGGCTGCCTCGCCGACGGTGGCCCGAGTCTTCGAGCTGCTCGGAATCGATACCGCGCCCGTGCCGACGGACTCCACGAGCGCGCCAAGCGGCCAGGGCCCATGGATCACCATCCTGCCTGGCACCGAGAGCCACACCCAGCGGTCGCGATCGGCAGCACGGCACATCCTGGTCACGGCCGCACCCGCCACGGGGGAGGGCGGGCGCGTTGACGCGGTGCCGGGAGCGATACGAGTACAGCAGGCCGCCGGCATCCTGGCCGAGCTCGAAGCAATCAGCCCGGGCGACGCGCTAGAGCGCATGCGGGCGCGCGCGTCCCGCGACGGCGTCATCTTGGCCGTGCTGGCCCGCCGGATCGTCAAGTATCGAGGCTGGCCGCCGCGCCGCTGAACCGCGGATAGCCGAGCGGGGCGCAGCATCCCGTCGCCGAGCCGCTCGTCCACGGCACGTCGCAAATAGCACGCCGCACGTCGCGTAACGCTGACGTGCGGCGCTTTTTGATCGCGTGGATCCAACTCGTTCGGGTGAAGATCGACATCGATCGCTGAGTCGTCGGGTGCTGCGCGATGTCTTCTTGGCACGATGGCGCGCGGGCGCCGGCCGCTGGTCCGCCGACGGGCGCTCCGCCTTCTGGCCGCCTGTTGTCTGTGGCCGCGGCGCAGCAATCGGCACGCGAACGAACGGGGTCAGCGCGGTGACTGCGAGGGCGATTTCGAGCGGCGAGACAGGCGGCGTCCGGTACGTGCTGCGCAAGCTCCCCGCGGTGACCGCGTTGTTCTGGCTGGTCAAGACGATCGCGGTGACGCTGGGGGAGACG
>NZ_DASRBQ010000158.1:0-15561 GCF_035653575.1 Actinocrinis sp.
CGTCGAGCCCTGCGACACCGAGGTCGTGAGGGTGTAGAGCGGCTGCGCGCCGAGCTGGTACGGCCACCAGATCCGCGGGTTGGCGAGGGTCAGGCTCGAATAGGCAGCGGGCGCGAAGGTCACCGTCTGCGTCGATTTCGCGGCCACGGTCACCGACTGGGCCACGGTGATCGGCGTGCCACCTCCGGGCGGGGTGATCGTGGCGGACACGGTGCCCGTCTGCGAAGACGAAGAGCTGTTGGTCACGTCGGCCTTCACGGTCAGCGCGCTGCTGCTGAGGTTCGCCGCGGTGTCCTGGTTGACGTGCGCGTTGCCGATCACCAGCGGGCCGCCGGTCTGCAGCTGCACCGGGAACTGGATGCCGGTGTTGTTGTCCGGCGGGATCTGGCTCCAGTCGACGTTGTCGAGGGTCAGCATGGTGCTCGGGTTGTTCGGGTGCAGCTCCATGGCGAGCGAGTTCGTGCCCGAACGCAGCAGGCCGGTGATGTCGAAGACGTTGCGCGCGTAGTCGCCGGTGACTGTGGCCGAGGTGGCGACCTCCGTCCCGTTCACCCACACGTCCGCGGCGCCGACCACGCCGTTGACGATGAGCTTGGCGTCCTGACCGCTCGGTGGGGCGGAGAAGTCGGTGCGGTACCACCAGGGCACTGAGAACTGCGCGATCGTGTCCGCGCCGACCTTCGTCATCTGGCCGAAGCAGGACTTCATGTTGGTCGAGTAGAAGACGTTCGGGCAGGTGCCGTTCTGCAGCAGGGCGCTGATCTCGGTTCCGGGCGCGCCGCCGCCGTCGTTGGCCACGCTCAGCCAGCCGGAGGTGGAGAAGCCTGGCGTCGAGATCTGCGCTCCGCTCTGGGTCGCCGTCGCGCTGGTGAGCACCTTCCAGCCGCCGGTCGCGCCAAGGTTCGCGACAGCGGTCGAACCGGTCGGCGGATCAGGGTACGCATGCCGCACGGCGGCGGAGGCGAGGCCGGTGGAGCCCGGGCGGGCGGACTGCGCCGGCGTGGCTCCCGAAGCGCCGCTCTGCAATGCCGCCGCGGCCGCGAAGCCCAAGGTCACCGCGGTCGTGATGAACAACCTGCCACGACGTGCCACTCGAACGATCATGCACGCTCCCGAAGGTGGGTGTGGAGCAGCCAATCTTGTAAAGTTAGCTTACTTACCCATTTCGAGATGAAGGTACAACCGAGGTGCGCCCGGGTCAACGATCCCCGCGGTCAAGAAAGCGGGATCACGGCAGGCGAGGAGCGATCACGCCCGCCGGCGGCGGCGCTCGATCAACTTGCCGTGCCTGAGCGTCCCGACCAGCTCGATCCGAAGCCGCGGCCGGTCATCAGACCACTCATTCAGCAGCTTCGCCTTGGAGTACTGGAGCGTCAGCCCGTCGGTGTCGACGACGATGCCGGGGCGGCTGACGATGAAGAGCTTGCCGAAGTGCATGTCCATCTCGATGCGCAGCGTGTCCGCGGTGAGCATCGCCTCGGTGAAGTCGAGCGTGACGTCGCACAGGCGCGGCCGCAGCTCGATGCGATGCGGCACGGTCCAGCGCCCAGCCCGCACGAACTTGCTGCCGCGCTGCTCGACGACCAGCACGTCCTTCGGCTTCGCCACCGACCCGCTTGGCGTGCTCAGCTGCACGGCCGGCAGATCGGCCGTCAACGCCGCCAGCTCGCCGAACGTCTTTGCCGAGAGCGCCGCCTCCAAGCGGGCGTCGAGTTCCTCCGCGGTGAGGCGGCCGTCGCCGGCGGCCACGCGCAGCGACTCCACGACACGGTCGCGGTCCTGGTGCGACGCCCGGAGATCCGGCGCAGGCAAGTCACTCGACATGGCTTCAACGCTAGCCGTCACGAGCGCGGCGAATCCAGCCCGCCGGCGCGCAAAAAGCCTCTGCGCTAGAGCCTTCTGCGACAGCGCCGGCTATCGCACGGCTGCTGAAGGCTCGATCGTCGGCGCGTCCGCGGTCGCGACGTGACAGGCGGCCTGGTGCCCTGGACCGAGGTCGCGCAGCCGGGGCGTCACCGAGGCGCATTCGTCGATCGCCAGCGGGCAGCGGGCCCGGAACCGGCAGCCCGGCTTGGGATCGATGACCGCGGGCGGCTCCGACTTCGCCGCCTGCGAGTCGACGCCGAGCGGGGCCCGCGGGTCCGGGACAGCCGAGAGCAGCAGGCTCGTATAAGGGTGCTTCGGGTCAGAGAGCACGGCCTCGGTGGGCCCTGATTCGACCACGTGACCGCCGTACATGACTAGCAGCCGGTCCGAGACGTACCGGGCGCTGGCGATGTCGTGCGTGATGTAGAGGAATGAGACGCCCTCGGTCTCCCGCAGTCGCGCCATCACGTTGAGCAGCCCGATGCGGATGGAGATGTCGAGCATCGAGACCGGCTCGTCGGCGAGGATCAGCTTGGGTTTGTACGCCAGCGCCTGCGCGAAGCCGATGCGCTGGCGCTGGCCGCCGGAAAGCTCGTACGGATAGCGGCCCAGGATGTCGGCGGCGGGTACCAGACCGACGGCCTCGACCACTCGCTCCGCCTCCTCCTGCCGCTGCGCCTGGCTCAGCTCCGGCCGATGCAGCTTGAGCCCGCGCAGAATGCCATGCGACACGCGGTAGGCAGGATTCAGGGAGCTGAAGGGGTCCTGGAACACCATCGGCACGTCGCTGCGATAGGCGAGTTGTGCCTTGCGCCCGCGCACCGTCGCCAGCGACTTGCCCTGGTAGCGGATCTCGCCGGCGGTCGGCCGATAGACCCGCGCGAGCAGCCGCGCGATGGTCGACTTGCCGCTGCCGCTCTCGCCGACCAGGGCGACGATCTCCCGCGGGTTGATCTCCAGGTCCACGTCGTCGACCGCGTGCAGGGCACGCCGCGAAAAGCCGCCGCCCAGCTTGAAATGCCGCGAGAGGCCGATCGTCTGGATCAGCGGCGCCTCGATGAGCGGCTCAGTCACGAGTTCACCTCCAGCGAGCGGGAAGCCTGCGGTTCGTCGTCGGACGTGAGCAGCAGGCAGCGCGCCCTGACCTCGCCCGCCTCGCCGATCCGATAGAGCTCAGGCTCCTGACTTCGACAGCGATCCTGCACGACGGGACAGCGCGGATGGAAGCGGCAGCCGGCCGGCGGGTTGCCGAGATCGGGCGGGCTGCCTGGGATGCCCTTCAACTCGACGCGCTCGCCGTGGATGGACGGGAACGCGTCCAACAGGCCCTTGCTGTACGGATGTGCCGGAGTGTCGAAGACGGTGCGTGTCGGGCCGGCCTCGACGACCTGGCCGGCGTACATCACCACGAGGCGGTCGGAGAACCGGCTGACCAGCGACATGTCGTGGGTGACGAAGATGACCGCGAAACCGAGCAGCTGTTGCAGCTCCTTGATCTGCACCATGAGCGAGCGCTGCGCGACCACGTCGAGGGCGGAGGTGGGCTCGTCCATGATGACCAGGTCCGGGGTGAACAGCAGCGCCATCGCGATCATCGCGCGCTGCCGCATGCCGCCGGAGAGCTGGTGCGGGTAGCTCTTGAGGTGCACCGGATCGATCCCGACCAGTTCCAGCACCTCGACGCTGCGCTGCTTGATCTGTTCGGAGCTGTAGTCGGCATGCGCCTCGATCGCGTCCTTGAACTGCGCGCCGATGGTGCGCACGGGATTGAGCGCGTTCATGGCGCTCTGCATGACCACCGAATAGTCCCGCCAACGCAGCACATTGAGTTGCTTCTCGGTCATCGCGACGAGGTTGCGTCCCTTGAAGGTCACGCTGCCGCCGGTGGTGGAGGCGGGCGCGCTCAGCAGCCGGGCGATCGCGAACAGCAGGGTGGACTTGCCGCAGCCGGACTCGCCGACGACGCCGAGGAATTCGCCGCGCCGCACGTCGAGGTCGACCTTCGCGACGGCCACCGAGGCGCCGCGGGCGGTCGCGTATTCGACGGTCAGGCCGCGTACTTGGAGCAGCGGAGCGTCCGGGTCGGCAGCGGATTCGGCGTCGGCGAGGTCCGGTGCCGGCGGGCCCCCGGGGTCGGCCGGTGACGGCGAAGCCTCGGCCCTTGCCTCGGCCGCCGCGGCCGCGGCCGAGGCCTTGGCGGCGACGGCGGCGCGTACCTTGCGCTCCTTGGCCTTGACCGGCCGCAGCGCCGGATTGCTCAGTTCGTCGAAGGCGTAGTTCATCAGCGCGAAGGCGACGCCGAGCAGCGCGACGCACAGGCCCGGGGCGATCGACCAGAGCGGGGCGCCGGTCTGCAGCGCCTGCTGGTTCTGCGCCCAGTAGAGCATCGTGCCCCAGCTCGACGAGTTCGGGTCGCCGAGGCCGAGGAACTGCAGGCCGGCGGCGCTGAGCACCGAGTACAGCGCCGCGCCGAGGAAGTTGGCCACGATCAGCGAGGTCATCGTAGGCAGGACTTCGAACACGATGATGTACGAGCGCCGTTCGCCGCGCACCCGGGCGGATTCGAGGAAGTCGCGGTTGCGCAGCGAGAGCGCCTGCGCGCGCATCTGGTTCGCGCCATAGGCCCAGCCGGTGACGACCAGGACCACCAGCAGCACGGTCAGCGAGCCGTGCCCGGCGTACTTGGCCAGGATCACGATCAGCGGGAAGGCCGGGATGACCAGCGCCACATTGGTGACCATGGAGAGCAGGTCGTCCATGATGCCGCCGAGATACGCCGCGGACACCCCGATCAGCACCGAGAGCACCGTGGCGAAGAACCCCGCGACGACCGCGATGATGAGCGACTGGCGGGTGCCGTAGATCAGCTGCGTGTAAATGTCCTGACCGAGCCCGGTGGTGCCGAGCAGGTGCCCGGTGGACGGCCCGAGCCGCGGCGGGAACTGCAGCGCGTTCGGGTCGTGCACCGAGGTGAACAGGCCGGGGAAGGCGGAGATCACCACGAAGATCAGCAGGATGACCGAACCGGCCATCGCCTTGCGGTTTCCGCGCAGCGCCCGCCAGAATCCGCCGCCCGAGCGGCGCGGCCTCGGCGTGGCTGCGGCAGTGCCCTGCAACACGGTCATCGGCCGCTACTCCTTCGCCCGCACGCGCGGATCGAGCCAGGCGGTCGCCAGATCGCAGATGAGCACCGCGACCAGGACGGCGACCGTGAAAAGCATGAAGAGGGTCTGCATCAGCGGGTAGTCGACGTTCTGCACCGCGCTGTAGAGCAGGTAGCCGAGGCCCGGATAGTTGAACACGTACTCGATCAGGATCGCGCCGGAGATGACGAATCCGAGCGACATGGCGAAGCCGGAGAGGTTCGGCAGGAAGGCGTTGCGCGCCGCGTAGCCGTACATGACCTTGCGGGTCGGCAGGCCCTTCGCGCGCCCCATCCGCACGTAGTCCTCGGCCAGCGTGGTGATCATGTTGTTGCGCATGGTCAGGATCCAGCCGCCGATCGAGGTGATCAGCAGGGTCGCGGCCGGCAGCACCGCGTGTTGCAGCACGCTGCCGATGAAGCCGGGCGAGAAGCCGGGCACCAGGCTGGTGTCGTAGTTGAAGTCGCTGGGCAGCAGCCCGTTGGTCCACACCGAGAACATCAGGATCAGCAGCAGCGCCACCCAGAAGTACGGCAATGCCGAGGTGACCACGAACAGCGGCGGCAGGATCGCGTCGAGCCGCCCGCCGCGCCGCCAGCCGGCCACGATGCCGATCAGCGTGCCGAGCGCGAAGGCCAGCACCGTGGTGATCCCGACCAGGCCGAGCGTCCACGGCAGCGCCTGGCCGATGATCGTGGTCACCGGCTCGCCGAGCGCCTGGCCGATGGAAAGGCCCCAGTGCCCGGTGAGCATGTTGCCGAGGTAATCAAGGTACTGCGTCCCGAGGTTCTGGTTCGGCTTGAACCCGAAGGAGCTGAGCATCTGCTGAAGCGTCGCCTCGGACACCTTGCCGCGGGTGCGGTCGCGCAGCGCGTTGACCGGATCGCCCGGCATGAACCGGGGGATGAAGAAGTTCAGCGTCAGCGCCGCCCACAAGGTGAGCAGGAAGAACCCGCCGCGCCGCAGGACGTGTTTCACTTCGGTTCGCTCCTCCCGCTTCCCGCCGGGCCGGCCCAGACGGCCCGGCGGGAAGAGTGGTGCCGCTCGCGGCTACTGAGCCGACTTCGAGTACAGGTGCAGCAGCACCTGACCGGCGTCGGGGAAGTTGAATGCGGCGGGCTGGGCGTAGGGGTCGTCCTGCGTGGGCCAGCCGCCGATGTCCGCGGTGTTGTACTGGAACCAGTCCACTGACTCGGTCACCGGGATGATCGGGACGTCCTTGACCATGTACGACTCGACCTGCTTGATCAGCGAGACCTGGGTCGCGTCGTCCGCGGTGGCGTACTGGTTGAACAGCGCGTCCACGGCCGGGTTCTTGTAGCGCTCGTAGTTGCTGTTGGCGCTCTGGCCGATCGGCGCGGTGTTCGCCGAGTCGAGGATCTCGCGCAGCTCGTAGTACGGTGTTGGGCCGCCGGTCAGCTGGCCGTAGTAGGCCAGGTCGTAGTCGCCGGTGAACAGCTTCGTGTCAAAGGTCTGCTGCGCCAGGTCGCTGACCGAGAGGTTGATGCCGATCGGCGCGAGCTCCTGCTTGATCACCGCCAGCGAGGCGTCCCAGTCGGTGTAGCCGGTGATGGTGATGACGGTCAGGTTCAGCGGGTGCGAGGGCGAGTATCCGGCGCTGGAGAGCAGCTGCGCCGCCTTCGCGGCGTCCGGCTTGTCGTATCCGGCCGAGGAGACCACGGAGGGGTCGTAGTACTTCTGGAAGGTCGGCAGCACCACGCCACTCTGGTTGGCCGGCGGCTCCTGGCCGCCTTCGCCGATCGAAGAGACCTGCGAACGGTCGATCGCGGCGGCGATGGCCTGCCGCACGGCGAGCGTGCTGGTGGCCTTGTGCGAGGGGTCGAGGTTCGGGTACAGCGAGACGTTGAGTACCGGCGGCGACCAGGTGTGGTTGTCGGCGGACTTGTTCAGGTAGAACTGCTGGATGCCGGGGATGAACTGGCTGCCCCACTGCGCCTTGCCGCTGGCCAGGTCGAGGTTCGCCGGGCCGTTGTCCAGGTAGGCCGGGTATTCGACCTTCTGGATGTAGGGCTTGCCGGTCTGCCAGTAATTCGGGTTCGCGGTGTACTGGATGTTGTTCGGCGTGCACGGGTTGACCATGAACGGCCCGGTGCCCACCGGGTTCGCGTCCTTCCACGTGTCCGGGTGCGCGGCCGCGTCGCCGGCCGAGAAGATGTGCTTCGGCACGATCGTGACCTGGTCGGCGAAGAAGTAGAAGTACGGCTGCGCGGGCTGCTTGAAGGTCAGCGTGACCTTGTTCCCGGAGGCGGTGGCGCTCTGCAGTCCGGCCGCCGTCCACAGCGCATAGAGGTCCGTCGCAGGGACCTGCTTCATCAGGTTGAAGGTGAACGCCACGTCGTCGGCGCTGAACGGCTGGCCGTCGTTCCACTTCACTCCGTCGCGGATGGTGAAGACGATCGAGGTCTTGTCCGCGTTCCACTGGTAGGAGGTGGCCAGCATCGGGGTTTCGGCCTGGTTGTTGAGTTCGTCCACGAAGATCAGCGGCTCGTAGACGAAGCCGTTGGACTCCAGGTACGCGGCCGGGTTGAACGGGTTGAAGTTGCAGGTCCAGGTCTGGCCCTGCTCGTTGGAGATGGTGACCGTGCCGCCCTTCTTGTGCGGGCCGTTGTCCGAGGCGCCCGCGCTGGTGGAGGCGGAGGTGGAACCGCCGCGGTGCTGCGTGCTCGAACACGCGCTGGCAGTCAGGCAGATCGCCGCGGCGGCGGCGAGCAGCCGGGCAGAGCGTCTTGTCATCCTGCTAATCCCTTCGTGAAAGTCTTTGTGCCGCCGGGGCCGAGTCGTCGGGGAGCGCGCTCTTGGGAAGCGTGCCGTCGTGGGGGATGCCATCGAGGAGCGTGGTACCGCTGAGCGTGTCGTCGGATCCTGATTCGCCCTTGCCGTCGCCGTCCCGTGCGGCGGCGAGGGCCAGGGTGAGCGCGCCGAGCAGCGGTGCGTCGTAGGGGTACGCGGCGCGGACCAGTTCGGGCGGATAAGGCACCGCGGCGTCCAGCGCTCGGCGCAGCCCGTCGCGGATCGGCGCCCAGGAGCGCACCAGTCCGCCGCCGACCGCGATCCGCACCGGGTCCACCGCGATCGCCAGGTTGACCAGATGGAAGGAGAGCTCTGCGACGAAGCGGTCGACCAGCCGGGCCGGCTTGGGATCGGCGCCGTGCGACCTGGCCGCCTCGGCGCGGGCGAAGAACTCGGCGGCGAGCGCCCCGACGTCCTCGTGGGCACCGCTTCCGCCGTTCCCCGGCAGCAGGGCCGCGGCCTCGATCATCAGGGCTTTGCCGCTGACGGCGTCCTCGAGCGGGACGCGCTGCGCGGCGCCGAGGCCCACGTCGTCGAGCCGGCGCAGGTTGTAGCCGATCTCCCCGGAGGCGCCGTTGCGGCCGTCGATCACCGAGCCGTTGGCCACGATCGCGACCGCGAGCCCGGTGCCAAGGTTGAGGTAGATCGCCGGATCGCAGCCGGCCAGCGCGCCCGATTCGGCCTCGACCCGCGCCGCCGCCTTCACGTCGGTGGCCAGCCGGATCCGCGCGCCGGGGAAGGCCTCGCGCAGTTCCCGGCCGAGGGCCAGGTTGTCCCAGCCGGGGATGTTCGGGGCGAGCGCGACACCGTCCTCACCGGGGATGCCGATGGTCGCCACGCCCACGGCGGCCAGCGGACGGCCGGGAGCCACGGTGTCCAGCAGTTCGCGTGCGGCCTGGATCGCCCCGGCGAGGCTGGCGGCGGCGCCGAGCCCGGCCAGGGTGTCCCGGGTGGCCGAGCCCAGCCGGGTTCCGTCCGTTTGCGCCACGGCCAGGGCGGTCTTGGTGCCGCCGAAGTCCAGCCCCAGCACGACCGGTGGTGCGTCCACGCGCGGCTCCCGAGTTCCGGCTGCCCCGCGGCCGAGCCCGGCCGCGAATTTGTAAGGAAGTTAAACTATATGCGGGCGGCACGCAATGGCCAGGCGTAAATGATCAATAACGGCTGCGCAACGTTCTCGGGTCGCGGTGCGCATCCGGCGTTCCGGCGCCGGCGGTAGCAGGTGAGCCGGTCGAGAGCCGGGCACGGGACAGGGCCGCGGAGGGCTTCGGAACACGGCTGCGCCGCACCGCCTGAATTCGCTCAGGGGGTGCGGCGCAGCGGGTCGCGGATCCGGCGGGAGGTCAACCCTGCAGGTAGTCGATCAGGTGCTGCTTCTCGTCCTCGAGTTGGCTGATGGTGCTCTTGACCACGTCGCCGATGCTGACGATGCCGACGAGGCGGTTCTGGGAGACCACGGGGATGTGCCGGAACCGGCGCATGGTCATCGTCTCGCGCAGTTCGTCCAGCGAGTCCTCAGGGTGGCAGGTCTTCACTTCCAGCGTGGCTATCTGCTCAACGGGCGCGTCCAGGATCGCGGCGCCCCGGTCGTGCAGGCGGCGCACCACGTCGCGCTCGGAGACGATGCCGGCGACCGTGATCCCGTCCGGGGAGACCACGACCGCGCCGATATTGTGCTGGGCCAGCAAAGCGAGCAGGTCGCGGCAGGTGGCGTCGGGCCGGACGGTGACGACGCCGCCGCCCTTGTGCACGAGTACGTCTCGGACCCTCATGGTGTCCTCCGCCTTTGGAGTTCGGCCTGGGTTCCTATCACCGTGACCGACAAAGCGGCCGGGCGCCAGCCCCTGAGGCAAAGGTTTCCCCGAGTGGAGGTATACGGGAGGTAGTAGGGCACATCGGACGGGGCGGACGGGACGGCTCAGGACGGCCGAGGACGCCTCAGGACGGCGCGTGCGGAAACGGCTGCTGATCAAGCAGCCCGCTCTCGTACGCCACGATCACCAGTTGCGCCCGATCGCGCGCGCCGAGCTTCATCAGCAGCCTGCTGACATGGGTCTTGACCGTCGGCGAGGCCAGATGCAGGTGCTCGGCGATCTCGGCGTTGGACAGGCCGCGGCCGATCAGCGCCAGCACCTCGTGTTCGCGCTCGGTCACCCCGTCGAGCGAGACGCGCGGCGCGCGGGAGGGTTGCGGAGAGCGGCTGAACTGCTCGATCAGGCGCCGGGTGACGCTGGGCGCGAGCAGCGCTTCCCCGGCGGCGACGACGCTGATCGCGTCGAGCAGCTGAGCCGGAGCGGTGTCCTTGAGCAGGAATCCGCTCGCGCCGGCGCGCAGGGCCGCGTATACGTACTCGTCGAGGTCGAAGGTGGTCAGAATCAGGACCCGAGCACCGCACGACCTTGATTCGGCGCAGTCGGAATCGCCGGCGGCGTCGGGCTGGGCGCTCTTGCGGGAAGCGGCGATGATCCGGCGGGTGGCCTCGATCCCGTCGAGCTTCGGCATGCGCACGTCCATCAGCACCACGTCCGGCGCCTCCCGCAGCGCCAGCTCGACCGCCTCGACCCCGTCCGCCGCCGCGCCGACCACCGTCATGCCCGGCGCGGAGTTCACCAGCACCTCGAACGCGCCGCGCACCAGGGCCTGATCGTCCGCGATCAGCACTCTGATCATGCGCTTCCGCCTTCCAGCAGCAGGCCGGGTTCGGACCGGCGGCCTGGCTCGGGCAGTCGGCTTGGCTCGGGCAGATGGCCGGGCTCAGGCTGTCGGCCTGGCTCAGGCAGCCGGCCAGTTTCCGGCGGTAGTTCCGGCTCCGTCCACCGGCCGCGATCCACCGGCAGGCTGGCCGCGACCCGGAATCCACGCAGCGGCAACGGCCCGGCCTCGAATCGGCCGCCGTGCAGCGCCGCGCGTTCGCGCATGCCGATGAGGCCGTGGCCGCGGCCAGCCGGCGCGTCGGGGTCCGTGACAGTGTTCTGATCAGACGCGCGCGCCCCGGCGCCGACTCCGTCGTCCGTGACCTCGATGGTCAGCGCGTCGGCCGCATAGCCGAGGCGGATCCGGCACCGATCGGTGCGCGCGTGTTTCACCACATTGGTCAGCGCTTCCTGCACGATTCGATACGCCGACAACTCCACTCCCCCGGGCAGCGCCCGCTGCGTTCCGCGGATGTCCACATCCACGGCCGTGCCTGCCTGCCGTACCCGGCGGATCATCTCGTCGAGGTCTGCGATACGCGGCGCCGGGGCGCGTACCGCCTCTCCAGCGTCCTCGCGCAGCACTCCGAGGAGCTGCCGCAACTCGGCGAGCGCCTCCCGGCCGGTCGTCTCGATCACCGCCAGCGCCGAGCGTGCCTGCTCCGGTTGCGTGTCGAGGACGTGACCACCGACTCCCGCCTGCACGGTGATCACGCTCATGCTGTGCGCGACCACGTCGTGTAGCTCGCGGGCGATGCGCAGCCGCTCCTCGGTCACCGTGCGCCAGGCCAGTTCGTGCTGTGCCCGCACCTGGTCCTGCGCCTGCACCCGGACCGCCTCGACGTACGCCCGCTGCCTGCGCACCGCGAAACCGATCGCCCAAGCGGCACAGAGCACGGCCGCGGGCGACACCGACTGCGCGAGAAAGACCCACTGCTGCTGCTTGGGGTTCTCGAGCATCGGCCGAGCCGGAGCCCCGCCGAAGGTCAGCAGCAGCATGAAGATCAACCCGAGCAGCGCGCTGAGCGAGACCCGCTTCGGACGCACGGCGGCGACGATGTACAGCGCGAGCCCGACCGCGACGAAGGGGTCGCGCTGGAAGCCGCCCAGGTACGAGACCACGCAGGCGACGAAGGACAACGCGAGCATGGAGAGCGGGGCGAGCCGGCGCAACGCGATTGCGACGCCTGAGAGCACGGCCGCAACGGCGCCGACCGCCATGGGCATCTGCACCGCCCGCGGAAAGAGCGGTGAGAGCGCCGACCTGATCAGCAGCAGGTTGAGCACGAAACCGGCCGCCGCGTCCACGACATACGGCGACACGCGCCGCCACTCGATCGCGGAGAGTTTCACGCCCTGACCGTAGTGCGCACGCGCTGCCTGCGCATCGTCCCGCAGATGTACCGCGGCAGCTCATCCCGAGGGCGTAAGCGGGGGCGCCGCCGTGCCGCGCGTACTGCTCACGGCTCGATCACGGATCGATACGCCGGGCCGACGACGTACGGAGCACCTGCCGGGACGCTGGCCTGGTCAGCAACGCAGCGGACCCGGCAGGCCGCCGAGGTCCCGAATCCGGGGAGTTCCATGTGATCGAGATCAAGGACGTGAGCAAACGCTACGGGGGAAAGCTCGCGGTGGACGGCCTTTCCTTCACCGTGCGACCGGGCATGGTCACCGGTTTCCTCGGCCCGAACGGCGCGGGGAAGAGCACCACGATGCGCATGATTCTCGGTCTCGACGAACCGGACCGGGGCGAGGTCACCATCGACGGCCGCCGATACAACGAGTTCAAGCGGCCGCTCTATCGCGTCGGTGCGCTCCTCGATGCGACGGCGGTGCACGGGGGCCGCAGCGCACGCGCGCATCTGGAGTCGCTGGCCCGCAGCAACGGGATGCGGCGCGGACGCGTCGACGCCGTGCTGGAACAGGTCGGCTTGACCGAGGTGGCCTCGAAGCACGTCGGGGGCTTCTCGCTCGGCATGAAGCAGCGCCTCGGCATCGCGGCGGCGCTGCTCGGCGATCCGCAGGTGCTCATGTTCGACGAGCCGGTCAACGGCCTGGATCCGCAGGGTGTGCGCTGGGTGCGCGGGCTGTTCCGGTCGCTGGCCGCGGAAGGCCGCACGGTGCTCGTCTCCAGCCATCTGCTCAGCGAGATGGCGCAGACCGCGGACCATCTGGTGGTGATCGGCCGGGGCCGGTTGATCGCGGACACCGGGGTCGAGGAGTTCGTCGAGGCCGGTTCGGCCGGCCGGATTCTGGTGCGCACGCCGTATGGCGGCGGCCTGGCCCGGCTGCTGGTGGCGGAGGGCGCGCAGGTCGAGCAGGTGGAACAGGCCGAGCACGGGATGCTCGCGGTGACCGGCGTGACGCAGGAGCGCATCGGCGATGTGGCGGCCGCGCACGGGTTGGCGATCCACGAGCTGCGAGCGGATCGCGCCTCTCTCGAAGAGGTGTTCATGGAATTGACCGAGGAAAGCGTCGAGTACCGCGCGTCGAGCGGGCGCGATGGCTCCGCAGAGGTAGTGGACGCACAAGCGACGACGGGAGGGGCGCGATGAGCATCGTCACCTCAGCAGAAGCCACGGGCAACGGAGCGGGCGCGGGCACGGGGATCGGAGCCGGTCTCCCCTCGGATGAGGGCTCGAATTCGCCCCTCGGCGGCCCGGCGGCCCGGTTCCTGGACCTGCTCGCCGCCGAGTGGATCAAGTTCCGTTCGGTGCAAAGCACGTACTGGGCGGTGGTGTGCGCGGCCGTGCCGTCGATCCTGGTCGGCATCCTGATCGCCCAGAACGTCCGGTCCAATTGGGTCAACCTCAGTAAGCACCCTGACTTCCACTTCGACGCGCTCGCTTCGAGTTTCGACGGCTTCCAATTCGGCCAGCTGGTCATGGGCGTGCTCGGGGTGCTCGTGATCAGCTCCGAGTATGCCAGTGGCCTGATTCGCACCACCTTCGCCGCCACGCCGCAGCGGCGGGCGGTGCTCGCGGCGAAGACCGTGATGATCGGCGCCTTCACGCTGATGTGCGGAGAGATCCTGGCGTTCGCCGCGTTCTTCCCGGTCCAGGCGATCATGCACGGGGTCGGCGACGGCTTGTCGATCGGCTCGCCGGGAGCACTGCGCGCGGTGCTCGTCGCGGGCTTCTACCTCGCGGTGCTGGCGCTGATCGGACTGGCGTTCGGGGCCCTGCTGCGGCATACGGCCTGGGCCATCTGCGCGGTGTTCGGGCTCGTGTTCATCCTGCCCGGCGTGGTTTCGGCCTTCCCCGCGCCGTGGGGCGATCGGATCGGCAAGTTCCTGCCCACGGACTGCATCGGGCAGCTGATCGCGCAGCAACCGCACGCCAACGATCTATCCCGGCCGTGGTCGTTCGTGGTGATCGTCGCCTACCCTGTCGTGCTGCTCGCGTTCGCACACTATGTCCTGCGGAAACGCGACGCATGATGACTTAAGGCCGCTGGCCACGGCCGAACTCTTCCCATAAGTCAGCCTGAATGACAATCTGTGGCATGGCTCGCGACGAACCCGAGGGACCGATGCAGAGTCGGTCCTTCGCCACTTCGTCCGCGAGGCGGGGGCCAGGTCATCCACGGCCGCCCAAGGAGCCACCCGGTGCGCACCCGACTACATAGAGCATCGATGGTCGCCAGCGCTGCCATGCTCGCCTGTGTCACCATCGCCGCGCACCCAGTCGCGGCGAACGCGGACGACACGTCCACGGTGGGTTGGGTCAGGCTCGCGCAGCTCTCACCGACGATGACCCCGGTCGACGGATACCTTTCCCCCTCCGCCAACGCAGGCACGCAGGGCACACAGGGCACGCAACCGGTCATGACGCACGCGACGTACGGAACGATGTCGCAGTACCAACCCGTCGCACCAGGCGCCTACACGGTCGCGATGCGCAGGGCGGGCAGCGCAGCGACTTCGAACCCTCTGGCCACGACCCAGCTGACCGTGGCGGTAGGACAGGCGTACACGGTCGCGGCCTTCGGGACGGGCACGGTCAAGCTCCAGGTCCTCAACGATGAGCTCGCGGCGCCCACTGGAATGGCAGGCATACGCGTCATCGAGGCGTCCCGACAAAGCCCCACCGCGTCGGTTTTGTTGGGCACGCAGAGCTTGGCGGCCAACCTGCGTTCGCCGGGTGCTTCGCCCTACCAGTCGGTCGCTCCGGGAATGAGCGCCCTAGTCGTGACGACCAAGGGCGCCACGACGCAGACGGTTTCCACCGACCTGGCCGCGAACAGCACGTACAGCGTTGTGATCTTGGATGGAACGGAGGACGTCGCGCGCGTGCTCGTGGTCAACGACGCGAGCGGGATGAGCGCGATGCCGAAGGGCGGAGTGAGCACCGGCTTCGGCGGCACGGCCAAAAAGGCGGGGGCAGGTGGGAGCGGCGCACAGACAGTCCCGGCGCTGTGGATAGTCCTCGCCGCAGCCGGGGTCGCCGCCGTGGCCTTCGCGGCAAGACGGCGGACCCGGTGACCGAATGAGCGCGCGATGAGATGGCAACCGAAGCACGCCAGGCCGCACCAGTGGTTCATGAAAGACGGGCGGCCCTCACTGGGACGCGTCGCCGTCGCCGCCCTCGGAGTGGCCGCAATCGTCGGCGTGACGGCCGCCATCGCGCGAGGCACCACCTCCTCCGCCCCGGCGGCGAAGCCCCCCGCGCCCGTGGTGGTACCGATCGCGTCCCCCACCGGCGACGACGCGATCGCGAGCGCGAGCAGCTCGCCGACCGCCGACGCGCGTCCGGTCTCAATCGACATCCCGGTGATCAACGTGCACACCACGCTGCAAACGCTCGGCCTCGACGGCTCCGGCGCGCTACAGCCGCCGACGAACCTCACCGAGGCCGGCTGGTACACCGGCAGCCCGGTCCCCGGCCAGGACGGCCCCGCAGTGATCGCAGGACACGTCGACTCCTTCAACGGCCCGGCGGTCTTCTTCGACGTCAAGGAGCTCAATCCGGGCGACCGGATCACCGTCGGGCTCAGCTCCGGCCAAAGCGTGACGTTCCAGGTCATGCTGGTGAAGCACTACCCGAAGA
>NZ_DASRBQ010000159.1:0-24120 GCF_035653575.1 Actinocrinis sp.
GACCGGCAACAACGGCGGCATGTACTACCAGATGTGGACCAACGGCCAAGGCTCGGCCTGCATCACGCTGAACTCCAGCAACAGCTACTCCACCTCGTGGAGCGGCGTCGGTGACTTCGTCGCCGGCGTCGGCTGGAACCCCGGCAGCAACCAGACGGTCACCTTCAGCGGCAACCTCAACGCCTCCGGCGGCACCGCCCTGGTGTCGCTCTACGGCTGGTCGACCAACCCGCTGGTCGAGTACTACGTGATCGAGGACGACCAGGGCGGCGGCCCCTCGCTGGGCAGCTTCATGGGCACCACGACCAGCGACGGCGCCACCTACAACCTCTACGAGCACCAGCAGGTCAACCAGCCCTGCATCACCGGCAACAGCTGCACCTTCGAGCAGTACCTGGCGATCCGGCAGGGAAACACCACCAGCGGCACCATCACCACGCAGAACTTCTTCAACGCCTGGGCCAGCCACGGGATGAACCTCGGCTCGCTCAACTACCAGATCCTGGCGACCGAGGCCTGGGGCGGCGGCAGCGGCAACGACAGCATCACCGTGAGCCACAGCACCAGTGGCGGAGGCGGCGGTGGGGGCGGCGGAGGCGGAGGCGGCGGCAGTGGTGGCTGCACCGCGACGCTGTCGGCCGGCACGGTCGGGAACAACTGGTACAACCTCAACGTCTCGGTTTCGGGCTCCAACACCTGGACCGTGACGATGAACCTCGTCGCGCCCGCGGTGGTTTACAACACCTGGAATGTCAGCGCCACCTGGCCGAGCCAGTACGTGATGGTCGCCAAACCCAACGGCAGCGGCAACAACTTCGGTGTGACGATCGCAACGAATGGTCAATGGACCTGGCCAAGCGTGTCGTGTAGTACAAGTTAGCTCTCAGGACCCGCAGGTGATCACGTGGTGCGGCGGATGCTCCCCCATCCGCCGCACTGCGGCGTGCGCGCGCAGCGGCTCAGCGAGTCGGCGCGGGGGCGGTACTGTCGCGGACGACGAGTTCGGTAGCCAATTCGATGTGCAGGGCCTCGGCCTGGTGTCCGTCGAGCACGCGCATCAGTGCCGTGACGGCCATGCGCCCCATTTCCTGCAGTGGCTGACGGACCGTGGTCAGCTTGGGTGTCGTCGAGCGGCTGACGTCGATGTCGTCGAAGCCGACGACAGAGAGATCGCCGGGCACGTTCAACCGCCGATCCGCCGCGGCTTGCAGCACGCCCACGGCCACCTTGTCGTTGAAGCAGATGATGGCCGTCGGCCGCTGCGGCAGGTCGAGCAGCTCGCCGCCGAGTTTCTCGCCGGTGGGGGTCACCGGTTCGCCGGACCGGATCAGTTCGGGATCGATGAGCTCGCCCACCTGCGCGAGCGCGGAGGCGTGCCCGGCCATACGCGCCTCTCCGGCAGCGAGGGCGGGGGCGACCGAGATGACGCCGATGCGGCGGTGGCCCAGCGCGGTGAGGTGGGCGGTCGCGTCCCGTGCACCGGCGAAATTGGCGGCGGAGACGGCCAGCATGTCTTTGGGTACGCGCACGCGCGGATCGATCACGATGAACGGGGTGCCCGACGAGCGCAGCGACTCCAGTTCGGTCACGTCTTCGGGCGGGAGGATCAACACGGCTCCGGCGACGTCCCGCCGCGAGGGCAGCCGGCGCAGCACCGTGTCGTGGTAGCCGGCGCCGCCCGCGTCGAGCAGCATTTCGCGTCCGTGTAGCCGCAGCGTCTCAGCGATCGAGGACACGATCGGCCCGAAGTAGTCGGTCAGCTCATACGGGCAGCGCACGAAGACCATGCCTTGGGTGCGGGGCCGGGGCCTGGGTTGCGGAGCCTGGCCGCTCAGCTGCTCGACGGCTTCCTGCACCCGGCGACGGGTCGTCTCGGAGACATAGGCGTGCCCGTTGAGCGCGCGCGAGACGGTGGCGGCCGATACCCCGAGGTGCGCGGCGAGCGCGCGGACTGTGGCGCGGCCGTCGCCGACGCCTGTGCCAGGGCTAGCCATCTGCAACACCCGGGTTTGTCACAGTCAGAGCATAGGCGATGCGATGACGTGCGGGAATGCTCCCCGCGTTCGCCGTCGGCTTGACACCATCTAGGCAGACTGCTTTCCTTCCCGCAACGCCTGTTGCAGGCCACGTTTCACAGCTATCCGCCCTGTAGGGCCGCCTGTCGGCAATACAGCGCTGAGGATTGCGGCCAGCGTCGCAAGGCACTCGTTTCATACAACGTTTGTTTCAACATGCGACTGCCCACTCCTCCGAGGAGGATGCTTTGAAACGCTTGATACGGCGCCCGCGCGACCTGCGCCGGGTCGTCGCCATGGGCGCGGCGGCGACTGTGGTCGCCGCCGGGATCACGACGGTCACCATGCTCAGCGCGAGCGCGGCCGTCTCCACCAGCGCCTGGTACACCTTCGTGAACGCCAACAGCGGCAAGTGCGTCGACGCGGCCGCGGCGTCCACCGCGAACGGCACGGCGGTACAGCAGTACACGTGCAACGGCACCGGCGCGCAGCAGTGGCAGCTGCGGACGGCCGCCGACTCGGGCTACTACGTGATCGTCAACTCCAACGGCGCACAGCCGGCGATCGATGTGGACGGGCCCTCGACGTCGAGCGGCGCACTGATCCACCTGTGGTCGGATGGTGGCTGGAGCAGCCAGGAGTGGCAGCCGGTGCAGGAAAGCAACGGTGACTATCACTTCGTGAACCACTACAGCGGCCTATGCCTGGACACGCCGGGCGCCTCGACAGCCGACAGCGTTCAGCTGCAGCAGTACACCTGCAACGGCACGGGCGCCCAGTCCTTCGCGCTCAACGTGGTCGGCGGCTCTACCAGCTCACCGAGCCCCACCGGCAGCCCCAACCCGGGCAACCCGGACCTCGGCCCGAACGTGAAGATCTTCACGCCGTCGATGTCGTCCTCGTCGATCCAGTCGACCATCAACTCGATCTACAGCTCGCAGCAGAGCAACCAGTTCGGCACGAACCGGTACGCGATGCTGTTCATGCCGGGCAGCTACAACGTCGACGTCCCGGTCGGCTTCTACACGCAGGTCGCCGGCCTTGGCGCGTCGCCGGACGACGTGTCGCTGACCGGCGGCGGCATCCACGTGGACGCGGCCTGGTCCGGCGGCAACGCGACGCAGAACTTCTGGCGTGACGTGGAGAACCTCTCCGACACGCCGAGCTCAGGCACGCTGGAGTGGGCCGTCTCGCAGGCCGACCCGTTCCGCCGGGTCGACGTGCACGGCAACATGACGCTCGACGACTACACCTCGGGCAACAACAGCAGCAACTGGTCCTCCGGCGGCTACATCGGCGACTCCCGCATCTCCGGGCAGATCAACTCGGGCACGCAGCAGCAGTACCTGACGCAGGACACGTCGATGGGCAGCTGGGCGGGTTCGAACTGGAACATGGTTTTCGTCGGCGACAACGGCGCGCCGGGCCAGTCCTTCCCGACGTACACGACCGTCTCCTCCTCGCCGACGATGCGTGAGAAGCCGTACCTGTACGTCGACTCGTCAGGGCTCTACAACGTGATGGTGCCGTCGCTGCGCACCAACGCGGTCGGCCCCGACTGGACCGGCGGCTCGACGGCGGGCACCTCGATCCCGATCTCGCAGTTCTACGTCGTCAAGTCCGGCGACACTTCGACAACGATCAACAACGCCCTCGCCTCGGGCCTGAACCTGCTGTTCACCCCGGGCGTCTACCAGCTGTCCGCGCCGCTCAACATCACCCGCCCGGACACCGTCGTGCTCGGCCTCGGCCTGGCCACGCTGATGCCGCAGAACGGCGTCGCCGCGATCACCACGGCCGACGTGAACGGCATCGACATCGCCGGCCTATTGATCAGCGCGGGCACCACGAACAGCCAGACGCTGGTGCAGATCGGCCCGGCGGGCTCCTCGGCCAGCCACGCGAGCGACCCGATCGAGCTGCAGGACGTGTTCTTCCGGGTCGGCGGCGACGTGGCCGGCCGGGCGACCCAGTCGCTCGTGGTCAACAGCGCCAACACCATCGGCGACGACAACTGGATCTGGCGGGCCGACCACGGCAACGGCGGCACGGTGGGCTGGACGACGAACCCGGCGGCCAACGGCCTGGTCGTCAACGGCGCGAACGTGACCATGTACGGTCTCGCGGTCGAGCACTACCAGCAGTATCAGACCCTGTGGAACGGCAACGGCGGCCGGACGTACTTCTACCAGTCGGAGATGCCGTACGACGTGCCGAACAACGGCAGCTGGACGCCCGGCGGAGAGAACGGCTATCCGTCGTACAAGGTCTCGAACTCGGTCACCTCGCACCAGGCGTGGGGGCTCGGCGTGTACTGCTACTTCAGCACCAACTCGAGCGTGGTGGCCGACCGCGCCATCGAGGTGCCGAGCAGCGGCTCGTCGTTCCACGACATGGTGACCGTCTCGCTCGGCGGTACCGGAACGATCAGTCACGTCATCAACAACTCGGGCGGCTCCGTGAACTCGGGCAACACGGTGACGTTCCTGACCTCCGGACCGTAACGCTGGACCGTAACGCCGGCGATGACCGAGTAACGCACTAACGAGCCCGCGCCCCACTCCGCGAATGGCAGGGTGGGGCGCAGCTTGCTGACGGCGGCCCGCCTATGCTGGCGCCTACCGCGGTAATCAGCCGCGCTTGAGGGCCCGAGCGCTTGAGCGCATAAGGGCGTCAAGAGGGAGGCTGAAGCGATCATGGCGACGGACCGGCCCGTGTGGGCACCCGGCGATGTGGCGATCGACCAGCCGAGCGTAGCCAGGATCTGGGACTGGTTCCTCGGCGGTTCGCACAACTTCGCCATCGATCGCGAGGTGGCGCGCAAGACCCTGGAGCTGATGCCCGAAGGTCCGCAGATGGCAAGGCTCAGCCGCGCCTTCCTGCGCCGCGCGGTCGAGCACTGCGTCCGGGCCGGGATCACCCAGTTCATCGATCTGGGGTCCGGCATTCCGACGGTCGGCAACGTGCACGAGGTGGCGCGGCAGGCGACGTCGGGCGCGCGGGTCGCGTATGTGGACATCGATCCGGTCGCGGTGGCGCACACCCGGCAGATCCTTGCCGGCGACAAGCAGACCACGGCGGTTCAGGCCGATCTTCGGGACCCGGCGCGGGTGCTCGCCTCGCCGGAGCTGCGCGGGCTGCTCGATTTCGACCAGCCGATCGCGCTGCTGATGGTGATGGTGCTGCACTTCGTGTCCGATTCGGACGACCCGCGCGGGATTCTCGCCGCCTATCGCGACGCGCTCGCCCCGGGCAGCGCGCTGGTCATCGCGCACGGGAGCCGCGAGACGGAAGGCATGCCGACCAGCCACTTGCAGACGGCACGGAAGATGTACGAACGCGAAGTCGGCTCGGTAAGCCTGCGCACTCGTGACGAGGTGCAGGCCCTCTTCGAGGGCTTCGAGCTGGTGGAGCCCGGCGTGGTGTGGGTTCCTGAGTGGCATCCAGAGCCGGGCCAGGCGTCTGCGGACGCCGCCGTTGCGGATGCGACCAGTCCGCGCGCCGGGTATGCGGGCATGGGGATCAAGCGTTCGTAGGGAATGCGGGCGCTGAAGGATCAGAGGGACCGAGGATCGACTGCGGACTGGGACTGCTCGGCGTTCGCGTCTGGTGTGTGAGGCGGTGCGTCATCCGAGGAGTCGGAACTCGACGAGGGCGCCGTGGAAATGGCGACGCCGCCACCCACGATCAGCGCGTATCTCGCGGCGGCCACGATGTTGGCCAGGCGATCGGCGACTGTCTGCCGGAAGTCCGCGGCCGTGTCGCCGGACTCGAACCTGACCTGGGTGCCCGTGGTCACCAGACGACCGGCCGGACGCGGGTCGAGCGCATCCATGCCGGGCACGAGACTGTCTAGGTTGTCGCGCAGCACGGCGCATTCTCGCAAGAGTTCCTCGACCTCGCCCGGCTCGACGTACAGGTCACCGTCCGCGAGCTTCGGGAGGAGTTCGGCGCCGAGCGCACGTGCCTGTCGCGAGCCCCAGACCGTGTCACGCCACGAGTCGTAGCCGGCCTCGCCGTCCGCGGCAGTCGGCGGGTCGAACAGGTCCCGCTCGCCGTCTTCGCGGTCGATGAACACTTGCACCGCCAGGTTCATCGCTGAAGTAGACCACGCGCCGGAAGCGACGCGCCCGGATTCGGCCAGTGCATGCCACGGTTTCGCCGGAGCGACGCCTCAGGGCGTCGCGGCCGGGGCCGGCTGACAGCAGTTCACGCCGGCTCTACATTTCACGCCGGCTCCACGTCCGGGTGCCGGTAGCCGCAGTAGTCGAGGACGAGTTCGCAGAACATGGCCTCAGCCCAGGAGAACCAGCCGCGGGTCCACGATGTCGGCCGGTCGACATGAAAGGACTCGTGGATGCGCGTCGTACCGGCGTGAGTGGCCAGCAGCGTGTCGATCACGGCGCGCTTGTCGGCGGGATCGCTGCTGGTGAGGCCCGCTGCCGCGATGGCGATCGGCCAGGCGTGGCGGCGCGGCGTGTGCGGACTACCGACGCCTGAGGCCGCCGAGCCGCGGTAGAAGAACGGATTGCGCTCGCTCAGGACGAAGGTGCGCGTCGCGCGGTAAACCGGGTCGTCGGCGCGGCAATAGCCGATCAGCGGGAGGGCGAGCAGGCTGGGGATGTTCGCGTCATCCATCTCCAGGACGCCGCCACGGCCGTCGACCTCGTAGGCCCAGCGCGGCCCGGTGTCGGGGTCGTCGATCACCGCGTGGGCACGGATCCCGGCGTCGATCTCGGCTCGTAGCCGCTTGGCGCGGGCGATCAGGTGCGGGTCAGGGGCGAGCGCGAGCGCGGGTGCCTCGGCGATTTCGCTGATCCGGCCGAGGACCACGGACGCGAACAGATTGCCGGGCACGTTGTAGCCGTAGCGCGACGCGTCGTCGCTCGGGCGAAATCCGCTCCACGTCATTCCGGTGACGGCGACTTCAGGTCCCCGGCCGCCGCGCGCCAGAGTGCTGCGACGTAGGACGGGCCTGCGGCGGAAGCGATAGCGCGACTTGTTTTCATGATCCTGCTCGGTTTCCCAGAGTTCGAGGGTCCGGCCGACCGCCTGCCAGAATCGCGCGTCGAAGATGTCCGCACGGCCGTAACGCCGCCAGACGCGGTAGGCCAGCAGCAACGGATAGCAGAGCGAGTCGACCTCGTACTTGCGCTCCCATACCCACGCGCTGCGTCGGACCTCGGCGACGTCCTTACGGTGCCCGGCTCCGTTTGGCTCGGGGTTGAACGCGTTGGCGTAAGGGTCGAGCAGGACGTATTCCAGCTGCCGCCGGAGTACCGCGATGGCGAAGTCCTCGGCTTGAGGGCCCGCGCCGATGCGCAGGAGCGGCATGAGTTGCGCGGCTGAGTCCCGCAGCCACATCGCCGGAATGTCGCCGGTGATCAGGAACACGGTGCCGTCGGCGAGCCGGCGCGCCGTGCGGCTCTGGAGCTCGGCGAAGAAGCGCAGCACGATCTGCGTCGCCTGCTCGTCGGCGATGAGAGTACTGATGCGCTGCTCGACGGCCGCGAGGTCGAAGGCCGGATCGGTCAAAGCGGACCTCTGCCTTTCGAGCTCGGAGGGGCGGGGGTGGGGTCGGGGCAGGCCGGGGCGGGACGCGGCGCGGCACGGCGCGGACAGCTCTAGTGCGCACGTCGCGAGGCTATGCCCAGCAGGTGTGCGAGTGCGTCAAGCGCGGCGGGATAGGCGCGCTCAGTCGGCGTACCGTAGCCGACGATCAAGCCTTGCATGCGCGGGCCGTCGCCGCCGTGCCAATGCTCGCCGAGGCTGCCGACCGCGATGCCGCGCGACGCGGCCCGGGCCAGCAGCTCCGCTTCGTCCGGACCCGAGCCCGGCAGACTGATCAGGGCGTGCAGGCCTGCCGCGATTCCGTGCAGAGCGAAGCCGTGCGCCGGGTTCGCGGGTCGCGAGTCGAGGCGCTGCACCAGCAGGTCTCTGCGATGGCGGTATCGCAGGCGCACGCCGCGCACGTGCCGGTCGTAGGCGTGGCCGGTGATCAGGTCGGCGAGCGCCAGCTGGCCCAGCGCTTCGGTTCCGTGGTCGGCGTGCACCTTGGCGTCGGCGAACGGCTCGACGAGGCGGCGCGGGAGCACGACCCAGGAAAGTCGCAATCCCGGCGCGAGGGTTTTCGAGGCCGTGCCGACATACACGACGTGATCTGGCGCGGTTCCCTGCAGGGCGCCTACCGGTTGGCGGTCGTAGCGGAACTCACCGTCGTAGTCGTCCTCGATGATGAGGCCGCCGCCGGCGCGCGCCCACTCGATCAGCGTTCTGCGCCGCGCGGGGTGGAGGGTAGCGCCGACCGGGTACTGGTGCGCGGGCGTGACGATGACCGCGCCTACGTCTGGCAACGCACGCTGGACGAGCAGTTCGGTGCGCGCTCCCCGCTCATCGACCGGCAAGGCGGCGATGTTCAGCCCGCTTCGACGGACCACCTCGCGGTACATGGGCGGACCGCCGGGATCCTCCATCGCTACCGTCGCCACACCGCTGCGATGAAGCACGCCAGCGAATAGCGAGAGCGCCTGTACATAGCCGGACGTGATAACGATTTGCGCCGGGTCGGCGAGCACACCGCGGGCTCGGCCCAGGTATTCGGCGAGCGCGGTACGCAATTCGATCCGGCCACGGGTGTCGCCGTACCCGTATACATCCGCAGGTGCTGCGTTAAGCGCGCGGCGCACTGACCGAAGCCAGGCAGTCGTGGGAAAGGTCGACACGTCAGGGCTGCCAGGACGCAGGTCGTGCAGGGGGATCGGGCGCGTGACCGCGGCGTCGGCGACCTCTGGCGGGCGCTGCGCGAGGTCGGCTACCTCGGTGCCCGAGCCTTGGCGGGCGACGAAGTAGCCCTCGGCGACGAGTTGGTCGTACGCGGCGCTGACGGTTCCCCGGGCGAGGCCGAGTTCGGCGGCGAGCGCTCGTGTTGAGGGCAGACGCGCGCCCGGCGAGAGGCGGCCGGAGCGGACGGCGTCACGCAGGGCGTGCTCAAGCCCGGAGCGTCGGCCGGACGCCGGATCGACGTCGACATGGAGATCGACCCCGAAAGTGGACCAGAAATCGGACACAATATTGGACCTTAGCACCGGTCCACTGTGGCCATACGGTAGAGCCATGACTACAGAGACCACAGCTCAGAGCACTCAGTCCGCCGAGCGCGTCGTTCCGCCGGTCCGGCTGGCGGTGGACGAACTCGTCCCGCACATCAACAAGGCCATGTACGCGCTGGACGCGGCGGCCCGGAAGATCTCCCTGGAAGCGCCGCTGCTGGAACTGGTGCGCGCACGGGCCTCGCAGCTCAACGGCTGCGCCTACTGCGTGGACATGCACACCAGCGACGCGCGCAAGGGCGGCGAGAGCGAGCAGCGGCTGTACGCGCTGCCGGTGTGGCGGGAAACGCCATTCTTCACCGCACGCGAGCGGGCCGCGCTGGAGCTGACCGAGGCGGCCACCCGACTGACCGACGGCGAGGTCAGCGACGAGGTGTTCAACCGCGCCGCGGCGCAGTTCAGCGAGGTCGAACTCGCCGAGCTGATCTGGGCCATCGCCGTGATCAACACCTGGAACCGGCTGGGCGCCACCGCGCGGCCGTGGCCGCTCGGCTGACGGCTAACCGGAGGAGCCCGTCGCGTTCCCGCTGCCGGTACCGCTGCTGGTTCCTCCGCCGCTCCCCGTTCCGGAGTTCGAGGCGGCGGAGGAGGCAGACGGCGCGGGGCTGGTCGTGTCCGGCGGCGACGTGGTCACCGTGGAAGTCTGCGGCGACGGGCTCGCCGGCGGCGGAGCCGCCGAGGACGAGGAGGCACTGGTCGGCGGCGGAGCGGGAGACTTCGGCAGGGGGAAGGCTCCCGGAGCGTAGATGTCCGTCACATAGACCTGCGCGCCGCAGTTCGCGGTCAGCGTCACCACGGCCGTCGGCGTCGTGCCGGTGACCGCGTAGCCCAGGTAGTACATGGAGCTCAGGGACGCGGACGGGCTCGGCGACGGGGTCACCGCCGGCTGCGGGCAGGCCACCGAGGCCCAGGCGAACTGGAACTGGTAGGCCTGCCCGGCCTTGAGCACCATCGCGGTGCCCCAGGTCGGTACGTTCGGCAGCAGTGGCGCCTGCGCCACGTCCTCCTTGACGATGTTCACGGAGGAATCGGCCGTGCCCGCCTCGTTGGCGACCGTGAGCACTGGCGGCCCGACGACCACGCACGGGCTCTGCGCGATCGCGTCCACGTGCCCGTATTCGATGCCGTGCACCAGGGGTCCGAGGGTGGTCGCCGTCTTGAGCAGCGCCGCGGTGCACAGCGGCACCTTCGCGGCCGCGGCGGCGGAGGGCGTGGCCACTACCGGGCCCACCGGGCCGATGGCCAGCCCGGTTTTGCCGCCGGTGCCGGTGGGCCAGACCGCGTGCCCGCCGTTGGCGGCCGTCGCGGCCTGCGAGGAACCGTCGCCGCCGCTCGAACCGCCGGAACCGGAGCCGCCGCCGAGGCCGACCGCCCCGGTGAGCGTCGGCACGATGTCGAAACGGTCGCCGGTGGCCATGGTTACCGCCATGGCGAGCATGAGCACGCCCGCGCTGCCCGCGAGCACCATGCGGTTGCGCTGGCGGGTGCGCGCCTTGCGCCGAATCCGGGCCAGGCCCCCGGGCGGAGGGCCGGACGCGCCGACGGCGGCCACTCGGGTCCGCAACGCCTGCGCCAGATCGAGTTCGGCCGCGGAAAGCAGGCCCTCGCTGAGCGCCGCCTGCTGGACCGGGCTCTCGCCGAAGCGGTCGCCGCGGCCACCCACCGCGCCACCGGTGCCGGCCGGACCGTGCCAGGCCGCGCCGCGCTCGTGCTGCTCCTGATGCTCCCCCGCACCGCCCTCATCCGCGACGGGACCGGTCATAGCTTGCTCGTCCGGGCCAAGCAGCTCGGAAGTGTGCTCCGAAGTCGCGTGGCCCTGCGCTCCGTACCGCCGCGCCGCCGGGCCCTGGGGTCTTTCGGCCCCCGAATGGTTCGCAGGCCCCCCGGCCGGGCGGCGCGATGGCCCACCTTGCGGCGGGACGACGCCGTCCTTGCTCATCGATGCTCCTCCATGCGGGCGCGCAGCGCCTCGATGCCGCGCGAGCCGTAAGCCTTCACTGAACCGATCGACACGCCGAGCGCCGCGGCTACCTGAGCCTCCGTCATGTCCGCGTAGTAACGCAGCACCAGCACCTCACGCTGCCTGCGTTGCAGACCGCGCAGCGCCTGGATCAGCGCGTCACGCTCCAGGACGTCGTAGGCGCCCTCCTCCGCGCTGGCCGCGTCGGGCATCGGCTTGGGCAGCAGCCGCAGGCCGATCAGTCGCCGCCGCAGCGTCGAGCGCGAGAGGTTCACCACGGTCTGCCGCAGATAGGCCAGCAGCTTCTCCGGCTCCCTGACCCGGCTGCGGGCCGCGTGGACCCTGATGAACGCCTCTTGGACGACGTCCTCGCAGGAGCCGAGGTCGTCGAGGAGCAGGGCGGCCAGCCGCAGCAGTGACGCGTAGTGGGTCTGATAGGTGTCCGTCAGCAGATCGGCCGTCACATCGACGTCAGTCGCCACCGCGCCCCCCACGACGGCGGGCGGCGATTCGGGCGGATCGATCGACACGGGCACGTCCGGCGTGTTCGTGGCTTCCGGCATGCCGACCAGAGCGGACAACGGACCGGCGTTCGCGCGCCGGCCCGCTATGTCCAAGCTCGGGTCGATCATGGTGGCAGTCACAGCAGTTAGACATTCGAACCCCCTCCAGCGTTGTACCCCATCCGAGTGGAACTGTGGACGGAGTACGGGGGGTTTTCACGAAGGGCAGGATCCCATCCGAACGGGCCGCACGGGGAGGTTCCGCCGGAAAAACCCCCGCGCGGGTGATGTCGTCCGACGTCAGTCAGCGCGCGTCGTCCCCGCTCAGGCGCGGGCGAACTCTTTCGCGACCAGCTCCGCGATCTGCGCCGTGTTCAGCGCGGCGCCCTTGCGCAGGTTGTCGCCGCACACGAAAAGCTCGATCTCGCGCGGGTCGTCCAGGCTGGAGCGGATCCGGCCGACCCAGGTCGGGTCGGTGCCCACCACGTCGTTGGGCGTCGGGAACTCGCCGTTCGCCGGGTCGTCGCACAGCACTATCCCCGGCGCGTCACGCAGCGCCTCGCGGGCCTGCTCCACGGTGATCTCGCGCTCGAAGGCGGCGTGCACGGCCAGCGAGTGCGTGGTGATCACCGGGACGCGCACGCAGGTCGCCGAGACCTTGAGGTTGGGCAGCCCGAGGATCTTGCGCGACTCGTTGCGGACCTTCAGCTCCTCCGAGGACCAGCCGCCGTCCTTGAGCGAACCGGCCCACGGCACCACGTTCAGCGCCAGCGGGGCGGGGAACGGGCCGAGGTCGCCGACCGCGCGGCGCAGGTCGCCGGGCTGCGAGCCGAGGGTCGAGGAGCCGCCGACCTTGGCCAGCTGCTCGCGCAGCGTGTCGATGCCGGACTGCCCGGCGCCCGAGGCGGCCTGGTAGGAGGCCACGATCAGCGAGGTCAGGCCGAACTCGGCGTGCAGCGCGCCCATCGCGACGATCATGGAGAGCGTGGTGCAGTTCGGGTTCGAGATGATGCCCTTGGGCCGGTTGCGCACCTGGCCGGGGTTCACCTCGGGCACCACCAGCGGGACCTCGGGGTCCATCCGGAACGCGCCGGAGTTGTCGACCACGACGACGCCCTTGGCCGCCGCGATCGGGCCCCACTCGGCCGAGACCTCGTCGGGCACGTCGAACATGGCGACGTCGACCCCGTCGAAGGCCTCTTCGCTCAGCGCCACGACCTCCACCTGCTCGCCGCGCACGGTCAGCCGCTTGCCGGCCGAGCGGGCCGAGGCGATCAGCCGGATCTCGCCCCACACGTTCTCGCGGGTGGAGAGCAGGTCGAGCATCACCGTGCCGACAGCGCCGGTGGCGCCGACCACCGCGAGGGTGGGCAGGTTGGCGGCGTAGGGGTTGCGGCCGAAGCCGTTCGCGCTGCTCATCGTCCGGTCCCTCCGTAGACCACGGCCTCGCCGTCGGCGTCGAGGTCGAAGGCGGTGTGAATGGCCTGCACGGCAGGCTTTACGTTGTCCGCGCGGCAGACCACGGAGATGCGGATCTCGCTGGTGGAGATCATCTCCGCGTTGACCCCGGCCTGGGAGAGCGCCTCGAAGAACACCGCGGTAACCCCGGGGTGGCTCTTCATGCCGGCGCCGATCAGCGAGACCTTGGCGATCTGGTCGTCGTAGGCCAGCGAGTCGAAGCCGATCAGCGGCTTGACCTTGGACAGCGCCGCGACCGCCTTGGCTCCGTCGTTCTTGGGCAGCGTGAAGGAGATGTCGGTCAGACCGGTCGCCGCGGCGGAGACGTTCTGCACCACCATGTCGATGTTGATCTCCGCGTCGGCCACCGCGCGGAAGATCCGGGCGGCCTCGCCCGGCTTGTCCGGGACCCCCACCACGGTGACCTTCGCCTCGCTGGTGTCGTGCGCGACGCCGGCGATGATCGCCTGCTCCATCTCGGCCCCTTCCAGGCTGTTGCGGATCCAGGTGCCCTCCAGCGCGGAGAAGGAGGAACGCACGTGGATGGGTACGTCGAACCGGCGGGCGTACTCGACGCAGCGCAGGTGCAGGATCTTCGCACCGCTCGCGGCCAGTTCGAGCATCTCCTCGTACCGCACGTTGTGCTGCTTACGCGCGGTGGGCACGAGCCGCGGGTCGGCGGTATACACGCCGTCCACGTCCGTGTAGATCTCGCACACCTCGGCGTCCAGGGCGGCGGCGAGCGCCACCGCGGTGGTATCCGAGCCGCCGCGGCCGAGGGTGGTGATGTCCTTGGTGTCCTGCGAGACGCCCTGGAAGCCGGCCACGATCGCGATCGCGCCCTCGTCCAGCGCGGTGCGGATGCGGCCCGGGGTCACGTCGATGATCCGCGCCTTGTTGTGCACCCGGTCGGTGATCACGCCGGCCTGGCTGCCGGTGAACGAGCGGGCCTCGTAGCCGAGGGTGCCGATGGCCATGGCCAGCAGCGCCATCGAGATCCGCTCGCCGGCGGTCAGCAGCATGTCCAGCTCGCGGCCCTCGGGCAGCGGGGAGACCTGCTGGGCCAGGTCGATCAGCTCGTCGGTGGTGTCTCCCATCGCGGAGACCACCACGACCACCTCGTTGCCGGCCCGTTTGGTGTCGACGATGCGCTTGGCGACCCGTTTGATGCAGTCGGCGTCGGCGACGGAGGAACCGCCGTACTTCTGCACGACCAGGCCCACGTTAGCGCTCCTGACTTGGGATCGGCTTGGTTGAAGGGCGTGACCAGCACGTAGTCATGGTCGCCGCCCAGTTTAGCGAGCAGGCGGCCGCCACCTAGGGCTTTTCACATCCCGAGACGGCGTCTCAAATCCTGTGGTGCACGAGCGCCGGGGCCGTCGTTTTTCGCGTTACGGCCGGCCGCGGCGCGATCGGTCTCGGCTGCGCTCAGCCGTTACTCCTGAAGACGCGAACGGGCCACGATCGACTGCAGCGCGCGCACCGCGGCCGAGGCGGCAGGTCCCCAGTCGGTCAGGTACGAGAACTGCCACCACCACAGCGCCTCCAGGGTGCGCCCGGCCCGGTAGTGCGCGAGGCCGTGGGCGAGGTCGGAGACCGCGGTGGCGATGTCGTCGGAGATCCGGCGCCGCTCCAGCTCGGGCTGCGCGGCCAGCGGGTCGAACACCTCGCGGTAGCTGTCGCAGGGTTCGAGCAGCGCGGCCAGCTTCTCGCGCAGCTCGTCGAGGTCCGGGTCCGGGCCCGGGTCCTCCTCGAAGCGCTCCTCGGGCACCACGTCGTGCACGGCGCCGAGCCGGCCGCCGGCCAGCAGCAGCTGGGAGACCTCGAGCAGCAACATCGGCACCGCGGAGTCGGTCGCGTCGCCGCGGGCCACGGCGCGCACCACCACGAGGAAGGATTCGATCTGGTCGGAGATCTGGTCGGCGAACTCGCCGAGCTCGGCGGCGCTGTCCAGCACGGCCGGGTGCTGATCGGGCAGCTCCTCCGCGGCGGTACCCGCGGCGCCGGAGCGCGTAGTGTCAGACATCGAGTGATCTTCTCCCTTCGAAGGCCCGGCCGAGGGTGACCTCGTCGGCGTATTCCAGGTCCCCGCCGACCGGCAGCCCCGAGGCGAGACGGGTGATGCGCAGCGCGCCGTCCACGGCGAGCGGCTTTACCAGGCGGGCGAGATAAGTCGCGGTGGCCTCGCCCTCCAGATTGGGGTCGGTGGCCAGGATCAGCTCGGTCACGCTGCCGTCGGCGAGCCGCGCCATCAGCTCTCTGATGCGCAGGTCGTCCGGGCCGACGCCGTCGATCGGCGAGATCGCCCCGCCGAGCACGTGGTAGCGGCCGCGGAACTCGCGGGTGCGCTCGATCGCGACCACGTCTTTGGGTTCCTCGACGACGCACAGCACGCTCGGGTCGCGGCGCGGGTCGAGGCAGATCCGGCAGCGCTCGGCCGAGGCGACGTTGCCGCAGACCTCGCAGAAGCGCACCGTCTCCTTGACCCGGATCAGGACCTCGGCCAGTCGTTTGACGTCCACCGGATCGGCTTGGAGCACGTGGAACGCGATGCGTTGGGCGCTCTTCGGGCCGATGTTGGGCAGCCGGCCGAGTTCGTCGATCAGGTCCTGGACGACGCCTTCGTACACGTTGAGCACCGCCCTCCGCGCCTCGTGTCGGGCCGGGCGGCCGCGCGTCCGTTCACCGTGTTCGTGTTACTCATTCCCGCTGCGCTCAAAACCCGAGTCCCGGCATGCCGCCGCCCATCCCGCCCAGCGCGCCGAGCGGTCCGAGCTTGTCCTTCTGCAGCTTCTCGGCCTCCTCGTTGGCGGCCTGCACCGCGGCGATGACCAGGTCGGCCAGCGTCTCGGTGTCCTGCGGGTCGGCCGCCTCGGGAGCGATCTTCAGATCGACCAGCTCGCCGAGCCCGGTGACGGTGGCGGTGACTAGGCCGCCGCCGGCCGTGCCGGTCACCTTCCGCTCGCCGAGCGCGCGCTGCGCCTCCTCCATCTGCTGCTGCATCTGCTGCGCCTGCTGGAGGAGCGATCCCATGTCGAACCCGTCCGGAAACACCTTGGGCTCCTTGTCGGCTTGAAGCTGTCGAGTGACGCGACGGCCTGTCTTCGGTAACGGAACGAGCCTATGCGGTTCGGGCGCCGGACGGGGGCCACGCGCTGTCCGATTGACGAACAGATGACGCAATTCCGGTCCGCGCGCGGCGCTTGTCGCGCAGGTGGTGTAGGCGACCGGCGCCGAGCGGCCTTAGTCCGCGTCGGATTTCTCTTCCAGCACCGTCGCGCCGAGTTCGCGGACCAGCAGGTCTCGGGCGGTCGGGCCGGCGTCGTCCACGTCCTCGTCGTCGGGGTCGGGTTCGTCCTCCTCCGGAGGCGTGGCAGCTTGCGCGAAGGGAGGGGGTGCGGCGGGTTGCGCGAACGGGGGCGGCGCGGAAGAACTCGCCGGCGCCTGGTCGGGCCCGCCTCCGGCGCCCTGGCTCGACGGCGAAGCCGGCGGCGGGCCCGCGGCGGCCGCGGGAGCCGCAACCGGCGCCGGCGCCGAAGACGGGAACGCCACGCTCGGCGTGGGGCCCGGCGCGTTCGTTCCGGCCGAGGGGTCGACCAGTGCGTCGATCTTCCACTCGGTCCCGGTGATCTCGCGCAAGGCTTCCCGCAGGGTTTCCTCGCGGTTCGAGCCGTGGAAGTTGTCGCGCAGGCCGGGATTGCTGAAGCCGAGCTGGAGCAGCCTGCCCTCGACGCCGACCACGTGCACGCTTTGCAGCATCACCCAGGCGACCTTGCTGCGCCGCGCCACCGCTTCCAGCACCTGCGGCCACAGCTGCCGAACCGAGGCCGCCTCGTTCATCCCGCCGCCGGACGTCCCTGACTGCGGTGCGGCCGCCGCGCGGGTCTGCCCCGGCACCGCATTCTGCGTCATCGTTCCCGGGGTCGTCGCCCCCTGCGACGGTAATCCGTGCGTCGCTCCTTGAGATGCCGCTCCCGGCGCTGCTCCCTCGCCTACACCGCCAGCTCCCCCGGCCGTGCCCGCGCCCGAGCCTGCACCGGCGCCGCTCTTCCGCCACGGCGGAGTGAACGCGCCGTCCACCGAATTCGCGGACTGCTGCCCCGGCCCCGCGGGTACTTGCCCTGCCGCCACAATCCCCGGCTCGCCCACACCAGCGGCCACTGCCCCCGGCGCCCCGTGGGATGTGGCCACCGCACCCATCGCCGGCTCCGCCATCCGCGGCCGCTCCGCAGGCATACTGTCCGGCCGCATCCCGACAGCCGAAACGTCACTGACCGCGCTCACCACACCGCTGCGCTCAAGCCGGTCGAGCCGCGCCGCGACGCCCCGGACCGGGTCGTCCGCGCTGGGCAGCAGGACTCGGGCACAGATCAGTTCCAGCAGCAACCGTGGCGCCGTCGCCCCGCGCATCTCCAACAGCCCGGCGTTGACCAGGTCGGCCGCCCGGGACAGCTCGCTGGGCCCAAAGGCGGCGGCCTGCTCCCGCATCCGGGCCAGCTGATCCCCCGGTGCCGTGATCAGGCCCTTCTCCGCGGCGTCCGGGACAGCGGCGAGGATCACGAGATCTCGCAGCCGTTCCAGCAGGTCCGCTAGGAAGCGCCGCGGATCGTGCCCGCCCTCGACCACGTGGTCCACGGCCTGGAACGCGGCGGCGCCATCGCGCGCGGCGAACGCCGAGACCGCCTCGTCCAGCAGCGTCGCGTCGGTGTAGCCGAGCAGCCCGACCGCCATCTGGTAGGTGACGCCGTCCTGCCCGGCCCCCGCGAGCAGCTGGTCGAGTACCGACATCGAGTCACGCACCGAACCGGCGCCGGCCCGCACCACCAGCGGCAGCACGTCCGGGTCCACCCGCACCGACTCGCGCTCGCAGACCTGCGCCAGGTAGTCGCGCAGAACGCCCGGCGGTACGAGCCGGAAGGGGTAGTGGTGCGTACGCGAGCGGATGGTCCCGATGACCTTCTCCGGCTCGGTGGTGGCGAAGATGAACTTCAGGTGCGGCGGCGGCTCCTCGACGACCTTGAGCAGGGCGTTGAAGCCGGCCTGGGAGACCATGTGGGCCTCGTCCAGGATGTAGATCTTGTAGCGGGCGGAGACCGGCGCGAAGAACGCCCGCTCGCGCAGGTCGCGGGCGTCGTCCACGCCGCCGTGCGAGGCCGCGTCGATCTCGATGACGTCGATCGACCCCGGCCCGCCGCGGGCCAGGTCGGTGCACGACTTACAGGTTCCGCACGGCGTCGGCGTGGGCCCCTGCTCACAGTTCAGGCAGCGGGCCAGGATCCGCGCGCTGGTGGTCTTCCCACACCCGCGCGGCCCGCTGAAGAGATAGGCGTGATTCACTCGCTGATTGCTCAGCGCCCGCTGGAGCGGCTGAGTCACGTGCTCTTGCCCGATGACCTCTTCGAAGGTCTCGGGGCGATATCGACGGTATAGCGCGAGTGACACGCCTCTGAGCGTAGTCGTTCCCACCCACACGAACGGCCTCCTCGCGCCGACCTGTGGATAAACCACAGAGATCGCGACCGGCACGGGCGAGGGCAGCGAAAGACCCCTCGCGCACCCGCCAGAGCCTGCCTACCCTTGCTGCCTTCCGGCCCTGGGGGGGTTCAGCGGGGTGACGCCACACGAGGGGTCCGCCAAAAGGATAGCCCATCGCGGGCAGCTCCCGAGCCGGCCCACGAGGGCGCAATGGTGTGGCGAAGCACCCGCGTTCGTCCGGTAAGCTTGCCCGCGGAGGATTCGCCTAGTGGCCTAGGGCGCACGCTTGGAAAGCGTGTTGGGGGCAACCCCTCACGAGTTCAAATCTCGTATCCTCCGCTGAACGAAGGAACCCCTGACCGGGCAAGCCGTGGTCAGGGGTTCCTTTGCGTTTCGGCGCCGGCGGCGTGCAGGTCGGCGGGGCGCGCGTCACGTCTCACGCGGTCTTCCACGGTCTCACGCAGTCTCGGGCGCCTCTGCGACCTCGAGGACGACGTGGTCGTGCTGCTTGGGCAGGTAGCGCTCGTGGCGGTCGCACAGCTGATGCTTCAGCTGCGACAGGTCACTGCGTAGCTCGGCCAGCCAGCCGCTCTGCTGGACCAGCCGGCGGTGCATGTCGCCGCGCTCGGTGGCGTCCGCGACCGTGAAGCCGCGAAGTTCGGTGATGTCGAGGCGGCGGTTGAAGTCGGAGACCTTGTCGCGCCATTCCCGCAGCCGGTCGACCAGATCGGCGTCGTTGAGGAAGGACACCCGCGTGTTGGCGAATGCGTCCTCGACCGCTGAGATGCGCAGCCGCGGGTAGACGTAGGGGCGTCCGGCATTGGCTCCGTCGACCGCGAACGCCTTGTCGAGCAGGATCGCCTCGTTTGCCTTCAGCTCCGCGGCGATCGAGCTGATGGTCTGCTGGCGTGCCTCGCTCTGGCGGGCCAGGCGCTCGGCGAAGATGCCGATGATCGCGGCCGAGTACGCGAAGATCTCGGCGGCCGGCTGGTACCTGTTGGTCGAGTTGGAGACCACCGCCCCGGCCACGCTGATACCGAACGCGACCAGGAGCGCGACGATCGAGAAAATCGTGACGAAGCGGTAGAAGAGCGTGCTCATCGCCGCGGCCAGAGCGCATCGACCACCGAGCTGACGTGGTCGCCCTCGGCCCGCTTCAGCAGGATCAGGTCCATGCCGAAGGGCGCGCTGGACGGGTGGTTGAAGTCCTGCTGCTCGGCGGTCACCTGGACCAGGTTGCTGGCCCGGATGAGCTCGTCGAGCTTGCTGCGCAGGTGCTTGCGGGTTATGTGCAGCCGAATCGTGTCGTTCGCGGGGAAGGTGAACAGGTGCCGGTTCGCGAGGCTGAACTTGATGTTCGCGCCGGTCTCGTTGCGGTAGATCACCTTGATCAGGATGGCGCGGCCGTTGTCGACGCTCGCCTCGAAGTGCACGCTGTCCATGTCGAACGGGATGTCCGTGTAGCTGACCAGCGCACTGGTCGCGAACGTGCGGAAGGCGGCGCTGCGGTGGTACTCGGCCGCCGCGGCCTCGACCTCGCGGTCGCCGAGGGTCCGGGTGGTGGCCAGTTCGAGCACGAACCGGTCCTGGGGCCGCAGCAGCTGCGCGAGCAGACCGAGCTGGGTCTGGTAGTCGCGGAAGTTGGACAGCGTGTTGCCGAGCAGCGAGTAAAGGATCGGCTCGGCTCCGGCGAGATTGCCGAGCAGCGACTTGAGCGCGAAGAGGTTGGCCGGGTCGCCGAAGTCGAGCTGTATCGGCAGCACCAGATCATGCGAGATCGATCGGGTACGGCGCGGCTCATGTATGCACATCCTGAGCATCTCGGCGCTCATGTCGACCGGGATGTACGAGAGCGCGCCGGCGCTGCTTTGCAGGGAGCTGAGGATCACGTTGTCCTTGTGCCCGTCGCCGGGCCCGAGGCTGACGTAGTGCATCGCCGTGCCGGTGACCTTGTCCTGGATGCGTTCCCAGCGCGGCAGGAAGGACTCGATGCTGTTACGCATCACCGGATACATGGGGTCAGAGCAGGCCTGGATCCACGCGACGGTGGGCTCGATCCCCCAGTAGGCGAAGCCGGAGTCGAAGAACTTGCCGTCCCCGGTGACCGACTTAGGGGCCGTCAGATCGCCTGCGAGCTGAGCCAGCATGGCTACCTGGTCCTCGCCCATCAGGCTCAGGTTCCAGAAGAACTCGGAGGGCTCCCTCAGCACCGCGACGAGTCGCGACATCAGGTCATGGGTGGACGCGGACACAGCCATAACCTCGAACCTAGCACTATGCGTCCTGGTAAGGCGGCTGATATAGAGCGGCGACCTCAGCGCACCCGACCGCTGTCGCGGCGCGGCTCGCCGGGAGTCGCCTGGGGACCTCTTTCGTGTGGTTCGCGGTACGCCGGAAGCGGCGTCGGCGAACGGTTGTCCTACTGTCAGACCGCAGCTCCGATACGTCGGGCGGCGCAACAGGCGGGCGACACGGGGTGACACGTTGCGGAACTGAGAGCGCCGTCGACAGGGAGGAGAAGGCCACAAAACGGTAGGCTGTTTGGGTGATCTTCAAGCGGATTGGGGACGGACGCCCGTATCCCGACCACGGACGCTCGTCGCGCGGTTGGGCGGAGGTCGCGCCACGCCAGGTTCGGCTGGATCAGCTGGTCACGACCAGGCGCCAGCTGGACCTCGACGCCCTGCTGTCCGAGGACTCGACCTTCTACGGGGATCTGTTCGCGCACGTGGTGAAGTGGCGCGGCGAGCTGTTCCTGGAGGACGGGCTGCACCGTGCGGTGCGGGCGGCTCTGCAGCAGCGCACTGTACTCCATGCGCGCGTACTCGACCTTGATTGAAGATTACCGTCGGTAGCTGCCCGGGTACCGTCAGGGCATGGATCTGACGCCCTCTCAAGCCAGCTCGTCCGAGGAAGAGCCGACAGGCGCCCAGCGGCACCAAGCGCCGGGCGTCAGCGCTGTGCCGGATACCGCTGCGGCCCTCGCTCCTAGCTCTCCTGCCCCTTCGGCATCAGCCTCCGCCGGCACCGGAATTGGCACAGGCGCGGTAGGCCGCGGTACCGCCACGCGAACGGGTAAGGAGATCGGCGGCAAGAAGTTCCGCGTCGGTACGGGGGACGAGTACGTGCCGTTCCGCAGCCGTACGAAGCGTCGGCGCCGCATGATCGTAACGGCTGCCCTCGCTGCGGTACTGCTCGCCGCGGGCGGGTACGGCGTCGTGTCCTTGTTCAGCTCCCCCTCGCAGGCTCCGGCGGCGAGCGCGTGCGCGAACAAGGCGAACGCTGCCGCCGCCGCGCGCAAGGTCGAGCCGAAGCTGCCAGCGGCGGGGCAGGTCAAGCTGAACGTCTACAACGCGACCGACCGCCAAGGTCTGGCCGCAGCCACTGCCGCGACACTCAAGCAGCGCGGGTTCGCGATCGGAAAGGTCACCAACGACCCGTTGAAGGCCAACCTGACCGTCTCCGCACAGATCCGCGGTGCAACGGCGAGCACGCCCGCGATGCGTGTCGTCGCGGCTGAGGTCGCCGGGTCTCAGCTCAAGCCGGATACGCGGACCGATGGGACTGTCGATCTCGTCCTCGGCAGCGGATTCACCGCGCTGGCCAGTCCTGACCAAGTGTCAGCCGCGCTCAAAGCGGCGACTGCGGCTCCGGTGAAGGCGAGCAGTTCCTGCGCGAGCTGAGCACGAATTCGCGCCCTACGTGGATGTCAAGTAGGCGAATCGCTGCGAATACTTGGGCCGTGGTGATTGAGAGGTGGCGCGATTGCGGCGGCTTTCGCAGAGGTTGCGCCGCCGGGAAATCCGGCTCAAGCTGAATCTAGGCGAACGTGAGCTGAACGCCCGGGGCGGGCCGAGGAGGGGGCGAGGGGCATGGCGGAAGAGTCCGGCACGGCCGAGAAAACTCAAGCCGAACTGATCGAAGCGCGCATGAAGCTCGCCTACGACGCGGCCGTGAACGAATTGACCAGGGAAGACACGACTCTCGGAAATCTGCGGAACCGGTCCAGCGGCGTGCTCACCATCGCCGCGCTGATCACCTCGTTCGCGGCGGGGATCGGCTTCATCCAGATCGATCCGACGAAGGGCACCACCTTCCCGAACTGGGCGGCGATCGCGCTGCTGGTGATCCTGGCCGTGATCGTGGCCCTGAACGTGGTGATCATGTGGCCGATCGACTTCGCCTTCGGCCCGAACGCCGGCGCCTTCCTGCTCGATTGCGAGAATCCCGCCGACGGCCCGATCGACCGGCAGATGGTCAAGCGGCTGATCGAGTGCGCGGGCGAGAACTCGCGGAAGATCAACAGCAGGGTGAAGCTTTTCCAGGTCGCGGTATTCCTTCTCGGCGCCGAGGTCGCCATCATCCTCGCCGCCAGTCTTTCAACCTAGGCAGGTGCACATGGCCGAAGCATCAGAAGGCCGCGACATCTACGTCAATCATGGAAAGAATCTGCGGGCCGACCAAGACGATCCGTACGTCATCCACGGAAAGAATCTGATCGCGGAAGTCAACGTGACCGCGCATTCCCATCTCGTGCGCTTCTTCGAGCTCGAAGGCCTTTCGGTTTCGAGCGAGGACGTCGTGCACACGGATACGGTCCGCGTGCACATCTCCGGACAGCCCGAAACCGTGGACGACTCCGTGAGCAGGTTCCTGGACCAGAACCCCGAGGTCTCACTACGCATCTTCGAAGCGGCCGGCGAGGGCGAAGGTGCTGACGGGGGCGGCGACGAGGGTGCGGACGGGCGGCATGACGCGGGCGGCGACGAAGGCGACAACGGTCACTCGTCCTGAAGCAGAAGGGCGGGAACCGGAGTTACCGGTTCCCGCCCTTGTCAGCGGTGACGGAGGGATTTGAACCCTCGGTGGCTTGCACCACAAACGCTTTCGAGGCGTTCTCCTTAGGCCGCTCGGACACGTCACCGGGGAGAAGCTTACCGGACCGACCGTGCAGACGCGAAAAAATAGTCAAGCAGCGCGGCGGCCTCGTCGGGCAGGACGCCGGGGACGACTTCGGGGCGGTGGTTGAGCCGCTGGTCGCGCGGGATGTCCCAGAGGGAGCCGACCGCGCCGGCCTTGGGGTCGAAGGCGCCGAAGACGATGCGGTCCACGCGGGCGAGGACCGCGGCGCCGGCGCACATCGCGCAGGGTTCGAGGGTGACGACGAGGGTGCAGCCGTCGAGTCGCCATGTGCCGCGTGCTCGGGCCGCGCCCTGGAGAGCCACGATCTCAGCGTGGCCGACCGGGTCGGCGTGCGCCTCGCGGATGTTGCGGCCGCGGGCGAGGATGCGGCCGGTCTCGTCGATGACTACGGCTCCGATGGGCACGTCGCCGGTGTGCGGGGCCTGTTCGGCCTCGGCGAGGGCTTCGCGCATCCAGGCGGCGTAGCGGGCGCGCAGCCAGGGCGGGAGGGGTGGCGGAGAAACGGCGGCGGCTGGCGAGGACGGGGGAGGCGAATCGGGCGAGGACGGGGCGGGGGGATAGGGGACGGCAGCAGGCGAGGCGGGCGCGGGTGAGCCGAGGGGACTGGGCGCGGGTGAGTTGGAGGGACTGGGCGCGGGTGAGTTGGGGGGACTGGGCGCGGGTGAGTTGGGGGGACT
>NZ_DASRBQ010000160.1:0-19457 GCF_035653575.1 Actinocrinis sp.
AGCCAAGGGCAGGTTACCCACGTGTTACTCACCCGTTCGCCACTCACCACCAGCCCGAAGACCAGTGATCCGTTCGACTTGCATGTGTTAAGCACGCCGCCAGCGTTCGTCCTGAGCCAGGATCAAACTCTCCAAAAAAGATGTTTGACAAACCCGGCTAAACCGTCCCGACGGGGGTCGGGACAATCAACCATTCACATAAAATGGCATCACAGACAAAAATGTCGACACACTGTTGAGTTCTCAAGAAACAGACACACTGACCGGTGACCGGCCCTCGCGAGCCTCTGCCGGTAGGTTCTTGCCTCTGCTGCCGCCCGTCGGATCGACCCGGTTTGCCCGGCGTCCCCCTCGTGGCGACTCGGTAAACATTAGGCCCCGGGCGCTAGACCGTCAAATCGACGTATCAAGGTACTGTCTGCGCCCGGGACCGTGCGGATCCGGTGTGTCAGCGTGCCAGTTCGACGGCGGCAAGCGTCCGGCGGCCGCGGCGAAGCAGCAGCCAGCGGCCGTGCAGCAGGTCGCCTTCGACCGGCTGCGCCTCGACGTCCTCGATCTTGGCGTTGTTCACGTAGGCGCCGCCCTCCTGGATCGCCCGGCGCGCGGCCGAGCGGCTGGGGACGATGCCCGTGTCGGCGAACAGCTCGAAGAAAGGCGCCAGGCTGGTGACCTTCGCCGTGGGCAGCTGGGCCAGGGCCGATTGCAGTGTGCGCTCGTCGAGCGCCGCCAGGTCGCCCTGGCCGAACAGTGCCCGGCTGGCCGCCTCGACCCGCTGGAACTGGTCGGCGCCGTGCACCAGCGTGGTGACGTCCTCGGCGAGGGCCCGCTGGGCCAGGCGCAGGTGCGGCTTCTCGCGCGTAGCCTCGTCCAACTCCTCGATCTCCGCCTTGCTGCGGAAGGTGAAGATCCGCAGGTACTCGGCGACCTTGGCGTCCTCGGCGTTGAGCCAGAACTGGTAGAACGCGTACGGCGACGTCAGCTCGGCGTCCAGCCAGACCGAGCCGCCCTCGGTCTTTCCAAACTTCGTGCCGTCCGCCTTCGTGACCAGCGGCGTGCCCAGGGCATGCACCGAGACGCCCTCGGCGCGGTGGATCAGGTCGACGCCCGCGGTGAGGTTGCCCCACTGGTCGCTGCCGCCGGTCTGCAGGACGCAGCCGTACTGGCGGTAGAGCTCCAAGAAGTCCAGGCCCTGCAGGATCTGGTATGAGAACTCGGTGTAGCTGATGCCGGCCTCGGAGTTGAGGCGCGCGCTGACCGCGTCCTTGGAGAGCATCTTGCCCACGCGGAAGTGCTTGCCGATGTCACGCAGGAAGTCGATCGCGGACATGGGCGCGGTCCAGTCGAGGTTGTTCACGATCCGCGCGGCGTAGGGACCGTCGAAGTCGAGGAAGCGTTCGACCTGGCCACGGATATACCCCACCCACTCGGCGACGGTTTCCTTGGTGTTGAGGACGCGCTCGGCGGTGGGCTTCGGGTCGCCGATCAGACCGGTCGAGCCGCCGACCAGGCCGAGCGGCAGGTTGCCCGCGTCCTGGATCCGGCGCATGGTCAGCAACTGGACCAGGTTGCCGATGTGCAGGCTCGGCGCGGTCGGGTCGAATCCGCAATAGAAGGTGACCGGACCGTTGGCGAAGGCCTTGCGCAGGGCCTCTTCGTCGGTGGAGAGGGCGATCAAGCCCCGCCACTTGAGTTCGTCGACGATGTCAGTCACGGTCAGTCCGTCTCTTCGCGGTCAGGAAGTGTCATGCGGGACCGGTGAAGTTGTCCCGGTACAAGCCTGCCCGATCGTACGCGGCGATCGCTAACCGGTTCTGCGCTTCGGGACGTGCGGGCGATAGACGCTCACGGTGGGATCGCCGTCGATCCAGAAGCGCCAGGGGAAGTCGGGGGCATCGCGGAGGCCGACGCGAGGACCGGTGCGTATGAGTGTCCTTGGCGGCGGCGTGCCGTGGTGCACGGTGAGCGGTCCGTCGCCGCAGACGTCGGAGCCGTCATCGCCGCGTGTGACGGCGAGCGACTCGACGAGGCGGGCCGGGCCGCGGGCCAGCTCGCGGTCAGATTTGGCAGTGAGTCGGCGCTTGCGGGCGAGTTCGGCGCCGTCGGTGATCTCGGCGGCGCGCAGCAGGATTCCGGTGGGCATGCCGGGCGGGCCACAGACCAGGTTCATGCAGTAGTGCATGCCGTAGGTGAAGTACACGTACACGTGACCGGGCGGGCCGAACATGGTGCCGTTGCGCTTGGAGCGGCCACGGAAGGCGTGCGATCCGGGATCGTTGGGGCCGTCGTAGGCCTCGACCTCGGTGAGTCGCGCCGTGACGGTGCCGTCCTCGGTGCGGTGCACGACGAGCCGGCCCAGGAGGTCGGGGGCGACCGAGAGGACCGGCCGGTCGAAGAAGCTGCGAGGCAGCGGGTCGAGCGGATCAGGCACTGAACCACTCACGCTGAGCCGTCAGGAGCTGCCGCAACTCGTCTAGCTGCTCGCGCACCCGAGCCGGTGCGGTGCCGCCGCGGCCGTCGCGGGAGGCGAGGGAGCCGGGGACGGTGAGCACCTGCTTGACCTCGGGGGTCAGCCGGGCGTCGATCGCGGCGAGGTCCTCGTCGGTCAGGTCGGACAGCTCGAGGCCGCGCTGCTCGCAGTAGCGGACCGAGGCCCCGGCGATCTCGTGCGCCTCGCGGAACGGGACGCGCTGCTTCACCAGCCACTCGGCGATGTCGGTGGCCAGCGAGAAGCCCTGCGGGGCGAGCTCGGCCGTACGGTCGCCGTGGAAGGTAAGCGTCGCGATCATGCCGGTGAACGCGGGCAGCAGGACGGTGAGGGTGTCGACGGAGTCGAACACCGGCTCCTTGTCCTCCTGCAGGTCGCGGTTGTAGGCCAGCGGCAGCGCCTTGAGCGTGGCGAGCAGCCCCGCGAGGTTGCCGATCATGCGGCCGGCCTTGCCCCGGGCGAGCTCCGCGATATCCGGGTTCTTCTTCTGCGGCATGATCGACGAGCCGGTGGCGTAGGCGTCGTCGAGGGTCGCGAAGCGGAACTCTCGGGTGGTCCACAGGATCACCTCCTCGGCGATCCGGGAGACGTCGACGCCGATCATCGCGGCCACGAAGGCGAATTCGGCGACGTAGTCGCGGGACGCGGTGCCGTCGATCGAGTTCGCCGCGCTGGAGCTGAAGCCCAGCTCGGTCGCGACCGCCTGCGGGTCGAGGCCGAGGGTGGAGCCGGCAAGGGCGCCGCTGCCATAAGGCGAGCTGTCGGTGCGGCGGTCCCAGTCGCGCAGCCGGTCGACGTCGCGGCCGAGCGCGTGCACGTGCGCCAGCAGGTGGTGCGCGAGCAGGACCGGTTGCGCGTGCTGCAGGTGCGTGCGGCCCGGCATCGCGACCTCGAAGTTCGCCTCGGCCTGCGCGACGAGGGCCTTTTGCAGGTCCGTGACCAGGTGCGCGATGACCCGGGCGTGGTCCCGCAGGAACATCCGGCCGAGCGTGGCGATCTGGTCGTTGCGGGACCGGCCCGCGCGCAGCCGGCCGCCGAGCTCAGGGCCAACGCGTTCGATCAGTCCGCGTTCCAGGGCGGTGTGGCAGTCCTCGTCGGCGATCGTGGCGGTGAACGCGCCGGACTCGACGTCGGCCTGGAGCTTGTCCAGACCCTGCAGCATGCCGTCGAGCTCCTCGTCGGTGAGCAGCCCGGCCCGGTGCAGCGCGCGGGCGTGGGCCCGCGAGCCGGCCAGGTCGTAGGTGGCGAGCCGCCAGTCGAAGTGCACGCTGGCGGACAGTGCCGCCAGCGCGTCACTCGGACCGCTGCTGAACCGCGAGCTCCAGAGCAGCCGCGGGCTGGTGCTGTCGGTCACGGTGCTCAGGCCTTCTGGTCCCGCCGCGCGGCGATCTTGGAGGGCAGGCCCCACAGGTCGATGAAGCCCTTGGCCAGGGACTGGTCGAAGACGTCCTCGGAGTCGTAGGTGGCCAGGTTGTAGTCGTAGAGGGAGACGGCGGAGCGGCGGCCGGTGACCCAGGCCCGGCCGGCGTGCAGGGAGAGCCGGATCTCGCCGGTGACGTGCTCGTTGGCGGTCTCGATGAAGCCGTCGAGGGCGCGCTTGAGCGGGGAGAACCACAGGCCGTCGTAGACCAGCTCGCCCCAGCGCTGCTCGACGCCACGCTTGAACCGGGCCAGCTCCCGCTCGACGGTGACGTTCTCGAGCTCCTGGTGCGCGGTGATCAGTGCGATGGCGCCGGGGGCCTCGTATACCTCGCGGGACTTGATGCCGACGAGCCGGTCCTCGACCATGTCCAGCCGGCCGACGCCCTGGGCTCCGGCGCGCTTGTTCAGCTCGACGATCGCCTCCAGCACGGTGACCTTCTTGCCGTCGATGGCGACCGGGACGCCGGACTCGAAGGCGATGATCAGCTCGTCGGGCTCACGCGGGGTGGCCGGGTTGGCGGTGTAGCTGTAGATGTCCTCGATCGGGCCGTTCCAGATGTCCTCGAGGAATCCGGTCTCGACGGCGCGGCCCCAGACGTTCTGGTCGATCGAGTAGGGGTTCTTCTTCGTGGTCTCGATGGGCAGGGCCTTGGCCTCGGCGAAGGCGATGGCCTTGTCCCGGGTCATGCCGTAGTCGCGGACCGGGGCGATGCACTTGAGCTCGGGGGCGAGGCTCTGGATGCCGACCTCGAAGCGGACCTGGTCGTTGCCCTTGCCGGTGCAGCCGTGCCCGACGGTGGTGGCGCCGTGCTTCTTGGCCGCGGCGACCAGGTGCTTGACGATGGTGGGCCGGGAGAGGGCGGAGACCAGCGGGTAGCGGTCCATGTAGAGGGCGTTGGCCTTGAGCGCGGGGAGGCAGTACTCCTCGGCGAACTCGGTGCGCGCGTCGGCCACTTCGGCCTCGACCGCGCCGCAGTCCAGGGCCCGCTTGCGGATGGTCTCCAGGTCCTCGCCGCCTTGGCCGACGTCGACGGCGACGGCGATCACTTCCGCTCCGGTCTGTTCGGCGATCCAGCCGATGCAGACTGAGGTGTCCAATCCTCCCGAGTAGGCGAGGACTACGCGCTCTGTCATGGGGTGCTCCTTCGTGGTGCGGGGTCTTTGCGGGTGCGGTTCAACCGCGCTGTGCGGCGCTGATCAGCTGGCGGGCCAGGTCGGGGCCGCCGGTCGGTTCGCGGCAGATCACCAGGACGGTGTCGTCGCCGGCGATGGTGCCCATCACGCCGGCGGTGACGCCGTGGTTGTCCGCGTGGTCGATGGCCGAGGCGAGGAACTGGGCGGCTCCGGGCGGAGTGCGCAGCACCACCAGGTTGGCCGAGCCCTCCGCGGTGACCAGCAGTTCGCCGAGCAGCCGCTTGAGCCGGGCCTCCAGGGCGCTGCCCTCGCGGGCGATCTGCGGGGCTCCGTCGCCGCCCTCGCTGCGCAGCGCGTAGACCAGGGCGCCGTCCCGGTCCCGGATGCGCACCGCGCCGAGTTCGTCGAGGTCGCGGGAGAGGGTGGCCTGGGTGACCGAGTAGCCGTCCTCGGCGAGCAGTTCGGCGAGCGCGGTCTGCGAGCGCACCTTGTGCTTGCTGAGCAGGTCGGCGATCCGCTGGTGGCGCGCGCGGCGGGTGTTGACCGTGGTAAGCGCGCTCAGCGCGGCCTGGGCGTCGGTTTCGCCGGTCATCGTCGCGGGCCTTCGGGGGCGGTCGAGCTGTGTTCGATCAAGAAGGTGAGCAGCGCCTTCTGGGCGTGCAGGCGGTTTTCGGCCTCGTCCCAGACCACTGATTGCGGACCGTCGATCACCGAGGCGGCGATCTCCTTGCCGCGATACGCGGGCAGGCAGTGCAGCACGATCGCGTCGGGCGCGCCGAGCGCCAGGGCCGCTTCGTCGAGGGCGTATGGCTTGAAGACCTCGGCGCGGTCGCTCTTCTCGGCCTCCTGGCCCATCGACACCCACGTGTCGGTGACCAGCACGTCGGCGTCGGTGGCCGCGGCCTTGGCGTCGTGCAGTACCTGGACGGAGCCGCCGGTCTCGGCCGCGATCCGCCCGGCGTCGGCGACGATCGCGGGGTCGGGCAGGTAGCCGGCGGGGGTGCCGATGCGCACGTGCATGCCGGCGAGCGCACCGCCGAGCAGGTACGAGTGCGCCATATTGTTGGCGCCGTCGCCGAGGTAGGTCATGGTCAGTCCGGCGAGCCGGCCCTTGTGCTCACGGACGGTTTGCAGGTCGGCGAGGATCTGGCAGGGGTGGAACTGGTCGGTCAGGGCGTTGACCACCGGGACCCGGGAGACCGCGGCCATGGCCTCGATCCGGCCTTGTTCGAAGGTGCGCCAGACGATCGCGGCGACCTGGCGGTCCAGCACCCGGGTGGTGTCCTCGATCGGCTCGCCGCGGCCGAGCTGGCTGCTGCCCGCGTCGATGACGAGGGGATAGCCGCCGAGCTGGGCGATGCCGACCGAGAAGGAGACTCGGGTGCGGGTGGACGGCTTGTCGAAGAGCACCGCGACGGCCTTGGGGCCGTCCAGCACCTTGCGGCCGAGCGGATCGGCCTTCAGCGCGTCGGCGAGGTCGAGTACCTGAGCCTGCTCGGCCGGAGTCAGGTCGTCGTCCCGTAGGAAGTGGCGCACCATCAGTTGCTCCCGGGGGTGAACGGGTCGAGGAGGGCGGGCAGCGCCGCGAGGAATTCGTCGGCCTGGGCGGCGGTGAGGATGAGCGGCGGGGCCAGCCGGATCGCCTGCGGGTTGACCGGGTTCACGATGAATCCGGCGTTCAGCGCGGCGTCGGCGAGCGCGGGGGCGACGGCTTCGTGGAGCTCGACGGCGAGTAGCAGCCCGGCGCCGCGGACGCCGGCTACCGCGGGGTGTCCGAGCGCGAGGATGCCGTCCCGCAGCCTGGCGGCGACGGCGTTGACGTTCTCCAGCAGGCCGTCGCGCTCGATGGCGTAGAGCACGGCCAGTCCGGCGGCGCAGGCGACCGGGTTTCCGCCGAAGGTGGTGCCGTGCGCGCCGGGCGTGAACAGCTCGGCGGCGCGGCCGAGGGCGATGGAGGCGCCGATCGGCAGGCCGCCGCCGAGGCCCTTGGCCAGGGAGATGACGTCGGGCTGCCAGCCGCCGTTCCGGGCGGCCTCGGCCTGGTAGCGGAACCAGGTGCCGGTACGGGCGATGCCGGTCTGAACCTCGTCGAGGATCAGCAGCGCGCCGTGGCGTTCGGTGATGCGGCGGGCCGCGGTGAGGTAGCCGGGCGGTGCGGGCTCGACCCCCTTCTCGCCCTGGATGGGTTCGACGATGAACGCGGCGGTCTCGTCGTCGATCGCTGCTTCGAGCGCGGCGGTGTCGCCGTAGGGGACGAAGGTGACCTCGCCGGGCAGCGGCTCGAACGGCTCCCGGATGGCCGGCTTGCCGGTCAGCGCGAGCGCGCCCATGGTGCGCCCGTGGAAGCCGCCGTCGGTCGCGACCAGCTTCGTGCGGCCGGTGAGCCGGGAGAGCTTGAAGGCCGCCTCGTTCGCCTCGGTGCCGGAATTGCAGAAGTAGACCCGGGCCTGCGGGGCGTCGACGAGCTGGATGAGGCGTTCAGCCAGGGCGATCTGCGGGGCGGTGGCGAAGAAGTTGCCGACGTGGCCGAGCGTGGTCAGCTGGGCGGTGACCGCCTGGACGATGAGCGGGTGCGCATGCCCGAGAGCGTTGACGGCGATGCCCGCGAACAGGTCGAGGTAGCGGTTGCCGTCCGCGTCCCAGAGCTGCGCGCCCTCGCCCCGGACGAACACCCGCTTCGGCGGGCCGAAGGTGTTCATCAGGGAGCTGGTGTAGCGGTCGGTCAAGGCGGCGGACAGGCCGGTGTGCGGGTGCAGGTCGGGCAGTGCCTCGGCGGTCGCGATGGTCATGAGGACACCACCATGGTTCCGATCCCCTCGTCGGTGAAGACTTCGAGCAGCAGGGAGTGCTGGACCCTCCCGTCGAGCACGTGCGCGGCCTTCACTCCGCCGCGCACTGCGCGCAGGCAGGCCTCCATCTTGGGGGCCATGCCGGAGGACAGACTCGGCAGCAGCTTCTCGAGTTCGTCGGCGGACAGCTGGCTGATCACCTCCGCCGCGGTGTCCGATGAGCCGGCTGCGCCGGCGGGGGGCCAGTCGGCGTAGAGGCCCTCGACGTCGGTGAGCACGACCAGCTTTTCCGCGCCGAGGCCGACCGCGAGCGCGGCGGCCGCGGTGTCGGCGTTGACGTTGTAGACGCCGCCGTCCTCGGCGCGCGCGACGCTGGAGACGACCGGGATGCGGCCGTCGTCCAGCAGGGCGTTGATGAGCGTGGCGTCCACCTCGGCCACGTCGCCGACCCGGCCGATGTCGACCTGTTCGCCGTCGACCTCGGCGAGCCGCCGGGTGGCGAGCAGCGTGTTGCCGTCCTCGCCGGAGATGCCGACCGCGAAGGAGCCGTGCGCATTGACCAGGCCGACGATCTCGCGCTGCACCTGCCCGGTGAGCACCATGCGGACCACTTCCATGGCCTCGGGCGTGGTCACCCGCAGTCCGGCGGTGAAGGTGGATTCCAGGCCCGCCTTTTCCAGCTCCCGGCTGATCTGGGGGCCGCCGCCGTGTACGACGACGGGGCGAAGGCCCGCGTAGCGCAGGAAGACCACGTCTTGGGCGAAGGCGGCCTTCAGCGCCTCGTCGATCATCGCGTTGCCGCCGAACTTCACGACCACCGTCGCGCCGTGGAAGCGGGAGAGCCAGGGCAGCGCCTGGGTGAGTACCTGGGCCTTGGACAGGGCCTCGTGGGAGCGGGTGCCGCCCGCCGTGATCTTCATGACGAGTACGCCGAGTTCTCGTGCACGTATTCCTTGGACAGGTCGTTGGTCCACACGGTGGCGGTGCTCTCCCCCGCGTTGAGGTCGACGATCACATGCACCTGACGCGGGGTCAGGTCGCACAGTTCGCGGTCCTCGCCGACTCCTCCGTCCCGGCAGACCCAGACTCCGTTGATCGCGACCGCCAGTTCGTCCGGTTCGAAGCGTGCCGCCGTGGTCCCGACGGCGGAGAGCACCCGGCCCCAGTTCGGGTCCTCGCCGTAGATGGCGCACTTGAACAGGTTGTTGCGGGCGATCGAGCGGGCGACTTCGAGCGCGTCGGCCTCCTCGGCGGCGTGTACGACCTCGATTTGGATCTCCTTGGACGCCCCCTCGGCGTCAGCGATCAGCTGGCGGGCCAGCGAGTCGCAGACCTCGTGCACGGCGGCCTCGAACTGCGCGGCCTCGGGCGTGACGCCGGAGGCGCCGGAGGCCATGAGGATCACGGTGTCGTTGGTGGACATGCAGCCGTCGGAGTCGATCCGGTCGAAGGTACGCGCGACGGCGGCGCGCAAGACCGGATCGAGGATGTCGGCCGGCACGTCGGCGTCGGTGGTGATGACGCACAGCATGGTGGCCAGGCCGGGGGCGAGCATGCCCGCGCCCTTGGCCATGCCACCGACGACGAAGCCTGATGCGTGGGCCACGACCGCCGTCTTCGCGACGGTGTCGGTGGTGCGGATGGCCTCCGCCGCGTCGGCGCCGCCGGTGGCGGAGAGCGCCTCGGCGGCGGCGGTCACGCCGGGCACCAGCTTGTCCATCGGCAGCCGGACGCCGATCAGGCCGGTGGAGCACACGGCGATCTCGCCGGCGGAGGTGTCCAGGAGTTTGGCGGTGTGCTCGGCGGTGGCGTGGGTGTCCTGGAAGCCGAGGGGGCCGGTGCAGGCGTTGGCCCCGCCGGAGTTGAGGATCACGGCGTGCAGCAGGCCGGACTTGGCGACCTCCTGGGACCAGAGCACCGGGGCCGCCTTGACCCGGTTCGAGGTGAACACGGCGGCCGCGGCGCGGGACGGTCCGTCGTTGACGACGAGGGCCACGTCCGGGGCGCCGGTGGTCTTGAGCCCGGCGGCGACGCCGGAGGCGCGGAAGCCGCGCGCCGCGGTCACGCCGACGCCCGGGCCGGGCTGGGGGGTGGGCTGGTCGGTCACGGGGCCACTCCGATCGTGGTGAGACCCGAGCCTTCGGGCCAGCCGAGCGCGAGGTTGAGGCACTGCACGGCCGCTCCCGCGGTGCCCTTGGCGAGGTTGTCCACGGCGCCGATCACGCTCACCCGACCTGCGGCTTCGTCGAGGGCGACTTGGAGGTGCACCGCGTTGGAGCCGACCAGCGCGGCGGTCTGCGGCCAGCGGCCTTCGGGCAGGAGCGTGACGAACGGCTCGTCGGCGTAGGCCTTCTCGTAAGCGGCCCGCAAATCCTGCGCAGTGACCCCCGGCAGCGCCGGAGCCGTACAACTTGCGAGGATCCCCCGCGGCATCGGAGCGAGTACCGGGGTGAAGGAAACCGACACGCGGCCGGAACCGCTACGGCCAGCAGCGGCCCGGTCCGGTCCGTCCTGAGCGACGGTCAGCTCGGCCGCCACGGCCCGGCCGAGGTTCTGGACGATTTCTGGAATGTGCCGGTGGACCCCGCCGACCTGGTAGGCGGAGGCGTTACCCATGATCTCCGAACCGAGCAGGTGCGGCTTGAGCGAACGGCCGGCGCCCGAAGTGCCGGTGACCGCGGTGATGACGACCTCGGGCGCGGCGAGCCCGGCGGCCAGCGCCGGATACAGCGCGAGCGTGGCGACGGTCGGGAAGCAGCCGGGCACCGCGACTCGCTTCGTACCCTGCAGCGCCGCGCGGGCGCCGGGCAGTTCCGGCAGTCCGTACGGCCAGGTCCCGGCGTGCGAGGTACCGTAGAACCGGTTCCACGCCGCGGCGTCGGCGAGCCGGAAATCGGCGCCGCAGTCGATGATCAGCACGTCCGGGCCGAGCGCCTGTGCCACGGCCCCGGACTGGCCGTGCGGCAGGGCGAGGAAGACGACGTCGTGACCGGCGAGGTTCTCCGGATCGGTCGGGACGAGCACGCGATCGACGAGCGGGCCGAGGTGCGGCTGATGCTCACCGAGCAGCGAACCGGCGTTCGACCAGGCGGTCAGCGCCCCGATCTGTGCGCGCCCGTCGAGCACGGCGGGATGGCCGAGGAGGATCCGCAGAATCTCCCCGCCCGCATAGCCGGTCGCACCGGCGACCGCGATCCGGATCGTCATGTGCATGACAATACAGCCACGCGAATGAATATGCCACCAGAGATCGCGTTCTCATCCGAACGGCAGCGGAACCCGATCTCAGAGACCCGCACCCGCTGGCGGGCGTTTAGCGATCAGCGTGCAGGACGGGTCGGCCGACCGAGGCGGGCACGTGCGAGCGCTGGCTTCGGGCGAGTGCTGCCGCGGCGATGCACTGCAGCGCGGCGATGCCGAGCAGCAGGGCTGAGGGCGGGGCGTGCGAGACAGCACCGACGATGGCCGTGCCGCAGGATCCAGCGAAGATCTTCAGTCCGGCGGCGAGGGTGAAGACCTGGGCACGGGCGTCGTCCGGTGCGTAGTCGGCGCGGATGCGCAGGATCGCGCTCAGCAGTGGTCCGTCACCGAGTCCTGCGATCGCGAACAGCGTCGCGCAGGCGGCGAACGGCCGGACGGCAGCGGCAGCGGCCAGTGCCGCGCCGGTGGTCAGCAGACCGAGCCAGGCGATGGTCACTGCGGACAGCGGCGGCTGCCAGCGCGCCACCGCCAGCGAGCCGGCCAGCGCCGTGCAGGCGAAGACCGAAATCAGGGTCCCTCCCCCACCGGCGTAGCCACGGGAAACAGCGAGCAGGACAGCTGTCGTGCTCAACGCGCCCGTGCCCAGGTACGCCAGACAACTGCCGGCAGTTACGACCCGCAACACGGGCGTGCGCCACAACGCCCTCATGCCGCGCCGAAGGTCGGCGTGCCATCGCCGCGCCGCAGGCTGCTCGTGCTGCGCCGGTCGCCACGTGCCCGCCGACGGCGGCGTGAGCGCGACGAGCACAGTCGCGACCAGGGCGCCGCCTGCCAGCGCGCCGGTGGCCACCGCGGACGAAGATGCCACGGTGATCGCCGTGACGGCAGCCGGGCCGAGCGCCGAGGCGGCGTTGTATACCGCCGCGTCGAGAGCGTAGGCGCGAGCGCGCTGCGGCCCTTGGGGGGCCAGGCCGGCGACCAGGCTGGAGAGCCCTCCGGTCACGATCGGGCCGAACGCTCCGCCCGCCAGCGCCAACGCGAAGACCAGCGCCAACGGCACCCGGCCGAGCAGCAGGCACACGCCGAGGATCGCCGCCCCGACGCCTGCCAGGGCGCTCGCGTAGGACAGCCGTGAATTTCTTGATCGTGCCACGAGGGCGCCAGCCAGTGGGGAGGCGATCAGGTGCGGCGCCGTCCACGCGGTCAGGATGTACGCGCCCTGGGCGGCGCTGCCGGTGCGGTGCACGGCGAGTAGCACGGTTGCCACTGGCACGCCCTCCTCAGCCCACCGCGCTGAGAACGCAGTCGCCAGGTAGAGCCGCAACCCTGCGAGCCCCGACACGACACCTCCCGTGTAACGTATTACTGCCTCTATTACGTTACCCAGCTCGGAGGGGGCGCCTTCGGCTTGACGTGCGCGGCGAGACGACCGGAGAAAGGTGTCATGAAAGACGGCGTGAGCAGGCGTGATCTGGCGGTGGCTCGGCAGGTGGTCGAGTTGGCCGACGCGGTGCGCAAGCAGCCTGACCTGGGGGGCGACGACCTGGCCGCGCTACTGGCCGACTGCGGCCAATCCCCCGAAAGCCTTACCGGTGCGACGTTCACGGCGCACGATGTGGCACGCCTGCGCGCCGCCGTCGAACGCCTCGCCGCGGTCCTGCGGGAAACCGACGCTGACCGCGCCGCCACCGCCCTGAACGGCATCCTCGCCGAATGCGGCGCCTGGCCGCGGCTCTCACGGCACGACGGCAGCACCTGGCATCTGCACGTCGATCGGGCCGACGACGCCCGCTGGGACGAACGGCTCCTGGCCTCGGGCGCGTACGCGCTCGCCCAGATCCTCGGCGAGCACGGCCGACCTGCCTGGGGCGTGTGCCATGCACACGACTGTTCCGCGTACTACCTCGACGTCGGACCCGGGCTCGGCCGCCGCTACTGCTCTTCGACCTGCTCATCGCGCACCCGCGTGGCGGCCCATCGGCAGCGCAGAGCAACGGGCGACAATCCCGGGTGACACCACGACGCCGACCAGCCCGCGAACTTCGGGCCCCGACCCGGCGCGTCATCGACGTGTCAGGCGAACGGCTGTGGCCCTGTCGTCGATCGACGACAGGGCCACAGCGGGTTTGTTCGTGCGCGTTGACGGCGCGTCAGGCGCCGCGCAGTACCGCGCCCGTCTGCTCGGCCGCGAGGCTGACCGCCGCGTCACGGGCCTGCGTGGCCTCCTCGACGGTGAGCGTCCGGTCCGCGGCACGGAAGCGCAGCGAGAAGGCCAGCGACTTCTTGCCCTCTCCGATGCGCTCGCCCTGGTAGACGTCGAACAGGCTGATCGACTCCAGCAGCACGCCCGCGCCGCGGGTCAGCGCGGACTCGACCGTGGCCGCCGGGACGCTCTGGTCGACCACGAGGGCCACGTCCTGCGTGGCCACCGGGAAGGTGGAGACCAGCGGCCCCTGCACCGGAAGGTCGCGGGCCGGCAGCAGCGCGTCGAAGTCGAGCTCCATCGCGCTGGTGCGCGGAGGCAGGCCCAGCTCGTTCAGCACCTTGGGGTGCAACTCGCCCGCGTGGCCCACGACGCGGCCGTCGACCAACAGCCGCGCGCAGCGGCCGGGGTGCCAGGGCTCGTACTGAGCCTGCGTCACCTCCAGCTCGACGCCGCAGGCCCGGGCGACCGTGCGCGCGGCCTCGATCGCGTCAGCCCACAGGGTCGAGCTCGCGTCCGTCGCCGCCGGACGGCCCGGGCCCCACCAGCCGGCCGGTTCGCGCAGGCCGGCGAGCACGACCGCGACATGCGCCGGCTGGTTCGGCAGCGCGGCGTCGAGTGCGGCGAGCTGCTCGTCGCTGGGCCGGTGCGCGGTGGTCAGCCGGGGCGGCGGCGTCGCTCCGGGCTTCGGCGAGAAGATCAGTCCGGTCTCGAACAGTGCCACGTCGTTGAAGCCGCGCCCGATGTTGCGTCGCAGCGTTGCCAAGAGGCCGGGCAGCAGGGTGGTACGCAGCTCGGGCTGCTCGTCGGAGAGCGGGTTAAGCAGGCGCAGCGTGTTGCGTCGCGGGTCGTCCTCAGGCACGCCCAGCTGGTCGAAGTCCTTCTGCCCGACGAACGGGTAGCAGAGCACTTCGACGTATCCCGCACCCGCCAGCTCGCGCCCCACACGGCGGCGGTAACGCTGCTTGATCGTCAAGCCGCGACCCGCCGGGACCTGCGGCATCGTGGAAGGAAGCCGGTCGTAGCCCTCCAGCCGGATGACTTCCTCGGCCAGGTCGTTGGGGTCGGTCAGGTCGGGCCGCCAGGACGGCGGGATGATCCGCAGCACGTCCGCGCCCTCGACCGAGCAGCCGATCTCCTGCAGCCGTCCGGCGACGATCTCGCGCGAGTACTCCAGGCCCGCGACCCGGCTGGGCAGGCTCGCCTCGATGACGATCGGCTCGGCCGTTGCCGGGCGAGTCGACTCGACGGTGACCGCCGGGTCTGCCTCGCCCTGGCCGAGCAGCACCAGCAGGTCCACGGCCCGCTGCACCGCGGCGGCCGCCGCGTTCGGGTCCACGCCACGCTCGAACCGGCGCGAGGCCTCGGACGGCAGCTTGTGGCGTCGGGCGGCGCGGGCGATCACGACCGGGTCGAAGTGCGCGCCTTCGACCAGCACGTCGGTGGTCGTCGGCTGGACTTCGGTGGCGCCGCCGCCCATCACCCCGGCCAGGCCGATCGGGCCGGAGGCGTCGGCGATGACCAGGTCCTCGGGATCCAGCTTGCGGTGCTGGCCGTCGAGGGTCTCCAGGATCTCCCCGGCCTGCGCACGGCGCACGGTGATCGGCCCGGTGAGCCGGTCGGCGGCGTAGGCGTGCAGCGGCTGGCCGATCTCCAGCATCACGTAGTTCGTGATGTCCACGATCAGCGAGATGGGCCGCATCCCGGCGAGCTGAATACGCCGCTGCATCCACAGCGGAGAAGGCGATAGCGGATCGATGTTGCGTACCGCTCGCGCGACGAACAGGTCGCAGCCGGTCGGGTCGAGGAGGCGGACCGGGTGCCCGGTGCGCGTGGGCGCGGGGGTGTCGAGCAGCGCCGGGTCACGCAGAGCGCTGCCGTACGCGATGGCGGCCTCACGCGCGATGCCGCGCATGGACAGGCAGTAGCCGCGGTCGGGGGTGACCGCGATGTCGAGTACTTCGTCGCGCACGCCGAGCAGCTCGGCCGCATCGGCGCCGACCTCGCACTCGTCCGGCAGCACGATGATCCCGGCGTGATCGTCGCCGAGGCCGATCTCGCGGGCCGAGCAGATCATGCCGTCGGAGACGTGGCCGTAGGTCGAGCGAGCGGTGATCTTGAACTCGCCGGGCAGGACCGCGCCGGGCAGGGCGACCACGACCTTGTCGCCGGTGGCGAAGTTGGTGGCGCCGCAGATGATGCCGCGGCTGTCCTGCGGGTTCGGGCCGACCTGGACCTGGCAGAACCGGATCGGCTTCTTGAACCCGGTCAGCTCCTCGATCTCGAGCACGTGGCCGACCAGCAGCGGCCCGGTCAGGCCGAGGCCGGACTGGTGCACGGTCTCGACCTCGAGGCCGGCGCGCACCAGGTGCTCGGCGACCTCGCGGCCGGTGGCCTCGGCGGGCAGCTCGACGTACTCCCGCAGCCAGGAAAGCGGAACGCGCATCAGATCTCCACCCCGAACGGAAGCGTGAACCGGATGTCGCCCTCGACGATGTCGTGCATGTCGGCGACCGAGTGGCGGAACATCAGGGTGCGCTCAAGGCCCATACCGAAGGCGAAGCCGCTGTAGCGGTCGGGGTCCACTCCGGCGGCGAGCAGCACCCGCGGATTGACCACGCCGCAGCCGCCCCACTCGATCCAGCCCTCGGAGTTGCAGGTGCGGCAGGGCCGGTCCGGGTTGCCGACGGACTCGCCGCGGCACACGAAGCAGCGCAGGTCCATCTCGGCGCTCGGCTCGGTGAACGGGAAGTAGCTCGGGCGCAGCCGGGTGTCGATGCCGTCGCCGAACATCACGGTGGCGAAGTGGTCGAGGGTGCCCTTGAGGTCGGCCATGGTGATGCCCTCGTCCACGGCCAGCCCCTCGATCTGGCCAAAGACCGGGGTGTGCGTCGCGTCGAGGGCGTCGCTGCGGAAGACCCGGCCGGGGCAGATGACGTACACCGGCAGCTCACGGGTCAGCAGGGAGCGGATCTGCACCGGGGAGGTATGGGTGCGCAGGACCAGCGTGTCGGTGGCCTCGGTCGCGCCGGGGGTCTCGACGAAGAAGGTGTCCTGCGTGGTGCGCGCCGGGTGGTCGCGGTGGATGTTGAGCGCGTCGAAGTTCATCCACTCCGACTCGACCTCGGGGCCCTCGGCGACCTCCCAGCCGATCGAGACGAACGCGTCGGCGATGCGCTCCTGGAGGGTCGTCAGCGGGTGCCGGGCGCCGCGTGGGGCGCGGTTCCAGGGCAGCGTGACGTCGACGCTCTCCTCCACCAGCACCCGGGCGTCGCGCGCGGCCTCCAGCTCGGACTGCCGGGCGGCGAGCGCGGCGTTGACGGCGGCGCGCGCCTGGCCGACCCGCTTGCCGGCCTCGGCCTTCGCGGCCGGCGGCAGCGCGCCGATCTCGCGGTTGGCCAGGGCGAGGGGTGAGCGGTCCCCGGCGTGGGCGATCTTGGCCTCGTGCAGCGCGGCGAGGTCGGCGGCGGCCGCGAAGGCGGCCAGGGCCTCGTCGCGGGCGCGCTCGACCTCCTCCGGCTTGAGCGCTTCAACCTCGACCGGGTCGAAGGTCTTGTTCGGTGCAGACATCCGGTGCTCTACTTCCGCTCTCCAGCGCCACGCGGGCGCGCTCGATCGGGGACTGTGCGGTACGGCGTCATGGCGGGATGCCTGGCACAGCCGCGCGGGTGCGCTCAGGCAAGCTTAGGCGGTACGAGGGGCAGGTAAGACCCGCCGACCTGATGAGGTGTGAACGAGGCGCGGTGCTCGATCAGGCGGCGGGCACGGTAAATCGGAAGCGTGCGCCACCGGACGGAGCTGGACCAACGGTGATCGTGCCGCCGTGTGCCTCGATAATGCCCTTGACGATGTACAGGCCCAGCCCGGTGCCGCCGCGCCTGTTACCGCGCCAGAATCTCGTGAAAACCCGGCCGAGCATCTCCGGTGGGATGCCGGGGCCTTCGTCGTCGACTGTCACCGTGACCAGGTCGGACGCGCTTTCGGCAGCGGCTGGAGCGGTCGTGGCAGCGGTCGGCTCCGCGGCATCGATCGTGACGGTTACCCGGCCGTCGCCGTGGCGTACCGCATTCTCAAGCAGGTTGGCGAGGACCTGGCGCAGCTTGTCCGGGTCCGCGAAGACCGGCGGCGTCTCGTGCGCCACGACGACGAGCCGGTCCTCCGGCTGTCCGGCCGCGACCATGCCTGAAATCTGGTCGCGGACCAGTTCCTCGATATCCACCGCGTAGCGGGCCAGCTGGAGCCGGCCGGAGTCGATGCGCGCGATGTCGAGCAGTTCGGCAATCAGCCGGGTCACCCGGTCCGCGTCGGCGTCGACGGTTTCGAGCATGAGTTTGCGCTGGTCGTCGGTGAAGCGCTCCCACTTGGCCAGCAGGGTCGCGGTGAAGCCCTTCACGCTGGTGAGTGGGGAGCGAAGTTCGTGGGCGACCGTGGCGATCAGGTCGGCGTGACGGCGCTCGGCGCGGGCTCGCGCGGAGGTGTCACGCAGGCCGACGACGACGCGCTGTACCGCACCGTCTTCGCGCACAAACCGGGCGGTGACCAGCACGTCGCGGCCGCCGGGCAAGAGCAGATGGGTTTCCGGCTGCCCGGTGCGGATAGCGAGGCCACCGTACGGGTCCGTGCCGAGCCACCAATTGCGGCCTTCGAGGTCTTCCAGGGGCAGGGCGTCTGCCAGACGGTTGCCGAGCGCCGATGCGGCCTCGATTCCGGTGATCCGCACGGCGGCACGGTTGAACACGATCACGCGGCCGTCGCGGTCGGCGATGACGACGCCGTCAGGCAGCTCGTCGTAGTCGATTCCGATGCCTTCGTTGCCGAGAATGATGCCGTCCTCCGTGGAGCGCGCTGACGCGACACGGGAGGGGCGCGCAACCGCCGGTGTCACGTCCCGCGGGGCGTAGCCGAATCCGTTGCCGTCTCCGGGCTCCAGCGCCGCGGTGGGGTCGGCCGCTGTCGGATCAGCCGCGCGCTCGACCGCGCTCGCTGCGTCCAACATCCCGCGCCCCTTTCCACGGATGGAACGATTCGCCCCGAGTAAGGAACGTCGCCCGCTGCCCATAGCCTCAGTCACCGCCGCCTACCGTTCGGAGCCGGCAGTCGACGGGATTGGTCCGTCAATTTCGCTGTCCGGTCGCCATCATTGTCGTTCGCGCGCCGTTTCCGCCAGAGTCGCAGCCGATGCGACGTCTATGCGCCTGCGTATGCATACGCACGCGGCGTTCGCTTCGTGCACTACCTGACGGTCACGACTCTCGGCGCTGAGCGCGCGCCGATGCATACAGGCACACGGCCGCGGCGGTGGACAGGTTCAAGCTTTCGGCCCTGCCGTGGATCGGCACTCGGACCACGGCGTCCGCCAGGGTCCGGAGTTCCTCGGGCAGGCCCCAGGCCTCGTTGCCGAAGAGCCAGCAGGTGGGGGCACGTAGCGCGCCGGAGTCGGCTTCGTCGTCGAGGTCGAGCGGACCCGAGCCGTCGGCGGCGAGAACACGCAGGCCGGCGGCGCGGCACTGCTCGATCGCGGACTCGACGGACACGCCGATGACTATCGGGAGGTGGAACAGCGAGCCGACGGACGCGCGCACGGCTTTGGGGTTGTACACGTCAACGGACTCGCCGCTGACTAGAACCGCGTCCGCTCCTGCGGCATCGGCGGCACGGATGACCGAGCCGACGTTTCCGGGGTCACGGACGTGCGCGAGGAGCACAACGAGGCGCGCGGGGGCGCTAAGGGCATCGGAGAGCGCCGTATCGAGATACCGGCACACCGCGACCATGCCCTGCGGATGCACGGTGTCGCTCAGCGAGGCGACGACCTCATCCGTGGTCGGCAGCAGGGCCGCTCCGGCGGCGTACGCGGCATCGATGAGCTCGGGATGCCGGTCGGCGGCGGCCTGCGTGAAATACAGCTCGGCGATGCCCGCCGGGTGCCCGGCCGCCTCGCGCACGGCCTGCGGGCCTTCGGCGAGGAACAGCCGCTGCTTGGCCCGGAACGAGCGAGTGGCGAGCCGCCGCGCGGCCACCACCCGGCTGGAGCGGGGGGAGGTGATCGCGGGGCGGCCCGCCACGTCGGGGGGCGTCAGCCGGTGCGCGGTCAGGCCGCGACCTTCGGCGCGTTCACGTCGGACGGCAGCGCCTTCTGGGCGACCTCGACCAGCGCGGTGAACGCCGCGGCGTCGTTGACGGCCAGGTCGGCGAGGATCTTGCGGTCCACCTCGACGCCGGC
>NZ_DASRBQ010000161.1:0-52351 GCF_035653575.1 Actinocrinis sp.
GCGGTGGTGGCGGAGGAGGAGGGGGTGGTGGGGGCGGAGGTGGTGGAGTCGGCGTGCTGGTTGCCGTATCGCTCGGGATCGGGCCCGGCGACGAGGTGTCGGTGACGGTCGGCGCCGGGCTGCTGGTGTCCAGCGGGATGACGATGCCGCCGCCGGACGCGGTCGCAGTCGCGGGCGCGGGCAGCAGCACCAGCAGCCCGCCGACCAGTGCGGCGACGCTGGGCACGATCGCGACAACGGTGCGTCGTCTGCGGCGAACGATGCTGCGGGGCGTCATGACTCGGCCCCCTCAGTAGTCTGCGATACGGAGGCGGGCACCGGCTCGGGTTCCGGCTCGGGGGCTCCGGCGGCGACGTGGCGGCGCCTGATGCCGGAGGCCGCCGCGGCGATGAGGGCCAACGCGGCCAGCAGCGCGGCGACGAGGTAGGCGATACGCGCCGCGCCCGTCCTCGGCTGCGCGGCCGGGGCTTTCGCCTGATTCACCGTCGGGCTGAACACGCCGGGCAGCAGCGCGGCCTTGCGCGGACCCGCGGAGAAGTCGAGGACGGCGCCGAGGTCCGCAGCGGACGCGTCGCGCGCGGCCAGCGGTTGCAGGCGCCAGTTGGCCTCGATGAACCGCAGCGCGCTGGTCGGATCCAGCTGCCTGTGGTCGATCCGGCCGACCGGGGCGTAGGCGCTGACCAGGACGGCGGGCACCCGAAGACCCAGCGTGCCGGTCGGCGTGCTCGGCGGAGGAATGTGGTCGTACCAGCCGCCGGACTGCTCGTACGACCACAGGAAGGCCGTCGAAGGCCAGTACCGGCTCACCATCAGCTGGTTGATCATGGTCTGCAGCAGCCGTTGCGCGGTCGGGATCGAGCGGGCAGAGCGTTCGTCCGCTCCGGAGGTTGCCACGTACGCGACCGCCGGCAGGGTGCCGCGCTCCAGGTCGCGGTAGTACTCGCTCAGATCGACGATGTGGCCGCGCAGCGCCGGATCGTCGACGTACCGGGCGTAGTCGAGCACTGGCACGCGGGTGGCCTGGTCGTCGGTGCGGCCGGCGACGATGGTGCGGAAGGTGTGCGCGGGGTTGTAGTCCTGCACGTAGAACTTCCAGCTCACCCCGGCGGCTTGCAGCCGGTCGAAGATCGTGGCCTGATTGCCGAAACCGGCCGCTGGGATCCGCTCCCCCGTCGTCGGCGCGCCCGCGCCGGAAATCCAGTAGGAGCGGTTGGTGACCGAGCCGAAAGCGGCGTCGGAGAAGAAGTGGTCGAACAGCACGTACTGGTCCGCCGCCGCCCATGAGGTCGGCAGGTCGGCGCGGTCGTAGTAGCCGACCGCGCTGGTGCCGTCGCGGTTCTGTTGTTCGTACGCTGAGACGAAGGCGTCCATCTTCCCGCCGTCGAGCTGAGTGGCGATCAGCTGGCGGCCCGCGGCCAGAACGGGAACCGCCTTGCCGTGCAGCGGGAAAGGCTTCACACACGCCGCGGTCGGTCCGGTCGTGCCCAGGCTCTGGCAGGTCCTGGCCGGCAGTCCGTCCGCACCGGGGTAGGTGCCGAAGTAGTTGTCGAAGGTCCGGCCGCCCTGCATCACGTAGACGAAGTGCTTGATCGGCGTGGTGGTGGATCCGGCGCTCGCAACGGTGCCGGCGGCTTGGGCCGCGGCGGCCGGCCCGCCAGTCCCGGCGAGCGCGATCGCCGCGGCGAGCAGCGGAATGAGGCCTCTACGACGCATCATGGATGCACCTCGTACACGATGATGACCGGTACCGCGCCCGGTCCGCTCTTGCCGCTGACCGGCACGGTCGCGGTGTACACCGCGACGCCGTGGTACTTGTCGATCAGCTTCTTGATTTCAGCCGCGTAGTAGGGGCTGCGCCCCGCGGTGAACGAGTCCCACACCAGGTATTGGTAATCGCCGCTGCGCACGGCGCGGTCCGGGTTGGCCACCGGTTGGTAGACGGGATTGCGGTTACGCGGGTCGGTCGACACGGACAGCGCGCTGACTTGATGGTGCCCGTAGAACTCGAGGACGTTGGCGATCGAGGGCCCGGCAGCCAGCAGCCGCGCGCCGATCGGGGTGTTGGCGCCGATCCACTGCCCCGTCGCGCGTCCTCCCGGCAGGCCGCCGGTACCGGCCAGAAACGCGGTCGAGCCGGAGGGCGTGATCCGCTGCCAGGTCGGCACCGCCAAGCTCACCGTGGCAGCGATCCCGCAGGCGATGGCGCCTGAGGTGAACGCGAGGCCCGAGCGCGACCGCAGGCCGCCGCGCGCCTTCAACGCCTTGGTCCACAGCGCCGCGATCGGCCGGCCGGCCAGCACGGCGAGCGCCGGGGTGGCCGGCAGCAGGTACTGGAAGCCCTTGACCGGCCAGATGGTGAAGAACGCCAGCGGGACGGCGACCCAGGTGACCAGCAATCGCTCCCGCCAGCTGCGTTGCGGCCACAGCCACACCAGGCCGGCCGCGGCCATGAGGAGCACCGCGGGCCCGATCACCCGGGGAAGGTCGGTGAAGTAGAACCACAGCGGATGGTTGGCACGCCGCAGCAACTGCCACAGCAGGAAGTCCTGTCCGGTACCGGAAGCCGCGGCCAGGCGCAGCGCGATCGGATACGTCGCGAAGACCACGACGAACACGCCGAGGCCGAGCGCGTGGTGGCGCAGCCGAAGCCGGCCCGCCGCGCCCATCGCCCCGAACGCGTAGACGCCGACGAGCAGCACCACCGCGGTCTCCTTGGCCAGCGCGGCCATTCCGAGCATCGCCCCGGCGGCGGCGATCCAGCGCCTCGGGTCGGAGTCGGCCGCGCGGACCACGCAGTACAGGCCGAGCACCGCGAAAGTGGTCATCGGTCCGTCGAGCAGCACCTGCCGGCTGACCATGACGTGATACGGCATGACCGCGAGGATCGCCGCGGCCGCGAGACCCGCCGTGGCGCCGTACAGCCGGGCGCCGAGCAGGTAGGTCAGCGCGACCGCGGCGACTCCGAACCCGGCGGCGACCGCACGCGCCGCCCAGTCCGTATCGCTGATCCGTAGCGCCTCTCCGACGAGGAACTGCACCAGGATCGGGTGTGCGCGGAAGACCGGGAACATCCCGATCAGCGCGTGGTTTCCAGCCAATGCCTCCGAGCTGCCGGTGTAGACGGCCTCATCGCTGTTGAGGCCGACGGCGGCGAGCGCGTCGAAACGAAGCAGCGCGGCGACCGCCAGCACGAGACAGAGCGGGAGCGCGCGCAGACCGAACCATCGCGCGCCGAGGCGGCGGCGCGCACGCGGCTGCGCGTGCTCCGGCCCGGGCCCGGACGGTCGGGGGGTTGAACCGTCCGGGTGCTCATGGCCGCCCTCCGGTGCCGTCTGGATCGGCGGCACCGGAGACGGACGGGGCAGGTCGAGCTCGCGGATCTCCCGTGCGCCGAGACCCGCGGAGAAGGCGACGCCGCGCCAGTTCACGCCGCGCTCCGGCTTGAGCCCGGTTCCGCCACCACCCAGCGCGGCCAGGCCTGCGTGCGCTGACGTTGCGGTTCGCCCTCGCCGCCGGCGACCGCGGCCAGTTGCGGCACCGGCACGGACCCCTCGCCGACCTGCGCGTCGTGAATCAGCGCCGGAATCTGGTCGGCCCACCCGAAGGTGTCGGAGGCGAGCACACGGGTGCGCACGTTGCTGAGGAAGGAGGCGAGGATCTCGCGCTCCATGGCCCGCAGCTCCTGATAGCCGTGGCCGCCGATGGTGATGGTCGGCGCGAGGTACCGGAACGGCGGGAACCCGTAGGCGTCGTCGGTGTTGGTGAGCATCTGCTCAAGCGCGTGTTCGCGGTCGAGGTCGGCGAGCTTGGGCGCGCCGCGTTCGATCACGAACAGCTCGCGCACGTGGGCCGTCGGCGCGAAGGTGCAGCGCACCAGTCGGTCGGCGGTGTACTTCGGCGGCGGCACCAACCGCTGAGTCAGTGCATTGATACCCATGATCGGCAGGTTGAACCGGCTGAGCGCGACCGCGAAGGAGCGGCCGGACTTCGAGTGCAGCCGGCTCTGCAGCTGCAGGTGGCGCCATTCCTTGCGGGTAAGGTCGTCGGCGTTGACCGCGCGCAGCGTGTGCGAGCTGATGGTCAGCGGCTTCGGGAAGCAGTGCGCGGTGCCGTCCGGGTCGATCACGGTCATGTCGTCGGACAGGAACCGGCCTCCGTGCTCGCGCAGCAGCCGCAGCACGGTCCCGGTCTTGCCGGTGTCGGTGAGCGCGGAGAGCATCACGCCGACACCGTCGATCTCGACGCAGGCCGAGTGCAGCAGCATGCGCCCGCGCGAGACCATGACGAACCGCAGCAGCGCCTCGAGGATGTTCGTGTAGACCACGTGCGGCGAGCGGGCCAGCAGCGGACCCACCTCGATCGCGATCGGATCGCCGAGGTCGATGCGGAAATTGGCCCCGGCCCGGCCCAGGTGCTCCTCGTAGTTGATCACCGTGGGGCCTGGTCGCTCGGTCATCTCCGCGCGCCGGCGCGGCGAACGCCCGCCGATGTGCCCGACCCGCACCGTGATGTCGAGGTCGTGCTCGCCGGTCCACTGCGCCCGGAAGAACTCCAGCTCCGGCAGCAGGATCTGCGAGCCGATGCGCACCAGGCCGGCCACGTCGTAGCGGTAGGCCAGGTAGCGCGAGTGCTTGCGCACGGCGTGCACGTGATCGTCGGACGCGGCCGGCTCGGCGCACTCGCGCGGCTCGCGCGGCGCCGCCAGGTCCACCAGCAGGTGCACCGGATCGCGGGTCTTCTCCGCGCCGCTGCCGTAGATCACCCGGTCGCTGATGAGGAACCGGAGCAGGAACAGGGCCACCAGCGTCACGGCGTTGGCCGTCAGCAGTCCCATGCCCCAGACGATGAGCAGCTGGAGCACCGGAAGGCGCCCGAGCAGCAGCAGGTTGTTCATCAGATAGAAGCGCACCGCGCGGCCCCCGAAGGTGCCCTGCCCGCGCCCGCGGTACACCAGCGCGTCGATCAGCAGGAAGTTCCACGTCGTCGAGCACTGCGTGGCGAGCGCGGCGGCGAGCAGGTGGTGAATTCCCAGCGTGTGGAAGCAGAACCAGAGCGCGGCGGTGTTCACCACGATGCCGCTCGCGCCGACCGCGCCGAATCCGGCCATGCGCGCCAGGGCGAGCCAGGTGGCGCGCCGGCCCGAGGGGCGCTGGCGCAGCTGCCCGGCCAGCCGGGCCTTGCGCAACCGCGCCAGGTGGCGCGCGAAGGCCAGGCCTTGCCGCAGCGTCGCCTTCGTCTGCCCCGCGTACCGGGGCTCGAAGCGGTACGACGCCTCCGCCACGCGGGCGCCGGGATGCCGGACCAGGATCTCTAGGAGGATCTTGAAGCCGAGCGGGTTGAGCCGGTCGAGGTCCACCGCGGTGCGGCGGAAGGCGAACAATCCGGAGAGCGGATCGCTGACCATGGCCAGCCGGCGCGGGAACACCGTCTTGGCGAGCCGGGTGGACGCGCCGGAGACCAGGCTGCGCAGCGGGCCGTGCAGACCGTCCCCGGCCGTTCCGGCCCCGGCGTAGCGGGTGCCGACCACGATGTCCGAGTCGTGCCGCAGCGCGGCCGCGACCAGCCCCGCGGCGGCCTGCGGCGGGTGCTGCAGGTCACCGTCCATGACCAGCACCCAGTCCCCGGTGGCGTGTCGCGCTCCCGCGATCACCGCGCCGGACAACCCACCACGGCGCTGCCCGAGCGGCCGGGTCAGCAGTTTGACGGCCACCGGACAGTCGGACGCGGACCGTGCTATCGCGGCGGCCGTCTCGTCGTCGCTGTCGTCCACGAACAGAATCTCGGCCCGCAGCCCGTTCAGAGCTCCACCGAGCCCGCCGAGCAGGGCGTCGATGTTGTCCTCCTCGTTACGTACCGGAATCACGACCGTTACCTGAAGGTCCTGATCCGGTACGACGGCGTTGACCGGAAGCGGCTGCGCGACTTCCGGAGCGAGCGGAGGGAACTGCAACAAGGCAGCAGAAGACGTCGGAAACACGTGGTACCCCCTCTTACGGCATCGACTGAATGCGTTGCCGGGATACCGACGTCAGGTTCCCGCGAACCACGCCTGGACGGGCACGCCAGGGGAAGGGACCGATCGCGTCGCGCCCAAACGCGGACGGCGCGCGGCACGTCTCCGGCGCCGGTCCGCCGCGAGGCAGCGGTCCTTGATACTTCCGACGGTAGCAGAGATGGACCAGTAGTGAACAAGGAGTGAACGGATCGCTCTCGAAATTTATCGTTGCGCTCCGTGACGCCCCTTGGCGAGCTAACCTGAACGAGCGAGAATCGTCACGCACCGTACTGACAAAGCCAGGGTGGGATGTGTCAACGGCGGATTAAGGGGGGCAACATGTACGGAATTGAACAATTCGACCATGCGCCCACGCAAGTGGACGAGATCGTCGCGGCGGCGCGAGCGGTGGCCTCCACCCTCGAGCAGCTGGCCAGGTCATTGGGAAGAGGCGCGGTGCCCGGCGCCGACGGACCCGACGGTTCGCCGGAACGCTGGGAGGCGCTGTGTGAGGAGAACCGGCAGCTACGCGAGGCGCTCGACAGTCGCAGCGCGATCGAGCGGGCCAAGGGCATCCTGATGGGCAGGTTCGGCTACGACGAGCAGGAGGCCTTCGCGCTCCTGGTCACCACCGCCCGGCGCCGGCACCGCAAGGTGCGCATGATCGCGAGCGAGCTGCTGATGGGGGCGTGTTTCCCCGAGATCGAGCAGTCCGTCGTCGCCCAGGCGGTGTACCGATCCGACCCTGCCGCGACGGTCTCCGACATCGTGTGACGCGCGGGTCGCATCCGCTGTCCGGCCGCTTCGGCGGACGGAGCGTGCCAGGCGCAGTTGCGGCGTGCGCGCACTCTTGCGGCGCGCATTCAAGCCAGCGCGCATTCTAGGCAGCGCACTGGCGGCGCACATTCAAATTCAAGTCGGCGCACAACTTAGGCAGCGCCCTTTCGAGGCGCCCCGCATCCCGCTCCCCGTTCGCGCGGCGGCGCGGCTGCCGGCCTGCGCCCTAGGGCCGATGGTCCCCGGCGGCTAGGGACCAAAGGCCTGAGAAATATCCCGGAACGTAAAGGCTCAATCAACACTCTTCCGTACTCGCCGAAGTCGCGAACCGGCGCGGGCATCGTGTCGTGCCCGACGGTGCCGCATCCGAGCCGCACCCGCGAACGAGAGTTGAGGGATCACCCGTGCGTCGTCTTGCCGCACTCGCCGCCGCCACCGCACTCGCCCTGCTTGTCGTCATCCTCGGCAAGGGCGAGGCCAAGCCCGCCGAGGCCGCCGCCGTGGTCCGCTCCGGCGACACCGTCACCGTGACCGGGCCGAAGATCGCGCTGACGCACGGCATCGTGCAGGTACGCGTCACCATCACCGGCGGGCGCATCACCGACGCCACGGCGCTGTCCCTCCCGCACGACAACCCGCACTCCTGGGCCGGCTCCAGCGGCGCCGCGGTCAAGCTGCGCGCCGAGGTCCTCACGATGCAGACCGGGAAGATCCACATGATCTCCGGCGCCACCTACACCTCCGGCGGCTACATCCGCTCGCTGCAGGCCGCGCTCGACGCCGCCGGGCACAACTGACCAGCACCGCAGAGCGCTGACACCCGCCCCGGCTGTTGAGTACGATGACTGCGGACCTCCACCGCGAGCGAATGTCCATTCACTGATGGAGGACGCAGCGTGCAACCCACAGAGTTCGGCGACTTGACCGAGTCCGAGTCGCTGCTCTGGAAGGCGTTCGCGCGCGGCGCCTGGGTTGATCTGCGCTCCGGAGATCCCGAGATCGACCCCGTGGCGAACGTCGAGGGCTGGGGCGCGCAGCGCGCGATTCGCGCCGAGGTGATCCGGGCGCTGCTCCTGGGCGCGGAGGAGACGAAGCCGGGTCACTTCCCGGCCCTGCGCCTGCGCGGCGCCCGGGTGATCGGCCGCCTTGACCTGATGGGCGCGACGGTGCCCTACGCCTTCGTGTGCGAATACTGCAGCTTCGACGACGAAGTGCGGCTGGTCGAAGCGAGCATGAAGACCGTGCGATTCGTGGACTGCGCGCTGCCTTATCTCAATGCCACGCGACTGAACGCTGAGGGCATCGTCAACCTCTACCGCTCGGCCGTGCGTGACGTGCTGCGCCTGGACGGAGCACGCATCGTCGGCGAATTGAGCCTGCGCGAGGCGGTGGTCGGACCCGGCACCGACGAGTTCTGCCTGTCCGCCGACGGGCTCATCGCCTACGGAGACGTCGCGTGCACCGACCTCGTGTGCCGTGGAGCCGGCCAGATGCGCGGCCTGCGGACCGACGGTTCGCTGGACCTGACTGGCGCGCGATTCGAACCGCGCTCCCCCGGCCTCGGCCTCACCCTCGGAAACGCAACGGTGAGCGGGCGCCTCAAAGCCGAAGGCCTTGACGTCGCGGGCGAGCTGCGGCTGCGGCACGCCAGGGTCGCCGGCAGCGTGAACTTGACCGGCGCACGGCTCGACAATCCCGGTGGCAGCGCGTTGGGCGCCGGCGGGCTCACCGTCGAAGGCGGCCTGTGGTGCACCGGTCTGCGCGCCAACGGCGAGGTGCGGCTGCCCGGCGCGCGGCTGAGCGCGAATGTGGCGCTCGCCGACGCCGAGTTGACGAATCCCGGCGGCCTCGCCCTCAATCTGGACCATGCGACCCTGGGAGCGCTCGAAGCGCGTCGGCTCACGGTCGCCGCCGGACAGATCAGCCTTGTCAGCACCCAGATAGCGGCGACGCTCGACCTGCAGGACGCCAGGCTGGATGGCGGATCAGGGGACACGCCCGCGTTCGTGGCCGACACCGCGAGCATCGGCGGCACGGTCAAGCTGGACCGAGTGCGCGTCACCGGCGAGATGGACATGCGCACCTGCAAGATCGGCGGGCGCGTGCTGATGGCGTCCGCGCGTTTATACAACCCGGGCGCCGTCGCGCTGCGCTTCACCCGCACCGAGGTCGCCGCCGACGTGTTCTGCGACGGCATGACCGCGACCGGACGGGTGCGCTTCACCGGCGCTCAGATCGGGCGCCGTCTCGAACTGCGCGGCGCTCGTTTATCCAACCCCGCCGGCACCGCGCTCGACGCGAGAGCGCTCACCGTGGCCGAGCTCTCCCTGCGCCCGGCGGAACCGGTGCAGGGAACGGTGAACCTGAGCCATGCACGCATCGAACGCCTCATCGACGACCCCCAGCTATGGCCGGAGCACCTCAATCTCGACGGCCTGACTTACCGGGCACTCGAACCACGCCTTCCCGCGCGCGAACGGCTCGACTGGCTCGCGCGTTACCCGCGGGAGTACCAGTCCCAGCCGTACGAGCAGTTGGCGGCGCACTACACGAGCACGGGGCAGTCCGCCGAGGCCAGCCACGTCCTCTACGCCCGAGAGCAGCGGCGGCGCAAGGCCAAATCGGGGCTCGGGCGTATCGGAAGCCTGATACAGGAGATCACCGTCGGCTACGGGTACCGGCCCTGGCGGGCGGTCGCCTGGCTGGCCTTCCTGCTCGCGGCCGGCAGCATCGTGTACGCCGTCACTCCCCCGCCCCCGCTCCAGGGCGGCGCCGCACCGCACTTCATCCCCGCCATCTACACCCTCGACCTTCTGCTGCCGGTCGTCGACCTCGGACAGAAGCACGCGTTCAACCCGTCCGGCTTCGGCCAGTGGTTCTCCTACGTTCTCATCGCCTGCGGATGGGTCCTGGCCACCACGATCGCCGCCGGCGTCGCCCGCGTGCTCAGCCGGCGATAGCGCCAAATGCGGCTTCAAGATGGCGTGACTTCCAGCGCGATGTCGAGCGCGCGGCCCGCGGCATGCGGCTTGCGCGCAAGGCGACCGTGCAGAATCCTGAGAAGCGTTCACCGATAAGGGAGGGACCTGTGGACAGAAAACCGAGCCGGCACCGCGCACGCCGCGTGGCGTCGTTGACCCTCATCGCAGCGGCGATCTCGCTCGCCGCTCCGGCAATGGCCTCCGCGGCCGTCCACTCGAACGGCATCCAGGGCTCCGGAAGGGCTGTCGTCAGCCCCGACGGCATTCAGGGCACCGGCCACGCCGTCCACATCGACGGCATCGAAGGCACCGGCAAGTAATCGGGTTCGCCGACTCCTGCGCACCGCGCATTCAGCCGCGAGCACGCGACACAGCGCCCGCCGACGCGACCACGTCGGCGGGCGCTGCCGCTCGTCAGCAGGTTGTCACTGGCACGAACTCAGCCGATGCCGGTGGTCTGCAGCGCGGTCGTCCAGTTCGTGCGTATGGCTGAGCGCGCGGCGGCCAGGGTGATGCGCCCTGAGCAGACGGCGTTCTTCAGCTTGGTCTCGATGCCGTCCTTGGTGTACGAGGTCTCGGTGCCGTAGTGCGGCTCAGGCCACAGGTTCGCCGGGTCGCGCGGAGACCCGCCCAGCTCCAGCGGCACGAAGTGATCCTCTTCGTAGTCGGACATGCTGGTGTCCGAGTATCCGTAGTCGATGATGCCCTGAGCCTTGAGGGAGTTGGTGTAGGAGGTGGGCGGCCGCACGGTCGCGGTCCAGCCGGACACGCAGATCGTGGAGTTGATGGTCGACTGGGTGACGTCCGGGTTGTAGGAACCGGGGGTGCAGACCGGATCGGGCAGCGGCAGGTATCCGGTCGAGCAGGTGCTGGCGTGGGCGGCGCCGGCGCCCGAGAAGATCAGGCCACTGACGCTCAGGGCGAGGGCGCAGCCGGTGGCCGTGGCGGTGCGGCTGAAAAAGCGCATGCAGTTCTCCCGCGAGTCGGGCCCGGCGTGGGTTACCGGGGCTCGCGTTCATGACACTGCGGCGCAGCCCGGACAGATAGGCGAGGCGGGTAAACTTTTGCCAGCATTCTGCGATCATCGCCGCGGCGGACACGGCGCGGCGCCCGCGAGTGTCCTTGCGTGGACCGTCGCAGGCGCCTTCCACAGTCACCTTCCGCAGTCACCTGGTCACGGGATCCGCCCGCCCCCGTGCGGCGGGCGGGTCCCGTGACGCAAGCGGATCTCAGATGCCTACATAGTCGAAGGTGGGCCGGCCGTTGGCGGTGGAGTCGGCGAAGGAGTCGTACATGCCGGAGGGGATGTTGCTGCCCGACGGCACGGCGGTGATGTCGACACCGGAGGTGGTGGCACCGTCATCCGTCTGGCCACCGGCCGAGACGGTGTTGCCGTTCATGGTGACCGAGACCACGTACACGCGGTTGTTGGTGCCGTGGTACGTCAGTCCGCCTCCTCCGCCCGGCTGGTTGTAGGAGAGCGTCAGGCCCACGTCGTCAGTGGACTTGTACTGGCAGAAGCAGGTGTGGTGGGTGAGGTTGCTCGAGCCGGTGTACTGGCCGGCCCACAGGTTCTGCCCGGAGCCCGTTCCCGGCCACGCGACGAAGATGTTCGAGCCGTCCGTGGTGAGCGCCGGTCCCGCGGTGGCGGTGTCGTTGAGCGTGACGGTTCCGCTCGTGGAGGTGGAGCAGAGGTTCGACGAGAGTTTCAGGATGTTGACGTGGCCGGCCGAGTCGAGGCCGGTCCAGGTCAGGTAGACCGTGGAGCCGATGGCGATCAGGTACGGCGAGTGGTGCGAGTACTGATTCAGCGCGATCTCGCAGGACAGCGTCTTGGTGCCGACGTAGTGGCCCAGGATCAGCCGGCCGTTGATGTCGGTCCAGGCCACCAGGATCTGGCTGCCCGAGTACCCCGGTACGCTCGCCGCGGTGACTGAGGGGCCGGTGTGCGCGTAGGTCTGCTCGCCACTGAACGTGTTGACGCTCGCCCAGCCGTTGAAGGCTCCTGACGAGTCGAAGGACAGGGCGCCGATGTTGAGGGTGTGGCCGGTGTCGGTGCCGGCCCAGCCCACGTACAGCGTGCCCCCGGCGTCGGCGATTCCCGGGCGGGCGTCCGTGGCCTCGCCGTCGGCGAAGGCCGAGGCCTTGGTCGAAGCGACGCCGACCAGGGCGAACGCGATCAGGAGCGCGGCCATCAGGGTGCTCATGGCGCTGCGGCCGCGTCGCGGTTCGGGGAGCGCGGGCGTGCGGATCATGTCTCTCTTTCCTCGTGCGGCGTGCTGCGGTTTCCCGGGATCAGCAGTTCCCGGTGGTCAGGCGGACGGCGTCGGCGGCGGTGTAGCTGGGGGCGCCGGCGGTGGTGGTCGGTCCGGTGTCGTCGAGGACGACGGTGAGCTTGCCGGAGGTGCCCGGGTTCAGCAGCCCGAGGTAGGTCCAGCCGGTGGTGGTGTTCTGGTTGATCAGGGAGCTGAAGGTCGCCGTGCTCGATGTGCCTTGGAAGCCCTGGTAGTGCGCCGCGGTGTTGTTGGCGTAGTTGTCCGGGATGTACGCGCAGGCGTGGTAGGTGGTGTTGGCGCTCAGCCCGCTGGTGAACGTCCAGGTGGCCTTGGACACCGCGGTGGTGCCGTTGGTGTGGGTCCACTTCTCGTAGCCCAGGTCGCCGTGGCCGAAGCGGTTGTACCAGTCGTTGGTCAGCGAGAACTGCGTCAGCGGCGAGCCGGGGCCGGCGGTCAGGGCCGGGTAGGTCGCGCCCAGCACGGGGACCGGCGGCGGGTTGGCCGGCGAGCACGAGGTCTGCACGAACGACATGGTGTCGGCGGCGACGTAGGCGTCCCCGCTGACGAGGCTGCGGTCGGTCAGGATGACCGTCAGGTGTCCGGAGCCGTCGGCGCGGTACACGCCCAGTCCGGCGAAGCCGTTGGTGTATCCGTTCTCGTCGACGCTGACGACCGGCGCGGAGCTGCTCGCCGAGCCGATCGCGTACTGGGCCTGATAGCTGTTGGAGTGGCCGTCCGGAACGTAGGCGTAGATCTCGTAGCACGCGTTGGGCGCGACCGTCGCGCTCCAGGTGGCCGAGGAGCTCGGCGTCATGCCGTTGGTGAACGTGTAGTACGAGGTGCCGAGCTGCCCGCGGCCCGGGTCGGCGGTCCAGCCGCTGGACAGTTGCGGGTTGCCGATGGTCTGCGAGGACCGCACCGCGCCGCTGCACGAGGACTGCAGAAGGAAGCGCATCGCGTCCGCGGCGACCTGGCCGTTGCCGCTGCCCTGATCGGTCAGCGTGACCGGAAGCGTCCCGTCGGAGCGGGCTTGGAAGACGCCCAGCTCCACGTAGGCGTTGGTCGCCGCGTTCTCGTCGACCGGCACGAGCGTGGTCCCGAACTTCTGGTCCGCCACGGTATAGAGCGCCGCGGCGTTGTTAGACCAGTTGTCCGGCACGAAGGCGTCGACCTCATAACAGGACCCTGACGTGAGCGGCGGCGACCAGGTGGCGGTCGAGTCGGCGGAACCCTTGTGCGTGTTGGTCCACCGCTCGTTGCCGATTTGTCCGTGCCCTGAGTCGAGGTACCAGCCGTCCACGGTGTTCTGGTAGTAGGACCCGGCGAGCGTGAAGCTGGAGCCGTTGCCGCCGCCGTCGGGGCCGTAGGTGTTGTGCGGGTAGTGGAATGTGGGCGACGGCGTCGGGTGCGGAGGATAGGTGACGTTCGAGGCGGGCTGGGCGAAGTGGATGTACCCGCTGGGCCACGGCACGTGGAAGGCGGGCAGGTTGAAGCTCGTGTCGTCGGCGCCGGCGCGGTTCATGTAGAGCGTGGAGTACCCGCCGTTGGAGCGCAGGTTGTAGTTCTCGATGGTCACCGAGCCGTCGAGGTAGACGTCGGTGACGAACCCGACGTGGCCGACCGGCATGGCGCTGCTGGCGGCCCACCAGGCGATCGCGCCGGGGGCCGGGTTGTCGTCCACGGTGATGCCCAGCGATCGCGCCTTGGTGCCCCAGTCCTTGGCGTCGCCCCAGTTGCTGCTCGGCGCTCCGGCTCCGGCGTAGCCGACCACGGGGCTGATCCCCTTGTCCGCCGGGCTGAATACGGCGTTGGGGATGCTGGCGGAGGACGCGCGCGCGGTTCCGCCGAGCGTCTCATAGACCTTCCACGCGGCGAACGAGTCGCACTGGCCGTCGTACTCGTGCCAGGGGTCCGTCAGCGCTTGGCGGTCGTACTGTCCGAGGCCGTCGAACGGGTAGTCGTTGCCCGCCATGACGGCGTGGCCGATGGAGTACGTGGTCGGTGTCGAGGTGAGCAACTGCGCTATCTCGGTCAGGGCCCGCGGCGTGGGCACGGCGGTGTTCGCGCCGAGGTTCATATCGCCGAGCGGGTTGTTGGACGGCGTGCTGGTGCACGACGCGGCGCACACGAAGGCCTTGGTCGTGCCGCTGCCGTCGTCGTTGAGGTAGAAGGGGCCAGGTACGTAGACCCCGACCGCTCCGGAGCCCCATTCGTGCCCGTACTGGGTGGCGGAGTCGGCGGTGTAGGTGACCTCCGTGTTGAGCACCTGCTTGTCCACCATGCCGTACAGCACCTTGATATCAGCCTTCATGCCGAGCTGGCTGCTGGACTGGATGATCCCGTCGCCGCTGGTGTACGGATTCGTGCCGCTGCCGCCTTCGGTGCAGCTGGGGTGGATCAGGTTGCCGAGGTTCCCGATCGCGGTCGAGTCGTTTCCCGCGGCCTGCGGATTGCAGCTCTGCGATCCGCCGACCAGGCCCCAGAAGGTGCCGGCCTGCGCGCCCTGCGGGTCCTGGTGCCCGTCCAGGTAGTTCATCAAGGCACTGCCGACAGCCATGTCCTCGACCTCGGTCGAGTCCTGAAACACGCGGGCGTTGGTCAGGTACCTTCCGTCCAGCCCGCCGTGCGGAGTGGCCACGGTCACCACCCGGTCGACCCACAGCGGCGTGGGCGGGAAGGCCGCGCTCGACCCGGACTCGGCGATCGCGTCCCGCACGACCAGACCGCCCATCGAGTGCGCCAGGATGCGCACCGGCAGCGACTTGGCGGTGAACGTGTCGTAGATGTACCAGGCCATGCGGCAGGCGACGTGGCGGATCGGATCGTTGGTCGTTCCGGTGTCGTCGACGGTCACCGTCGTCGTCACGCCGCCGGTCTCGTCGACGGTGACAGTGTGCGTATGCGGGATGGAAACGCACTTGTCTGACGGGGAGTCGGAGCCGTCAGCGGTGGAGCCCACGTCCGACGCGTCGGTCACCGCCCCGCCCTGCCCGTAGCTGGTCCCGACGCATCCGTAGTTTGACTCGCCGTTCTGCGAGACCTGGTTGGTCTCGTAGGTGTAGTAGCCGACGCTGCGCACGTCGGTGAAACCGCCGGTGGACGAGAGAAAGTTGCTCGCGCTCGCCAGCCCGTGCGGCCCCTGCGGAGGGTTCGTCGTGTCCGTACTGAGTGTCGGCGTCCACGCCGAGAAGCAGCTGTCGTTGTAGCCGTGGACCAGCAGCAGCGGCTCGCTGGACCCGCTCGCGGCCGGTTGCGCCACCGCGAGCGCGCCGGCCCCGGAGCGCGCGGCGGCGTGCGTCGAAGAGGTCGTCGACGAAGGCGACGCCGCCGTGGCGACGAGCACGGCGGCCGACCCCAGGACCACCGCGCGCCGAATCCACTCAATCGCCTGTCGCATGCTGATCCCCTCCACGTGGCCGGACAGTTCCACAGATGTACGCGTACTTACTCCTGAGCGTGAAGTGCTCGGTGCGACGGGGTGTGAACGGAGTCGTCCGAACGCGACCACCTGCGCGTTCGGCGAGCGTTCGGGATCTTGCGAACGTGGCAGAAACCTGAAACGGTATGCCGGTATGACGGTCTCTCCCGAGCCGCGGCCCCCGGCGGGCGCGGCGTCGGACACACCCGCGGACGCTCCGGCCGGCACTCCCGCCGCGCGCTTCGCGGCGGCGCTGCGCGAACTGCGCACCCGCGCCGGATCGCCGAGCTTCCGGGAGATGGGGCGCGCGGTCAACTACGCGCCGAGCACGCTCTCGGACGCCGTCTCGGGCAAGCGGCTGCCGACCCGCGCCGTCGTGGAGGCCTTCGCACGCGCTTGCGACGCCGATCCGCAGGAATGGGGCGAGCGCTGGGCCCGCGCGGTCGGCGAGAACGCCGGCCTGCCCGCGGCCGGGGAACAGCCCGAGGCCGTGATCGATCCGCCCGCGGCCGCGCCGGAGCCCCCATCCCGGCGCGGCCGGACCGTCCTGCGCGACGCCGCGCTCGTGGTGCTCACGGCGGCCATCGCGGCCACGGTGACCTGGTTCGCCTCGCCCCGAGACGCCGGCTCCACCCCCGCGGCGGCCACAGGCCTCACCGCGACCCCGTCAGCCTTCACCACTCCCGCCGACGGGCAGGACCCGGCCGCGGTCGGATGCGGCACGGACACCGTGGTCCTCGGCGAGAGCCAGGTCAAGATCGGACCGGCCGACTCCGGGACGCTGGAGCTGAAGTACTCGCCGCGCTGCCAGGCAGGCTGGGCCAGGTTCTACCTCAACCCGAACTCGACACCGGTGTTCGCCGAGGTCCGCGTGCAGGCCTCGGACGGCCGGGCCAGCGCCTTCGCCTATCTGGCTCAGGGCACCATGCCGGTGTACACCGACCTGCTGCACCCCGGCGGCGGCTGCCTGAAAGCCTCGGTGATCGTGCACCCGCAGAACCAGGATCCGATCACGGCCGCCACTCCCTGCCTCCAGGGCCGGTGACAAGAAGCCGCGCGATAGCGGAAGCGCCTAGGGCAATCGATCAGGATTCGAGAAGCCGGGCCGCGCGCCGGGACGTAGCGTGAAGTCAGCACAACCGCTGAAGCCACGCGAGCCGCACCGGCACGTGAAGACCGTTATCGGGAGGACGCAATGTCATACACCGTGGACTTCGAGAACGTATCCACCGTCGGCCTGGACTCATCCCCCGTCGCGAAGGCGCTCGCGGGTCTGCGCGCCAACGAGGCGCGCTACTTCCGCAACAAGTACGGTCACGTCTTCACCGTCAGCCCCGCGCAGGAGGAGCCAGAAGCGCTCGAATGGGTGAACGACATCCTGGCCAAGGAGCGTGACATCGTCATCTCCTCCCGCCCGCTCGAGGTGACCTCCTTCGAGGTGGACGGCATCAAGATGGCCTACGTCTTCTACGAGTCCGGTCTGTCCATCAACGTGATGTACGGCCTGGAGGACGGAGCGAAGCGCGCGGTGGGGTTCAAGCTCTCAGAGGGCATGGAAGTGCCCGAAGAACTCGTCTCGCGGTTCAAGTTCGCGCGCCAGAACTCGAAGCTGGCCGGCGTCATCCGCGGCTCGTTCTTCGTGATCAAGGGCGAGTACTGAGCCCGCGCTCAGGCGGTCGAACGCAGCCTCGCCAGCGCCTCCGCCAGCAGGATCTCCGCCTCGGCCTCGCTGCGCCGCTCGCGCACGTACTGCAGGTGCGTCTTGTACGGCGCGATCGGAGCCTGCACCGGAGGGTTGTCCTGATCCCGGCCCGCGGGCAGGCCGCAGATGGAGCACTCCCACACCTCCGGCACCTCCGCCGTGTCCGCGAACCGCAGCTGCGTCACATGGCCGACCTCGCACCAGTAGGTCACCGCGACGCGGGCGGCCACGTTGCCGCGCTCGCTCTCGCCCATCGGGCCGGAACCGACCCTGCTTCCGCGTACACCGCTACTTCGGGCCACAGCCGCGATCTCCTGTCACCGGGAACCGTCGAACACTGAACCTGCGCCGAACCGATCCGCATGATCACGCCGGTCCAGCCCCGAAACCCGGCCGCTTCGACCCGCACGCCGAAACCGCCGACCCGAGCACTGACAGCGGCCGATCTCCCGGCCGTCCGCAGCAGCCTACGCCCTCCTCGCGGTCGGCTGTCGAATGCGAGGGCGCCCGACGGCCGCCGAGACGGCTCCAGAAGATCCACAACAGGTCGCTGACCAGCGCTGTTTCTCGGCCGCGGGTCACGGCTTGGGCGTGACAGCCACTTGCCGTTTGTTTCCGAGAAGGTAGGCGACCGCGTCGCGGGCCGTGTAGGTCTGGCCGTCCGGAGCTTGTGAGAGCAGGGCGCGCACGCCGGTGTAGTCGGTTCCGGAGGTGACGATCGGCGGTTCGGTGTATCCGTCCGGACGTTGCTGGGCCAGGCCGGCGGTGGCCAGAAGGGCATTGCACAGGCAGCGGCGTGCAGCGGCGTTGGCCGATCGCCCGCCATGGCGTTCGGTGTAAATCGCGACCGGCTCTGATGGGCAGCGGTACCCCACGCTGCCGTCGGGCTTGCGATAGGCGCTGCGCAGGACGCCGAGATCGCACAGGCGAGGGCGTTGCTGGTAGGTCTGCTCGTCCGAGAGCGTGCCGGGCAGGTCGGCCACCTTGAACGGGAAGCCGGTGGGTGAGACACGGTCGTCGGTGCGTACTCGCTCCCGTCCCTCGGCCGCCAGGGCCAGCAGGCGCTGCTTGCAGTGCGGTGCCATCCCCGACTCTTGGCACAGAGCGAAGAGCGTCCCGACCTGGACGCCGCTGGCGCCGGCCGCCAGCGCTGCGGCCAGTGCGTTCGGAGTGCCGTACGAACCGGCCATCCAGTACGGCACACCGAGCGCGTGTAGGGCATCGGGCGCCACTTCGTCGCGTTCGTCGTAAAGCGGCTGTCCGCTCTCGTCGAAGCGGCGCGGTCCGCGCGGCGGGGCGTTGTGTCCTCCGGCGCGGTACCCCTCCACCACGAACCCGTCGGGTCGGGTGACCGGATTGGCGGCCAGCGCGGCGGCGAGGTCCACGGACGCGACGATCGCGTCCAGCCGAGGTCGGCGCAGCACCGGCGGAGACGGGCCGAACAGGTCGCGCGGATCGAAGCGGGCGGCGAATTCCCCGTCCTGCGTAGTGGCGCCCTGCACACGCACCGAGAGCGAAGCCGGCTCACCGGCGGCAAGCCGATCCAGCAGCCCGGGAAGCTCCGCCGGGTTGCCCGCGCCGACGAGCACGTGATCCACGCCCGCCAGCAGCGCGCCGTAGCAGGCGAACGGCAGCGGCATCTCGATCTTGCGCAGGTAGTTGATGCCCACGATGCCGTCGTGGCCCTCCTTGGCCAGGAACACCTCGACGAAGTTCGCGGCGATGGTCAGCTCCTGCAGCGCGCGGCCGGGCCGCAGCGTGAAACGCGGCGTCGGTCGAAAACCGCCGTCGTGCCCTGCGTCGGCGGGCCGGTAATAGGCACCGACGATGCGTTGCGCCGCCTGCGGAAGCGGAAAGTGTGCCAGCGCGCGCCGCACGTGCCCGCCGGGATCCCCGCGTTGCAGCCGGCGGGCGCAGACCACCTCCAGCGCGGTTCCCGACACCACACCGAGCTGACCGGTCATCGAGACCGCGCGGGCCAGCGGCCATCCGGAGACGGCCACACCCATACCACCCTGGATGATCTTCGGGCCGGCTGCGTTCCTAGTACTCACGGTCGTCCTCCTTCGGCCAACCTACGCAACCGTAGGTTCGGCTTGCCGGGAGTATTTCAGCAGGTCCGAGCGCGCAATAGGGTATTAAGCCTTCTGACGTTCCCGCCGCGCGGTGATGGTCTTCAGCCGCACGGCGGCGACCTCGTCGAGGCGCGCCCCGCGGGAGGCCTTGATGAGCACCACGTCTCCGGCGGCGAGGTGGCCCCGGATTCGCAGCAGCCTGATCTCGGACCTTGGCGAGTGTGTGACAGCGTTTCAGATCCGCGTGGCGCAGCCGGAGGCGCGCGGGACCGTGGGACGCGCGAGACCGCACGGCACGTCTCATCTGTCGTCACTCCGAGGGAGAGAACGATGGCTCTTCAGCTCCGGATCCGCACCGCCCTGCTCGTCATCGCCCTTGCCGCCGGCGCCGCGGTCGCGGGACTCGCTACCGCCACCGCCTCCGTCGCGCAGGTCACGGTCACCGCCGGCGGAATGGGCCCGCACGGCAACTTCGCCATCCAGCCCGACCCCGTCGTCATCGTCGACCGCTGACAAACCCGCGAAGTCTGCGCTCAGGCCCCGGCCGCACCGCCGGGGCCTGATACGTCCGCGCGCTCCAGCACGGCCCGGCGCGGACCGGCACCGCGCCCGCACACACGCAGACCGGCCGCGCTTGCAACTCCCGCCGAAAGGCGTACTGTATCGATACAGAAGCGCTGGATCGATACAGAAGGGCGGACGGCCGTGAAGCCGACACTGCAGACCGTCGCTGACGCCCTCGGCATCTCGCGCAGCACCGTCTCGAACGCGTACAGCCGGCCTGACCAGCTCTCGCCCCAACTGCGCGAGAGGATCCTGGAGACCGCGCGGCAGCTGGGCTACTCCGGGCCGAATCCGGCGGCGCGATCGCTGCGCAGCGGACGGGCCGGCGCGATCGGCGTGGTCTTCAGCGACGCGCTCTCCTATGCCTTCACCGATCCCTACGCCGTGCAGTTCCTGCGAGGGCTCGCGCAGACCGCCGAGCTTTACGACACCGGGCTGCTGCTCATCCCGGTCTCGAAGGACGGCGAGGCGGCGGCCGCCGTGGTGAACAACGCGGTGGTCGACGGCTTCTGCATCTACTGCCTGACGGACTGGCACCCGTCCCTTCAGGCGATCCGGGCGCGCGGACTGCCGATCGTCAGCGCCGAGCGACGCGACCCGGACAACCCCGACGCGCGCTACGTCGGGATCGACGAGGCCGCGGCGACACTGGCGGCCGGGCGGCACGTCACCGGGCTCGGCCACCGCCGCATCGCACTGATCGCGGACTGGATCATTCCAGAACGCGAGACCAGGCCGGTGACGGTGGCCGATCCCGAGAAGCTGCCCTACTACGTCACCCGAGAGCGCCTCCTCGGATACCGCGACGCGCTGGCCGAGGTGGGAGTCGGCTGGCCGCAGATCCAGACGGTCAACGCGGCGCAGAACAGCCGGGAGGCCGGGGCCGAAGCGGCCGGGCACGCGCTGGACCGCGCGCCGAGGCCGACGGCGATCCTGGCGGTCACCGACATCCTGGCACTCGGCGTCCTCGACGCGCTCAAGGCCCGGGGACTGCGGCCGGGCAAGGACGTGTCCGTCATCGGGTTCGACGACATCCCCGAGGCCGCCGCCTCGCGCCTGACCACGATCGCGCAGCCCGCGCTGGAGAAGGGCCGGCTCACCGGGACCCTGCTGCTCGATCCGCCCGCCGACCCGGCCGAGCGCCGGATCCTGCTGCCGACCCGGCTGCGGGTCCGCGCGTCCACCGGGCCGGCCCCCGATCAGTGAAAGTGACGAAGAGAGGAAGAGAGAAGGAGAGGCAAATGGACCCCATGGGCTTCATCCTCGCGACGCGCGCAGCACAGCGCGACTCGCACTCGGCCCGCCCGGACGCTCCGGTCATCGCCCCCAGGGCGAGGCGCCGGCGCGCTCACGCACCGCGCACCACCTCGGTACGCCGGGCCACCGCCGCGTCCCTGCGCAACCTCGCGGCGCGGATCGAGCCGCGCCGCGACGCTGAAACGTGCAGGCCAGCGACACCTTAGTCACCCGCTGGGCCGTCCGCCGCCGAGTCGGTCGGCCCGGTTCCGGCGAGATGTATCAACTCATTGGCAGCCCATCCAACCGCCCGGCCACAAGGTCGAGCCGCCGTTGGACCTTGATTTCCTTCAGGAACCGTTCGTCGTGGCTCACCACGACGAAAGCGCCCTGATATGCGTTCAACGCGTTCTCCAACTGGGCGACGCTGACCAGGTCAAGGTTGTTCGTCGGCTCGTCCAGCAGGAGCAGATGCGGCGCCGGATCGGCGTACAGCACACACGCCAGCGTCGCGCGAAGCCGCTCACCGCCGGACAGAACCCGCGCCGGCAGGTGGATGCGCGCGCCGCGGAACAGGAACCGAGCCAGAACGTTGAGCCGCTGTGCGTCGGGAAGTGACGGCGCGAACGCAGCGAAGTTCTCGGCGACGCTCTTGTCGTCATCGAGCAAGTCAAGCCGCTGCGACAGGTAGGCCACGCGCCCGTCGGCGCGGCGGATCGTCCCGCCGTCGGGCGCCAAGTCGCCGTGGATCAGTCGCATCAGCGTCGACTTGCCGGCGCCGTTCGCACCGGACAAGGCGATGCGCTCCGGCCCGCGGATGGTCAGGTCGACCCCGTCGCCCGCGAAGACCTCGGTGTCACCGAAGTGCTTGCGCAGGCCCTCCCCCACGAACAGGGTGCGCCCGGCCGGCACACGGGTGTCCGGCAGTTCAAGCGCAATGCTCTGATCCGAGCGCACGGCCTTGGCGGCCAAGTCAGCACGCTCCTTCGCCTCGCTGACCCGCGAGGCATGCATGGTCTGCGCGATGCCCGCGGCCTTCTGGGCACTGCGTTTCATGTTGCCGGCGACGATCTTCGGCAGGCCGGCGTTCTTGAGGTTCCTCGCCGCATTGCCGGCCCGGCGCTCCGCCCGTTCGCGGGCCTGTTGCATCTCCCGCTTCTCGCGCTTGAGCTCCTGCTCGGCGTTACGCAGTCCGCGCTCGGCCGCCTGCCGTTCTACGTCGACAGCCTCCTGATAGGCACTGAACCCGCCGCCGTAGAACCGGATCTCGTCGCCGTCGAGCTGCGCGATGCGGTCCATCCGGTCCAGCAGCTCACGGTCGTGGCTGACCACCAGGACGCAGCCGCGCCAACCGTCGAGCACGTCATAGAGCTTGCGGCGTGCGGCGAGGTCGAGGTTGTTGGTCGGCTCGTCGAGCAGCAGCACATCAGGGCGCCGCAACAGCTGCGCGGCGAGCCCGAGCGACACCACCTGGCCCCCGCTGAGCGCGCCGAGCGGTTCGCGGAGCGAGACCTGGCCCAGCCCGAGCCGCTCCAACTGCGCCCGGACTCTGTCCTCAAGGTCCCAGTCCTCGCCGATGGTGGCGAAATGCCGCTCGTCGGCGTCCCCGGACTCGATCGCGTCCAGCGCCGCGACCACCGCAGCGACGCCGAGCACGTCGGCGACCGTACGGTCCGCGATCAGCGGCAGATCCTGCGGAAGATAGCCGAGCGTCCCCTCGATGGTGATCGAGCCGGCGGCCGGGGTGAGCTCGCCGCTGATCAGCCGCAGCAGCGTGGACTTGCCGGCGCCGTTCGGGGCGACCAGGCCGACCCGCTCCGCCTCGAGGCTGAAGCTGAGGTCCCGGAAGACCGGGGTGTCGTCCGGCCAGGTGAACGACAGGCCGGAGACGACGACGGGAGATTGTGACTGTGACATGAGCGTGCCCTTGCGCGGATTCCCGCGCGGCGATGCGTCGAGCGCGGGGTGACAGACGGGAGGACGAAGCGGCGCCGAGCTGCGGATCGTCGATCAGAACGCGCTCGGGGCCCGGACATCTCAGCTGGAGATGTCGTCGTCACTCAGCATGTCGGACTCCTCGATCGGGGGCGCCCAGCACCGTAACACGACCTCAGGCGAGAGCGTTACGGGTTTTCCGCGGCTGCCAGCCGGTCGATCAGCAGGCTGGTCATGGCGCGCACGCCGTGGCCGATCGCCCGCTCGTCAGCGGCGAAATCAGGGGCGTGCGGTGCGCCGTTCATTCCCGTCTCCGCGTCCGCGACGCCGAGATAGAACTGTGCGCCCGGAGCCTCGTTGAGGAACAGCGCGAAATCCTCGCAGTTGAAGGGCCAGGATGCCCGAGCCCACAGGACGGACTGCGGCCCCAGCCGAGCGCTCAGAAACCGGCCCGCGGCCGTGCTCAGCTCCGCTGAGTTGACCATCGCGGGGAACGGATCGCCGGGGACCTCGACCTCTGCGCCCGCGGCCGCCGCGACCCGCTTTACCTGCGCACGAAGCTCCGCAAGCCGCTCCTGCGGCCAAACCCGCAGCAGCACATTAACGACTGGTTGGCCGTCGGGCGTCCGCCCAGTCCACTGAGCTACGGACACTGATTCCTGCATCGACGCGGCAAGCTCGGGTTCCAGCAGCGCACGGAAGCGCGCGTTGTACTCCGCGATGCTCTGCGGGAACCCGACATCGCCCAGCTGCTCCATCTCGGCGGAGAGGGCGGCAACGGCCGAGTCGTCGCCATTCGGCAGCGCGATCCGGATGTGGTCGAGCCCGGGCAGGCCGTATCCCGGGGATACGCCGATGGTGCCGCAGGGGAACGGGCTGCAGTGCAGTGCATAGAACTCACGCGGCCTGAGCCGTTGCACCAGGCCGGTTTTCAGCATCGCGCGTGCTCCCTGCAGCGGCTCCTCGGCCGGCTGGAAGACAAACACGAGCCGGCCGCGTATCGGCTCAGAGCCCTGAGCCAGCGTCCGGGCGACGCCCACGCCGATCGCGGTGTGCAGGTCGTGCCCGCACAGGTGCGCGACGCCGGGCACGCGTGAGGCGAAGCCCTCGTCGAATACCCGGTCCGACACCGGGAATGGCAGCACGTTCGTTTCCGCGTCGACGGCGTCCATGTCGGCCCGATACGCCACGGTCGGACCGTCCGCGGAGCCATCGAGCACCGCGAGCACTCCGTGTCCGCCGACCCCGGTCGTCACCTCGAGCCCGGCCGCGCGCAGCTGCTCGGCGACCAGCCCGGCCGTCTCGCGCTCCGCTCCGGCAAGCTCGGGGTGGCGGTGAATCTCCCGGCGCAGCTCGATCAGTTCCTCGTCGAGATTCGTCACCGGCAAACCTTGCGCACAACCTCCGCTTCGGCGCACCGCGTTTATCAGCCCGCCAGTTTGCCAGCCGCGGTCCCCGGTGGCTTGGGATGGATGTAATGAGCGGCCGCGTCTGGGCCCTCGGCCACCAAGCACCGCAACGCGCCCTTGGGGCGCTATCGCTTTCTTGCGGCCAGCAGCGCGAAGGAAAGCAGCTCGCCGCCGTCGACGTTGAGCACATCGATCCGGGCGAGGTACTCGGCCAGCTTCTCCGGCCGGTATTCCGCGCAAGCCCGCTCCCAAGCCAGCCAGTCCTGCCAGCCGTGCTCCTGCAGGCGTGCGCAGATCACATCCACCTGCTTCGTGATCTCCCACTGGAAACGCCACCACTCGGGCGTGTGCCATGCCATCGCCTCCCACCCGAACAGCCTCTCGATGTGCTCCGGGATCGCACCAAGCTCGCGCACCTCCCGGCTCATCGCCGGCGTGGCCATCCCCACCTGCCCTCCGGGCCGCAGGAATCGCAGCAGGTAGGGCAGGTAGGAGTCCGCAGTCCCGAAGTATTCGAACGCGTCGATGCTCACGATCGCGTCGAAGTACTCCTTCCCGAACGGCAAGGCGTGCGCCTCGGCCCGCACCGCGGTGACCCGGTCGGCGACTCCCGCCTCGGCGAACACCGCCGCAGCGTCCTCGGGTGCGATCCACAAGTCCGCGGCCACTACCTGCACCCCGTACTCCCTGGCCAGAAACACCGAGGTGGCACCCTTGCCGGAACCGAGATCGAGCACCCGCATCCCCGGCTTCAGCTCCAAGTCCCGGGCCAAGTCCTCCAGCATCCACAACGGGTTCGGCCCCATGTCCAGCCCGAGCAGCCATGCCGGGTCGTATTTGGACGAGAGCGGATACCGCTCTGGGCACACAAGGTCCTCTATCGCAGTCATAGTTGACAGACCCAAGTGGGCCGCGGACGGTACCGCAACCGATTTACGAGTCCTCTTGCGGCGAATGCGCTCCACGCTCACGCGCATTAGCTCTTTGATTCAGCCTCGGCGAGCAGCTGGCTGACCCAGGTCGTGAAGTGCACCGAGTACGAGACGTCCGGGCTGTCCCCGCCGGTTTCGTAGCCGCCGATGACGCCGTCTACTGTGCCAAGACCGGTCTTGGAGTTCACCTCCGTGAGGAACGGAGATCCACTGGTGCCGCCCGGGTATCCGTCGCAGTCCCACCGCAGTTGCGTGGATGAGAACTCTGATGTGTAGTTCGTGCAGGTGATCGGCTCGTCGGTGTCCGAAGGATAGCCGATGACAGTGGTCAGAGCCGTGTACGCCTGGTCGACCGCGAGCGTGTCCGCGCCCACGACGCTCTGGATCGGCGTGCTCGACCCGCCTTTGTGCACCACGACGAACGCCACGTCATAGTTGGGATCCTGGTCGGAGATCCACTGCTGGGCGACGTAGACCGCTGAGACGTCCCAGACGCCGTACGGCATGTCGCCGTCGTTGTAGTCGGGGACGAATGCCAAGCCCGTCTTGGCCCCGGAGCTGGAGTACACGCAGTGCGCCGCGGTCACGACGATGTCGCCCTGCGGGCTGGACACCACGCTTCCGGTGCAGTGGTGCGACGTCAACGACCCGTTCGAGGTGCCGAACAGCGTGCCAACCTGCGCAGCCCCGGAGAAAGTCTTTCCCTGGAGGGGGTTCGACACGCTCATCGCGTTTGAGCTGGGGCTGGAGCTCGAAGTCGGGCTCGAACTAGGGCTGGGGCTCGCACTCGGGCTGGAGCCGGTGCTGGACGCGGACCTGGAGCTGAAGCTGGACGACACGGTCGGGGTCGGAGTCGAGGACGAGGCCGCCGACACCGAACTCGAGCTCACCAGCTTGAGCCGGCCGCCGACTTTCGCGTAGGTCGTGGCGCCGACGCCGGCCGTGAGCAGCAACGCGGCGCATCCGACTGCGGCAACGCGCCGGTGGGACCTGCATCGCGGCTTGCGAACGTGCAGCATCCACGCAACGTACGAATGCTCCGCTAAGCGGATCTGATGCGAGCCTCAGAGTCAGATGAGATTCGGCACAGGTTCCGTTCACGTTGACGGCTGCGCTGTGGCGAGACCCTCAGTAACGCGCTCTGCCTGCACGCGCGCGCTGTCCTGAGGTCTGCTTCTTCCCGGCCTGCCTTTTCCCGGTCTGCTTCGGCGCCGCCTGCTTGGTCGCGGGCTCGCCTTCGGAGCGCTGCGCGTCCCTCTCCTTGATCCGTGCCGCTTCCTTGCGGACCTCGGCCTGGGTGGCGCGTTCGCGCTGCAGCCATTCGGGGAGCTCCGCTTTCAGCGCCTCGATCTGCTCGGTGGTGAGTGGTTCGGTCACTCCGCCGCGTGCGAGGCCGGCGATGGAAATGCCCAGCTTGAGAGCGGTCACCTGGCGGGGGTGGGGGCCGTTTCTGCGCAGGTCCCGCAGCCACGCCGGCGGGTCGGCCTGCAGCGCGTTGAGCTCGTCGCGTGAGACGACGCCCTCCTGGAACTCGGCCGGGGCGGCCCCGAGATGGATGCCCAGTTTCTTCGCCGCGGTCGCGGGCTTCATCGTCTGCGGGGTCTTGTGCGACTTCATGGGACAACAGTAGCGACCGCGGGCGGCGGTGACGGCCGGTAACCTGGCCACGTGACAGGCATGCACGCGGCCGCTTCGTTCCGCCTCGCGTACGTCCCGGGCGTGACCCCCGGAAAGTGGGCGCGGACCTGGGGCGAGCGGGTGCCCGCCGTGCCGCTCGAACTCATCGCGGCATCCACGGCCGACGCGGTCACCGCCCTGCACGACGGCGCCGCCGACGCCGCTCTCCTGCGACTGCCGATCGATCGCAGCGGCCTAAGCGCGATCCCGCTGTACACCGAGACGAGCGTCGTCGTGATTCCCAAGGACCATGAGGTGGCGGCGGTCGACGAGGTCACCGTCGGGGACCTCGCCGACTACGTCTGCCTGCGCCCCCTCGACGACTGCCTCGGCTGGGAGACCCCGCCGGGGCTGCCCGCGAACGAGCGCCCCGCGACGACGGCCGACGCCATCGAACTGGTCGCTGCCGGAGTCGGGCTGCTGGTCGTCCCGCAATCGCTCGCGCGCCTGCACCATCGCAAGGACCTCACCTACCGGCCGGTCACGGACGCCCCGCAGTCGCGCGTCGCGCTCTCCTGGCTCGAAGAACAGACCACCGACCTGATGGAGCAGTTCATCGGGATCGTGCGAGGGCGCACGGTCAACAGCTCACGGGGACGTCCTGCTGCGCCGGCCGCCGCGCAGGCGAAGCCGAAGGCCAACGCATCGGGCAACGCACGCAAGAGCACCGCGGGCGGCAAGCCGGGTTCCGGGGCCGCGAGGAGCGCCGGGCGCAGCAAGCCGCGACGCCGGGGCTGAAGCCGCGGGGTGTCTGAGCGCCGCATCACCGACCCTGGCGCTGTTGTCGAGTTGAAGATTTCTTCATTTTCATTAGATGATGACCGCGACAGGTGGCGAGCGTCTCGACCGGGACGCTTAAGACCGCCCTGGAACCGACAAAACGACGACGGGACGTGAGCGCTGTGCCGGTGCCGCTGTACGAGGCGAAGGCAGAGTTCTTCCGGGTGCTGGGGCATCCGGTGCGCATCCGCGTGCTCGAGCTGCTGTGCGAGGGGCCGAAGCCGGTGCGCGACCTGCTCGCCGAGGTCAATGTCGAGGCCTCCAACCTCTCCCAGCAGTTGGCGGTGCTGCGCCGCTACGGGATCGTCACAGCGACCCGAGAGGGCTCCACGGTGGTCTACGCGCTCGCCGGGGCCGACGTCTCCGAGCTGATGCTGGCCGCGCGCCGGATCCTGACCGAGCTGCTGGTGGACAAGCGCGAGCTGCTGGCCGCGCTGCAGGAGACGGACGCCGAATGATCTGTACCTGACCCTCGACCGTGGACCTGGCCCTGCCGCGTTTCTCCCCGTCCCGTCCCACCGGGCGCACGAGCACAGGTCCCGTTGTGTTCATCCTCGCCTCAACCGATGAGTGGGAACTGCTGTGCTCAGCCTGTTGCGCAAGATCGCCGCTACGGGGCGGGTCGCCGAACCGGCGCCGCCACCTCCCGAGCCGGCGCCGCCGGATCTGGCGGGCCGCGTGAAGGCGCTGCGCGGTTCGGCGCAGGTGCGCTGCGTGGACGCGGGTTCGTGCAACGGCTGCGAGATCGAGATCGGGCAGGCGTTCGGTCCCGTGTATGACGCGGAGCGCTACGGGGCGCGGATCGTCGCGTCGCCGCGGCACGCGGATGTGCTGTTGGTGACCGGTCCGGTGACGCGCAACATGGCCGAACCGCTGCGGCGCACCTACGCCGCGACGGCCGAGCCGCGGGTGGTGATCGCCGTCGGAGACTGCGCGATCGACTGCGGTGAGTTCGCGGGCGGGTATGGCGTCGAGGGCGCGGTCGGCGACGTGGTGCCGGTGGATCTCTCGGTGCCGGGCTGTCCGCCTGCTCCGGATCAGATCGTGGCAGCGCTGCGCCGGGTGACCGGCCGGTGAGCGTGAACCTGGTCGGCACCGCCTTGGCTACGTCGGCGGGCTTGTCCGGCATGGCTGCGGCGGCCGCGCTGTGCAGCCCGGTGCGCGTCAGGGTCCCGATGGTCGGGGTTCTCAGTGCACTGCTAGGGGCTGCCGGGTTGGTCGCCGGTGGCGCGGCGCTGGCAGGGCACGGATTCTCGGTGCGGATGCCCGATCTGCTGCCGCTGGCCGGGATCTCGCTTCAGGTGGATGCGCTGTCAGGGGTATTCCTCGCAGTCACCGGCGCGGTGATCATTGCGGCGTCTGTCTACGGGATCGGCTACGCCGCCGGTCCGGCTCGCGGCCGGCTCGCGCAGGCGTTGTGGCCGCTGTTCGCCTTCAGCCTGCTGCTGGTGCCCGCCGCGGCGAGCGTGTCCACGCTGCTGGTGGCCTGGGAGTTGATGGCGATCGGCTCGGTGCTGCTGGTGGTGTCCGGCGATCCGGCGGACGGGCGGGTGCGTGAGGCCGGTGTTTGGTACGCGGTGATGACGCACCTCGGGCTTGTCACGATCCTGATCGGGCTTGTGTGGTTGTCCGCCGCCGCGCACACCGAGACCTTCGCCGGTCTGCGTCTCGCCGCGGCCGGGGTCTCTCCGGCAGTGCGCGGCGGTGTGTTCGTGCTGCTTCTGCTCGGGTTCGGGTCGAAGGCGGGCATGGCGCCGCTGCACGCGTGGCTGCCGCGGGCACACCCGGAGGCGCCCAGTCCGGTCTCGGCGCTGATGAGCGCGGCGATGGTGAATCTGGGTGTTTACGGCCTGATCCGGTTCGGACTTGATCTGCTGGGTGGCGGCTCGCGCTGGTGGTGGCTGGCCACGCTGGTCCTCGGCGCGCTCTCCGCGGTGTACGGGATCGTGCAGGCCGCCGTGGCGAACGACCTCAAGCGCCTGCTGGCGTACTCCACGGTCGAGAACCTGGGCCTGATCCTGGTGGGCGTCGGCGCGGCCGGGGTGTTCGAGGACTCAGGGCACCCGCTGCTCGCGGCCGCGGCGCTGACCGCCGCGCTTCTGCACACCGCCACCCACGCCGGATTCAAGACTCTGCTGTTCCTGACTGCGGGATCGGTGCTGCACGCCACCGGCACCCGGGACCTGGACGAGCTCGGCGGCCTGCGCGCCCGGATGCCGGTGACCACGGCGCTGTTCGCGCTCGGTGCGCTCGGCGCGGCGGCGCTGCCCGGAGGCGCCGGGTTCCCTTCCGAGTGGCTGCTGCTGCAGTCCCTCATCCACGGGCTCGCAGTGCCCGGCATAGTGGTCGTGGTGGTGTTGCCGGTCGCGGTCGGCGCCATCGCGCTGTCCGCGGGCCTGGCCGTGGCCACCTTCGTCAAGGCTCTGGGTACCGGATTTCTCGCCAAGCCGCGCAGTGCTGCGGCCGAGCACGCGCACGAGGTCTCCGGGACGATGCGCGCGGGAATGGGAGTGGTGGCCGCAGCGTGCGTCGCGCTCGCGGTGGTGCCTGGCGCGACCGCGCCGGCTCTCATGCGCGCCACCGCTGCCGCGCTGCGCGGGCCCGGCACGTCTCTTGCGCTCGGCGCGACGCGGCAGTTGACCGCGCTGGGCTCGACGCTCTCTCCGCTGCTGGTTGTCGCGCTCACGCTTGGCGCCGTGCTGCTTCTGCGCGCGGGATTGACCCTGGTCTCCGGTAGGAAGCGGCGCAGGGCGCCGGTGCCGCTGTGGGACTGCGGCGCCCCGCCGCTCACGGCGCGCATGGAGTACACCGCGACCTCGTTCGCGGAACCGTTGCAGCGCGTATTCGATGACGTACTCGCGCCGGAATCAGACATCGACGTCACTCCGCACGCCGAGTCCGCGTACCTTGTCGAGCGCATCGCCTACAGCCGAGCTGTCCCGGATCGGGTGGAGCACCGGCTCTACAACCCGGTGCTGCACACGGTGCGCCGCGCCGGGCGCGCAGCGCGAGCGCTCGCCGACGGCAGTGTGCACCGCTATCTCGGCTACGGCTTCGGCAGCGTCGTCCTCCTCCTGATCGTGCTGGCGGCCGCCCAGTGATCGCCGCGCTCCTCGTCTCTCTCATCCAGGTTCTCATCGTGCTGCTCGGCGCGCCGCTGCTGGTCGGTGCCATGCGCCAGCTACGTGCCGTGATGGAGGGTCGCGTCGGGGGCGGAGTCCTCCAGCCGTGGCGCGATCTGCTGAAGTTGCTGCGCAAAGCGCCGCAACGGCCGGAGGGAACCGGTGCGGCGTTCCGGCTCGCGCCGCTGCTTGGCGTGGCCTGTTGCGCGGTCGCCGCCGCAGCGATCCCGCTGATCTCCACCCGTACCGGGCTGGACGCGGCCGCGGATCTGATCGCCGTGGTGGCGCTGCTGACCCTGTCCACCGCCGCACTCGCGCTGGCCGGATTGGACACCGCGACCGCGTTCGGCGGGATGGGCGCGAGCCGCGAGATGACGATCACCGCGCTCGCGGAGCCGGCGATCCTCACGGCGGTCTTCGCGCTCGCCGCGAAGGTCGGCTCGACGAACCTGCCCGCGATCGTGGCGACGACGCTCGGCCACGGCGCCCGGCTGGCCTCCCCCGCGACGCTGCTGGCCGCGGTAGCCCTCGGCGTCGTGGTGCTCGCGGAAACCGGCCGGCTGCCCGTGGACAACCCGGCCACTCACCTGGAACTGACCATGGTGCACGAGGCGGTGGTGCTGGAATATTCGGGCCCTGACCTCGCCCTGATCGAGCTGGGCGCGGCGATGCGACTCACTGTGCTGCTGGGCCTGTGGAGCTCGCTGTTCGCGCCTTGGGGCGTCGCCACGAGCGCCGGCCCGACCCGGCTGCTTCTCGCGCTGGCCGTGTTCGCCGGCAAGACGCTGGCGCTCGGAGCGCTGATCGCGGCCGCCGAGGTGTTCATGGCCAAGCTGCGCCTCTTCCGCGTGCCGGAGCTGCTGGCCGGCTCGTTCCTGCTCGCGGTGCTCGCCGTGACCGCCTCCTTCTTCCTGGCCTGACGTGACCACCTTGCCGAAAGTTGCCCCCGATGAGCGCTGACGCGCAGCTACTCGACCTGGCCGCGGGCGCGTTCCTGCTGGCCGCGGTCGCGATCCTCTGGCGCCGCGATGTGAGAGCACAGACCGCGTGGCTAAGCCTCCAGGGCGCCGCGCTGGCCGCGATCGCGGTGATCCTCGGCGCCGATCAGGCGCATCCCGAGCTGTACGCGGTCGCCGCCGCGGTGGGCCTGCTGCGGGCAGTGGTGCTGCCGGCGCTGGTACGCCGCGCTGTCACCGCACGCGCCGAGGACCGCGAGTCCGCTCCCCTGATCAACGTCGGCGCCTCTTTGCTGGCCGCCGTGGCGCTCGTGCTGCTCGCCTACGCGGTCGCCCAGCCGCTGGTGCGGCTGGAGGCGACCACCGCCGCGCGCGCCCTGCCGGTCGGCCTCGCGGTGGTGCTGATCGGGCTGCTCATCCTGGTCACGCGGCGCAAGGCGCTCTCCCAGATCGTCGGGTTCCTGTTGCTGGACAACGGAATCACCGCGATCGCGTTCCTCGCCGCCGCCGGAGTGCCGATACTCGTCGAGTTCGGGGTCTCCTTCGACCTGCTGCTCGCGGTCCTGGTCCTGCGGGTGCTCACCGCGCGGATGCGCGCCGTGTTCGGCGGCAGCGATCTGGACGAGATGCGGGAGCTGCACGACTGATGGACCGCACTCTCACCGACGCCGCCCTGCTCCTTGTGCCGATCGCGGCCCCGTTGTTCGCGGCCGCGGTCTACGCCGTGGCCGGATGGGGCCGGGCCACCGCTCACCTCGGCACCGCCGCCGCGGCCCTGATCCTCGCCTCCGGGATCGCCGTCGCGGTCAGCGTCGCCCACGACGGTCCGCTCACCACGTTGGGCGGCTGGCTGCACGCCGACGCTCTCTCGGCGTTCCTGCTGCTGGTCATCGGCTCCGTCGCGACGTTGGCCTGCGCCGCCTCCCCCGCGTATCTCGCCGCCGAGCGCGCTGCCGACGAGGGAGGCTCCAGCCGCCGCTACGGCGCTCTGGTCTCCTGCTTCCTGGCCGCGATGTGCCTGGGCACGCTGGCCGGAAACCTCGGCCTGGCGTGGATCGCGATCGAGGCCACCACGATCGTGACCGCTTTCCTGGTCGGCCACCACCACACCCGCGCCGCTCTCGAAGCCGCGTGGAAGTACACGGTGATCTGCTCGGTCGGTATCGCCCTGGCGCTGCTCGGCATCGTCGTGCTCTACGACGCCGCGCGCCACGCTGGACTCTCCGAGGCCACCGCCCTGAATCCAGCGGCACTCACCGCCCACGCCCGCGCGCTCGATCCGGCGGTCACCCGCATGGCCACCGCGTTCATGATCCTGGGCTTCGGCGCCAAAGCAGGACTCGCGCCCCTGCACGCCTGGCTGCCGGACGCCCACAGCCAGGCCCCCGCCCCTGTAAGTGCTTTGATGTCTGGGGTGCTGCTCGCCGTGGCCTTCAGTCAGATCCTGCGCGTCAAGCAGATCGCCGACGCCGCGCTCGGCCCCGCGTTCAGCAGAACCCTGCTCTTGATCGCGGGTCTGGCCACGCTCGCCTTGGCTGCCTTGCTGCTGCTCGCGCAACGCGACTACAAACGCATGCTCGCCTACTCCAGCATGGAACACATGGGGCTGATCGCGGTGGCCGCCGCGATCGGCACCCGGCTCGCACTCGCCGCGCTGCTCCTGCACATCGCCGGACACGGTCTGGCCAAGACGGTCGCGTTCACCGCCTCCGGCCACCTGTTGCAGGCCGAACGCACCACGCGGATCGCGCAGATCAGGGCCCTGGCCACGCGCCGCCCCGCGCTGGCCGGGATCCTGGCCGCCGCGCTCCTCGCCCTGCTCGGCCTGCCGCCGTTCTCCCTGTTCGCCTCCGAACTGGGCATCGCGCGCGCAGGATTCGCAGCGCACCTGGGCATTCCGGTCGCCGCAGCGTTCGTACTCGCCTTGGTCGCCTTCGCCGCCTTGGCCCGGCACACTGCCGCGATGCTGCTCGGCGACGACGAAGCGCCGGCCGCCGGCGCTCCTCCCAAAACGGCAGCAACGGCCCGGCTCAGCCTTGCCGCGCGAACCCCACTGATCACCGGCCTGACCGCAGTAGCCGCACTCGGCATCACGGCGTGGCCTATCAATACCCTGCTCAACCTCGCAGCGCAGGGAGGCCGTTGATGGCCGACCTCGGATTCCTCGCGCAAGGCGAAGCCATCGGACGCACGCGCATCACCGTGCAGACCGATTCAAAGGAGCTGCCCACCCGCGCAGCCGCCCTGCTCGAAAGCGGATATCGCCTCGCCCTCGCGCACGCCTCCGACCGTGGTCTGCATGACCCGCGCGGCGAGGCGATGCATGCGGTCTACCTGTTCCTGAAAGCAGGCCCGGATTCTCGCGTCGAACTCGCGGTGCCGCTCGACCCTGCGGCGCCCGCCGTGCCCAGCCTGGCCGCGCTCAGCTTCCCCGCCTCACGCTTCGAACGCGAAATGCGCGACCAATACGGCGTCCAGCCGCTCGGCCACCCACTCCCCCGGCCCCTGGTACGCCACCCGGCCTGGCCCGAGAGCTGGCACCCGATGCGTGCCGACGCCGGACCGCGCCCGCCCCTGGACCCCGATCCGGCGCCGTTCCCGTTCCTCGCCGTCGAAGGGCCCGGGGTCTACGAGATCCCAGTCGGCCCCGTGCACGCCGGGCTGATCGAACCCGGGCACTTCCGTTTCTCCGTCGTCGGCGAAACCATCCTCAAGCTCAAAGCCCGTCTCTGGTACGTACACAAGGGCATTGAGAAACTCTTCGAACACCGCACCGCTGCCGCCGGGCTACCGCTCGCCGAGCGCGTCAGCGGAGACACCTCGGTCGGCCACGCCCTGGCGTACTGCCGCGCCGTCGAGGACGCCGCAGACGTCACCCTCGCCGCCCCCATCGAAGCAGCGCGTACATACCTGCTCGAACTGGAACGTCTCTACAACCACGTCACCGACCTCGGCGCACTGTGCAACGACGTCGGGCACGGAATCCTGAACGCGCACGCCGGACGCATCCGCGAGCAGCTGCTGCGGATAAACGCCGATACCACCGGTCACCGGCTGCTGCGCGGCGGCATCGTCCCCGGCGGCGCCCGCCTACGCTCCCGCCCGGACCAAACGCGCCTGCGCGCGATCGCCGCCGACGTCGCGCAACTCGTCGATCTCGCACTAGGCCACACCGTCGTGCGGGACCGGTTCACCGCCACAGCGCCCCTCAGCCTGCAACAGGCCCGAGAACTCGGCACGCTCGGCTACGTCGCCCGCGCCAGCGGACTGGACACCGATGCGCGCCACGAGCATCCGGCGCACCCCGACGTCCCCCGCCCTGCGCGCGTGCTGGAACCGGATGGCGACGTGCTCGCCCGCTTCCAAACGCGCGCCAAGGAGTTTCAGGCGTCAGTGGACTGCATGGGTCTGCTCTGCGACCTGATTCCTGCATCAGGCCTGAATGAATCCCTCGACGACCTCGCCACCCAGGTCCGGGGGCGCTCCGGCGTCGGCATCGCAGAGGGCTGGCGCGGCACCATCGTGCACCGGATCGCATTCGCCCCCGACGGCACCCTCGGCCGCGTGAAGATCGCAGACCCCTCCTTCTTCAATTGGCCGGCTCTCCCGGTCGCCCTCAGCGGCGCGATCGTCCCCGACTTCCCGCTGGTCAACAAGAGCTTCAACCTGTCCTACGCCGGAAACGACCTGTAGCCGCGCCCACCGGCCGGCCCCGCCTCCCACCGGTGGACGCGGCGGTCTGGCGGGTCATGCAGCAGCGGCCAACGGCGTCGGCTGAGTCGCGCCGGGACGAGCCGCCAGCGCCACCGAGAAGGAGTGGTCTTGGCGGGGGAAGAGACTGTACATGCCGGTGGCTTTCAAGGCCTTGGCCAGCAGAGGACGTACGCCGCGCAGCGTGGGCGGCTGACGGCGCGTGCGAACGGATTCGCGGTATAGGGCGTGCAGAGCGCGCAACGCGGCGCCGTCGTAGAGCATCGCACGGGAGAGGTCCACGATCAGGTGCTCGTGGCGGGTGAACTCGGCGAGTAGGCGTTCGCGCAGCTGCCCGGCGGTGGCGAGGTCCACCTCGCCGCGCACGTGCAGGACTCTGGCGCCGTCCGGATCTCTGCCGACTGCGAACTGGAGAGTCGATGCGGGGGTCATTGTCCTTCACCTGCTATGCCCTTCGCCCGTCCCGAGATCTCGGGGCGGGCGAAGGGCGAGTGCTCTGGAGTCCGGATAGACCAGCGGGAACCGAGGCCCGCGGCGGCGGGTCAAGCGGTGATTTCCTTGCGGTCCGACTCGGCGGACGTGATCTCGATCTTGCGGGGCTTGGCCTTCTCCGCGATCGGGATGCGCAGGGTCAGCACTCCGGCGTTGTAGTCGGCGCTGATGTGCTCCGCGTCGAGGGTGTCGCCGAGGAACAGCTGCCGGGAGAAGACGCCCAGGGGCCGCTCGGAGAGCTGCATCTCCACGTTCTCGGTCGTGTGGGCGGGGCGGCGCTCGGCCTTGACGGTCAGGACGTTGCGCTCGACGTCGAGTTCGATGGCCTCCTTGGCCACGCCGGGAAGGTCGAAGCAGACCACGAACTGGTCGCCCTCACGCCACGCGTCCAGCGGCATCGGGTTCGGGCGCGACCAGGTGCCGGCCTGTGCGGTGCCCAACAGCTGCGAAGTGAGCCGGTCCAGCTCACGGAACGGGTCGGTGCGCATCAACATGGTGAACACCTCCAGATTCGTCGCAACGGTGTCGACGCGCTTACAGACACTGTTGTAGCATGTCGTCGAAACGATGACAACCCAGGACGTCATCCGGAAGGCTGACATGCAGAACCCAGCTCAGGACAGCGAGCCGTCGCAGGTCACGGCCGCCGCGGCATCCCTCGAACGCATCGGCGCCGCCGTGCACGACGCGCACGCCAGCCGGACCACGGGCGCGCGGCCGGCCAACTCGGCGCAATTCCTGGTCGCCCTGACGCTGCTGCGCGAACTGCGCACGCAGATCGCCGCATGGGAGCCCGAGCTGATCGACGCCGCCCGCAGCCACGGAGCCAGCTGGGCTCAACTCGCCCCGGCGCTCGGCGTCGCAAGCCGGCAGGCCGCCGAACGCCGCTATCTGCGCCTGCGCCCCTCCACCGCCGACGGGGCGAGCACTGGGGACGCGCGGGTGGCAGCCGAGCGCGACAAGCGCGCCGCGGACCGCGCGGTGCAGCACTGGGCCCGCGACAACGCCGCCGACCTGCGTCAGCTGGCCGGGCAGATCAGCGCCTTGCGCGACCTGCCCGACGCGGCGCAGACTCCCCTCGCCGGGCTGCGCGCGGCGCTTGGCCAGAACGACGCGGCCGATCTGCTCACCCCGCTCGCCGAGACCCTCAAGCACCTCACCGCCGACCACCCGGCCCTGGCCGCCGAGGTCCGGCAGGTCGAGCGAGACACCGCGGCGGTGCGCCAGGACATCCACGAGCGCCGTCGCGCAGACCCGGGCCAGTGACCTCTGCCGGACACCGGACAGACCGCCACCGCTCACCGCGTCATCCTCTCAGCGACGCCATCCCTTGTCATCTTCCAGATGACGCGCTATACCGGTGTCCAGAGTCAGATTGAGACGATCCTTCCCCACGGGAGGTGATGCTCGAGATGAGGGGCGCGACGCGGGCACCGGACACCTTCATCGACCTGATCTGCGGCGATGACGAGCTGGTACGCGCCGAGTTCGACGCGCTGATCCGCGAGTGCTGGCCCGGCGATCCCCCCGGCCCGCCGCTGCATCCGCCCGCCTCGCGCCCTCACGGCACCGATCGACCGCGCGGCAGCGCACCGGCCCCTGCTATCACCGGCGCGCCCGCGCCCCGGCACCTCGCCAGCCAGCGGGCTCCGCCCAGGCGGCCCAAACCTTCGCATCCCGATCTACCTTATCCGGGCCTTGATCAGGTCGGCGACCAATGTCGATGGTCGCGCGCGACACCGGCGGTCGTAGTCGACGGACTCCGGGTTGATCAAGGCCCGGATCGCGATCACAGTCGTGGCCTTCGTACGCCCCGTCGATGCCGGGGCCCTGCCAGCCGAGAGCCTGCCACCGATACCGATAGAGGGCGAAGACCCCTCATTCGCGCAGCAGCGCCAGGAAAACCCGCGCCAACTCGTCGCGCGAAGACGCGGCTGCCGCCTCATCGAGCGTCGCCAGTCGCCACGCGACCTCATACCCGTCGAGGTCGGTCCACGGCTGTCCCTGGTCCCCGTCCCGCTTAGTCGCGGTAGCGGTGAACACGACCTGCAGAAAATCCGGGTACGGGCCCCGACCTCCAGGCGGCAGCGGACGTAGATGCGTCAGCCGTAGCCATCCCAGTTGCCGCAGGCTCTCGCGGTCGATCAGCCACCCGGTCTCCTCGTGCACCTCACGCGCGGCGGTGTCCGCGAACGACTCGCCGGCCTCCCGCCGCCCACCCGGCCAGGGATGCTGAACTCCGTCGGCGTTCTCGCAGACCACGACCTGCTGCCCGACCCGCACGATGCAGCGCACTGAGGAAATCAGCTCAAGCGGTAGCTGCGGCGTCGTGGTGTAGGCGCTGATCCGCAGAGGCAGCTCGCCCCATATGGCCTCAATCGCCATGACGGGCTCAGCCTCGCGCAACGCCGCGGAGAGAAGAGGATGCATCATCACTCGATATCCGATTCGGCCGCGCACAGATCTACGGGCCCTGCGAGAGCAGCCTACCCTCCTCACTCGCACATCTCGCTACCGCCTTGAACCTCACGTAGGCGGAACGCACGCTGACTGCGGTGCGTCTAAGCCCCGAGGAGGATGCGCGATGAGGTGCGCTCGCACGAGTGTTGTCTCGCTGGCCGTGGTCGCGGCCATGGTCTGCGGGCTGTCGTCGTGCTCGTCGGGCGGCGGGCAGGGAGGCGGAGGGCGGCCACCCTCGACCGGTTCTACTCCGTCCAGCAGCGCCACGGTCGCCACGACGGGAGGACCCAGTGCGGTGCCGAGCGCGGTTTCCCCGCCGGCGGTTCGAGTGTCGTCGAGCCGGCCTGCCCCCGCACCCTCGCTGAGTTCGGGGGCCGATCCGCAGAACCCGGTCGATCGGCGTAAGCCCACGCCCCAGCCGACCGGGTAAACGCACCGCGGGGTGGTGGCCGCCGGAAGTTCCCGGACGGCCACCACCCCGCGGCAGTCATTCAGAGGTCACGCAGCTGCCGGATCCGGATCTTTGGGTTCCGGATCAGAAGCCTCCCCGCCTGCGCGGGATCTCCAGCGACCAGATGCCCCGGCCGTGGGTCGCGGCATAGATCTTGCCGTCCGGACCGATCTTGACCTGCAGCGTGGCGTTCGTCGGCAGGTTCTCGCCGAGGACCTTCCACTCGGCCGAGTGCGCGCCGCGGTAGAACACCGCCAGGTCGGTGGCCAGTACCAGCGAGCCGTCCGGCAGGATCCGCACCGAGTTCGCGGGCACGTCGGGCAGGTTCGCGGAGATGTCACACCAGGTGACCCCGCCGTTCCAGCTCTCGAAGATGTGCCCGACGCCGGCGCCGGGGCCCTCGGTCCACTTGCGGGAGAAGCCGTTGACCGCGAGGTAGACGTGGTCGGAGTCGTGCGGGTCGATCTCGAGCCCGGCCAGGTAGCGGTTCGGCACGGTGCCGTTGACCGGCAGGTTCAGCTGGTGCCAGCCAGTTCCGTCGGCCTTGCCCACCGCGATGCCGCGGGTGAAGCCGGGGCCGTTGCAAGAGCCGCCGCACCACGCGGCGTAGATCGTCCCGCCCGACGCGGCGACCGCGGTCGCGACGTGGCCGGCGCCGAGGTCGTAGACGTCGGTCCAGTCCGAGGTGGACCGGATCGCGAAGCCCTTGGTCTGCACGGCCACGTGCTCGCCGCCTGCGACCCACACGTTCGGGTTCTTCGCGTCCGCGGTGAACGGCGCGATGAACCGGGCGTTGCCGGTCACTCCGTCGTTCGGCGGAACGCTGTACTCGGTGGCGGTCGACGGGTCGGTGCTCACGTTCGCGCCGCAGTCGTTGGTCACCCACATCGCGAGGTTCGTGTACTCCTCGGCGATGTTGCAGCCGTTCGCCGGGTCGACGAGGGTGTCGCCGCCGTCGCCGCCGAAGTTGGAGCCCATGACCGGCTCGGTCGGGCGCAGGATCGACTGGCCGTTGTCCTGCAGACCGCCGGAGACGTCGAACCCGGCGCTCTTGGTGTCCTTGCCGACGCCGACCGAGTAGTACTGCAGCACGTCGATCGTGCCGTCGTTGAGCGACTGCCAGTCGGTGGCGTGGCCGAGGGCGTCGACCGAGCCCTTCACCGGACGCTTGTAGGCGCCGCCGTCATTGCCCACGACGACGTAGCTCTTGCCGTGGTAGCTGCCGATCGTCACCGCGTGCTGGTCCGAATGGGTGGTCTGCGGGCAGGTTCCGGACTGCTCGCTGGGATCGATCGACCAGCAGGCGAAGGTGAAGTTCCAGTACGGGCCCACGGTCTGCCAGCTGGCGCCGGCGTCGTGGGACTCGTAGACCTCTTCGAGGCCCGCGTACAGGTGGCGCGGGTCGTTCGGGTCGACCTGCAGGAACTGGTTGTACCAGGCCTGGACGCCGGGGTTGTAGGTCGCGCCGGTCTCCGCCGAGCCCGAGGCCTCCAGCTTGGCCGAGGTGGCCACCAGGGTCCACGGGCCGAACGGCGAGCCGCTGTCGGACACGTAGATGCCGCCAAGGGTGCTCTTCGGACTCGTGATCAGGGTCGGGTCCTGGTTGATCGCGTAGTACTTGGAGCCGTCCGCGGACCGGGCGAAGGTCACCGCGCCGACGTTCGCGGCCGCCGTGGGCAGGTCGCCGAGCGAGGTGGTGATCCGGGTCCACACCCCGCCCTGGCGGGTGTAGAAGCCGTTGTAGGTGTCGCCGCTGCGCCAGCCGATGGCCAGCACGACCTTCGACGGGTCCTTGGGGTCGGCCGCGATGTCGTTGGCGATGTTCTTGTAGATCGCGGAGGGGTCGGCCGCGAGGGCGCCGCCGGGCAGATATGCGGGGTTCGGCGCGAACGCGAGCTTCCACGGGCCGGACAGGTTGCTCGCCGAGTGCGTCCACACGCCGCGCGTGGTCGCCGCCCAGACGGTGTCGCCGAAGATGCGCAGCTTGCGGATGCTGGTGGATTCCAGCTCGCTGCCGCCGACCCGGTCGCGCGGGGAGAACGTGCCGTGCTCGGGATCGCGCAGGACGTACACGCCCGATCCGGTGAAGGTGTCGCCGGCCGTGTTGGCCTCGCCGGTGGCGTACCAGAGCTTGCCGTGCGCGTCGAGCACGAGATCGCCGGTGGACTCCGCGGGCAGCTTGTCGGAGATGGGCGTCCAGTGTCCGCCGCCGACGCTGGAGCGCCACACGCCGCCGTTGGCCGCGCCCGCGTAGACGTGGCCCTCGTTGTCCGCGGCGAGCCCGGTGATGCGCCCGGTCACGTTGCCGGAGCCCGCCGAGGAGTTGGAGTCGTAGTCCCGGTAGATCGGATCGTCGGAGTTGTACGGCTTGTTCGTGACCTGCTGCCAGTCGCCGCCGGCGTCGTCCATGGACTTCAGCTGGGCGATCGCCGCGCCGTAGGCTCCGGGGGCGACGATCCCGGGCGCGCTGCGCGCCTGGAAGTACTGCTGGTCGGCCGAGGTCGGGTCGTCGACCCCGCCATCCGGATTCCCGGGCGGTCCCCCGAGCGCGTTCGAGCGCACGAAAGCGTTCTGCTGCTGCCCGGTGACGTGCGGACGGTTGTGCGATCCGCGCGGCGTAGCAACCGCGTTGGCCGACGACCCGATCAGGGCCAGAGCGGCCACGGAGACGACTCCGATCGGGAGCAGCCTCCGCTGTATATGAGTTCTCATACGGTTAGGTCCCCACCTGTTCAACCCGAATGGCACGACACCCAAGATTCGTGCACAGATATGACGACGAGGTTAGAGCGGAGATCAGCAACCTGTCGAGAGGTCGCGAATCCGCCGAGGACGAGGCCTGATTTCGCCCGTATTCGGGGTGTATTTCGGGACCAACGCGTTTATGTGACCACGGCTAAGAAGGCCCTGCCGAGGTCCCTTCCCGCACGTTGATTTCGATAGTACCGTCGCGCCCGGCCGGTTCGTGATCTAGCTGGGGGCACCCGTGACCGAGCGATACTTCGAAGAGTTCTCACCTGGTAGCGGAGCGCTACGGCCCCGTGCGGCACTCGATTCGGACGCCGCCAGCGTGCAGTTGGGCGGGAAATGGGCGTTTCGCTTCTCACCGACGCTGCAATACGAATCGGACGGGTTCGAGCAGGTCCAGTTCGATGACGCGGAATGGGACCGCCTCGAAGTGCCGTCGCACTGGCAGTTGCGCGGTTACGGTCAGCCGGCGTACCTCAACATCCCGTATCCGATCCCGGTGGATCCCCCGTTCGTCCCCGACGAGAACCAGACCGGAGACTACCGGCGCACGTTCGACCTGCCGCCCTCGTGGGCGGGAGCCGCGGCGGTGCTGCGGTTCGAGGGCGTGGATTCGTGCGCGCGCGTCTGGCTCAACGGGGTGGAGTTGGGGGTGACTCGCGGCAGCCGGCTGCCCGTGGAGTTCGACGCCTCCGCAGCGTTGGTGCCCGGGCGCAACGTGCTGGCAGTACGCGTCCATCAGTATTCGTCGGGCACGTACCTGGAGGACCAGGACATGTGGCGCATGTCGGGGATCTTCCGCGACGTGGTGCTGCTGGCCCGCCCTACCTCGGGGATCAGGGACGTGTTCGTGAACGCCGACTACGACCCGGCCACCGGCGGCGGCAGGCTGAGCCTCGAAGTCGATGCTCAGGGCCCGGTGACCGTGAGCATCCCAGAGCTCGGCCTCAGCGACGAGCCGGTTGGCGGGCCGTTCGAGTTCGCGCGGGTGCGGCCGTGGAGCGCCGAGGACCCGTACTGCTATGGCGCGACGATCGCCAGTGGCGACGAGCGGGTACGGCTGCGCGTCGGCTTTCGCACGGTGGCCATCACCGACCAAGGCGTGCTGACCGTCAACGGCGAGCGCATCGTGCTTCGGGGCGTGAGCCGACACGAGTTCGACCCCGACCGGGGCCGGGCCCTGACGCGCGAAACCATGCGGCGCGACGTGGAGCTGATGAAGCAGCACAACATCAACGCGGTGCGTACGTCGCACTATCCGCCCCATCCCTATTTCCTCGATCTGTGCGACGAACTGGGCCTGTGGGTCGTGCTGGAATGCGACCTGGAGACGCACGGGTTCGAGTACACCGATGCCACGCGGTGGGAGCGCAATCCGTCGGCCGATCCGCGATGGCGCGCGGCCTACCTCGACCGGATCGAGCGGACCGTGGAGCGGGACAAGAACCACCCGAGCGTCATCATCTGGTCGCTGGGCAACGAGGCCGGTGACGGGGAGAACCTTGAGGCGATGGCCACCTGGGTGCGCGAGCGGGACTCCTCCCGGCCGGTCCACTACGAGGGCGACCGCATGGCGCGATACGTGGACATCTACGGCGAGATGTACCGCACACCCGCGACCGTCGCACGGATCGGTAGAGGCGAACTCAAACCCGGCGAGTGCTTCTATCCCGCTGCCGAGGGCGAGGGCGACCCGGCAGACGATCGGCGCAACCGGATGCCGTTCGTGCTTACCGAGTTCGGCCACGCCATGGGCAACGGCCCCGGCGGACTGACCGAGTATGCGGAGCTGTTCTGGCACTATCCGCGGGTCCAGGGCGGCTTCATCTGGGAATGGATCGATCAGGGCCTGCGCACGCGCGACGCCGTGGGCCGGGAGTTCTTCGGCTACGGCGGCGATTTCGGCGAGGACCTGCACGACGGCAACTACATCTGCGACGGCCTGCTCTTTCCCGATCGCGTCCCGTCGCCGGGGCTGGTGGAGTACCGCAAGGTCATCGAACCGGTGCGCATCGGCCCTGGCGCCGAGCCCGGCGTCATCGAGATCGAGAACCGCTACGACTTTCTGCGCCTTGACCACCTGCGCCTGTCCTGGTCGCTCAGTCACGATGGCGAGCCGGTCGCGTCCGGGCCACTCGCGGTCCCTGACCTGGCACCGGGCCAGCGCGCTGAAGTCGCGCTGCCGGAATGGATCGTCCCGGCGACGCCGGATACGGGTGAACGGTGGCTGATGGTGCGCGCCGAACTCGCCGAGAAACGTCCGTGGGCGGAGGAGGGGCACCTGGTGGCGTGGAACCAGTTCCAGCTGCCTGCCATACAGCAGCCCGTAACAACGCGGCTTTCCGGCCCGCACGTGCCCGCCGAGTTCAGTGGCGGACAGATCACACTCGGCCAAGCCCGTTTCGATGCGCGCACGGGCACGCTGGTCGGCTTCGGCGATCGACCTATCACCGGGCCGCGCCTCGGGCTGTGGCGTGCCCCGACCGACAACGACCGCGCTTGGGGGCAACGCGACGCGGACTACTGGAGCGCGCGCGGCCTGCACCGGCTGCGCCACCGCACCGTGAGCATCGAGGTGGCCGACGCCGCATTGACCGTCGTGGTGCGCAGTGCTGCGGCGGCGTTGAGCTGCGGCTATCTGACGACATATCAGTGGCGGTCCGACGGTGAGCGGCTGCATCTGCGTGTGGCCACCGAACCGGTCGGCTACTGGCCGCAACGCGAGGACACCTTCGATGAGGCGATGGTCGACGCTGACCTGCCGCCGCAGGATTACGCCGAGCTCGTGCGCCGCAACAAGGCTCCCTCACTCGGCCGCGTCGGACTGGACTGGGTGCTGCCCGCCGATTGGACGCGTGTGCGCTGGTTCGGCGCGGGCCCGACGGAGGCATACCCCGACTCGCGGCGCGCAGCGTACATCGGGCGCTTCGAGGCGAGCGTGCAGGAGTTGCAGACCCCGTACGTGCGGCCTCAGGACAACGGCAATCGCGCAGAGGTGCGCTGGGCGGAGGTGACCGACAGCGCCGGCGCGGGCGTACGCATCGAAGGCGAGCCCCTGTTCAACTTCGCCGCCCGCCCCTGGAGCGATAGGCAGCTCGCCGCTGCCCGTCATCAAAGCGATCTCGAGCCCGAAGGGTCGATCTTCCTCCGCACCGATCACGTCGTGCAGGGTGTTGGGTCCGCCGCCGTGGGTCCCGGCGTGTTGCCCCAGTACCGCCTCGAAGTGCGTCCGGCCGAATTCGCGCTCACCCTTGCGCCGCTGTCCGCCTGACGCCGACATCCGCGCCGCCCTCTCCGGCACTACGGTGGACCGATGCGGAATCGGGCGGCGCGGGCGGAGTCAGCCAGTCATTGAGCGAAGCGGCGGCGAACTGCTTGCGGGGCCGGTCGGTCGCGTCGTCGCACCGAACGCGGGCAGCGCCGCGAGCGCCGCCGCGGGATTTCGCCCCGCGCACAGCACCGTACCGTCCGGCCGGACCGCGGCGGCCCGTGCGCGGCCGGAGTCGAGCCAGGATCGCAGCTCGGTGCCGGGCTGCGCGATGACGAGCCGGGCGCCGCGTCGCACTATCTCGGCTTGTTCTGCCGCGGTCGGTTCGGCGCTGAGCACGAGGACGAAGCGGCCGTCGGCGACGTCGTCGAGCCGGTGGCCTTCGTCGGTGACCGGCGCGTTGGGTGAGAGGGTGCCCGCGAGTCCGCCGCGCAGCACCGTCGACCATACGAGGTCTGATCGCCGCAGCGCGGGCGTCTGGCTGCTGAGCACCAGCTTGCTGATACCTGGCGTCCAGCCGAGGCGTGGGACGATCACGGCGCGCAGCGCGGTGCCTGTTCGGCCGCCGCGGGTCATCGCCGAGCCGACGAGCTTGGCCATCCGGATCATCGCGCGGGCGTGGGGTTTGCGCTCCGCCTGGTAGGAGTCGAGCAGGCGCTCGGGGAATTCGCCACGCAGCACCCCTGCCAGTTTCCAGGTCAGGTTCATCGCGTCGCGTAGTCCCGCGCCCATGCCTTGGCCGATGAAGGGTGGGGTCAGGTGGGCCGCGTCCCCGAGCAGGAAGATGCGCCGTTCCCGCCATCGCTCGGCGATCTGCGCCCGGAAGGTGTACTCGGCCGCACGCACGAGCGTGAGCCGGTCGCGTGCGACGTCGCGAGTCCACGGCGCGGTCAAGTCGAAGACCCAGTCGGCGATGTCCTCGCCGTCCGCGTTCTCGCCGGGCCGCAGCTGGAACTCCCAGCGATAGCGGCTCGCGCCGATCCGCATGAACGTGGCGGCGCGGCGAGAGTCACAGACCTGGTGCACCCCTTCCCAATGGTCCAGTTCGGCGTCTGTGGCCAGGTCGATGACAAGCCAACGCTGCGCGAACCGCAGATCCCGCATATTCACGCCGATCATGGACCGGGTCAGGCTGTTGGCGCCATCGCACCCGAGGACGTAATCGGCGCGGATCGCGCTCGCGACGCCGGTCGCCGTGTCCAGGAACCGGACAGTCACCGCTTCGCTGTCCTGCTCGAGCCCGGTGACTTCTGCGCCGCCGCGCACTGTGACGCCGCGGCGTTCCAAGTTGGCACGCAGCAACCGCTCGAGTTCGGGCTGATCGAACATGTTGGCCGCCGGGAAGCCGTGCCTGCCGCGGTGGGTTTCGCGCCGGAATTCGGCGAGCACCCGCAGGTTCGGGTCGAGCAGCCGCAGCCCGAGGGCCGGGCGCGAAATCCGCGCGAACTGCTCGCCGATGCCGAGCCGCGCGAGGATCCGGTACACCTCGTCGTCGAGATGCACGGCGCGCGGCCGGGGATAGATCGACGGCCAGCGTTCCAATACGGAGCACTCGACGCCGTATTGCGCGAGCAGCGTCGCCGCGGCCAGACCGGTCGGCCCGGCGCCGATGACGACCACGGTCACGGCTCAACCTCGACGCGCCAGCCGAGCGCGTACCGGGACAGGACCGCTTCAGCGGCGGCCTTGTCGCCGTCCGCGCCGAGCACGACGCACGCGGCGACGGATCCGTCCTCGATCGAGGTCTGCACTTCCCGAACCCCAGCCACGTCCGCGAGCGCGCCGCGCAATTCGGTGCGCGCGGCGTCCACGCGCAGGCCCGCCTTGTACAGTTTGCCGACCGCGGTGAGCGGCAGCGCGTCGAGCACCGTCACCGTCTTCGGCGCGGCGGCGCGTTCGGCCACGTGGGCGTACGCCCAGGCGCGCAGCTCCTCGCCGGCCACCTCGCTGCCCGGCGCAAGCACCACATAGGCCACCGGCACCTCTCCGGCGTGCGGATCGGGCCGCCCGACCGCCGCGGCGCCGACGACCTGCGGATGGGTCAGCAGCGCGTCCTCGATGATCGCGGGGTCGATGTTGTGCCCGCCGCGGATGATCAAGTCCTTCGCCCGGCCGCGAAGGTACACGAAGCCTTGGGCGTCGACGAGCCCGAGATCGCCAGTGTCGAGCCAGCCGTCGACCAGCTTGCCGCCCGCGTCAAGGTGGTGGCCACCGACTCCGCGCGCGCTGACGTATCCGGCGAAGACCGTCGGCCCGCTGATCACCAGAACGCCGACCTCGCCCTCGGGCCGACGCGTCCACGTCCCGTCCGCCTCGATCCGGACGGCCGCGATGCGCTGGTAGGGCAGCCGCTGGCCGACGGAGCCCGCGACCGGCAGATCGGGGAAACTGCGGGCGCTCGCGCAGGTGGCCTCCGTGAGCCCGTAGCCTTCGCCGAGAGGCACGCCAGTGTGCGCCTGGAAACCCGCGCGCACCGCTTCAGCCAGCGGCGCCGCACCGACCATCGCCATGCGCAGGCTGCTGATATCCGCGTCGACAGGGCACTGCGACAGGACGGCGTACACGGTCGGCACGGCGCTCATCGCCGCGATCCGGTAATGCTCGACTATGCGCCAGAATTGGGCGTATAGCGCGGGCTCGCGGTAGCCCATCGGACCGGCCCACACCACGCGCTGGCCCTTGAAAAGCGGGGTCAACAACGTCACGATCAGCGCGTTGACATGGAAGAGCGGCAGGCCGGCGAAGAGCACCGAGTCCTCGTCGAACACCTCGTTGGCCGCGAGCATCCAGGCGTTGGCGACCTCGTTGGCGTGTGTGTGCGCCGCCAGTTTCGGCGCGCCGGTCGTGCCCCCGGTGTGGAAGAACGCGGCGAGCTCCGCAGGGCCGGGAGGGGTGCCTTCGAACGCGGCCGCGTCCTGCGCTTCCGACGCGACACTGAGATACTCGACGAACGTGCCGGCGATTCTCGGCAGGGCCGCCGCCGGGCCGGCCGCTCCGGTCGGCCGCAGGACCAGCACCGCGTCAAACCAGCCGCCCGCCGCGAGCGCTCTCGCCTTCTCCCACGCATCCGGGTCGAGCTCGGGTCCGGCCGCCAGCAGAACCCGCGCCGCCGACCGGCGCAGCAACTGGCGCAGATGTTCCGGCGACAGCGCGGCATTGAGCGGTGCGGCGATCCCGGCCAACTGCGCGGCCAGCATCGCGGGGATCAGCTGCGCGCAGTTGGGTGCGAGCAGCGCTACTGCGTCGCCGCGCCGAACACCGAGCTGTCGCAGCGTATTAGCCACTCGGTGCACGTCGGCCAGCAGTTCGGCGTACGTGCACTGATACGGCTCCCGCCACCTGGTCGCCTCCGGCAGCACCGTCAGCGCGGTCCGCGCCGGCCAAAGTCGAGCGGCCCGCGCCAGCAGCTCGTACGTGGATCCGGGCAGGCCGCGCTCGGCCAGCGGCACGGATTCGATCGCCGCGACGTCCGCGGGGCCGGCGTATCGCGGCCACAGGTTCTCGCTCATCGCTCCCACCGCACAGCCGTGCGCTGCTCACCGAGGTCGATCGCACCGTCGTCCGTGGCCACCCGCGCCTGGATAAGGTCACCGTCGCGCAAGTACTTCGGGTTCCTCTCCTGGCCTTTAAGGAACACCTTCCATTTCAGCGCGGTGGGCAGCAGCGAGCCGATCAGCTCGACTGGCTTAGGTGGAGCATTGAGCGCCGTGCCGACCGGCGTCCCGGTGAGCAGCAGGTCGCCCGGGTCGAGCCGCTGGAAGCGCACCAGCGCGCGCAGCGCGGCCGCCGGCTGATAGAGCATGTCGGCTGCGAGCATGTCCTGACGGACGCTCCCGTTGACCATCAGCTTCAACCGCAGGTCTGTGAACCGTTTGAGTTCGTCCGCGGTCAGCAGCGCCAGGATCGGGCCGACGGGCGTGAACGTCGGGTAGGACTTCGACTCGTAGAACTGCGTCTTCGGCAGCTGGATATCGCGCGCCGAGACATCGTTCGCGATGACAAGGCCGGCGACGTAGTCGGCGAGGCTCTCCGGCGCGACCTGCGTACCGACCGGCATCCTGCGGCCGATGACCAGGCCGATCTCAACCTCGTAATCCAGCAGTCTGACATGCGCGGGCCGCAGGACGTCCTGGCTCGGGCCGCTGATCGAACCGGAGGATTTGCGGAAGAACGTGAGCGGTACGCGCCGTGGATCCAGCCCGGAGTCCTTGGCGTGCGAGGCGAAATTCGTCATCTGCGCCACCACTCGGCACGGTGCGGTAACCGGCGAGACCGGCGTGAGACGGTCGAGTGGCACCGTGTCGGTGCGCCCGACCGCGGCTTCGATCGCGTCGCGGTCCGCCAGAAGTTCCCCGGTCGTCTGTGCCTTGGTCTCGATCTGGGCCGCGCCCGCCGCGGTCACCACCCACCACGCCCCGCCGGTACGCATAACGCTGATACTCATGACCTCGCCACCTTGATCAGGCCACGCAGGCGGCCGACGTCGAATTCGTTGTCCGCCGCGAGCGCGCCCAGCAGCGCACCCAACTCGGCGATCGCGTCCCGTCCCGGTTTGAGACCCAGGAAGTCCCGGGTCGCCGGCGGTCCCCATTGCGCCAGTCCGGACGCGGACATCGGCGCCCAGCCCGGCTCCAGGCTCGCGTCGAAAAGGTCCCCGTCGGTGTAATGCTCGACCAGGAATCCGTCCGGGTCGCGCCAGTAGTCGAAGATCTGGCTGCCCTGGATGTGCCGGCCGATCCCCCAGGAACGCCGATAGCCGTGATCGGCCAGGTATTCGCCCCCGGCGGCAAGCGCATCGAGATCGGCGACCTGGTATGCCGAGTGCACGTAGCGGTTCGACGGCCCGAGGGTGAGCGCGAGCGTGTGATGGTCGGCAGGCGTCGCGCCGCGGTCGCAGCGGATGAACGCCATGACCGGTCCGCGCTCGCGTTGGCCGGCGAAGAACAGGAAATCGCTGACGAGCAGGCCGAGCATCTTCAGGTACCAATCGAGGGTTCGGCGAAATGCGGTCCTCTGCAGCACAACGTGCCCGAGCCGCTGCACCGCCGCCGGCTCTCGCGGCGGACGCTGAGCAGCGTTGATGCGTGCCACGTGCCGACCCGCGTTGATCGGGAGCGGTCGCTGATCGGGCAGCGCAGTGAGTTGCAGCGGATCACAGACCACGCGCACAAGGCCGCCGCCCGGGTCCCGCAGGTCCACGCACACCCCGCCCAGGCTCTCCGGCAGCCGCGCCACCCGCGCGCCGGTCGCCGCGGCGAGCCGAGCTACGTCGTCGCGTTCGGCCACCCGGAACGCGGTCCCGACGAATCGCGATCGACGTCCGCGCCTGACCACCACGCACGGCGCGCTGGGCTCCCGACCGCGTAGATGCAGTTCGTCGGCCTCGCGCAGCGCGACCGCGAAACCGAAGTCCCGTGCGAAGCGCTCGGCGCGCGCCAGGTCCGGCTTCTCGAACTCCAGCCAGGCCAGATCGTGCACCTTCACTACCGGGTCGGCGGCTCGGCCGGGATGCTCCCCCGCCAGCGCGCCTTGATCGCTGTGCAGATCGGTGTGCGGGTCGCGAAGGTCGCTCATGGCCTCTCCTCTAGGTTGATGGAATCATCAATCTAGATAGAGCCATCAGTCAAGAGTGATGAAGTCATCAGTTCTGCGATGCCCTAGACTCGAAGCCATGTCAGACGTCGCGGCCCCGGTCTCGCGCTTCGAACGGCGCCGGGCGAACACGCGCAGGGCGCTGATCGCCGCCGCGCGGCAGATCCTCGCCGAGACCGGCGAGAGCACCGCGAGCATCCAGCAGATCGCCGAACGAGCCGACGTCGGATTCGGCAGCTTCTACAACCACTTCGAGACCAAGACCGCCCTGTTCGACGCCGCCGTCGCCGACGCCCTCGAGGAACTCGGCCGACTGATCGACGAGCTGACCGGGACGATCGAGGATCCCGCGGAGGTTTTCGCCGCCAGCGTCCGGCTCACCCTGCAGCTGTCCGCGCGCCACCCCCAGATCACCCAGATCCTGCGGCTTCGCGGACTGCAGCACGTGCACTCCGAAACCGGCCTCGCCCCGCGCGCCCTGCGCGACCTGGCCAGGGGACGCGACAGCGGCCGCTTCCAGATCGACGACCCGATGATCGCGCTCAGCGCCATCGGCGGCGCGATCATCGGCCTGCTCCAACTCAACGCCGTCGCCGACCTCGACGCCCGAGCCGGCGAGCAGATGGCCGAGCTCATTCTGCGCATGCTCGGCCTTCCTCAAGACGAGGCCCACGCGATAGCCACCCGACCGCTGCCCGACGTGCCCTAACAGCACGCCGGCCCGCCAGATCACGAGGTCTGGCGGGACTGTCGTGCTTCGCGGCTTTACTCGGCGCAGCTCGAGGCGGAAGCGCGCCTCGCCGTCAGCTGCCGTGCGGCCGTTCGAGAACCCGCGCGAAGCACACGGACTGCTCGGCGCCCACATACGGGCCGAAATTCTCGATGCGCTCGTAGCCTTCGCGCTCGTAGAACCGGATCGCCTCGGGCTGCAGGGTCCCGGTCTCGCACACCAGCCGGCGCACCCCCGCATCACGCGCCCGCGCCTCAAGATCACGCAGGATCGCCCTCGCCACACCGGTTCCGCGGTATCGCGGCTCGACGTACATGCGCTTGAGCTCTGCGACGCCCGGCTCAAGGAAGCGCAGTCCGCCGCAGCCCACCGCGACACCCTCGCTCGTGCGCGCGGTCACGAAAACCGGCACGTCATCGGCGCTCGGCGGCTGTCCCGGCTCGTGATCGTCGTTGCCGTAGCGCGCATCAAGCTCCGCGCGCTGAGCGGCCCGCAGAAGCACCGCGTCTGGCGTGTCCCAAGCCCTTCGGCCCACTGTGACGTCGATGACGTCCATCGTCTCCATACCGCCCCTCGCTCCGGAACAAGCATTACGGTAACATCTGTTACGGAAACTGTCACGACGTGATCCACTATCCGCAGAGGCGGTTATGTCCCGCAGTCGCGATCTACCGGCGCACCAACACCGTCTCTCGGCCGCCACCTGGGCGGTGCTCGCGGATGAAGGGCTCACTGGACTGACCGTCCGCGCAGTGGCCGAACGCGCTGGCTGCACCACCGGTCTGGTCATGCACACCTACTCGGACAAACGAGCGCTGCTGAGGCACGCACGTGAACTGCTGCACCAGCGCACCGCCGCGCGCGCAGATAAGGCCGAGGCCGAGGCAATGGCCGACGGCGCGACTCCGGAGCAGCGCCTGCGAGCGGTCCTGGCACAGGCGGCGACGCTCACGGACGACAAGCGGGAGGAAGCCCGCGTGTGGATCGCGTTCACGGCAGCCGCCGTCGCAGACGCCGAACTCGCCGAGTTGCACCGCGCGCACAACCGGGCATTCGTCCAGCGC
>NZ_DASRBQ010000162.1:0-3222 GCF_035653575.1 Actinocrinis sp.
TCGACGCGCTGCGTCCGGTTGCTCCCGGAACCGGCGACATCCAGGGCAAGGCCCGCTCGCACGACGACCCTGCGGTTCTAGACCAGCTGCTCGCCCTACCGCGCGCTCATATGATCATCGACGGTTACAACGTCACCAAGACGGCTTACCCGACCCTCTCGCTGCACGAGCAGCGGGTCCGGCTGCTGCGCGGCCTCGGATCGATCGCGGCGCGCACCGGAGCCGAGATCACGTGCGTGTTCGACGGGGCCGAGCTGGGTGGGCCAGTGCCCGTACCGCAGCACAAGGGCGTGCGCGTGCTGTTCTCGCATCCCGGCGAGATCGCTGACGAGCTCATCCGCCGGCTCGTGGCCGCCGAGCCGCAGGGGCGCCCGCTGATCGTCGTCTCGTCGGACCGCGAAGTGGCCGACGGGGTACGCCGCTCGGGCGCCCGTCCGGTGCCTTCGGCGATGCTGGTGCGCGCTCTCGCTCGCGGCTGACACGGCGTGAGTTACCGCTGGCTGCCGCAGTTATCGCCAGTTATCGCGCTCTCAGGTACCCACGCTCTTAACCGCCACTTCCTGGGCGGTGTCCCGACCATGGCGTACTGATCTGATCGAGTGACAGACCGTTGCCCTTAGCGTCACCGGCTCGCTACGTTGCGCATTCGGCCCGCCGAATCGGGGGCGGCCAGAGCGACAGCTCTCTTGGGCGGACGGGCCGCAGCCGAGCGAGAGGAGTGACGCCGATCGTGGCGTCCCACAGACGCGTACGCTGCCGCCCGGGCCTGATGCGCGCCACCGGACTGGTGGCGGCCACCGTCGCCGCGGCCGGCCTGGTGCCCGCGGTAGGCCACGCGGAGCCGGCCCCCGGCTCCGGCGCCAACGATCCGGCCCTCGGCGGCCAAGGCGCGGCGAATGGCGCCCCCGTCAACGCGGGCCTCGAAGCCGCCAAGCAGGAGATCGCGCAGCTCTATCAGCAGGCCGAGGCGGACACGCAGGCTTACGACGCGACCGAGGAACGCATCGCCCGGCTCCAGGCCGCCGTCGCGAACTCGGGAACACAAAGCGCACAGCTGCGTGCACAACTCGCCGCAGCTAGTGGCAGCCTCGGACGCCTCGCGGCCGCGCAGTACCGCACCGCGGGCGTGAACCCGTCGATCGCCCTGGTCTTCTCCGCACATCCGGACAGCTATCTCGCGCGCGCCGGAATGACCGACCGCATGGCTGACATCGAGCGCGAACGCGTCCTTACCGCGCTACGCGCCCAGCAGGCGCTGGACCAGCTCGACCACGAATCCGCCTCCGATCTCGCCGACCTGCGCGCGGCACAGTCGCAGTTGGCCGTGCACCGCGCCGATATCGAGGCCAAGCTCTCCGCCGCGCGCGACCGCCTCGCCGCGCTCGACTCGGCCGACCGCAGCCAGGTGGCCGAGGCGCTCGCGGACGGCGGCGGGCTCGGCTACGGCGGACCAGGCGCCGGCGGGCCCGGAGACGGACTCGGCTCGATGGTCAAGGCGGCCGCTCCCTCACTCAAGTCGCTGGTCTCGGCCATCGCGGCGTCCGCGCAGTCCGTCGCGGCCTCGAGCCCCGGCGCGATCCCCGCCCCCGACGTCAGCCGGGCGATCACGGCCGTCTCAACCGCGTACGCGGAACTCGGCAAGCCGTACGTGTGGGGCGCGACCGGCCCCGGCGAGTTCGACTGCTCAGGCCTCACCCAGCACGTGTGGGCGGCCGCGGGCGTGCAACTGCCGCGCACCTCGCAGGAGCAGGCGGAAATCGGCCCGGGCGTCCCGGTCTCCGACATCCGGCCGGGCGACCTGGTGATCTACTTCTCCGGGCGCACGCACGTAGGCATCTACGTCGGCGAGGGCATGGTGATCCACGCCCCGCGGCCGGGCTCGGTGGTGCAGTTCACCCCGCTCGCCTCGATGCCGATCGACAAGGTGGTCAGGCCGACGCAGTAGCTGCGCCGCGGTGTGGGGCCTCGCGGCCCTCGATCACGCCGGCACCAGCGACCAGAACACGCTCACGCTGATCTGGCCGGTCGACGGATCGGGATCGCTATAGATCTCCCAGCGTGCGCCGGTCACCGCGTACCCGTTCGCCTTGCTCCACGCGGTCACCGCGGCATGGGTCTCGCCGATCGCCGCAATCGGGCCGGTGTGCGTCGCGGTGGCTACCAGCCCGCCCGGGAGTGTCGACGCGACGACGTTCCCGACGGGCTTGAACGGGCCGTTGACCTGGACACCGATTTCGACATTGGGGACATCGTCCTTGTAGAGCATGATGTTGTGGCCCCGCTTGTAGAGCCCTGCCGGAGCGCTGCCGCGCAGAAAGGCCCATACCTCGTCCAGCATCGGCCGCCACGCCTTCGGGAACTGTGCCCACGTCGTGGTCGCGGCGACCACCGCAGTCGGGGTCGGTTCTACGGTCGTGACGGTCACCTCAGCGGTCATGGCGCGGACGATACGCCCTCTGGAGCGACCGCGCGGCGTAGCAGTCGTGCAGCCCACAGTGCCGCGGCTACGAGCATCAGATTGCGGCCGGTCACGAACCACGGCGCCCAGCGTCCGCCGTGCACGAGCCGGGAGAACAGCAGCGGGAACTCGATCTGGGTAAGTGAGATCGCACCGAGCAGAAGCCAACACGGTCCGGTTAACGCACTGTCCGGCAGCGTCAGGCACAGCGCGATGAGCGCCACCACCCACACCAGATACTGCGGGCTGAGCACGCGGCTCGTCACGATCGCGATCAGTACCGCAGTGAGTGCGGCGTCGTAGTACAGCGCCGTCGACCAGCGCCCCGGGACCAGATCCGCGCGCCTGCGCCACCACAGCAACCAGGCGAACCCGGCTACGGTCAGTACCTCGCAGCAGAGCAGGACCGCGCCGATGCCGGGACCGGTGATCTCGAACGCGCCGTACTGGTGTCGGATCACACCCGGGTAGCCGAGATGCCTGGCGATCAGGAACGGCGTCGCCAGCACCGACTCGACCTCCAGGCCGCGGTTTTGCTGACCAGCCAGGAAGCCGAACGCTCCGGGAAATGCGGCCGCGAGCGCGAGCGTGGGCAGCAGCGCGGCGATCCCCGACCAGAGCAGCGCCCTGCGGCCGTCCACGCGCTTGGGCAGACCGATCGCCAGCGCGGCGGGCCAAAGCTTCATGACCGCTCCGAGGCCGATCGCCGTGCCGCGCAGCCGCCATGTCCATGTCGCGCTGCTGGTGGTCATCACCAGGGCGAA
>NZ_DASRBQ010000163.1:0-73882 GCF_035653575.1 Actinocrinis sp.
CGAAGTCGAGCACATCGCCGGGCAGCGCCGTCGCGGGCACGCCCGCCCGCAGCCGGCGACCCGCCAAACGCGCCGATTGGCAGGCCCCTGCGACGGCGACCAGCGCGCGATCCCGGAACACCACCTGTGGGCCTGTTAATACCGCTTCGAGCGCGGCGGCACCGGGATCGTTTCCCACGGCCAGATTGGCCAGCGCGCAAGCGTAGTCGTCGAACGCCCCCGACGGTGGCACTCCGACGCCCCAAAGGCCGCGCCGGCCGGCCAAGTCCTGCACGGTGGTCTGCGTTCCGGGATCAAGGATCTCGATGGCCCGACCGCCGATTCCGACCGCCTCGGGCCGCGTGGGCGCAGCGGATGTCCGGCCGGAAGGCGAGGACGCGTACGTCAGCAACGTCACGGCGCGGCCCGGCCGGTGAGCTGAATCGGCGTCGGGTTGTAGCCGTTGCACGGGTTGTTCAGCTGAGGGCAGTTGGAGACCAGCACAAGCAGGTCCCGTTCGGCGCGCAGCTCGACGTACTTGCCCGGCGCGGAGACCCCGTCCTCGAAGGTCAGACCGCCTTCAGGGGTCAGCGGTACGTTCATGAAGAAGTTGACGTTGTGGGTCAGGTCCCGCTTGTCCAGACCTTTACCCCAGCCGATCGCCTGACGCAGGAACGTCGCGCGGCACGCGTGCTGATGCCTGGTGTGCTCGCCGTAACGCACGACGTTGCTCTCCTGCGAGCACGCGCCGCCGATCGTGTCGTGCCGTCCGCAGGTGTCGTCGACGATCGTGGCGAGCGCGTCGCCGTTGACCGTGCGCAGCACCGATCCGGTGGTGAGATAGACCGCGCCCTGCTCGCGGATCGTGTCCACCGCGCTGTACCGGTTGGCGTAGTCGCGGGCGTCGTAGAACAGCGTGTCTACCGCCTGATTCCCTTCCAGATCGGTGATCCGGAACGAGCCGCCGACCGGAACCTCGCCGATCCAGCCGTCTCCGGCGGCGACGGTCAGGTCGAACAGCAACTCGGCCTTGGTCACAGCAGGCTCCTCTCGGTGACGGCGAGGGCTCGGGCGGACTCGGCGCGGAACGTGCGGCTCGGGTCGCCGTCACCCGGCGCGGCGGCCTGCTCGACCGTCACGCGCACCGCGGCGGGCTGCCAGTGCTCGGCCGGATCGAGCGGATGCGGTGACGTGGAAAGCACGACCAGCAGGTCCTGTTCGGCGCGCAAGGTGACCCAGTCCCCCGCGACGGCGTGGCCGGGCACGAACGCGAGGGTGCCGCGCTCGTCTCCGGCCGGCTCGACCTTCGTGAACCAGTTGACGCTGGCGTGCAGGTCGCGCGCGCCGAGCCCGTGCTTCCACAGCTCGTCGAGCAACCCGGCGCGGGCGCTGCGCCGCCAGTCGTTGCCGTGCGCGGCGTAGTTGGAGGGGCCGTGCCGCTGCTCGACGTGCGCGTCGAGGCCGTGACCGGTGACCGCGTCATGCCAGTCGAGGCTGGAGCCGGTGACGCTGGCCAGCGCGCGACCCATGTCGGACATCAGCACCATCGGCGCCGTGATGCGCGCGGACATCTGGGCCTTGAGCGTGTCCGGGATGTTGAGTCGGTCCAACGGATTCTCGGCGCAGTAGATGAGCATTGACACGTTGGCGCCGTCGGCGAGGCAGGTCAGCGTCAGCGCCCTGTGACGCCGCAGCCGCAGCGAGTCCGCCGCCCCGCCGGGGATCTCGAAGCTGCGCGTCACTCCGCTCCCTCCAGCGTGGCGTCGCCGATGGCCAGCGGCGATACGGCTGCGGCCGCGGGCGTACGCGAGGCGTTGACCGCGCGGTACATCAGCCAGCCGATGAGACCGGCGCCGGCGCAGAACAGCAGCGCGAAGTACTTCAGGTACCAGTGGCCGCCGGCCGGGTCGTAGACCTCGGCACGCGGCCAGCCCATGTTGACCACCATGAACGCGCCGTAGGCCACGGCGAGGACGTTGACCGGCAGTCCGAGGCGGCCGAGCGAGAACTGGCCGGCCCCGGCTTCCGGCAGCCCGCGCAGGCGGCGCACCAGCAGCGGAACGGTCACCAGCAGGTAGGCGCAGTACACGATCACCACCGCGACGCTGGTCAGCGCGGTGAACAGCTGCGCCTGACCGACGTTGACGCCGAGCACCGCGATCGCGGCGACCCCGACGATCACGGTCGGCAGCACCGGCGTCGCGGTGCGCGGGGAAACGCGGGCCAGCCGCGTCGATCCGGGCAGCGCGCCGTCGCGGGCCATCGAGTACATCAGCCGCGACGCGGCGGTCTGGATCGCCAGCGTGCACACGCAGATCGCGATCGCGACGTCGACCAGCAGCGCCTTGCCGGGGCCGGTTCCGAGCCTGCTGGTGACCACGTACGGCAGACCGCCGGTCGCCAGGTTGCCGTCCGTCAGGGAGGGCGCCGCCATCAGCGCGCCGATGAGCAGCAGCGCGCCGCCGACGCCCGAAGCCCCCAGCGCGCGCAGGATCGCGCGCGGAGCGGTCTTGCGCGGTGAGCGGGTCTCCTCGCTCAACTCGCCGGCGCTGTCGAACCCGTACATCACGTATGCCGCCATGAGCGCCGAGACGAGGAACGGCCAGACGTACGCGCTGTGCCCCTGGACGCCCTCGGTGTGCAGCACGACGCTGGGCCCGCGCTTGGCGTGCGCGAACAGCATCGCGATCAGCACTGCGACGCCGACGAGTTCGCAGGTGACGCCGATGCTGTTGATCAGGGACATGACGCGCACGCCGATGGCCGAGATCACAGTGGTCAGCGCGATGAGGATCGCACCCACCAGAACCGCGTTGGTCGCGCCGGTGCGGGTCGTCAGCGTCGGGTCGCCGCCGACCAGCTGGAAGCCGGACCAGACCGATGGCAGCACCACCTGCAGCGCGATCGCCGCCGCCGAGACGCTCACGATCTGGCCGATCAGCATCGTCCAGCCGGCGAAGTGGCCGGTCAGGCCGGTGGAAAGCCGCCGCGACCACTGATACACGCAGCCCGATATCGGGTAGCGGGCGGCCAGTTCGGCGAAGCACAGCGCGACGAGGAACTGCCCGGTGAACACCAGCGGCCAGGTCCAGAAGAAGGCCGGGCCGCCGAAGGAGTAGCCGAAGGAGAACAGCTGGAAGACGGTGGTCAGGATCGAGACGAAGGAGAAGCCGGCGGCGAAGGAGGCGTAGGAGCCGAGCCTGCGGCGCAGCTGCTGCGGGTAGCCGAATCCGGCGAGGTCCTCGGCGTCGTGGACGTCGGAGGCGCCGGACGCCGGGACGCCGCCCGGCGGTTGGAGGGAGACGGTCGCGGTCACGGCGTTCGCCTTTCTGAGCGCAGGGCGGAAGAGGGCGGGACGTGGAAGAGCGGTGCGACGCGCGTCACTGCGCGCTCGGAGCGAGGGAGGAGGGGCCCGGCTGCCTGTGCGTCATCGACAGCACCGGGCCGAGTATCAACTTGTTGCAAATGTGCGAGTGCTGCGGATGCTGTCACGGCACGCTCCGGGACCGGGATCCGGCGTGCCGGATCGACCTGGCCTCCCGGGCTTTTCTCCCGCCGTGGAACGACACGCAATGTGCCGCCTGCGTCTCTCGGACCAGGCCCGGCTGCGGCGGTGTGCCGTGCGCCGGCGGAACCCTAGACGCGCCCCGCCTGACTAGCGGGTCGCCAGTGAGCAAAGCGCCGGTGCGTCACCGTCGTCGAACGAGTCTGTTACCGCGAGGTCAATCCGAGCGCACAGGTAAACGGAAACGATGCGCGTTCATAGAGCGGACCGTTGGTGAGGTAATTGGTGCAAGCCGGTAGCATTCCGTACCATGCCCACCTCTGCCGCTGCGCCAACAGCAGAGATACCTGAACCGTCGGCTCACACCGCTACCGCATCAAGTGCTGCGTCTGCCACGGCGGTCGCCGACGCGCCCGGCCGCCCGCGCCGCGCGTTCTCCCGGTTCGCCATCGATACTCGGCCGCTGCGGCACCCGGCATATCGGCGGTTGTGGTCGTCGAACGTGATCACCAGCGTCGGCAGCCAGCTGACCGCGGTCGCCGTACCCAAGCAGATCTATGACGTCACCGGTTCCTCGACTTGGATCGGCATCGCAAGCTTCGCCGCGCTCGCGCCGCTGGTGGTCTTCGGGCTGTGGGGCGGGGCCGTGGCCGACGCGGTGGACCGGCGCAAGCTGCTGCTGACGACCAACGTCGGCATCGCGGTGACCTCGATCGCGTTCTGGGCGCAGGCGGCCGCCGGGCTGCACTCGGTGTGGCCGCTGATCGTGCTGCTCGCCGCGCAGCAGGGCCTTTTCGGCGTCAACTCGGCGGCACGCGGCTCGGCCATCCCGCGGCTGGTGCCGGAGGAAGAGCTGCCCGCGGCTAACTCGCTCGGCGCGACGGTGATGCTCGCGGGCGCCTTGTTCGGACCCATGGTCGCGGGCGCGCTGATTCCGATCATCGGCCTTTCGACGCTCTACCTGCTCGACGCGGTCGGGCTGACCGCGACGCTGTGGGCGGTCTACCGGCTGCCCGCACTGCCCCCGTTGAAGGCTGGGGACTCCCCCACCTCCGGCGCGGCAGAGGCGAGCGCGCCGGTCGAAGCCCGCCGCACCGGCTGGGCCCAGGTGGCCGACGGCTTCCGCTTCGTCGCGGCGAACCGGCTGCTGCTGGGCTCCTTCGTCGTCGATCTGATCGCGATGGTGTTCGGGATGCCGCGCGCGCTCTTCCCGCAGATGGCCGCGACCACCTACGCCTCCAACCATCTCGCGCTCGGGCTGCTGTTCGCCGCGATGCCGGCCGGCGCCCTGGTCGGCGGGCTGCTGTCCGGGACGTACACGCGCGTGCGCCGGCACGGAGCGATGACCATAGGCGCGGTCACGGCGTGGGGTCTGGCGATGCTCGGGCTCGGCCTGTCCGGCTCGATCCTGCTGGCCTGCCTGTTCCTGGCGATCGGCGGCGTGGCCGACTTCGTCTCGATGGTCTTCCGCGGCTCCATCCTGCAGATGGCGGCGCCGGACGAGATGCGCGGGCGGATGCAGGGCGTCTTCACCGTGGTCGTCGCGGGCGGTCCGCGGCTGGCGGATCTGGTGCACGGCATCGCGGGCGCCGCGCTCGGCACCAGGACCGCGGTCGCGGCGGGCGGGCTGGCCGTGGTGGCGGGCGTAGTGATTCTCGCCACTTTCTCGCCCTCTTATTGGCGTTACCGCGCAAATTCCTAGCGTTATAACACGACGTCAGATCGCCGCGCCTGCTCCCGCGCGATGAAACGATCGTAAGAATTACCCCGGAACCGTCCCGGAAAACTCTTCGTTCTGTCATGGTGGTCGGTGTGCACCACTCGGCACGCGTTTCGCCGGGTGATCACCTTTTGTCCGAAGTCCATGAAACAAGGCCTCGTACATCAGGCTGCGCCGAAACGGCCGGCCCGCGCTGGCGCCGCGAAGCGCCCGCCCGTTCAACCGAATAGACCGCCGTTCTTCGCACAACAGCACGTTTCCGCACCACGCGCGACACTCGCTGTTCGACCCCGGGAGACACCGAGTGACCGCACTCGCGCGGTGGTGCCATCGGCACCGCCTGGCCGTAGTCCTGCTCTGGATCGCCCTGCTGCTCGGCCTCGGCGCGGCGGCGGTGGCCTCGGGCAGTAAGTACTCGAGTTCGTTCTCCTTGAAGAACACCGACTCGGCCAAGGCGTACCAGTTGCTTAGCGCGGAGTTTCCGGGGCAGAACGGGGATTCGGCCACCGTCGTCTGGCACGACTCGGCCGGCTCGGTCCGTTCGGCCGCGGTGCAGACGCGAGTCAATTCGGTGCTCAGCGCGATAGCCCGGATGCCCGGCGTGAACGCGGTGTCGAGTCCGTACGCGGACACCGGCATCGACAGCGGGGGCAGCGGCCAGATCAGCGCGGACGGGCACACCGCTTACGCCTCGGTCCAGCTCGCCGACGGCAAGGCGGCCCCCTCCGCCGCCGGGCTGCGCGCGCTGGTGCAGACCGCGCAGCGCGCCTCGACCGGGAGCCTGCAGGTCGAGGTCGGCGGCTCGGCGGTGCAGGGCACCGAGCAGAGCCCGGACTCCAACAGCGAGCTGGTCGGCATCATCGCCGCCGCGATCGTACTGTTCGCGGTGTTCGGCTCGCTGTTCGCGATGGCGTTGCCGATCCTCACCGGGGTCGCGGGCGTCGGCGGCGGCATCCTCGCGATCGGACTGCTCAGCCACGCGATGAACGTCGCGGACTTCGCCCCGACGCTGGGCGCGCTGATCGGGCTCGGCGTCGGGATCGACTACGCCCTGTTCATCGTCACCCGGTTCCGCTGCGCGCTGCGCTCCGGGCTGCCGGTGGGCGAGGCGATCGGCACCGCGGTCAACACCTCGGGCCGCGCGGTGCTGTTCGCGGGCGGGACGGTGTGCATCGCCCTGCTCGGGATGATGGTGCTCGGCCTCGGATTCCTCGACGGGGTGGCGCTCGCCGCCTCGGTGACCGTCGGGTTCACCGTGCTGGCCTCGCTCACCCTGCTGCCCGCGACGCTCGGCCTGCTCGGGCTGCGGGTCTTCGGCAGACGTGAACGGCGGCGGCTTGAACTCGGCGGCTGGAGCGAGGACACGCACGGCACCGAGGACAAGCGCGGGTGGTGGCGCCGCTGGGCCGGCTCGGTGGAGCGGCGGCCCCGGCTGATGAGCCTGCTCGCCCTGGCGATGATGGTGGTGCTCGCGGTGCCGGTGCTCACCCTGCGGCTCGGCGCTTCCGACTCCGGCAACGACCCGGCGGGCACGACGACGCGCAAGGCGTACGACCTGATGGCCGAGGGCTTCGGCCCGGGCGTGAACGGTCCGCTGACGCTGGTGGCCGACCTTCCGCCGGCGACCGGCGCCGGCGCGGTGAGCCAGTCGGCCCTGGCCGACGACAAGGCGGCGCTCTCGAACCTGGTGGTCGCGCTGGAACGGACCTCCGGCGTCGCGGCCGTCGAGGTCGGAGCGCAGTCGGCGGACGGCCGCGTGGAGGTGATCAATGTGGTGCCGGCCAGCTCGCCCGAGTCGAAGCAGACCACGGGTCTTATCAGCACGCTGCGCCAGCAGGTGATCCCCAAGGCCGAGGCCGGCAGCGGCCTGAAGGCCTACGTCGGCGGGCTGACCGCGGTCTACGCGGACTTCGCCGCGGTGCTCGGCGGCAAGCTGCCGCTGTTCGTCGGGCTGATCGCCGCGCTCGGCTTCCTGCTGCTCGTGGTCGCCTTCCGCTGCCTGCTGGTGCCGCTGACCGCCGCCGTGATGAACCTGATCGCCGCGGCCGCCTCCTTCGGCGTGGTCACCGCGTTCTTCGAGTGGGGCTGGGGCTCCGACAAGCTCGGCATGGGCGGCGCGGGACCGGTGGAGGCCTTCCTGCCGGTGATGATGGTGGCGATCCTGTTCGGCCTGTCGATGGACTATCAGGTCTTCCTGGTCTCGCGGATGCACGAGGAATGGGTGCGGCACCGGGACAACGCCCGCGCGGTGAAGATCGGCCAGGTGGAGACGGCCCGCGTGATCACCGCCGCCGCCACCATCATGATCTGCGTGTTCTGCGCCTTCGCCGTCGGCAGCCAGCGGGTCATCGGCGAGTTCGGGATCGGCCTGGCCACCGCGGTCGCGCTGGACGCCTTCGTGCTGCGGACCGTGCTGGTCCCGGCGGTGATGCACCTGTTCGGCCGGGCCAACTGGTGGCTGCCGGCCTGGCTGGACCGGATCCTGCCGCATCTCCACGTCGAATGTGACCCACATCACATCCCGCTTCCGGCGCCGCGCCGCAAGCCGCGGGTTGGAGTTATCGCCAACGGCCCGGCGCCGGCCGCGAGTTACGACTGAGCTAAGGCAGCATGCGGGCCGCGGCGCGCGGGTTCGCGCGGGCCGCACTGTAGAAACCGACGAATTCTCCACGCGGCGTATCGCCCTGGACACGAACCGTTCGCGAGGTCCGCGGGGGCCGTCAGGAAGATTTAGCGTTCGGCGTGGTTCGCCGATCTGCGGGATCGGGCATCATCTTGCCCTCCACCAGCAAGTTCGGCGCCGATCCGACCAGCGCCCCGGGCGAGCCGCCAGGGCGCCGGCCGAGCGCGCGCCGGGACGCTGGAGGTGACGGCTCCCCCGTCCCACTCGCGATCGGAGCACCCGCCGTGGCTTCTCTCCAAACCGAGGGCCAGGTCGAGCTCGCCGACCCGGGCGAACTCGCCGACAGCCCGTACGCCAACCCGGAACTGCTGCCCGTCCCGCTGGCCCAGCGCACCTGGTCCCTCTACAACTACGCGGCGCTGTGGATCGGCATGTCGCACAACCTGGTCACCTACACCCTGGCCGCCAGCCTGATCGCGGCCGGGATGAACCCGGTGCAGGCGCTGATCACGATCGCCCTCGGCAATCTGATCGTGCTGGTCCCGATGCTGCTCAACAGCCACGCCGGGACCAAGTACGGAATCCCGTTCCCGGTGTTCGCCCGGGCCTTCTACGGCCTGCGCGGGGCGAACCTGGCCGCGCTGCTGCGTGCGCTGGTCGCCTGCGGCTGGTTCGGCATCCAGACCTGGATCGGCGGCGAGGGCATCAGCGTCGTGGCCGGCAAGCTGTTCGGCTCCTGGTGGACGAACGCCTCCTCCGTGCTCGGGCAGCCGTGGACGCTGTGGGTGGCCTTCGCGGTCTTCTGGGTGATCCAGATGGCGATCATCTGGCGCGGCATGGACACGCTGCGCCGCTTCGAGAACTGGGCCGCCCCGTTCGTGCTCGTGGTCTTCCTCGCGGTCCTCGGCTGGGTGATCTATCGCGCCAACGGCGTCGGATCGCTGCTCTCGCAGCCGGCCGCGCTCGGCTGGGGCGGAAAGTTCTGGCCCGTGTTCTGGCCCTCGCTGATGGCGATGATCGCGTTCTGGGCGACGCTCTCGCTCAACATGCCGGACTTCACCCGCTTCTCCCGCTCGCAGCGCGGCCAGGCCTGGGGCCAGGTGCTCGGCCTGCCCACCACGATGACCTTCTTCTCGCTGATCGCGGTGATGATCTCCTCGGGCACCGCGATCATCTACGGCAAGGCGATCTGGGACCCCACGCAGCTGGCGGCCAAGTTCTCCAACCCCTTCGTGGTGACGCTCGGGCTGGTCACCCTTCTGGTGGCGACCGTCTCGGTGAACGTGGCCGCGAACGTGGTCAGCCCCTCCTACGACTTCTCCAACCTGGCGCCGAAGGTGATCTCGCGGCGGGTCGGCGGCCTGATCGCGGGCGTGGTCGGCGTGCTGCTCATGCCGTGGAAGCTGCTGAGCGACCCGCACGTGTACATCTTCGACTGGCTGGACTTCTACGGCGGCGTGCTCGGCGCGGTGGCCGGGGTGCTGGTCGCAGGGTACTGGTTCGTGCGGCGCACCCGGCTGGACCCGGCGGACCTGTACCGGCGCGGCGGCAAGTACTGGTTCGCGGCGGGCTGGAGCTGGCCGGCGGTGACCGCGACCCTGATCGGCGCGGTGCTCGCGGTCGGCGGGGCGAACACGGCGCCGGGCACCTCGGGGCCGTTCCCGGCGAACGGGCTGATCCCGTTCCTCAAGCCGCTGTACTCCTACAGCTGGGCGGTGGGCTTCGGCGCCGGCCTCGTGCTCTACCTGCTGCTCGCGGCCCTGCCGGGACGGGCCGGGGTGGCGGCGCGGCCAGCGGTGGCGGCGCAGCAGTGACGAGCTTTCCATGTAATGAGTGCGGACAGTACGGAAGGGCGTGGTGAGGGTGTCGGAGATCGTGCGGGCGGCGCTGGTCCAGCAGAAGTGGACCGGCGAGAAGAAGACCATGATCGAGAACGCGGTGACGCACGTGCAGGCGGCCGCGGCGCAGGGCGCGCAGGTGGTCTGCCTGCAGGAGCTCTTCTACGGGCCTTACTTCTGCCAGGTCCAGGAACCGGAGTACTTCGGCTACACCGAGGCGATCCCCGACGGGCCGACCACACGGCTGATGCAGGAGGTGGCGCGGGAGAACGGCGTGGTGCTGATCGTGCCGATGTACGAGCACGAACAGCCCGGCGTCTACTACAACACCGCGGCCGTGATCGACGCGGACGGCAGCTACCTCGGCAAGCACCGCAAGAACCACATCCCGCAGGTGCGCGGGTTCTGGGAGAAGTTCTACTTCCGGCCCGGCAACCTCGGCTACCCGATCTTCGACACCGCGGTCGGCCGGATCGGGGTCTACATCTGCTACGAGCGGCACTTCCCCGAGGGCTGGCGGGCGCTGGGCCTGGCCGGCGCGCGCATCGTGTTCAACCCCTCGGCGACCAGCAGGGGCCTGTCACAGTACCTGTGGCGCCTGGAGCAGCCGGCCGCCGCGGTCGCCAACGAGTACTTCGTCGGCGCCATCAACCGGGTCGGCGTGGAACCGCTGGGCGACAACGACTTCTACGGCCAGTCCTACTTCGTCGACCCGCGCGGGCAGCTGGTCGGCGAGGCGGCGTCGGACACCGAGGAAGAGATCGTGGTCCGGGACCTGGACATGGGCCAGCTGCAGGAGGTACGTGACCTGTGGGCCTTCTACCGGGACCGACGTCCCGACACCTACGGCCCGCTGACCGAGGCCTGACGGGAAGGGGTCTAGATGAGCATCCTGATTCGCGGTGGCACGGTCGTTTCGGCGACCGGTTCGGCGCTCGCCGACGTCCTGGTCGACGGCGAGAGCGTCGCCGCGCTGGCCGTCCCGAGCACTCCGCTGGCCGAGTCGTGGAGCGCGGTCGCCGGTACGGTGATCGACGCGACCGGGAAGTACGTGATCCCCGGCGGCATCGACGTGCACACGCACATGGAGCTGCCCTTCGGCGGCACCTTCGCCTCGGACACCTTCGAGACCGGGACGAGAGCGGCGGCCTGGGGCGGAACCACGACGATCGTGGACTTCGCGGTGCAGAGCAAGGGCGCCTCGCTGCTGGCCGGGATCGAGGCCTGGCACGCCAAGGCGGACGGCAACTGCGCGATCGACTACGGCTTCCACGCGATCATCTCGGACGTGAACGAGGCCGCGCTCAAGGAGATGGACGCCGCGGTCGAGGCCGGGGTGACCAGCTTCAAGATGTTCATGGCGTACCCGGGCGTGTTCTACTCGACCGACGGCGAGATCTTCCTGGCGATGCAGAAGGCCAGGGCGAACGGCGCGGTCATCATGATGCACGCCGAGAACGGCATCGCGATCGACCAGCTGGTCGCGCAGGCGCTGGCCGAGGGCCGCACCGATCCGGTGTACCACGGGCTGACCCGGCCGCCGGAGCTGGAGGGCGAGGCGACCAGCCGCGCGATCCAGCTGGCGAAGGTCACCGGGGCGCCGCTGTACATCGTGCACCTGACGGCGTCGCAGGCCCTGAACGCGGTGACCGAGGCGCGTGACGGCGGGCAGAACGTCTTCGCCGAGACGTGCCCGCAGTACCTGTATCTGGCCCTTGATGACCTGGCCAAGCCGGACTTCGAGGGCGCGAAGTACGTCGCGTCCCCGCCGCTGCGTCCGCGCGAGCACACCGAGGCGCTGTGGAAGGGGCTGCGCACCAACGACCTGTCCGTCATCTCCACCGACCACTGCCCGTTCTGCTTCAAGGACCAGAAAGAGCTCGGCCGCGGCGACTTCTCGAAGATCCCCAACGGCATGCCGGGCGTCGAGCATCGCATGGACCTGATCTACCAGGGCGTCGCCGCCGGGAAGATCAGCAAGGAGCGGTGGGTCGAGCTGTGCTCCACCACCCCGGCGCGCATGTTCGGGCTCTACGGCCGCAAGGGCGTCATCGCGCCCGGCGCGGACGCCGACATCGTGGTCTACGACCCGGACGCGCACCAGACCATCAGTGCCGCGACGCACCACATGAACGTGGACTATTCGGCGTATGAGGGGATGGAGATCACCGGCCGGGTCGACACCGTGCTCTCGCGCGGCTCCGTGGTCATCCGCGACGGCGAGTTCCACGGCAAGTCGGGGCACGGACAGTTCGTGCGCCGCGGCCTGTCCCAGTACCTGGTCTGAGAGGAAGCGTCATGGATTTCGGCGTCGTCCTGCAAACGGACCCCCCGGCCACCAGACTCGTCGACACGATGCGGCAGGCCGAGCAGCTCGGTTTCGGCTACGGCTGGACCTTCGACTCCACGGTGCTGTGGCAGGAGCCGTTCGTCATCTACTCGCGGATCCTGGCCGCGACCGAGCGGCTGCGCGTCGGCCCGCTGGTGACCAATCCGGGCACCCGCGACTGGTCGGTGCTCGCGTCCCTGTTCGCCACGCTCAACGACATGTACGGCAACCGTACGGTCTGCGCGATCGGCCGGGGCGACTCGGCGCTGCGCGTGATAGGCCGCAAGCCGGAGAGCCTGGCGACGGTCGGCGCGTGCATGCGCGCGGTGAAGGATCTGGCGGAAGGCAGGGAGACCCAGCTCAACGGCGTGATGGTCAAGATCCCGTGGGTGCGCGGCGGCCGGCTGCCGATGTGGATGGCGGCGTATGGGCCCAAGGCGCTCAAGCTGGTCGGCGAGCAGGCGGACGGCTTCGTGCTGCAGTGCGCGGACCCCGACATCGCGCGCTGGACGATCGGCACGGTGCGCGACGCCGCGAAGGAGGCGGGCCGCGACCCGGACACGATCACGATCTGCGTCTCAGCACCCGCATACGTCGGCGAGGATCTGGCCCACGCGCGCGAGCAGACCCGCTGGTTCGGCGGGATGGTGGGCAACCACGTCGCGGACCTGGTGACGCGCTACGGCGCGGACGGCCCGGTCCCCCGGGCCCTGACGGATTACATCAAGGGCCGTGACGGCTACGACTACTCACACCACGGCCGAGCCGGCAATCCGTCGACCGACTTCGTCCCCGATGAGATCGTTGACCGCTTCTGCCTGCTCGGCCCGGCTTCCGCGCACCGCGACCGCCTCACCGAACTGGCCGAGCTCGGCGTCAACCAGTTCGCGCTGTACCTGATGCACGATCAGCCGGAGCAGACGCTCTGGGCGTACGGCCAGGATGTGATCCCCGCCCTGAGGTAACTCGACAAGCAGCAGGCAGTAGGCGGCAAGCGGCGAGCGGCTGCACCTTGTCTCGCCCAGCTGGACAACAGCGCGGCCCGGCGGGCGAAGGTCGGCGGTTGTCTCGCCCAGCTGGACAACCACCGAACTGTCCTGTGCAGCGAGACAGACCGTTGACTGTCTCGTTGAGCGGGACAGCCGTGTAGTTGCCGCGTGCTCCGCCGCCTCGCACTTCGCTCGGCGTCTCCGCGCGCTGAAGAGCACCCACCCGCCCACCCTACTCCGCGATCGGCGCCCGCCTTTTCGCCGCGCCTTTCCTTCCCAGACGCAGACCAGCGCCAGCCCGCGCGCGGTGCGCGAGCGTCGAGGACCCTGTGGTCACAGTGCACACTTCGGCCCGACGGGAGAGGACAGCGATCGGGTCGGCGACGGGTCGCAGCCGCCGAGCGTCAGCGAGGCGGCGTGCGCCGCAGCGCAGCGCAGCGTCCCAGAGGATCCGCGCGGCGTTCAGCGCGCAGCGCGTGCGCGGCAGCGCCCTGATTCGCGTAGCGGCCGAGCGCCAGCGAGGACGCGGAGCAGGGTGGGCGGGTGGGGGCTTTTCAGCGCGAAGCGCGTTAGCCGTAGACGTAAGCTTAATTCGGCGAACCGCGCAGACCGGTTGTCCGCTCAGCGAGACAGGTCAGGCGCGCGACGAGTTCACTGCGTCGCCGGGGCGCCCGGAACCATGCCGAGGCCGGGCAGTACTTCCGCGCCCGGCAGCAGGGTGAGCGCGAGGCCCGGCAGCCAGAGCTTGGAGCCGCGGATGCCGGAGCCGACCACGACGCGGGGCGCGGCGGCGACGGCCGCGTCGATGAGGATCGGCCAGTCGGCGGGCAGGCCGACCGGGGTGATGCCGCCGTACTCCATGCCGGTGAGCTCGACCGCCTCGTCCATCGGCGCGAAGGAGATCTTGCGGGCGCCGAGGTGGCGCCGGGCCAGCCCGTTGATGTCGGCGCGGGTGGTGGCGAGCACGAGGCAGGCCGCGTAGGTGGTCTGGCCGGCCCGTTTGGCCGCGACGACGACGCAGTTGGCGGACTCGTCGAGGCCGACGCCGTACTCGGCGCAGAACGCGGCGGTGTCCGCGAGCGCGGGGTCGATCGCGCCGACCTGGATCTCGGGCAGCGGGAGGGTGGCGGCGTGCTCGGCGAGGGCCTTGGCGGTCGGCGCGGCGAGCAGCTCGGGGTGATCGGCGGCGGGTTGCAGGACGACGTTCACGGTCACGGGTCCCAGCATGCCACGCGGCGGCAGGCGGATATTGCGGCGGCGGTGTCAGATCGAGCGACGGTGAGATTCGGCGACTGCGCGAGGGACTCGTGACGGGTGACGGGTGAGATCGAGCGACGCGGTGAGATCGCGGGACGGGGTCAGAGCTTGCGGAAATCGCGGGCTTCCTCGGCCGCGGCGCGGACGGCGTCGAGGTCGGCCCCCGAGGCGGCCGCTACCGCCGCCGAGACCGCGCCCTCGACCAGTGGCGCGTCGGCGAGGACGACCGGACCGGGCAGGTCGGCCGCGTCGTCGAGCAGGAGCTTGACCGTGAGCACGGCGCTGCCGAGGTCGGCGAGTATCACCACGCCGGCGCCGCGATCGGCTGCGCGCACCGCCTGCTCGATCAGCTCGATGCTGGTGCCCAGGCCGCCCTCCGGCAGGCCGCCGGCCGGTTCGACCGGGGCCTCGCCTCCCAGCTGCCGCGCCAGCTCAGCGGCGCCCTCGGCGAGGCGCGCGCTGTGTGAGACCAGGACGAGTCCGACGACCGGCGCGGACGCTGCCGGGCCAGAGTTCTGCTGGTCAGTCACCGCTTGGCTCCTCCCGGCCGTCGGTGGGGCCGCCGCTCGCCGCTGAGTGGCCGTCAGACGCCGCGGCGATAGCGGCGTCGAGCAGCGCGGTGAGGATCACGACCGTGGACGCCGCGCCCGGATCCTCGTGGCCGATGCTGCGCGGGCCGAGGTAGCTCGCGCGGCCCTTCGAGGCCTGCATCGGGATCGTCGCCTCGGCTCCCGCGCGCGCCGCGTCGACCATTGCCGAGAGCGCGTCGAGCAGCGGCGTCGCCTTCGACGCCGCGTCGTTCAGCGCGGCGACCGCCGGGGCGAGCGCGTCGACCATGGTCTTGTCGCCGTCGCGGGCCGCGCCGAGCTTGCGGATCGCGGCGAGCGCCGCGTCGAGGGCGGCGGCGAGGCCGGGCAGGTCGGTCTCCGGGGTGTCGCCGAGGGCGCTGCCCGCGCGGCGGAACGCGGTGCCGTACAGCGGTCCCGAGGCGCCGCCTACCTTCGAGATCAGGGTGGTGCCGGTGAGCGAGAGAACCGTGGCAGGCGTGCGCGGGCTCGTGGTGTCGAGCACGCGCATCACGCCGGCGAAGCCGCGGTCGAGGTTCGTGCCGTGGTCCCCGTCGCCGATCGCCGCGTCGAGTTCGGTCAGGCGAACCCGGTCGGCCTCGATCGCGGCGGCGGCGCGGGTGATCCACGCGGTGAAGAAGGCGGTGTCCAGGGCGGGCGCGGCCGGTGATGTGGTCACCGGCTACCGTCCCCAACGCAGCGCGGGCGTCTGAACCGGTGCGTCCCACAGCTCGGTGAACTGCTCGGTGAGCCGGCAGACCGTCAGCGAGAAACCCTGCATCTCCAGGCTGGTGATGTAGTTGCCGACCAGATTGCGCGCGATCGTGACGCCCCGGGCCGCCAGCAGCCGTTGCACTTCGCGGTAGACGATGTAGAGCTCGATCAGCGGGGTTCCGCCCATGCCGTTGACCATGACGAGCACGTTGCCGCTCAACGGCATGTCGTCGCTGATCGCGTCGAGTGCCGTCTCCGCGAGCCGCGCGGCGGAGGCGATCGGGCCGCGGCGGCGGCCGGGTTCGCCGTGAATGCCGACGCCGATCTCGATCTCTGATTCGTCGAGCGTGAAGCCGGGCTGGCCGGAGGCCGGAGTGGTCGCGGGGCTCAGCGCGATGCCGAAGGAGCGGCTGCGGGCATTGACCTCCTCGGCTACGGCGGCGACGGCGGCCAGGTCCGCGCCCTGCTCGGCGAGCGCCCCGGCGATCTTCTCGACGAACACGGTGGCGCCGGTGCCACGCCGCCCGGCCGTGTAGAGCGAGTCCTCGACCGCGACGTCGTCGTTGACGAGGACGGAGCGCACCTCCACGCCCTCGTCCGCGGCCAGTTCCTCGGCCATCTGGAAGTTGAGCACGTCGCCGGTGTAGTTCTTCACGATCTGCAGCACACCGGCGCCGCTGTTGACGGCCTTCGCGGCGGCGAGCATCTGGTCGGGCACCGGGGAGGTGAACACCTCGCCCGGGCAGGCCGCGTCGAGCATCCCGTAGCCGACGAAGCCGGCGTGCAGCGGCTCGTGCCCGGAGCCGCCCCCGCTGACCAGGCCGACCTTTCCGGGACGCGGCCCCTCGGCGCGCGTGACCACCCGGTTCTCCAGGTCCACGGCGAGCGAGGGATGCGCGGCCGCCAGGCCCTCGAGCGCGTCGGCGACTACCTTGTCGGGCGCGTTGATCAGCTTCTTCACGCCTCCAGATTATGCCCGCACCCGATCGCCGCGGCGTGACGCGGGCCCGATGCGGGGGTGGCGCGCGCCGGTCGGGGATACGGCGGCGCGACGGTATTGTCTGGGGATTGCTACTTCCCGCTGGTGACCACCGCCGAGGACTCCCGTTGACCGATTCGCAGACGCCGCATGCGCCCGCTCCGGCCAGCGGCGGGCCGCAGCGCCCACCCGAGCGGGTGGGTCTGGGCACGATCGCGCGCGAGTGGGGGCGGATCGGCTGCATCGGCTTCGGCGGCCCTCCGGCGCACATCGCGCTGCTGCGGCGGCTGTGCGTCGAAGAACGCTGCTGGATGGGCGCGGAGGAGTTCGAAGACGCGATCGCCGCGACGAACCTGCTGCCGGGACCGGCCTCGACGCAGCTGGCGATCCTGTGCGCGTGGCGGCTGCGGCGCGTGCCCGGCGCGATCGTCGGCGGGCTCTGCTTCATCCTGCCGGGCCTCGCGATCATCATCGGGCTCTCGGCGCTGTTCCTGTCCGGGCATCCGCCGCTGTGGGTTCGCGGCGCGGCAGCCGGCGCGGGTTCGGCCGTGGCGGCGGTCGCGCTGAACGCGGCGGCGATGCTGCTGCCGGCCAGCCGGCGCCGGACGCATCGTCCGGGGCAGCGGCGTCGGTGGACCGCGTACCTGGTGATCGGCGCGGCCGCAGCGATCGTGCTCGGGCCCTATCTCGTGCTGGTGCTGCTCGGGTGCGGCATCGTGGAGACGCTGTGGCGCAGGCGGGCCGCGCTGCCGGCGCAGGTGTCGTTGTGGCCGCTCGCTGCCGGTGCGGTGCCCGCGGCCGCCGGGCTCGGCGGGCTGATCTGGACCGCGTTCAAGGTGGGGGCACTGTCGTACGGCGGTGGGTTCGTCATCATCCCACTGATGCAGGCGGACGCGGTGCACCGGTATCACTTCCTGACGGCCCTTCAGTTCACCACGGCGGTGGCGCTCGGTCAGATCACGCCGGGGCCGGTGGTCCAGACGGTCGCGGTCGTCGGGTACGGCGCCGCCGGGGTGCTCGGCGCGCTGCTGGCCGCGGCGGTCGCGTTCTCGCCGTCGTTCCTGTTCGTCTTCTTCGGCGCGAGCCGCTTCGACCGGCTGCGCGGCAGCGAGTCCGTCCAGGCGTTCCTCGACGGCGCCGGCCCGGCGACGATCGGCGCCATCGGCGGGTCGGCGTTCACGCTCGGGAAGGCGCTGACCGAGCCGTGGCAGTTCGCGGTGCTCGCGGCGGCCGGGCTGTGGCTGCTGGTGCTGCGGCGCGGCGTGGTCAGCGCGCTGCTCGGCGCCAGCGCGCTGGGCGTCGTCGCCGCGCTGATCGGACTGGCGCTGTCCTGACCGACACCGCGTCGCTGGGCGTCGATTCGCAGAACCCGACCGGCGCGACCGGAGCCGCTCACTCGTTCGGCGCAGCTGCGTGGGCCGTCGGATCGGCTGGGTACTCAGACTGGTGAGGGTGGTTGACACCCGACCCGGCCCGCATCCGGCCGGTCCGTGCGGCGAATGGAGGCTCGGCTCATGTTCCAGATCCTGTGGTCGCTGATCGCCGGCTTGGTCATCGGCGGCCTGGCGCGGCTGCTGCTGCCCGGCAAGCAGGCCATCCCGGTGTGGCTGACGGTGCTGCTCGGCATCGCCGGGGCGTTCCTCGGCAACGGCATCGCCTCGTGGATCGGCGTGCGGCACACCGGCGGAGTGGACTGGATCCGGCACATTCTGCAGATCGGCATCGCGATGGCGCTGATCGCGGCCCTCGCCCCGGTCTGGGCGAACCGGGCCAAGAGCCACACCAGGGCGTAGCGCGACGCCGGCGCGGGCGCCCCCGGCGTGGCGAGGGTCAGGCAGTACGCCGCCGCAGCGTGACGGCGCCCAGCGCGAGCGCGACGACGGTGACGCCGGCGATGACGATCAGGTCCCTGACGACCAGGCCGCTGACGCCGCTCTGCGCGGTCAGCCGGTTCATCGCGTCGACCGCGTAGGACAGCGGCATGACATCGGAGAGCCAGCGCAGCACGGTCTGCATGTCCTCGCGGGGCGTGAACAGCCCGCACAGCAGGAACTGCGGCAGGATGAACGCGGGCAGGAACTGCACGGCCTGGAATTCGGTGGCCGCGAAGGCCGAGACGAACAGGCCGAGCGCGGTGCCCAGGATCCCGTCCGCGAGCGCCACCACGAACAGCAGCCAGGTCGGGCCGCTGACGTGCAGGCCGAGCGGGCCGAGGGTGAGGCCGAACGCGACGGCGGCCTGCAGCAGGGCCAGCGCGCCGAAGGCGAGGGCGTAGCCGAGCAGCAGGTCGAGCTTGGCCAGCGGCATGGTCAGCAGCCGCTCCAGGGTGCCGCTTGACCGCTCCCGCAGCGTCGCGACCGAGGTGACTAGGAACATCACGATCAGCGGGAAGATGCCGAGCAGCGGCGCCCCGGAGTGGTCGAAGGTGCGCGGCTGCGCGTCGAAGACGTACTTGAGCAGCACCAGCAGGACGCAGGGCACGACGATCAGCAGGCCGATCGTGCGCGGATCGTGCCGCAGTTGGGCGAGCACGCGGCCGGCCGTGGCGACGGTTCGCCGGATGCTGGCAGCCACTCGGCCGCCGGTCGCAGAGCCGTGATCCGGCGCCGGGACCGCAGCGGGCGCCGCGGCGGGCGTGACGGACGGCGAGTGCGCGGCTTGCTCGGACGCCGGGGCTGGAGTCGACTGGCTCACCGGGTTGCTCCCTTCACCGGCTCGGGCTGATCGGACAGCCTCGCATCAGAGCCCTGTTCCGCCGCGGGGCTCTGTTTCGCCACGAGCGCGAGGAAGGCCGCTTCGATCTCGCTCGCGCCGGTGCGGGCGAGCAGTGCTTCCGGCGTGTCGTCGGCGATGAACTCGCCGTCGCGCATCAGCAGCAGGTGTCCGCAGCGGGTGGCCTCGTCCATGACGTGACTGGAGATCAGCAGCGTGGCACCGTCCGCGGCGAGAGCGTGGAACAGGTCCCACAGCTCGGTCCGGAGCACCGGATCGAGTCCGACGGTCGGCTCGTCGAGCACCAGCAGCTCCGGGGTACCGAGTAGCGCGGCGGCGAGCGAAACGCGCGCCCGCTGCCCTCCGGACAGCCGCGAGACGAGGTCGCGTTCGCGGCCTTGGAGCCCGACCTGCTCGATGACGCGCTGGACATCGTCGCGCGGGACTCCGAGGATCGCCGCGAAGTACCGCAGGTTCTCGGCGATCGACAGGTCTGCGTAGACCGAAGGTGCCTGCGTTACGTAGCCGACCCGATGCCGCAGCTCTTTATCTCCGGCAGGGCGGCCGAGCACCCGGACCTCGCCGGCGGCCACCTTCTGCACGCCGACGATCGCGCGCATCAAGGTGCTCTTGCCGCAACCGCTCGGTCCGAGCAGTCCGGTGACCGTGCCGCGCGCGATGGTGACGCCGATGCCCTTAAGCACGGACCGCCCGCCGCGCACGACGCGCAGGTCGTGTACGTCCACGGCCGGTGCGGGCGCGGTCCGGGCCGCCGCGTCGGCGGTCGCGGAGGCGGCCGCTCCGGAGAAATTAACCATGCGATTAGTTTTGGGCCTGGGCGGCGCTCTGTCAAACCGCTGCGCGGGCTCGGCGCGGCGGGCTCGGCCCACCGGATTCAGCCCACCAGATAGCGCTGCAGGGTGGGCGCGACCAGCGTGACAAGTTCCTCGACCGGCGCCGAGGCCAGCGGTTCGACGGCGAGCAGGTAGCGCCCCATGATCAGCCCGACCATCTGAGTCATCGCCAGCTCGGCGCGCAGTTCGGGCCGCGGCGCGTCGAGGGCCGCGGCGATCGGGCCGGCCACCTCGCGGGCGATGAAGCCGCGCAGCAGCCGGGCCATCTGCTCGTTCGTGGCCGCCGCGCGCAGGACCGCGAGCACGCGTTCGCGGGCCGCCGCGTCCTCGAGCAGCCCGAAGGCGAAGCGGACCAGCCGCTCGCCGACCCGGCCGCGGTCGCCGTCGACCACCCGGACGACCAGCTCCCGCGGCTGCAGCGGGAAGTCGAGCGCGGCGAGGAACAGCTGGTCCTTGGTGCCGAAGTAGTGGTGCAGCAGCGCGGAGTTGACCTCGGCGGCGCGGGCGATCGCGCGCATGCTGGTGTTCTCGTAACCGCGCGCGGCGAACTCGGCGCGGGCCGCGACCAGGATGTCCTGCCGGGTATCCGCGCCCCCGGGCCGCCGGCCCGGCTTACGGCCAGCCGCCGGACGCGTCTTCGCGGCCTCGGCTGCGGTCCCCGTCGCGTCGGCGTCACGCTGTGCGTTCACCAGTTCATTATCGCCGCGCTGGCGAAGTCTGACGGATAAGATGATCGACATGGACGTACGCGGGCTGACTCACTCCTCCGACGCCTCCGCGCTCGAGGTCGCGCCGCAGGTGGCGCAGGCGCTGGCGGGGGGCGCCGCGGTGGTCGCGCTGGAGTCGACGATCATCAGCCACGGCCTGCCGCGGCCGGACAACCTGCGCATCGCGCGCGAGATCGAGGAGGCGGTGCGCGCCGCCGGCGCCGTCCCGGCGACCATCGCGGTCGTGGACGGGGTCGCCCGCGTCGGGCTCGACGAAGCCGCGCTGACGGCCATCGCCGAGCGCGACGACGTGGCGAAGGCCAGCGTGCGCGACCTCGGCTTCGTCGTGGCGAGGGGCGGCAGCGCGGCGACGACGGTGGCGGCGACCGCGCATCTGGCCGAGCGGGCCGGCATCCGGCTGTTCGCCACCGGCGGGCTCGGCGGCGTGCACCGCGGCGCGCGGGAGAGCTGGGACGAGTCGGCGGACCTGGTCGCGTTGGCCCGCACCGGCATCACCGTGGTGTGCTCGGGAGTGAAGTCGATCCTTGACGTGCCGGCCACCCTCGAACGCCTGGAGAGCCTGAACGTCCCGGTGGTCGGATACGGCACGAACGCCTTCCCAGGCTTCTACATCAGCGACTCCGGGCACCGGATCGACTGGCGGGCCGACTCGCCGGCCGAGGTCGCGGCGGTCATCCGGGCCCGCGACGCGCTCGGGCTCTCCCATCAGGGCCTTGTCGTCGCGAACCCGCTGCCGGAGGATGAGCAGCTCGACGCGGAGCTGCATGAGCGAGTCCTCGAGGAGGCGCTCGAGCAGCTGGACGCGCACGGCGTCACCGGCAAGGCGGTCACGCCGTTCCTGCTGGACTTCTTCCACCGGCACACCGCCGGCGAGAGCCTGCGCGCGAACGTGCGGCTGGTGCTGCGCAACGCCGCGCTCGCCGGGCAGATCGCCGCCGAGCTGGCGCGCGGCGCGACCGGCGCCGACCCGGAGTGAACCGAGCCGCCGCCGGCGCCGCCGCGCCCGATCAGGACCCTGCCGGAACCGAGCCCGCCGATCAGCCCGCCGCGAAGGCCGCCTCGGGGGCGCCGACCGTGGTGCTGCTCGGCGACGTCATGACGGACCTGGTGGCGCGGCTCGCCGGTCCGCTGGTCCCGGCGAGCGACAGTCCGGCCCGCATCAGCGTCGAGGGCGGCGGGGCCGCGGCGAACACGGCCAGCTGGCTGGCCAGCCTCGGCGCCCACAGCGTGCTGCTGGGGCGCGTCGGCGACGACGCGGCCGGCCGCGCGGCGGCGAACGGCCTGCGCGCGCACGGCGTCGAGACCCGGTTCGCGATCGATCGCCAGCGGCCGACCGGGACGGTGATCGTGCTGGTCGAGCCCGGCGGCGAGCGCACGATGGTGCCTGACGCCGGCGCGAACGAAGCGCTGACGGCTGACGACCTGCCGTACGACGTCTTCACGCCGGGCGCGCACCTGCACCTGTCCGGTTACACGCTGCTGCGCCCGAGCAGCCGCGAGGCCGCCCTGGCCGCCCTGGACCTGGCCCACGAGGCGGGCATGACCACGTCCGTGGACGCCGCGTCGGTCGGGCCGTTGGAGACGGCCGGCGCCGAACGCTTCCTCGACTGGATCGACGGAATCGACCTGCTGTTCGCGAATCAAGCCGAGGCGCGCACCCTCGCCTCGGCCGCGCACTCGGCGCCGCCGCCGATACCAGCGACCGATCAATCCCCGGCCACGATCCACCGGTTGAATTCGGTCTCTGCAGCACGCGCCATCGCCGAACACTGCGGCTTGGCGGTGGTGAAGCTCGGCGCATTCGGAGCTCTAGCCTGTAGCTCCACCGGCGACTACGAATACGTAGACGCCGTGCCGCTCGGCGCCGACGTCGCCATCGACAGCACCGGTGCCGGCGACGCCTTCGCGGCCGGGTTCCTCAAGCAGTGGCTGACCGCACCGTCGCTCGCCGAGGCGCTGCGCTCCGGATGCGTGCTCGCCGCCCGGGCCGTCCGCATGGTCGGCGCGAGATCCGTCTCTTAGGCCGCGGCCCGCGGGTACCGAATCGCAATCCACTTAATCTAGACAAAAATATCTATATGTGATATAGTGTCAGTTCCTCCATTTAGCATGTCGGCATGTGTTACGACGCAGACGCCGTTCCGCCGTTCTACGGCCCGCCGCTCACCCCGGCTTCCAGCACCGAGTTGCGGCTCACCGCGACCGACGGCGCCCCGCTCGCGGCCTTCCGGTCGCTGCCGGACACGCCGGCCGGCCCGGCCGTGCTGGTGCTGCCGGACAACCGCGGCCTGTCCCGCTTCTACGAGCAGCTCACCCGGCGTCTGGCCGAACAGGGCCTGCCGGCACTCGCGATCGACTACTTCGGGCGCAGCGCGGGACCCGGATACCGGGACCGCCCGGCCGAGTTCGGCGAACTGCCGAACCTCATGCCGCACCTGGCCGCGCTTACCCGCGACGGGCTCTTCGCCGACTTCGACGCGGCGCTCGCCCACCTGCGCGGACTGCCGGGCGGCCGGCGGCGCGCCGTGATCTCGCTCGGATTCTGCATGGGCGGGCGGTTCGCGTTCCTGACCGCGCACCGGCGCTTCGCGCTGGCCGGGGCGATCGGGCTGTACGGCTTCCCGGATTCGCTGCGCGGCGCGCCCGGGCCGATCCAGCTCGCGCCCGACCTGACGGCGCCGATCCTCGGCCTGTTCGCCGGAGCCGACGAGGGCATCCCGGCGAGCACGGTCGCGGCCTTCGACGACGCGCTCGCGGCCGCGGGCAACCAGCGCGAGATCATCACGTATCCCGGCGCCACGCACGGCTTCTTCGAAGCCGGAGCCGGGGCGTTCGAGCAAGAGTGCGCCGACGTCTGGCGCAGGGTGCTCGGCTTCGCGCACGAGCACGCGGATCTCGGCGGCGACTGAGCGGCGGCGGCGCGCCGCGACCCGCCGCGGCGGCATCGGCCCGGCTTATGCTGGGCCGATGCCGAGCACTCCGATCCGCATCACGGCCCGCGAGTTCCAGCTCGTGCTGCTGCGCCGGATGGCCGACTACCACCCCGAGCTGGTCGAGCAGGCGCGCCGCGAGCTGGACGCCAGCGTCACCGAGATGCGCGAGGTCAACGCGCACTGGCAGCGGATGCAGCGGTCCCGCTCCTATCGTGGCGGCCTGTCCGCGCTGCGCGGCTTCCTCGGCGCTCCGCTCGTCGAAGAGGAGCAGCGACTCGGCGATGTCACCTGCCGGATCAGCCGCTGGAAGCTGCCGCTGTGGCCCGACTTGCTGTTCGAGGCGCTGACGGGGATCGGCACAACGGTGCTCGCCGAACAGCTGGTACGCGATCCCGCGTGCCCGCCGCCACGGCTGGAGAACATCGGCGATCTCACGCCGTGGTCCTGCGTCATCGGGGACGTGGAACGGGCGTTCGGTCCGGTGCGGCATCGCGACGGTTCCGCGCCGAGCCGCTGGACCACGGATTTCACCGCGCCGGACGCTGAGGGCAAGCCGGTCGCGGCGAGCGCCGAATTCGTCTGGGGCCTGCTGCAAAGCGTCCGCGGCATCGACGGGAGAGAATTGCGATGAATGATCAGACCGGGCCGGCTTCAGGCGCCGGCGCGAACTGCGCACCGACGATCGGCGTCACCGAGTTGCGTCTGGTGGTCACCGCGGAGGATTACGAGGCGGCACTGGCGTTCTATCGCGACGCCCTCGGATTGCCGCAGCGCGCGGCCTTTTCCTCTCCCGGCGGCCGGGTCACGATCCTGGAGGCGGGCCGGGCCACGTTGGAGATCGCCGACCCGCCGCACGCCCGGTACATCGACGAGGTGGAGGTGGGTCACCGCGCCGCCGGCCACATCCGCGTGGCATTCCAGGTCGCGGACGCGGAGAGCGCTACGCACGCCGCGGCTGAGGCGGGGGCCAGCGTTGTGGCGCGTCCGGTGCTCACTCCGTGGAACTCGCGCAACGCGCGCCTCGACGGGCCGGCCGGATTGCAGCTGACCCTCTTCGAGGAACTGGACGGATAGCGGGCCGAGCCGGACCGTTCGGGCCGTTCGGTTCGAGCGGTTCGGTTCAGACGCCCTTGATCCAGCCGCGCTCGACCGCGCGCGCCCCCGCCTGGAAGCGGCTGCGCGCGTTCAGGCGGGCCGTCAGTTCGGCGGTGATGCGGCGGCTTGTGCGCACCGAGACGCCGAGCTTGCGGGCTATCACATCGTCGGTCCAGCCCTCGGCGAGCAGGGTGAGCACGGCCATCTCCTGGCTGGTCAGGCCCTGGTCGTCGCGGGTGCGGTCCTCGCCGACCGGCTTGGCGGCCTGCCAGATCTGCTCGAACAGCGCGCACAGCGCCGCGACCATGCCTGGTCCGCGCTGCACGACGGCGCCGGTCTTGCTGTGCTCAGGGTTGACCGGTATGAGCGCCTGCTTGCGATCGAAGATCACCATGCGCAGCGGCAGCGTCGCGGTGGTGCGCACCTGGGCGCCGGTCTCCACTAGCCACCGCAGATGGTTGAACGTCGGCGGGTGGTTGCGCGCGCTGTCCAGGTATAGCGACCGTATCGCCGTGCCGCGGCCGAGCGCGTCCTCGTCGAGGGGCCGGGCGGCCGCGATGCTCTGCTCGCTCATCGCCCCGGACGGCGAGAAGGTCATCACCTCGGTCAAGCCCTCGTGGGTACGTTCCTCCATCCACGCCCGCACCGCGTCGACCCCGACGAGCTGCTCGATGTCCGAGTGGTGGCGGGAGGGATGCAGGTCCGCGTAGTCGGCCACCACGCGCGCGACCGCCGCGCGGCTGGCCGCGATCTGCCGCTGCTCTTCAAGCAGCGCGGCCTCGCGTTTGGCCAGCAGCGAGGAAAGCCCGACCTCGGGGCTGACCAGGCGCATGGCGCCGGGGTTCTCGTCGGAGGGCCGCAACAGGGAGAGCCTGGCCAGCTCGTCGAGGCCCTCGCGCACCCGTTCGGCCGGCCAGTCCAACCGCTGCGCGAGCTCGAGGACGCCGAGGCGCGGCTCGGCGAGCATGGTCTTGTACACCCGCTCCGCGTCCGAATTGACGCCGAGCGCGTCCAAACCCAGTGCTTCCAGCATGGCAAGCCCCCAACGATCGGTTGCTCCTCAGTGAAGCGTGCAGGTCCCTGCACCGCAAGATTCTGCCACACGGAAATCCTGGTACACAGCCTCCGTCTGACGGAACATCGGGGATATGTACCTCATCAATTCACGTCTAAGCACTGAGGATAGAAGCATTAACGCCGCCGATCTTCGCCGTCTTTTCACGAATATCGCAGACCCCGACGATCGGCTGGAACACCTCTACGCGGAGACCGACAGCCACGAGGCGCGCCTCGCGCTGTTCCTGTGTCACCCGGATCTGGCGGCCGCGGAGTCCGCCGCGGCAGGACTTTGCAAGCGGGCACTGGAGCGCTGCCCTGAACTGCGGGGCTGGTCGATGGAGTACTGCGGGGCCGGGGTGGTACCGGGGGCGGAGAAGATCCTTCTGGGGGTGTGAGGCGGGGCAACAACTTGCTGCCACCGCAGGGTCATGTCAGCACGGAACGGTGACAGGGGCCGCCGGACTCCGGCAAAATCCTGCCTCGGATAATGGTTCTCCGAGGCACCGCGGGCTTCGAATTACCCACTGTTCCGCCCTATTCCCCGCACTGGGTTTGACCCTGCACGAAAGAGGCTTTCCCATGAAGCGTGCCATCCGTCCCGCGTGCCTGCTCGTCGCCGCCGCCGTCGTCTCGGCCACTCCGGTGCTCGCCGTCTCGGCCCTCGCCACGACCGCGCCCGCCACGGTCGTCACCGCCACGACCTCGCAGGTGACCACCGCCGGCGACCTCATCTGGGACTGACCATGACCGAAACGCTTTCCGCTCCCGTCCGTCTGCGCCGCCGCGAGCCCGTCCCCGCGCGCCGCGCCTGGACCGAGGCCACGGCCGGCCACCTCGCCGGTCCGGCCCGCGGCGCCGCCGCGCTGCTCGGCGCGGAACTCGAGGAGCTGACCCGGGATGAACTGATCGCCCTCGTGCCCGAGCCCTGGCTGTTCGACCGCATGGTGCCGTCCGGCCTGTTCTCCAAGCTGCTGCGCCAGGGCCTGACGGTCCGGGTGCTGCACGGCCCGGCGCGTCCGGGCGACCCGGCGCCGTTCCCGGCGCTCACCCGGCTCGGCACGGCCGCGCCGACCACGTTCAGCCTGCCGTACCCGGTGATCGTCCGGGACCGCTCGGTGCTGTACATGCCGCACCCCGACCCGCGCCACCCGATGGCCGGCCGGCTCGCCCCGCAGCCGCACGTGGTCGCGGCCCGCTCGCTCGCCGTCGCCTTCGACCTGGCCTGGGCCGCCGCCTGCGGCCAGCCGCCGAACAGCCCGCCGCCCGGGCAGGTCACCGCGGAGCAGCGGGAGATCCTGCAGGTGCTCAGCAACGGGGTCACCGACGACCACGCGGCCGCGCAGCTGCACATGAGCCGGCGCACCTTCGCCCGGCGGGTGGCGGCGCTGATGGACAGCCTCGGCGCGACCAGCCGGTTCCAGGTGGGAGTGCAGGCGGCACGCCGCGGGCTGGTCTGACCTGCGGTTCGCGAGCAGCCGGCGGCCGCGCTGATCTGCTCCCGGCCGCGCATTGCGAGATGAAAGCACCGCGGGATCGATGCACTGCGGGTTGGAAGCGCAGCGCGGATGAAAGCGCAGTGTCGATCAAAGCGCAGTGTCGATCAAAGCGCAGTGTCGGCAAAAGCAGTGGGGATGAAAGTAGTGAAAGGCCGCGTTCGGTGCTCACGCCGCCGGTCCGGCACCGGGACCGGCGGAGCGCCGGCTGAGGTCAGCCGGCCGACCGGGCCGGTAGCGCCGTAGAAGCGCCGTACGGACCGGCAGGCGCCCGGAAACACGCAAGGCGCCCCGACGCCGTCGTCGGACCGCCTTAGGTGCTTCAGAGTGTGTTCAGGCTCAGCCGTAGCGCCGAGTAGCGTCCAAGAGGCTGAGTACGTTGCGGTGCGAAGCCATGATGGTCGGCGCCGCGCCCGGGCCCGCGGGATAGCTCAGGTATGCCAGGTCGTCCGGGCCGGCGGCCCACGGGTCGTCCTCGAACAGGCCGGCGGTCTCGGGGTCGGTCAGCACGGCGGGATCGGAGTCGACGATCACGGTGCGCACCACCGCCGGGCGGTAGGGCCCGCCGGGCAGCTCGATGCCCGCCTGCGCCACGATGACGCGCAGGCCGATGTCCTGCCGCATGAAGTTCAAGCGCTCGGCCGAGTAGCTGGGGTCCAACGGGACGTAGGCGCCGCCGGAGCGCAGGATGCCGAGCATCCCGATGACCAGTTCGATCGAGCTTTCGCAGCACAGGCCCACCGGGTGGCCGCGGCGCACGCCGGCCAGCCGGAGTTTGGCCGCCACGCCCCCGGCGCGGGTCCACAGCTGCGCGTAGCTCAGTTCCTCGCCGTCGAAGACGACGGCTGCCGCGTCCGGATTGATGCACACCTGTTCGGCGATCAGCTGCGGGATGCTGGCCTCGACCGGGAAGTCGTCCCAGTGCGCGTCGGCGCAGGCGGTCAGCAGGGCCCATTCCGCGTCGGGCAGGCTCGACAGCTCGCCGACGGGCTCGTCGTGCCGGTACTGCCTGATCCGCTGTGCGCGGATCACGCCGGCCGGCGGTCCGTCGGTACGGTCGGTGAATCGGATGAACATCCCCATCCCTCCGCTTGGCTGCCCCGAGGAACCCGGAACTCGGGAACGCGGTGCTCAGGAAGCTAACAGTCCGGGTTCGGCCGCTCGCATTGCGTGGAGGAAAGTGGCAAGAGTGTGCCAGTGACGGCGTTTCGCCACCCGAACGCGTTGACGGAGCGGTAAGGGGTCTGACGCGTCAGCATTCTGCTCGGCCCACGCGCAGGTGGGACCGATCGCATAAGACTTAGAACAGGGTCGGTTGCAAGGAACCTTCAAGGGTGAGCAATCGGCGCTTGGTCTCCAGTCCGCCGCCGAAGCCGCCGATGCCCCCGTCGGCCGCGATGACCCGGTGGCAGGGCACGACGATCACGATCGGGTTGCTGCCCATCACCGTGCCCACCAGCCGGGAAGCGCCCAGCGTGCGGCCGGACAGCAGCGCGAGGTCGCCGTAGCCGATGGTGTCTCCGAACCGGACCTTGGCGTGCAGGGTGCTGAGGATCGAGCGCTGGACGCCAGAGGTGAGCGACCAGTCCACCGGAACCGTGAACTCGGTGAGCGTCCCGGCGAAGTACTCCTTGAGCTCGGCGGATATCAGCGCGCCGAACTCGTGTTCCAGCAGCGGCGCGGGCTCCGGCCCGCCCTGCGCTTGGGGAGCCGGGCCGGCCAGCTCGTCCGAGAAACCGGCGAGCGGACCGAAGGTCAGCCGCAGCAGCCCTCGCGGGGTCACCACGGCGCCGAGCGGGCCGACCGGCGAGTCGACATCGCCCCACGCGGATCCGGCAGGCAGCCGGTAACGCGAGCCAGGTCCTGGCAACATCCGGCTCCTCCTCTCCGCGGGCCTCACGCACGCCCCTCCGCGTGCGCTGCGTTCGCGTGCACTGCATTCGCGTGCTCTGTGTCAGCTGGGTCCAGCCTAGGCGGCGGCACCGACAAGTTCGCTCGCTTTGCCGCAGAACCGGGTCGCGACGATCGAGCCGGCCGGGCATCGGATGGGACATCAGGCCGCCTTCCCGGTACTGAGCCGCTTCGCGGGGCTCGCCGCAGCGTCGATCGCCGCCTCAGCGGCCAGCTTCAGGTCATGCAGGGCCTTGCTGAGCGGCGAACGGGTCCGTCTGCGGCCTGGAGCGCGGCGAGCAGAGCCTTGGACGGTCCGCTCCATTGCCGCCGCGAGATCTCGAACGGCTTCGCACAACTGGCCCGCGTGACGCCGCTGCGCCGCTCCGAAGTGCTCCGCGTCCCGCAGATCCCGTAAGGCATCCATCAGCGCCCGTATACGTCGCCAGTCCTGGCTGAACGCCAGTGAGGCGGCGCTCAGGGCGACCGCGTCGTACGCCTGGTCCATGGCCCGCAGCGCGGCGACGATTCGCAGGTCGGCCTGAGCGCGCGGCGACTGCCGGTTCGGGCGCTTCGGCGCCTGGTTCGCGCCATCTGACGGCCGGTCACTCGATGCGCGAGCCGCGTTCGGCGCCGATTGAGCGAACACGATCCGCACCGCCGAGCTTCGGGCGTCGGGCCTGCGGCGGGCCGGGAACCGCGGCCGGGCGATGCCCGCGCCGAGGCCGGAGGCGAGCGTCGAGGCGCATTCGCGGGCCGGCAGTCCGGCCTGGCGCGCCGCGTGGAACAGCTCCGAGGCGGCGAGGTCGCGGTCCAGCAGGCCGGCGCCGATCAGGCGGCCGAGCGCGTAGGCGGAGCGGTTGAGCGTGTCGTTGCGCGTGCCGATCCGCGCGGTACGCATGCGCTCGACCTCGTTGCGCAGCGCGGCCGCGCCATACGCAGCCGCCGCGGCACTCGGTATGCGAGAGCCGGCCACGTCGGAGCGGTTGACGGCGAGGGGAGGCAGCGCCGGGGCCGTCTGACGTGACCTTGCCGCGAGTTCGCGCACGATCCAGCGCGGGACCGGCGCGACGGGTGAGTCGTCCACGATCTCGTAGCGTTTGCGGCCGATCGTCGAGCCCGGCCCGACCACATAGCCCCCGGCTGCGCGCGTGTCGATCAGCGGGCCGAGCCGGGCCACGGTGTTGCGCAACTGAAGGCCCTTCGGGGCGCGGAAGTAGAGGTGGATGCCGCCGGACGGTGTCACCACGGTGAACGTGCGCGGTATGGGCCGGCCGGCGGCCAGTTCGCGCAGCACGTGCGCGCCGTCGCGCGGCTCCTGGTGCGTGGACGCGGGCGTGTCGGCGCCGCGCTGCCCTTCGGCATCGCGCGGCTGCTTCGGTACATCGAGGTCGAGCACGAACAGGGCGCTCGGCCCGCAGGCTATGCCGAAGTTCGCGTGAGGCGGCCAGCCAAGTTCGCGCAGGCGCCGCGGATCGCGGACCGCCAGGCCCTCCCAGTCCTCGCGCACCGCGGGGATCTTGCTGCCGGGGCGCAGCGGGAAGACCGCGAAGCCACGCTCGGCCAGGGCGATCGCCGCGCCGAGGCGGTCGGTCGCGGCGCCGGTGCCGCTCTGTGCCGCGGTCGCCATCGTCGACATGTTCGACCCTCCTTCGCGCATCGCTCGTACTTATGTTCTATACCCAGCCACCGACAGATTCCGCTCCGCTGGCCCGTCCGTGGCACGATCTGCCGCATGCGAGCAGTCGTGCAGCGGGTCACCGAGGCGGCGGTGCGGGTCGAGGGCGAGGTCGTCGGGCAGATCACCCAGCCCGGCCTTTGCGTGCTGGTCGGCGTCACGCACGAGGACACCAAGGAACATGCCCGGCGGCTGGCGGCCAAGCTGTGGACGCTGCGGATCCTGCGCGAGGAGAAGTCCTGTTCGGACCTGGGCGCGCCGATCCTGCTGGTCTCGCAGTTCACCCTCTACGGCGACGCGCGCAAGGGCAGGCGGCCGACCTGGAACGCCGCCGCTCCCGGAGCGGTCGCGGAACCGCTGGTCGAGGCGACGGCCGCGGCGCTGCGCGAGCTGGGCGCGCACGTGGAGCTCGGCGTGTTCGGCGCGAATATGCAGGTGTCGCTGGTCAACGACGGTCCGGTGACGCTGATCCTCGAGGTCTGAACGCGACCGGCGCCAGCGCGGATACCGGACGGGACGGGACGGGACGGGACGGGACGGGACGTCAGCCGATCCCGAGCTTCGCGTGCATCTCCCACACGAGGATCTCGGACGCCTCGATCGCCGTCACCCGCTGGCCGTCTCCGGCCGTGATGCGGGCGGCAGCGCCCGTTCCAAGCGCTCCTGCGCCTTCAAGCTCCACCGTGCCGCGGGCTACGAACACGTGCAGGTACGGGGCCGCAGGCAGCGTGACGGAGCCGCCCGGCTCCAGCCGGGCCGCGTGCAGCGCGGCGTCTTTCTGCTTGATCCGGATCGCCGCCGCGCCGTCGTGCCGGTCCATGCCCGAGGCGACCGGGACGAGCCCGCCGCGCAGCAGTTCGTCGCCGATTTCGAGCTGCTCGTAGCCGGGATCGATGCGAGCCTCGTCCGGCACCACCCACATCTGCACGAAGTGCACGGGCTCGTCGTGCTCGGCGCCGCCGGTCAGCCGCCAGGAGTCGTTCTTCTCCGAGTGCAGGATGCCGCGGCCCGCGCTCATCCGCTGCGCGAGACCCGGATAGATGACGCCGCTGTGCCCTTCGGAGTCCTGGTGCACGAGCGCGCCGCGCAGCACCCAGGTGACGATCTCCATGTCCTCGTGCGGGTGTGTCTCGAACCCGGTGCCCGGCCGCACCACGTCGTCGTTGTTGACGAGCAGCAGGCCGAAATGGGTGTTGCGCGCGTCGTAGTGGCGGCCGAAGGAGAAGGAGTGCTTCGAGTCCAGCCAGGACAGCCGGGTGGCGAAGCGGTCGCCCGGATCGCGCAGGTCGAGTGACGGCTTCAGGTCCTGCGCAGCCCTGGTGATCGGGAATGTCGGCATGGGGCCTCCGTCGTCGATGTTCGTACCGCACACGCTACGCCGAGCTTATGCGGGCATACGCGCAATACTGGTCCCAACGATCAAGATCAAAGGAAGGCGCGCATGAGCGACCGCGTCAGGCTCTTCATCGGTAGGTACACGCAAGACGACCCGTCACCGCACCCCGCGCCCGGTATCATCGTCGCCGAGTTCGATCCGCAAGCGCTGACGATCGAAGCCATCGGCGGCGCCGACCTGCCCGAGGCATCTTTCCTCGCGCTGGGGCCGGCTGGAGACGTTCTATACGCGGTGCAGGAGGACGAGCACGACGGCCAGGTCGCCGCGTTCTCGATCGACGCGAGGAGCAGCGCACTCACGTTCCTGGGCAAGCAGTCGACGCACGGCGGATTTCCGTGCCACATCCTCGTGGAACCCGGCGGCAGTTACCTGCTGGCCGCGAACTACGGGACCGGCAACGTGTCCGTGAACCCGATCGAGGCGGACGGCAGCCTTGGCGCGTCGTCAGATGTCTCGCAGCACAAGGGTTCGGGGCCGAACGTCGATCGTCAGGCAGGCCCGCACGCCCACATGGTCGTGGCGGCGCCGGACGGTCAGGTGGTACTTGCTGTGGATCTGGGCACTGACAGCGTCTACGCGTACTCGCTCGACGCGCTGTCGGGCCGCCTCACGCTCATCGCACAGAACCGGATGCGACCGGGCAGCGGGCCGCGTCACCTGGTTTTCCACCCCTCCGGCGAACACTTCTATCTGGCAAATGAGCTGGGCAATACGGTCACGGTGTGCGCGTACGACGCGGCGACCGGCTCGGCGAAGGAGCTGGCGGAGATCCCGGCGGTGCCCGATCCGGAGGGTGGGGAGAACGCGCCCGGCGGGATCCTGCTCTCCGCCGACGGTCGGTTCGTGTACGTCTCGAACCGCGGGGACGAGTCGATCAGCGTCTTCGCGGTCCGCGACGGCGGTTCACGGCTTGAGCCAGCCGGCCGTTGGTCGTGTGAAGGAAGCTGGCCGCGGGACATCGCGTTCAGCCCGGACGGGCGGTTCCTGTTCGTGGCGAATCAGCGTTCACATAGTGTGGCGGTGCTGCGGGTCGATCAGACCACTGGCGCGCTATCTGCGACCGGGCTTTCATACCCGGTCCACAGCGTCGCCCATACGCTCTTCGGATAGGACGGTCACTTTTCGAACAGCACAGTCGCTCTTCGGCTGACGGTTCAGCGAGGCCAGCCGGGTGCGTCGGGGCGGGACTGCCAAGGCAGCGGTCCCGACGCGCGCCGGTACTCGACGCCGAGCGCGTCCAGCCTCCGTTCGTGCACTGCCAGGCGTCGCGCGAAGTCGCCGAAATCCCGGTCCCGCGAATCGCTCCACACGGTTTCGGCGAAGGCCGTCAGCCGGGGAAAGGCCATGTAGTCGACGGCGCGGGCCGAGTCGATGTGCTCGGTCCAGATGTTGCACTGCGCGCCGAGTACGTGCCCTGCTTCGCTCTCGCTGAGCGCCGCGGGAATGGGTTCGAAGGTGTAGACGTGCTCGAGCGACGAGACCTTGCCGATGGGGGTCGGCTCGCCCGGGTCGTCGGACTGGCGCCAGTCGAGATAGACCTGGTCCTCGGGACAGAGCACCACATCGTGTCCGCGCTTGGCGGCCGTGATCGCTCCGGTGATTCCGCGCCAGGAGGCGACGACCGCGTCTGGCGGCAGTTCGCCGTCGCAGATCTCGTCCCAGCCGTAGAGCACCCGGCCGTGGGCCGCGAGGTGCTCGGCGAGCCGGGCGACGTACCAGAACCGCAGCGCGTCGGCGTCCGGGAGTTCGCGTTCTGCGATGCGTTGCTTGGCGCGCGGGCTGGCCTCCCAGGGCCCGGTCGGGCATTCGTCGCCGCCGACGCCGATGTGCTTGGACGGGAACAGCTCGACGACCTCGTCGAAAACGTCGCGGAGGAACTGGAGGGTGGATTCCTCGGCGTTGAGTACGTTGTCGAGGATGCCCCAGCGCGTCGCGACCTCAGGCTGGTCGGGCTGGCTCGGCGAGTCGGTGTTGCCCAGGTGCGGATACGCGGCGATCGCGGCTCCGGCATGGCCAGGCACGTCGATTTCGGGCACGACGGTGATGTGCCGGGCCGCCGCGTAGGCGACGATTTCCCTGATGTCGTCTTGGGTGTAGTAGCCGCCGTGCGGGCGGCCGTCGAACCGCTGGTGCCGCCGGTCACCGAGCGGGCTCTCCCGCCGCCAGGAGCCGACCTCGGTGAGACGCGGGTGGCGGCGGATCTCGAGGCGCCAGCCTTGGTCGTCGGTCAGGTGTAGATGCAGGACGTTGAGTTTGTGCTGCGCTATCAGGTCGATGAAGCGCAGCACGTCCTGCTTGGGCAGGAAGTGGCGGGCCACGTCGAGCAGCGCGCCGCGCCAGCCGAACCGGGGCCGGTCAGTGATCGTGACCGCCGGGACGTCCCAGGGGCCTGAGCTGATCGGCGCGCGGCGGAAGACGGCGGACGGCAAGAGCATGCGGAGTGTCTGTGCGGCGTAGAAGAGCCCTGCGGTGGTCTCCGCTTCGAGCAGGGCGCCGGTCGTGGTCACCGTCAGGCGGTAGCCCTCGGGGCCGAGGCTGGCGGTGCTCGTCGTGGGATCGGTCACGCGAAGGGTGATGGCGTCGGCTGGGCCGTGGCCGTCGCGTAGCGGAAGGCCGGTCGCTGGGCCGAGCGTACCGCGAAGCCAAGCGGCGACTTCGGCGCTGCGTTCGTCGGCATCGAGAACGGTGGTCGCGGTCAGCGTGAAGCGAAGCCGCACCGCCACGTCTATTTCCTGCGGCTCCGGGATGAGCCCCAGATCCGAAAGGTCGTCGATCACTCCAGGCGTCGTCATATTCAGTCGTCCAGCACCGCGAGCGCATCGATCTCGACGAGCATCCCGGCGGGCAGGCCGACGTACACGGTCGTGCGCGCCGGGAACGGTGCGCTGACGAACGTGCTGTAGACCTCGTTCATCGCCGCGAAGTCCGCGACGTCGGTGAGATAGACCCGCATCATCATCACGTCGTCGAAGTCCGCGCCGGCGGCGCGCAGGATGGCCTGGACGTTGAGCAGCGTCTGCCGGGTCTGCTCGGCGACCGTCGTACCCGCGAACTGCCCGGTCGCCGGATCGACCGGGCCCTGCCCGGCTACCTGCAGGATGTTGCCCTTGCGGACGGCCTGCGAATACGAGGCGACTGGCGCCGGCGCGTCCGCCGTGGTGACGGCGATCTTGGGCATCGCTAGTTCTCCTGGTCGTGGTGCGGGGATCGGGCGGTCCAGCCGAGTTCCGCGGAGGCGGCGTCGGCGGCGGCGAGTAGATCAGGGAGCAGGGCGAGCACGCCGGAATACGTGAGCGTGGGTTCGGGCACTGAGAGCGACGCAGCGGCCAGGACGGTACCGGCGGCGTCCCGGATCGGAGCCGCCACGCAGTTGATGTAGTCCTCATGCTCGGCGCGGTCTTCGGCGTGGCCTTGGGCGGCAACCTTGGCGAGCTCGGCCTCGAAGACGCCCGGGTCGGTGATGGTGTTCGGCGTGTAGCGCTCGAAGCCGAGCCTGCTGATCGCGCCCTTGCGGCGCGGTTCGGGCAGCCCGGCGAGCAGGACCTTGCCGACCGCGGTGCAGTGCGCGGGGGCGAGTGCGCCGATGCGCGAGTTCATCCGTACGGGATGTCTGCTGTCGTACTTGTCGATGTAGACGACGGTGCCTTCCACGTACGCCGCGAGATGCACCGTGTGGCCGTGCTTCTGGTTGAGCGCGGCGAGGTGGGGCGCGGCGAGCCGGCGTATATCGAGATCGTCGAGGGCTTGGTGGGCCAGCGCGAACAGGCGCGGTCCGAGCCGGTACCGGTGTTGCTCGTCGTGGCGGGCGAAGCCCTGTGACTCAAGGGTCTGAAGCAGCCGGAGCACGGTCGACTTGTGCACATCGAGCAGCGCGGCGAGTTGGTCGAGGGTCTTCGGGCCGCCGCCGAGGTCGGTCAGGATGCGCAGGGCGCGATCCACGGTCTGGCTCATGCGGCGCCTGCCTTGATCTCATTGATCTCGGCGCCGGGTGCCAGTTCGGCTACGCGGTCCGGTAGCTCTCCGGTCGCGAGAAAGCGCTCGATCGCCGCCTGGTCCGGCATCGTCCCGAGGTCGCCGCGCACCCGGAGGGCGCAGGACGCGGCGAGCGTGCCGAGCCGCAGCCGGTCTCGCAGCGGCAGCCCGCGTAGTGTCCCGGCGATGAATCCGGCGGCGAACGCGTCCCCGGCCCCGGTCGGTTCGGCGATCTCGACCGGCAGCGCGGGCACGTCGACCCGCTGGCCCGCCTCGAAGCCGACGGCCCCGTCAGCCCCCTGTTTCACCACGAGGGTGCGCGGCTCGGGCATCAGCCGGCGCAGCTCGTCCGGATCGCCGACGCCGCAGACCGCCTCGGCTTCGTCGGCGCCGATGAAGACCAGGTCGGCGCGGCGGGCCAGGTCGATCAGCACCGCCGGGTCGCGCCCGGCCCACAGTGCGGGACGGAAGTTCACGTCGAAGGCGACGATTCGGCCGGGCTGCGGCGAGTCCAAGAATGCCGAGGCGAGTGCGGCACAGGAATCCGAGATCGCTGCGGTGATGCCGCTGAAGTGCAGAAGCGGTGTATCGCGGACGGCAGCGGCGTCAGCCAGGGCCGGGCTCATATCGCAGGCCGCTGATCCGGCGCGGTAATAACGCATGACGGTGGACGGCGAGCCCCCAGCCGTATCCGCGCGGGAATCGACGATTTCCTTGACGTACAGGCCGGTTTGGCGACGCGGATCGACTTCGACATCTGACACGTCCACGCCGTGCCCGGCGAGCGTGCGCAGGATTACGCGGCCGAAGTGGTCGTCGCCGACCCGGCCGACCCAGCGGGCCTGAATGCCGAGCGCCGCGAGCGTGCACGCGACGTTGGCCTCGGCGCCGCCGACGGTTAGCGCGTATTCGGTCGCGTCCTCGTCGGGGATGAGCACCGCCAGGGCCTCACCGACGCAGGTCACCGCCCGATCAATCACGTGCCGCCGCCCTCCCGCTCCGCGTGGTCATGCCTTGCCGTACCGCGCTGCCGGATGCTACAACCGGTTGAGCAATATGCGCAATCACGTTGCATATGTTGCAACAAGGCGAGCTTATTCGCGAGGAGGGTCGTGGACGGCGCAGCACTTGGGGCCTTGGCCGCTGAGCGGATCGACTGGCGATACAAGGGTTTTCCGGCGCGATTCGACGGGCTGACAGTGGGCGACCTCGTCGCGACCAAGCCTGCGCTCACGCAGTTCGGCACTCCCCTGCTCGTCCTCGATGGTCCCGCGCTCAACCACAATCTGACCCTGATGGCCCAGTACTGCGCGAAGCACGGGGTCGACCTCGCACCCCACGGCAAGACCACGATGGCTCCGCAGCTGTTCGCCCGCCAACTCGACGCCGGCTGCTGGGGAATCACCGCCGCGACGATCGCGCACCTGCGGACCTACCGGGCGTTCGGGGTCGCGACGATCGTGCTCGCCAATCAGCTCGTCGACGCCGACTCGCTGCGCTGGGTCGCCGGCGAGCTGCGCCGCTCGCCGCGGTTCCGCCTGCTGTGCTTCGCCGATTCGGTCGCCGGAGCGCAGCTGATGCAGGCGGCCCTCGCCGAGGCGGACGCGCCGCGCCCGGTGGAGATCGTGATCGACCTCGGCGCACCGGGCGGCCGGACCGGCTGCCGGAACCTGGACGAAGCGCAGGCTGTGGCGCGTGCGGTTCGCGCGGCGGATCGGCTGCGGCTCGTCGGCGCCGGCGGCTTCGAGGGGGCATTGGCTCCCGATCGCGCGCCGCAGAGCGTCGAGCACATCCGTGAGTATCTTCGTTCTCTGCGCCAGCTCGTGGTCCGGCTCGACGAGGCGGGGTTGTTCGACGAGACCGAGGAGATCATCGCGACGGCCGGCGGCAGCGCGTACTTCGACGATGTGGTCGAGATCCTCGGCGGTGAGTGGAAGGCCTCCCGGCCGGTGCGGACCGTGTTGCGCAGCGGCGCCTATATAACGCATGACGACGGCCACTATCGAAGGCTGACACCGCTTGCCGCAGACGCCGGTTTCCGGCCCGCGCTCAGCGTCCGCGGTCGCGTGCTCTCGACTCCCGAGCCGGGTCTCGCGCTGCTGGACTTCGGTAAACGCGACGCGCCGTTCGACCTGGGCCTGCCCGAGCCGCACACCGTCGAGCGCGCGGACGGCTCTACGCAACGACTGACCGGCTGTTCGATCGCCGCACTCGCCGACCAGCACGCTTTTCTGCGGCATGGCGACGACACGCGGTTGCGCGTCGGCGAGGTCGTCGCCTGCGGCATCTCGCATCCGTGCACTGCTTTCGACAAGTGGCAGCTGATTCCGGTCGTCGAGGAAGGGCACGTCGTGGACGTTATCCGCACGTTCTTCTAGACAGCACCGACCTCTGAACACCGGCAAGGCGAGAGTGTGAGCGCGATGGAAAACAAGGGCACGGATACGGCGCCGAGAGTGCTGTTCCGCGGCTGCCACGTGATCGACGGTACCGGCGCGCCGCGGACACGCGCCGATGTCGCGCTCGCGGGCGGAAGGATCGCGTCCGTCGGCGAGGAGGCCGCCCAGTTCGAAGCCGATCGCGTCGTCGACGCCTCAGGGCTCATACTCGCTCCCGGGTTCATCGACATGCACGCGCACTCGGACCTGGCGCTGCTCGTCGACAAGGAGCATCTGGCGAAGACGTCCCAGGGCGTCACGCTCGAAGTCCTCGGCCAGGACGGCCTGAGCTACGCCCCGGTGGACGACGGCGCGCTGAAACAGTTGCGCCAGCAGATCTCCGGCTGGCACGGCGACCCCGAGGACCTCGCCTGGGACTGGCGCACCGTCGGCGAGTACCTGGACCGGATCGACGAGGGCTGCGCCGTGAACGCGGTCTACCTCGTGCCTCAGGGAACACTGCGAATGCTGTGCGTCGGCAATGACGATCGTCCGGCGACTGAGCCTGAGCTGGCCGCGATGCGACGCCTGCTCGCCGAGGGGTTGCAGCAAGGCGCGGTCGGCATGAGCAGCGGTCTGACATACACGCCGGGCATGTATGCGGACACTGACGAGCTGATCGAGCTGTGCCGCGTGGTCGCCGAGCACGGCGGCTATTACAGCCCGCACCACCGCAGCTACGGCATCGGCGCCATCGAGGCCTACGAGGAGATGATCCGGGTCAGCGAACAGTCCGGCTGCCCGCTTCACCTCGCGCACGCGACGCTGAACTTCTCCGTCAACGCGGGCCGGGCGCCGGACCTACTGGAGCTGATCGACGAAGCCTCCGCGCGCGGCGTGGACATCACGCTCGACAGCTATCCCTACCTTCCCGGGGCGACGACGCTCGCCGCGTTGCTGCCCAGCTGGGCGGCGATCGGCGGCCCGGACGCGCTCGCGGCCCGGCTGCGCGACCCTGCCGCCCGCGCGCGGATGACGGCGGACCTCGAAGTCACCGGCTCGGACGGGTGCCACGGCGTACCGATCGACTGGGCCGCGATCCAGATCAGCGGCACGCGGCACGCGTCCAACAGCGCGCTGGCCGGCCTGACCGTGGCCGAGGCCGCCGCGCGGGCCGGCCAGCCGCCCGCAGAGTTCTGCTTCGACCTGCTGCTCGCCGACGACCTGGGCGTCTCCTGCCTGCTGCACGTCGGCAACGAGGAGAATGTGCGCACCATCCTGCGGCACCCCGCGCACCTCGTCGGCAGCGACGGTCTGCTGATCGGCGAGCGGCCGCATCCGCGCGCGTGGGGCACCTTCCCGCGCTACCTCGGGCACTACGTGCGGGAGGAAGGACTGCTCACGTTGGAGGAGTGCATCGCGCAGATGACCGGCCGGGCGGCGCGCCGACTCGGACTTACCGACCGCGGAAGGGTCGCGCCGGGACTGGCTGCCGACGTAGTGTTGTTCGACCCCGAGAAGGTGGCCGACCGGGCGACGTTCGAGCAGCCGCGTCGAACCGCGACCGGCATCCCCTACGTTCTGGTCGGCGGAGAATTCGTGATCGACGACCATCGGCGCACTCAGACCACACCGGGGCGGGCGCTGCGGCGCGGCGCGCGGCGGCGGAACCCATGACGGACGCGGAGGTACGAATGCAGGCATCGCAGGTTCACGGGTCGGCGCACGCGCAGGCACTCGAACACCCCACACGGCGTCCCGACCCGCTGGATCTGCTGGCCCGCGACCGCGTGCTGTGCATCGTGCGCGCCAACCAGGTCGCCGACGCGGCGGGGCTGGCCGCGGCGCTGGCCGCAGCGGGCATCCGGCTGGTCGAGTTCACCTTCACCATCCCCGGCGTGCTCGAGGCGATCGAAGAGGCGGCCGAGGTGCCCGGCAGCGTGATCGGCGCGGGAACGGTGCTGACGGCGAGTCACGCCCGCGACGCGGTGGCCGCGGGCGCGCGCTTCCTGCTGACGCCCGACATACGGCCGGACGTCGCGACGGCGGCGCAGGCGTGCGGCGTGCCGCTGATCATGGGCGCGCTCACGCCGACCGAGCTGAGCCGGGCATTCGAGCTCGGGGCGGCGGCGGTCAAGGTGTTCCCGGCGCGGATCGGCGGCCCGGCTTACCTGCGCGACCTGCTCGGACCGTTCCCCGGCGCCCGGCTGATCCCCACCGGCGGGGTCAACGCGGCGAACGCCCGAGGGTTCCTCGACGCCGGAGCGGCCGCGGTCGGCGCGGGGACCGACGTGGTGCCGCCGACCCTGGTCGAGCGCGGCGACCACGAGGCCATCGCCGAGAAGGCGCGGGAGTTCGTGCGGGCGCTCGAGCCGGAGCCGCAACAGTAGCGCTCCTGGGCCCGGCCGCGCTCAGCGCGTCTCAGGGTCCTTCGTCGTCTCCGCGGCGATGAACCGGACCAGTCCGCGCTGGCCGGAGTCGGCCAACGCAGTGCGCTGCCGCTGGCTGCCGTTGCCCTCCTGCAGGGTCCGCTCGACCAGCGCCGTCACCTGATCGGCGTCTCCGTGCTCCGCCAGGGCGGGGTGCACGTGCCGCAGCAGGGCGCGGGCAGCCTCCCGCGCCGCGATCGGCCTTCCCTCGGCGCCGATCAGTGAGCCGTCGAGGCCGTGGCGCGCCGCGTGCCAGCCGGCCGCAGAGGCGATCTCCGGCAGCGTCTCGGGCTCCGGCTCGCCGGCCTCGTGCCGCCAGATCGCCGTCTGCGTCAGGCCTCTGATCAGGCCGGCCAGCATGACGGCCTCCTCGACGCGCAGCTGCACGTCCGAGGCGCGCACCTCGACCGTGGAATAGCGTTCGGACAGCCGCGCCTGCCAGTAGACCTGGTGCACGTCGCGGATCACTCCCCCGGTCACGAGGCCGCGCACGCGCCGCTCGTAGTCGGACGCGTCGGCGAAGGCCGGGGGCGGCCCGCTGACCGGCCAGCGGCCGAAGACCACGGTGCGCCAGCTGGCGAAGCCGGTGTCGCGGCCGCCCCAGAACGGGGAGTTGCCGGAGAGCGCGACCAGCACCGGCAGCCAGCGCCGCAACCGGTTGAGCACCGCGACGCCGGTGGCCCGGTCCGGGATGCCCACGTGCACGTGCATGCCGTTGATCAGCTGTTCGTCGACGAGTTGCGGCGCATCCTGGTAAAGGCCGCGGTAGCGCGGGGTGTCGGTGATGACGGCCGGCCCCTCCTGCCGGAACGGGGCCGCGGCGGTGGCCGCCAGCAGGCAGCCGACCTGGCTCGCGGCCTCGCCCAGGCAGTGCCGCAGCCGCAGCAGGTGGCCGCCCACCTCGTCCAGCGTCTCGCAGACCGGGGTGGCCACCTCGAGCTGGGCGAGCAGCAGCTCGTGCTGCACCTCGGCGCTCGCGAGCCCGGGTTGCATCCCGGCCGCCCGGCAGACCTCGTCAGCCGCCGGCGCGGGGTAGCCGCTGGCCTCATCGAGCAGCAGGTACTCCTCCTCGACCCCGAGCGTGATCACCCCGACCGGATACCCTCCGACGGCGCTCAAAACCGCTCCGCACGAGTGGTTCACGCCGCACCGACGTGGGCGGTCACCTGCGGTCAAGTCCCGGCAATGGCCGGGCCAAGCCGGCCGCGATCCGGGCCCGCGACCGCCGACAGGGGCCTGCGTTTCCCGTACCGTAAGCAGCGCCGCCCGTGTCGAGCGCGGCGGGCGCGCGCGGAGCGCTGTGACGACCCCGGGGAGGGCCGGATGACGGCATTGATGTGGATCTGCTCGGTGCTGTTGATCGCCGAGTTCGTGATGGCGCCCATCAACCTTTGGACTGGCCGGACGATGCCGAACTTCACCCGGTTCACCGGCCTGTCGCCGCAGCTCGCGACGACGGTCTTCGCGCCGGTGAAGCTGCTCGCCGCGCTGTTGGTCGCGATCGGGCTCGCGGTGCATCCGCTCGCAGTGGCCGGCGCGGTGGTGCTCGCGGCGGTGTGCGCGGTCTACCTCATCCGTCTGGCGGCTCCCGGACGCCGTGACCCGGCAGGGGTCGCCGCCTTCGGCTTAGGGTTGATCTTGGCCGTGGTGCTGGCGGTGGTCCAGGCGGGCCGCTGACGGGACGTGGCGGGCGGCGGGACATAACGACTCGGCGCTAATTGCGGACGGGCGCTTGCCAAGCGGCTGATTTGAACGTGCCATGCGACATGGGCACCTCAGACCGGGGTGCCCGCTCGATGCCCGTCCGAAGGAGTTCGACTTGCGACACACCCGTAAGCGCAGATCGATCCCGGTGCTCGAGGCCGGCGCGGCGGCGCTGCTCATCGCCCTCGCGCAGTCCTCCGCGGCCGCGGCGGCGCAGACCGCGCCCCGGGCCGCCGGTTACGGCACGGCCACCCTCGCGGCCCATCCGGTCAAACCGGTGCCGGCCGTCACCGACCACGTCGATGCCAGGACCCTGACCAGTCCGCTGCCCACCTCGCAGTGCCTGACGCAGCTTGGCATCCACTGCTACTCGCCGCTGCAGTACCACACCGCGTACGGGCTCGACAGCCTGTACCGGTTCCACATCAACGGAGCCGGCCGCACGATCGTGCTCGTCGACTCCTTCGGCTCGCCGACCATCCAGCACGACCTGCAGGTCTTCGACGCGCAGTGGGGCCTGCCGGACACCACCGTGCAGATCGTGCAGGCCGGCACCATCCCGCCCTTCGACCCGAGCAACCCGGACATGACCGGGTGGGCCGCGGAGAGCACCCTCGACGTCGAATACGCGCACGCGATCGCGCCCGGCGCGCACATCGTCCTGGTCGAGACGCCGGTCGCGGAGACCGAGGGCGTCACCGGCTTCCCGGAGATGATGACGGCCGAGAAGCAGCTGATCGACGCAGGGGTCGGCGACGTCATATCGCAGAGCTTCGGCGCCACCGAGAACACCTTCCCCGGCTTCGACAAGGGCGATTTCAGCAGCCTGCTGAACCTGCGCTACGCGTTCAAGGCCGCGGCCCGGCACCACGTGACCGTGCTGGCCTCCTCCGGCGACGACGGCGCGACCAACGCGACGCTCGACGGCTCCGGGCTGTACCCCATGCCGGTCAACTCCTGGCCGTCCTCGGACCCGCTGGTCACCTCGATCGGCGGAACGCAGCTGACGCTCGACGACTCCGGCAAGCGGCTCTCCCCCGACGTGGTGTGGAACGACGGCTATGGCGCGGGCGGCGGCGGCCTGTCTGCCGTGTTCGGCCGGCCCGATTTCCAGCACGGCGTACGCGGCGTGGTGGGTACCCACCGGGGCACCCCGGACATCTCGGCGAGCGCGGCGGTCAACGGCGGCGCGTGGGTGTACTTCAGCTACCAGCCCACCCGCGTCGGCTGGCACATCATCGGCGGCACCAGCGAGGCCTCGCCGATCTTCGCGGGCGTCGTGGCGCTGGCCGACCAGGTGGCCGGGCACCGGCTTGGCAACATCAACGACGCGCTGTACGAGCTCGGCGCCGGCCGGCACTCGGCCTTCGCCGGGGTCGTCGACGTGACCAGCGGCGACAACTCCTTCGGCGGAGTCACCGGCTACACCGCCGGACCGGGTTACGACCTGGCCAGCGGCCTGGGCACGTTCAACGCCAACCTGGTCTGGTCGCTGGCGTTCACGGCCCGGTAGTCACTCCCCGCCGGTCACCTCCCGCCGACGCCGGCCGCGCGACCGGCGCGGCACGTCCGAGGCGCGCTCGCCCGGGGTCCGCGCAACCGCCAGAGGTTGCCGCTATCCCTGGACGAGCGCGCCGAGCGGTTTGTGCGCCGGCGCGACGTAGGCGAGCAGCGGCACGGGGCGCAGGCCGTACCTGCGCTTGAATTCCCCGTTGCGCCGGCCGCATTCGAACCTTGCCAGGCCGAGCCCCGCAGCGTATTCGAGCGCCTCGTAGAACAGCAGGTAGAAGGGGCTGAAGTCCTCCGCGCCGCGCTCGACCCCGCAGGTCCACAGGTGCAGCCGCACCCCGTCGAGCAGGCAGAGGCCGAGGCCGACGACCCGGCCGTCGACGCAGACCTCGATGATGCGCGCGGCCTGTCCGAGCAGCCGCCGGAAGTGCTGGAAGCCGCCGGGGGCGAACCGGCCCGGCACGCTGTGCTCGGACTCGATCATCCGCTCGATCCTGGCGAGCCGGTCCGGTTCGGCCGATCCCGGCTCCAGCACGCGGGTCACCGCTCCGGCCCGTTCGGCGCGCCGCTGGTGCATGCGCAGGGTGTTGCGCTGGTGTCCTGGCAGGCCGGCGAGGTAGTCGGCGGCGGCGAATCCCGGCGGCAGGTCCAGGATGTAACGCTGGTCGATCGGCAGGCCGTGGGCGCCGAGGGCGGTGAGGGCGGCGGCCAGCGGCCCGGTCGCGTCGACGTTGACCAGGCCGTACCAGGGTGCGGCGAAGTCGGCGGCCAGGTGCTGGAAGGCGGTGAGCACGGCGCGGATCGCGTCCAGGTCGCCCGGCCCGCCGCGCGAGGGCAGCCAGGTGTCGTAGCAGTGCCAGTTGTGGCTGATCAGCCCGCGCGGTTCGGCGGCGATGGAGGGTTCGTATACGGCCAGCGAGCCGACCGGGTCCATCTGCGGCAGCAGGGTGACCGGCAGGCAGGCGCGGGCCGTCTGATCCGCGTCGCGCAGCACGAGGTAGGCGAAGGCGTCGGCCGGCAGCAGCTCCGACTTGCGGTAGGCGGTGAGGAAGGCGCTGCTGTAGAAGACCGGGGCCCCGCTGCCCGCGGCCAGCTCGTCCCAGTCGGGGATGGCCGCGACGTCGTCGTATGCCTCGACCGTTGCGATCACGCAGCGTCCATCTTGCACGCCGGCTCAGTCAACTGTTCGAACTCTGCGTCCACTCGGCGGTCCCTTGCAGGCGGCGACGGCGGTAGCTTGGACGCTAAAACAGTGTTCGAAGACTGTCAAGGTTGAAGATTCATCTGCCCGGCCGCGCGGCAGGCCGGGCCCGCAGCACAGCGCCGGCCGCGCCGGAGCAAGAGCTCTGCGACGCGGCCGGCGCGTACTCGGTCAGCGCACGCCGAGCAGGTGGTCCATCGCGAGCTGGTCGAGCTGCTCGAAAGCCATGCCGCGCTCGGCGGCGGCGTCCGGGTCGAAGTCCTCGAAGGCGCTGCGGTCGGCCAGCAGGTCGGTGATCGTCTCGCCCTCGGCCAGGGTGCTCTGCGCGAGCTGGTCCAGCCTGGAGGCGCGCAGCGCGGCCTGGACCTCGGGGTCGGCGCGGAAGGCGGCGGCCTTCTGCTTGAGGATCAGGTAGTTGCGCATGCAGCCGGCCGCCGAGGCCCAGACCCCGGCGTAGTCCTCGGTGCGCGGCGGCTTGAAGTCGAAGTGCCGCGGACCCTCGTAACCGGCCGATTCCAGCAGGTCGACCAGCCAGAACGCGGCGCGCAGGTCGCCGGCGCCGAAGCGCAGGTCCTGGTCGTACTTGATGCCGGACTGGCCGTTGAGGTCGATGTGGAACAGCTTGCCGTGCCACAGCGCCTGGGCGATGCCGTGCGGGAAGTTGAGCCCGGCCATCTGCTCGTGGCCGACCTCGGGGTTCAGGCCGACCAGCTCGGGGTGCGCAAGCCGCTCGATGAAGGCCAGGCCGTGGCCGACCGTGGGCAGCAGGATGTCGCCGCGCGGCTCGTTCGGCTTGGGCTCGATCGCGAAGCGCAGGTCGTAGCCCTGGTCCAGGACGTACTGCCCGAGCAGGTCGAAGGCCTCCTTCAGCCGGTCGAGCGCCACCCGCACGTCCTTGGCCGCCCCGGACTCGGCGCCCTCGCGCCCGCCCCAGGCGACGTAGATCTTGGCGCCGAGCTCGACGGCCAGATCGATGTTGCGGATGGTCTTGCGCAGCGCGTAGCGGCGTACGTCCCGGTCGTTGGCGGTGAACGCGCCGTCCTTGAAGACCGGGTGGGTGAACAGGTTCGTGGTGGCCATCGGGACCTTCATCCCGGTCTCGTCGAGGGCGGCCCGGAAGCGCTTGATGTGCGCCTCGCGGTCGCTGTCCGAGGAGCCGAACGGGATCAGGTCGTCGTCGTGGAAGGTCACGCCATAGGCGCCGAGCTCGGCGAGCCGGTGCACGGACTCCACCGGGTCGAGCGGCTTGCGGGTGGCGTCGCCGAACGGGTCGCGGCCCAGCCAGCCGACCGTCCACAGGCCGAAGGTGAACTTGTCGTCCGGTGTGGGGGTAAGGGACTGCGTCATTGCTTGCTCCCAGAGGTCTCGGAGGGCTAGCCTCATTCGTAAACGCGGAATACAAATTCCGCCACCCAACCTACTCCTTCGCGGCCCCGGGCGGTATCCACCCCCCTCGGAAGCCTTCCGCGCCGCGAACCGACCGAGGGGACGAGGATGTCGCCCACCGCAGCGCGCATTGTCATCGGCGTGGACAGCTCCACCCAGTCGACCAAGGCCCTCGCGGTCGACGTCGACTCCGGCGCGGTGGTCGGGCAAGGCAGGGCGACGCACACGGTGAGCGGCGGCGCCGGGCGGGAGAGCGATCCGGAGCAGTGGTGGGAGGCGCTGGTCGCCGCGCTGGAGCAGACGGGTTACGCGGACACGGCGCAGGCCGTCGCGATCGGCGGGCAGCAGCACGGGCTCGTGGCGCTCGACGAGAAGGGCGTGCCGGTGCGGCCGGCTCTGCTGTGGAACGACGTGCGCAGCGCACCGCAGGCGGCGGCGCTGGTGGAGCGGTTCGGCGCGCAGTGGTGGGCGCAGCGGATCGGAAGCGTGCCGACCGCGTCGTTCACGATCGCGAAGTGGGCCTGGCTCCGGGAAAACGAGCCGGAGGCCGCCGAGCGGGCCGCCGCGATCAGGCTGCCGCACGACTATCTGACCGAGCGGCTGACCGGAAGCGCGACGACGGACCGCGGGGACGCGTCCGGCACCGGCTGGTGGACGCCGGAGGGTTACGACACGGACCTGCTTGACCACGTAGGCCTTTCCCCCTCGCTGCTGCCGCAGGTCGTGCAGCCGGGGCAGCCAGCAGGGCAGGTGCGCGCGGCCGGAAGCGGCACCGGTCGCGGCAGCGCCGTGCCGCTGCGCGAGGGGACGCTGGTCGGCGCGGGTACCGGCGACAACATGGCCGCCGCGCTCGGGCTCGGCCTTGAGACCGGCGCGCCGGTGCTGAGCCTGGGAACTTCAGGGACCGTATACGCGGTGACGCGCGGCCGCCCCGCCGACCCGACCGGCACGGTGGCCGGTTTCGCGGACGCGCTGGGCGCCTGGCTGCCGCTCGCCTGCACGCTCAACTGCACGCTCGCGGTCGACCGGATCGCGGCGCTGCTCGGCCTGGACCGCGAGGCGGTCCAACCCGGCGGAAGCGCGGTGGTGCTGCCGTACTTCGACGGCGAGCGCACCCCGAACCTGCCGTTCGCGTCGGGCCTGCTGACCGGGCTGCGGCACGACACGACTCCAGGGCAACTGTTGCAGGCCGCCTATGACGGAGCGGCGTACTCGCTGCTCGCAGCGCTCGACGATGTGTTGCGGGCAGGCGGCGAGGAACTGGCGGCGGACACGCCGCTGCTGCTCATCGGCGGAGGCGCGCGCGGGAAGGCCTGGCAGGACACGGTACGGAGGCTCTCCGGGCGAGCGGTGCAGATCCCGGCGGCGGAGGAGATCGTCGCGCTGGGCGCCGCGGCGCAGGCGGCCGGGCTGTTGACCGGTGAGGCGGCCGACGCGGTGGCGCGCCGGTGGGGTACCGCGGCCGGACCCGTGTTCGAACCGTTGCCTCGTGACGACGCCGCTCGTGTCCTTATCGCGGCTACTCTGCAACGAGCCGAACGCGGCGGGCTGTTCGCACAGGGTGACGGACTCGGAAACGATTCCGCGTCGACATGAAACCGGCTGCTGAGACACGCGAGGAGGGGCGGCGTGAGCGACTCGACCGGCGATCATGATGAGACCGGGAATCGTGCGACGAATGCCGGTGATTCGGCTGGCGGGAGCGAACGTGCCGGAGTGGATGAGGGCCGTCCGGTAACGCGGCGGGACGCGCGCACTCACCGAGCCCCGACGCACCGAACCGCCGGACCGGCTTCGCAGCAAGGCATGCGCAGGCAGAACCTCGCGCTCGTGATGGCCGCCCTGGCGGCGCACGGGCCGAGTTCGCGCGCGGAGGTCGCCGAGCGCACCGGCCTTACCCGCGCGGCGGTCGGCAGCCTGATCAACGAGCTGGCGGCGGCCGGGCTGACCACCGACCTCGGCCTCGCGCCGAGCGGCCGGGTCGGCAGGCCGGGCACCGCGCTGGCGCTCAGCGAGCAGGGTCCGGCCGGCCTCGGCCTCGAGATCGGGGTCGACCACCTGGGCGCCTGCGTTCTCGACCTGCACGGGACCGTGCGCACCTGGGTGGAGATCGAGGCGCCGAACCGGGGCCGCGCGCCGCGCGACGTGCTCGCCGAACTCGGTGACGTGGCCGCTGCCGCGCTCCAGCACGCCGCCGCCCAAGGACTTCATCCGGTCGGCGCGGTGGTCGCGGTGCCCGGCCTCGTCGACGCCGCGCACGGCACCGTCGAGCAGGCGCCCAACCTCGGCTGGCACGCCGTGCCGGTCGCCAAGGCGCTGGCCGAATGGCTGCCCGCGCCGCTGCGGCCGGTCCCGCTCGAGGTGGAGAACGAGGCCAATCTCGGCGCCCTGGCCGAGCTCTGGCACGCGGCCTCCCGGCCCACGGACTTCATCCACGTCTCGGCCGAGGCGGGCATCGGCGCGGCCGTGGTGATCGACGGCCGGCTCTTCCGCGGCGCGCGCGGATTCGCGGGCGAGCTCGGGCACGTGCCGGTGCACCCGGACGGCCCGCAGTGCAGCTGCGGCGCCCGCGGCTGCCTGGAGCAGTACGCCGGCGAGCAGACCGTGCTGCGCGCCTGCGGCCTTTCCGATGCGGGCGGCGACCGGATCAAGGCGCTGACCGATCAGGCCCTCGGCGGCAATCCGCGTGTGCTCGGAGCGCTGGAAGAGGCCGGCCGCGCGCTCGGCACCGCCCTCGCCGGCGCGGTGAACCTGCTGGATCCCTCCGCGCTCGTGCTCGGCGGCGCATACGCCGAGCTGGGCGAATGGCTGCTGCCCGGGATGCGCAAGGAGCTGGCGGAGCGGGTCACCGTGCGGCCGTGGAGCCCCGAGGCGTTGCAGCTGTCGGAACTCGGCCGCCGCGGCCCGCTGCTCGGCGCGGCCACGGTCACGATCCGGCGCATTATCGAGAACCCGGCGCGGTATGCCGACTGGCGTAATACACATGAGCGCAACGCCGTCGGTCGTTAGTGTCCGGAGGTATGCAGGCAGAAGCGCAGAAGGCGGACGGCTACGACCCGGCCGCCGTGAAGTTGTCCGGATCGATCGTCACCTTGCGTCCGGCGCAGGAGGGCGACATACCGGCGCTGGCCGCGATCCGCGCCGATCCCGCGGTGTACCGGTGGTGGCGCGGCGGCCCGGATCTGCACGCCGCGGTCGCCGAGGAGCTGGCCACCGAGGACGAGCACGGTTTCGTCGTCGAGTACGAAGATCGGACCGTCGGCTTCATTCAGTGGTGGGCCGAGGAGGAGCCGGACTATCGGCACGCCGGGATCGACATCTACCTCGACGCATCCATGCACGGACGCGGCATCGGCACCGACGCGGTACGGATCCTCGCCAGACATCTGATCCACGACCACGGGCACCATCGGATCACCATCGATCCGGCCGCGGACAACGAGGCGGCGATCCGCTGCTACACCAAGGTCGGTTTCCGGCCGGTCGGCGTGATGCGGCAGTACGAGCGCGGCCCGGACGGCACCTGGCACGACGGTCTGCTGATGGACCTGCTCGCGAGCGAACTGATCGGTTGATTGGCTCGTGGGCTTAGCCTGACTGACGGATGCGGCGCTAGAGATTGGAGTCCGCTGTGACAGTACGTGCGACGTGGAACGGCCAGGTGCTGGCCGAGAGCGACCACACGATCGTCGTCGAGGGCAACCACTACTTCCCACCGGAGGCGGTGAACCGCGAGTTCTTCGCACCGAGCACGACCCACACGACCTGCCCGTGGAAGGGCCTGGCCAGCTACTACACGGTGAACGTGAACGGGGAGAGCAACCCCGACGCGGCCTGGTACTACCCCGAACCGAAGGACGCGGCCGCGAAGATCCGCGACTACGTCGCGTTCTGGCACGGCGTCACCGTGGAGAAGGCGGACGACTAAGCCTGAGCGGTGAAAGGAGCACGTCCGCAGGCTGCGTTGGAAAGGGCTGAGGCGTGAGGGTCATCGTCCTGTCGGATACGCATGCACCTAGGCGGTGGCACGGTTGCCCGCCGAAAGTCGCCGAGTATTTGCGTGACGCGGACCTGATTCTGCACGCCGGCGACGTGTGTACTGCGGACGTGCTCGCTGAACTGGCGGCCTACGCACCGGTCCGTGCGGTACTTGGCAACAACGACGGACCGGATGTCGCGGGCTGGGGTGCGCCAGTGGAAGACCGGTTCGAGCTCGACGGGCTCCGCGTCGGAATGATCCACGACGCCGGAGCGGCGGTCGGCCGTACCGCGCGGATGCACCGGCGCTTCCCGGACGCTGAGCTGGTCGTCTTCGGCCATTCGCACATCCCGCTCGACCAGAGCGGCGACGGCGTTCGGATCTTCAATCCGGGATCGCCGACCGACCGGCGGCGCCAGCCGCAGGGCACCATCGGCGTCCTGGAGATTTCGGACGGCCGCCTGCTAGCGGCGCAGATCGTGCCCGTGACTTGAGATCGGCCCCGTAGCCGACATCGACTCCGCACCCGGCGTCGGCTCCGCGGCGAGACCGAGCAGAGCGTCGAGCGTGTCATCCACGAGCCTGTACCGCATGATCCGGCCGTCCTTGCGCGCCGCGACGGCGCCGGCCACGCGCAGCAGACGCAGCGCCTGGGACACGGCCGTGTCGTTCATGCCCGCGGCGATCGCGAGGTCCGAGACGCTGATGTCGGGCACGGCCCGGATCGCGCGCAGCAACGTCAGCCGACCGGGATCGGCCAGCAGCGCGAAACGGTCCGCCCAGGCGCGGACCGCGGCCTGGTCACCGATGCCTTCGATCGCCTCGCACACCAGGTGCTCGTCGATGGTGCGGCGATGGGCGTGTTCGGCGGGCACGAGATGCATGGGCCCATTCTCTCCCCGGCGCGCGACCGGCGTACAACATCTGCATACCTGATGAGACTTGCAGCGCGGCTGTTGCGCCAGTACGTTGAGCGAGCCGTGGTGATCGGGAAGACCGGTGAGCGGCGGGCGCACGGACCCCATCCCGCGCCCGCTTCGAGTCCGGAGCGGCCCTCGCCACTGTGATCGGGAAGTCCCCGCTCCTTCGCCCGCGAGTCTCAACAAGCCGAGGGCGAGCCACTGGACGCGCGCGTCCGGGAAGGCGGAGCCGGGACGTTTGACCCGTCAGCCAGGAGACCGGCCACGGCACGTTACTCGACCATCCACGAGGTGCTGGAGGCGGTCGCGCGTGAGCGTGCCGGAGCAGTCCGCGAACAGAGCAGTCCCCCGATCCGGGTCGCCGGGTCCCCCGACCGGCGGCGCCGCGCGGCCCGCGCCGTGGCAGCGCGCGGACACCTACCGCGTCGCGGCCCTCGCCTTCATCATCCTGTTGATGCACGTGCTGGCGTTCGGCGTACTCGCGCTGCTCGTCGCGCCGCGCCACTTCGCCATGGGCAAGCAGGTCTTCGGCCTCGGCCTTGGCGTCACCGCGTACACCCTGGGCATGCGGCACGCCTTCGACGCCGACCACATCGCCGCGATCGACAACACCACGCGCAAGCTGATGGCCGACGGCAAGCGCCCGGTGTCGGTCGGGTTCTGGTTCGCGCTCGGCCACTCGACCGTGGTGGTCCTGCTCGCCGCGCTCATCGCGGCCGGGGCGCGCGAGGCCGCCGCGCTCACCGGCGACGCGTCGCACACGCATCAGATGCTCGAAGTTGTCAGCACCGGCGCCTCGGGCCTGTTCCTGTACCTGATCGGACTGCTCAACCTGGTCGCGCTGGTCGGCATCGCCAAGCTGTACCGGGCCGCCCGAGCCGGTCGTCACGACGATGCACTGCTGGAAAGCCAGCTGGCCAGGCGCGGCCTGCTCAACCGGCTGCTCGGCCGGCTGACCCGCTCGATCAGCCGGCCTGGGCAGATGTACCCGATCGGATTACTGTTCGGCGTCGGTTTCGACACCGCCTCCGAGGTGCTGCTGCTCGGCATGGCCGCGGGCTCGGCCGCGGCCGGGCTGCCGTGGTACGCGGTCCTGTGCCTGCCGCTGCTGTTCGCCGCGGGGATGTCGCTGTTCGACACGCTCGACGGCACCTTCATGAACTTCGCCTACCACTGGGCCTTCGCCAACCCGGTGCGCAAGATCTACTACAACCTGGCCATCACCGGGCTGTCGGTCGCGGTCGCGCTGATCATCGGCACCATCGAGCTCGTGGGCGTCGCCCACGACCGGTTCGGGCTGCGCGATCCGATCACCGGCTGGATCGCCGGGCTCGACCTCAACAACGTCGGGTTCGTGATCGTCGGGGCGTTCGCGGCGGTCTGGGCGGTCGCGCTGGCCTACTGGAAGCTGGCCGGAGTCGAGCGCCGCTGGGCCGGAGTGACGGGCGATCAGTGACGCGCCCGCACGCGTCAATGACGGGTCACTGATTCAGTGACGCAGCCCGGCGGCGTCCAGGGCGGCCTGCAGGGAGCTCATGTAGGCCTGGGAGGTGTACGTCGCGCCGGAGACGATCTGCACGTTAGCGCTCTGCTTCGCGAGGACCTCGCTGCGCAGCTTCGGCGCGGCGTAGGTCCCGCCCGCCCACGAGTGCGGGTTGTCGTGCGGCAGGGAGAGGGCCTTCACATCCACGATCCGGCCGCTGACGATCTTCGCCTGCACCTGCACGATGCCGTGTGCCAGCACCACCTGCGGACCGGTCACGGTCATGGTGTCGTTGCTGCGCACCACGCTCGCGGCGACGCCGGAACGCACCCCCTGCTTCATGCCGAGGAGCGCCAGCATGGCGAGCACGGTAGCGACGATGAAGACGGCGGTTCGGCGCACGGTCCCGGTTCCTCTTTCCACTAGGCGGGCAGGCGGCGCCAGACTCCGTGATCTCGAGGCGCGCCCGACGCCGGTGCACACGTGGATGAGGCCGCTGCCGCTCGCCCGGCGCGGAAATCTTGACCGAGTCTTTGCGGTTCGCACGCAACCCGGCCGACCCGTACCGGTCGGCGCCGGGCGCTCAGGACTGGGCTATCGGCGCGTCGAAGTCGAGGCCGGAGAGCAGTTCGCGGTGGTGCGGCAGCCAGCGGCGGCGGCGCACCTCGATCGCCATCTGCGGGCCCGGCACGATCAGCACCGGGCAGTGCGCCTTGCGCAGGCACTCGCGGCTGATCGACCGGGACCACAGCCCGTGCCAGCGGCCGGCCCCGTCGGTGCCCACGATCAGCACGTCCTCGGGATTGCGGGCGCGCCTGGCCAGTGTCTCGGCGACCGCGCCGACCAGCAGCTCGCGGTGCACGGTCACATCCGCGGGAAAGCCGCCAAGGGCCTCGGCGAACGCCGCGTCGATCTCCTTGGTCTCCGTGAGCGTTAACACGCTGGCGACGCGGACCGCGTGCAGATCCGTGCCGCGCCGCCTGGCCTCGGCGACCGCGAAGCGCAGGGCGGCCAGTCCGGGAATCGAGCGGTCTACGCCCACGAAAACCCGCGGGCCGGGACGGTTGTCCATTGCCGCTCTCCTTCCCCGGCGCAGCGGGTGCGCCTGCGGCTCCCGCTTTCCACGGTACCGGCCACCGTGCCTGCTGGTGGCCGCTTTCCCGGGATTCAGCATGATGCGATTGCACGTGCAAGCGACTGTTGCGGCGCATTCGATCCTGGGTTCGAGGCCCCTCCGAGTCCAGTGTCCGGCACCGCCGCCCCGAGCGCATCAGCGGCCGGGTTCGGGGAGGGCCGGATGTACACGGCGCACTGCCAAGAGGCAGACTGACGGCCATGGACACCAGTGACCAGCTGCCGACGCTGACCCCGGCGGACATCGAGCGGCCGAGTCCCGCCCGCATCTACGACTACTGGCTCGGCGGCAGCAACAACTTCGCCGCCGACCGGGAGGTCGCGGAGCGGGCCGCGGCGGCGATGCCGACGCTCAAGGCGGCGATCTGGGCCAACCGGGCGTTCCTGCGCCGCGTGGTCAAAACCCTGGTCACCGAGTACGGCGTGACGCAGTTCCTCGACCTGGGCTCGGGGGTGCCCACGGTCGGCAACGTGCACGAGATCGCGCAGGCCACGGATCCATCCTCCCGGGTGCTCTACGTGGACATCGACCCGGTCGCCGTCGCGCACGGGCACTCGCTGCTGAGCGGCAACCCGCAGGCCTCGGTCATCCACGCGGACCTTCGACATCCCGCCACGGTGCTCGAGCACCCGAAGACGGCCGAGCTGATCGACTTCGGCAAGCCGGTGGCGGTGCTGATGATCGCGGTGCTGCACTTCATCCCGGACGACGAGCAGCCCGACCGGATCGTGCGCTCGTACCGCGACGCGCTGTCGCCCGGCAGCTTCCTGGCGCTTTCGCACGCCGCGCCGGACCTGGAGCACCCGGCGGAGCAGGCGGGCATGGTCGACGACTATCAGCGCTCGACGAGGGTGCCCTTCATCCACCGCACGCCCGAGCAGCTGGAGGCGTGGCTGGGCGGCTTCTCGGTGCAGCCGCCGGGCGTCGTGCAGGTCAACGAGTGGCGCCCGGACGGCGAGAGCACCCAGCACATCCTGCGCACCTACGGGCTGCTGGCCCGCAAGGACGGCTGAGGGTTCCCGGCGGCGCCGCGCCGTCGGCTACGCCGTGGCTCAGTCGAGCTGGAAGCCGGTTACCCAGCCGTGCATTCGCGCCGTGAAGCCGAGGGACTCGTAGACGCGGATGGCGCCCGCGTTCGCCGAGAGAACGTTGAGGAACGCACGGTCGCCGCGTTCGTTGATGCCCGCGACCACCGCGCGCACCAGCCGGGCGGCCAATCCCTGCCCCCGGAACGCAGGATCGGTGCACACCGCGCTGACCTCGGTCCATCCCGGCGGTTGCTGCCGCTCGCCCGCCATCGCGGCGAGCCTGCCGTCGCGCCGGATGCCGAGGTAGGCGCCGAGCTCGAGGGTGCGCGGCAGGAACGGTCCCGGTTTGGTGCGCGCGACCAGGTCGAGCACCTCGGGCAGGTCGTCCGGGCCGAGCACGACCGCCTCGGGGTCCGGCTTCGCGTCGGCGGACGTCGCGACGAACTGAGCGCACGGCTCGCCGAAGACCTGGCTCCAGCCGGCGGGCGCGCGGGCGGGGCCGGGCAGCAGGATCACGGTGCCCTTCGGGCCGACCAGTTCGGCCGCGTCGGCCCAGCACCGCTCGTCGTGCGGGTCTTCGAGCGCGGCGAACGGTGAGACGTCCGGCTGGTACCGGACGGCGCGGCCGTGCCGTTCCGCGAAGCGGGCATGCGGTCCGGTCAGCGCCGCCCAGGTCACTTTGTCCAGCACGTGCCGCGCGTCCGCCGTGCCGTCCGGGTCCGTCGGCCTGCTGATTTCCTCGACGGCCAACGCGCCTCCCGGACGGTCTCGATCGTTGCCTGGTGGCACCAACCGTAACCGCGAGCCGTTCGGGGGGCACGTCGTTAATCGGATCTTCGGACCTTTAGTTGTACGGCCACACCCAGTCGCGCACCTCGGGGATGTCGTCGCCGACCTCGCGGGTGTACGCGCGGGCCCGGGTGCGTGCGTCGAGCATCGCCTGGCGCAGGTGCGCGCCGCGCTCGGCCAGTCCGGGAACCCGGTCGATCACGTCGATCACCAGGTGGTAGCGGTCCAGGTCGTTGAGCATGACCATGTCGAAGGGCGTGGTGGTGGTGCCCTCCTCCTTGTAGCCGCGCACGTGGATGTTGTGGTGGTTCGCGCGCCGGTAGGTCAGCCGGTGGATCAGCCAGGGATAGCCGTGGTAGGCGAAGACCACCGGCTTGTCCGTGGTGAACAAGGAGTCGAACTCGCGGTCGGACAGGCCGTGCGGGTGCTCGGCGTCGGGTTCCAGGCGCATCAGGTCCACCACGTTCACCACGCGGATCTTCAGCTCCGGGAAGGACTGGCGCAGGATGGCGGTGGCGGCCAGGGTCTCCAGCGTCGGTATGTCGCCGGCGCAGGCCAGCACCACGTCGGGCTCGGTGCCCGCGTCCGTGGAGGCCCACTCCCAGATGCCGATGCCGCGCGTGCAGTGCAGGATCGCGTCGTCCATCGACAGCCAGTTGTGCGTGGGCTGCTTGCCCGCGACGACGACGTTCACGTAGTGCCGGCTGCGCAGGATGTGGTCGCCGACCGACAGCAGCGTGTTGGTGTCCGGCGGCAGGTACACCCTGACGATCTCAGCCTTCTTGTTCACCACGTGGTCGATGAAGCCGGGGTCCTGGTGCGAGAAGCCGTTGTGGTCCTGCCGCCACACATGCGAGGTCAGCAGGTAGTTCAGCGACGCGATCGGGCGGCGCCACGGGATGTGCCGGGTGGTCTTGAGCCACTTGGCGTGCTGGTTGAACATCGAGTCGACGATGTGGATGAAGGCCTCGTAGCAGGAGAACAGGCCGTGCCGGCCGGTGAGCAGGTAGCCCTCGAGCCAGCCCTGGCACATGTGCTCGGAGAGCACCTCCATCACCCGGCCGTCGGGGGCCAGCGCGGCGTCGTCGTCGGGCTCTGATTCGGCCATCCAGGCGCGCCCGGTGGCTTCGAGCACCGCGCCGAGCCGGTTGGAGGCGGTCTCGTCGGGTCCGAAGACCCGGAAGTTGCCGGGTGTGTCGGCGCCGGGGGTCTCGTTGCGCGCCATCACGTCGCGCAGGAAAGCGCCGAGCACGCGGGTGGCCTCGGCGAAGGTCGTGCCGTGCTCCTTGACCTCGACCGCGTAGTCGCGGAAGTCCGGCAGGTCCAGGTCGCGCAGCAGGATGCCGCCGTTGGCGTGCGGGTTGGCGCTCATCCGGCGCAGGCCCTGCGGCGGCAGTTCGGCCAGTTCCGGGATCAGGCGGCCGGAGCGGTCGAACAGCTCCTGCGGACGGTAGGAGGCGAGCCACCGCTCCAGTTGCGCGAGATGGTCCGGGTTCTCCCGCAGGTTCGCGAGCGGGACCTGGTGCGAGCGCCAGTTGCCCTCGGTGCGGTTGCCGTCCACGCTCTTCGGGCCGGTCCATCCCTTGGGCGACCGGAATATGATCATCGGCCAACGCGGGCGGTCGACCGCCACCTGGTCGTCCGCGGTCAGCTGCCCGTCGGCCGAAGCAGCGCCGCCGCGCACCTCGGCGCGACTGTGCCCATTTGCCAGTCCTCGCGCCTCGGCCTGAATGGTCCTGATCTCGTCGAGCGCGTCATCGAGCGCCGCGGCCATGGCCTGGTGCGCGGCGTCGTGGTCGTCGGGGTCTGCGATCTCGACGGTGATCGGACGATACCCGTAGCCCTCGAACAGCTTGTCCAGCTCGTCCTTCGGAATCCGGGCCAGCACGGTCGGGTTCGCGATCTTGAAGCCGTTCAGGTGCAGGATGGGCAGCACCGCGCCGTCGCGCACCGGGTCGAGGAACTTGTTCGAGTGCCAGGAGGCGGCCAGCGGCCCGGTCTCCGCCTCGCCGTCGCCGACCACGCAGGCGACCACGAGGTCCGGGTTGTCGAAGGCCGCGCCGTAGGCGTGCGCCACCGAGTAGCCCAGTTCGCCGCCCTCGTGGATCGACCCGGGGGTCTCGGGCGCGACGTGGCTCGGGATGCCGCCGGGGAAGGAGAACTGGCGAAAGAGCCGGCGCATGCCCTCCTCGTCGAGGCCGATGCGCGGGTAGACCTCGCTGTACGTGCCCTCCAAGTAGGCGTTCGCGACCAGCCCTGGGCCGCCGTGGCCGGGTCCCGCGATGTAGATCGCGTTCAGGTCGCGCGCCTTGATCTGCCGGTTGAGGTGCGCGTAGATGAAGTTAAGGCCGGGCGTGGTGCCCCAGTGGCCGAGCAGGCGCGGCTTGATGTGCTCCTCGCGCAGCGGCTCGCGCAGCAGCGGGTTGTCGAGCAGGTAGATCTGCCCGACGGAGAGGTAGTTGGCGGCACGCCAGTAGGCGTCGATCAGGTCAAGGTCGCGACGGGAAAGCGCCCCCGCCTCGCGATCGGCCATTGCCGGCCCCTTTCGGTTTTCGGTTCTTCCTCGATTGTTCGCCCACTTCAAGACTGGCCGCCCGGCCTGGTCGCCCGGATGGGTCGTTAGTCCCATCGGCCGCGGGTCGAAGGCACCTGGGGCGGGTACCACGCAACGGCGAGGGTGGCACCGAGGGCGGCGCGAATGCGGAGGTAGGGATGGCGCATGACGTGCTGGTGTTCAACGCCGGGTCGTCTTCGGTGAAATACCAGCTGATCGGCTTGGCGCGGCGCGAGCGGCTGGCCACGGGGCAGGTCGGCAGGATCGGCGAGGACGCAGCGGGCGAACTTACCCACCGGCCCGCGCATGGCGCGCCGTACGAGGTGCGGGATCGGTTCGCCGACCACGCGCAGGCGCTCGACGCGATCCTGGCCGCGTTCAAGGCTTCCGGGCCGGACCTGGCCGGGACCGATCTGGTGGCCGTCGGGCATCGCGTCGTGCACGGCGGCGACCGGTTCGACCAGCCGACCCTGGTCGACGACGCCGTACTCGCCGAGATCAGGGAGCTGACAGCACTCGCACCGCTGCACAATCCGGCCAACGCGACCGGGATCGAGGTGGCGCGCAAGGCTTTCCCGGACGTGCCGCACATCGCGGTGTTCGACACCGCGTTTCATCGAACACTGCCGCCTGCGGCCTATACGTACGCGGTGCCGCGCGAGTGGCGGGACCGATATTCGGTGCGGCGCTACGGATTCCACGGCACGTCGCACCAGTTCGTGGCGAGGCAGGCGGCGCGACTGCTGGGCAAGTCGCCGCAGGAGACGAACCTGATCGTCCTGCATCTCGGGAACGGCGCAAGCGTGTGCGCGGTCGAGGGCGGGCGCAGCGTGGAGACCTCGATGGGCCTGACACCGCTCGAAGGTCTCGTCATGGGCACCCGCAGCGGGGATCTCGATCCCGCCGTGCCCGCGTATCTCGAACGCGTCGCCGGCTTCGACGCCAAGCGGATCGACGACGCACTGAATCAGGAGAGCGGCCTGCTGGCGCTGGCCGGCAGCAACGACCTGCGCGACGTGGGCAGGGCGCGGGAAAGCGGCGACGGCGACGCCCGCCTGGCCATCGACGTGTACTGCCACCGCATCCGTAAGTACATCGGCGCGTACTACGCGGTGCTCGGTCGCGTCGACGCGGTCGTCTTCACTGCGGGCGTCGGTGAGAACGACGACCTTATCAGGGGGCTGGCTCTGCGTGGGCTCGAGCGGCTGGGAATCGTCGTCGACGAGCAGCGCAATCGGGCGGCCGGGAGCGGCGAGCGGTTCATCTCGCCGGAGGGGGCCGAGGTGCCGGTCCTGGTCGTGCCGACCGACGAGGAGCTCGAGATCGCCGAGCAGGCACTGGCGGTGGCGGTCGCGAGCGGCTCGTAGCGGCAGCAGGAGCGGATGCCTAGTCAGTGCCCTCATTACACCGAGACTGAGGGCACGCCGCTGAACACCGCCGGCACCACCGGCGGCGCTTAGTCAGCCTTTTGATTCAATGAGAGCCAGCAGCGATTCCTTGAGCGCCGCGCCGGCGGTCCGGCCGAGCGGGGCGAGGAAGCGCCGTTCCGCCTCGTCACCGGCGCGGCGGGCGGCTCGCATCGTCTCGCGTCCCGCCGTCGTGAGCTCGACCACGTTGCGGCGCCGGTCGTGCGCGTGCGGGTGCCGCTCGACCAGGCCCTTCTCCTCCAGCGCGTCCAGGAAGGCGACCATGCTCGTGCGGTCGATGCCGAGCCGCCGCGCGGCTTCCTGCTGCGAGGCGGGCTCGCCCTCGGCCAGCACCATCAGCACGGCCAACTCCCGGCCGTTGACGCCGAACGGCTCCAGCGCGGCGGCAGTCAGCTCGGCGAGCCGCAACTGGGCGTGCTTGAGCAGATAGCCGAGGCGGCTGGTCAGTTCCGGGCTGCGCTCCGCCGCGGCGGCCGCGTCCTTGGCTGCACTGGACACCCTCCGAGCCTACCGCTAGCCTGATTGTCAGTATCGCTGATGATTGAACATACTGACGCTAGTTTGGGGGCGGAATGATCCTCGTCACGGGTGGACTCGGCTTCATCGGCACGCACACCGCCCGCGCCCTGCTTGATCTCGGCCAATCTTGCGTCCTGCTCGGGCGGCGCGCCGTCGCCGACGCGGACGTGTCGGACCTGATCGCCTCCGAGATCGGCAGCCGCGCGTTCATCGAGCAGGGCGACGTGACCGACCTGTCGTCGCTGCTCAAGGTGGGTGCGCGGCACGAGATCACGGGAGTGGTGCATCTCGCGGCAGGCGGCTGGCCGCCGAGTGCGAATCCGATCGAGGACGCGCGCGCCACGGTCAATGGCCTGCTGAACGTCCTGCAAGCGGCGCGCGACTGGGGCGTGGCGCGCGTCGGGGTGGCCAGCACGATCGGCGTTTACGGTGGCGTGCCGCTGCCCGAGGACTCGGCGGCGAGTGGCGTGGCAGTGGCGATGCGTGAGGACATGCCGCTGCCGCCGACCGCCGGCCACGCCATCCCCGCGTCCAAGAAGATCGGTGAACTGCTGGCCGATTACGTCGCGGGAGCCACGGGACTCGAGGTCTACAACGCGCGCGTCGCAGGGATCTGGGGTCCGCTCGGACGACCGGTTTCTCGCTTCTTCGGCGCGCCCCAGCTCGTGCACGCGGCCGTTCGCGGCACCGCGCCGGACTTCTCAGAGCTCTACTCCCCCGCACACGCGCAGGACAGCCTCGACCTCTGCTACGCGAGGGACTGCGGGCGCGCTCTCGCGCTGTTGCAGCTGGCGCCGCGGCTCAACCACCGCACGTACAACGTCGGTGGCGGCCGCGCCACGACATACCAGCAACTCGCCGACGCGCTCGCCGAGGTCGTCCCGGGCTCGCGCATAGAGCTGCCCGAAGGGCGCAATCCGCATGGACCGGCCCGGGACTTCTACCTCGACATCACCCGCGTTCGGCAGGACGCCGGCTACGAGCCCGCCTACGACACGCAACGCGCCGTGGCCGACTACGTCGATTGGCTGCGTGCCGGCCACGATCGCTGATCCGGCCCACTACCGTCCCGCTCTTGCTACCGTCCCGCGCCAGCTACCGTCCTGATCCCGGCGTCGGTGCCGGCACCGGTACGAGGTCTTCCTCGGCCTCGGGCTTGTTGCGGATCAGGCAGGTTCCGGCGGCGATCAGGCACATGGCGATGGCCAGCGAGAAGACCACGACCAGGCCGGTGTGGAAGGGGCCTGAGATGAGATTCGGGAAGAACTGACGGCCGGTCAGCGTGTGCGCGTTCGCGGCCGGCAGTTGGCCGAGCACGTGCGGGCCGAGCAGCTCCTGGATCGGGTTGTAGCCGAGGAAGGCGGCGAACAGGGTGCCGACCGGCGGCAGCGCGGCCACGGTCCGCGCGTCGGCGAGCGGCACCCCCTGGGCGGTCAGCCCGCTGGTGAGCGTGTGCGGCAGGGAGCCGGCCAGCCCCGCGACCATGAGCGAGAAGAAGATTCCGATCGAAAGCACCATGCCGGCGTTCTGGAAGGTCGCGCGCATCCCGGAGGCCGCGCCGCGCGCCTCGGCCGGCACGTTCGACATGATGATCGAGGTGTTCGGGGCGGCGAACAGGCCGCCGCCGAGCCCGTTGAGAAAGACCAGCGCGGCGAACCACAGGTAGCCGAAGTTGGTGGGCAACAGCAGCAGGCCGGCGAACGAGGCCGCCATCACGGTGAGGCCGCCGGCGGCGAACAGCCGCGCGCCGAACAGGTCGGACAGGTGCCCGGATATCGGCCCCGCGGCGAGGAATCCGACGGTCAGCGGCAGCAGGTAGATCCCCGCCCACAGCGGGGTCTGCGCATAGTCGTAGCCGTGCAGCGGCAGCCAGATGCCCTGCAGCCAGATGATCAGCATGAACTGCATGCCGCCGCGGCCGATCGAGCCGAGCAGCGCCGCCGCGTTGCCGCCGGTGAAGGCCGCGTTGCGGAACAGGCGCAGCGGGAACATCGGCTCCGGCACGCGCATCTCGATCAGGCAGAACACCGCGAGCAGCACCACGCCGCCCACCAGTCCGGCGATGACCCACGGGTTGGTCCAGCCCATGGTGTGGCCGCCGTAGGGCTGGATGCCGTAGGTGATCCCGGCCAGCAGCGCGGTCAGGCCGACCGCGAAGGTCAGGTTGCCCCACCAGTCGATGCGGGCGGCCTTGCGGATGCCGGTCTCGTGCAGCGACCGGTACGCCCAGTAGGTGCCGATGATCCCGATGGGCACGTTGACCCAGAAGATGGAGCGCCAGTCCCATTCCGCCAGCGCGCCGCCGAGCACCAGGCCGATGAAGGATCCGGCGATGCCCGCGACCATGTTCACCCCCAGCGCCATGCCGCGCTGTGCGGCCGGGAAGGCGTCGGTGATGATCGCGGCCGAGTTCGCCATCAGCATCGACCCGCCGACCGCCTGCGCGATGCGCCACAGGATCAGCCAGAGCGCGCCCGCGCCGCCGTGCATCGGGTCGAGTGACAGGATGACCGAGGTCACGGCGAAGATCAGGAAGCCGGCGTTGTAGATGCGCACCCGGCCCCAGATGTCGCCGAGCCGGCCCAGGGCGACTACGAGCACCGCGGAGACCAGCATGTAGCCCATCAGCATCCACAGCAGGTAGCTGACGTTGCCGGGCCGCAGCGGGTCGAGCCGGATGCCGTTGAAGATGGCCGGCAGGGAGATCAGCACGATGGAGCTGTTGATCGTCGCGATCAGCATGCCGAGCGTGGTGTTGGACAGGGCGATCCACTTGTAGCGCGGATGGTGGGCGCTCACCCAGCGGCCGCGCTGCCTGGCCGCCGTGCCCTTGGCCGTGTCTCCCTGGGTTCCCGTCGTCATCCGCGCCCGCCCTTTCTCACCCGGCCCAATTTACTTAGCAAAAGTAACCTAAGTACTCTCCCCGGCTAAAGGGAAGCCAGCTCGCGCAACCTGGTGTTGCGCGGCCTGGAGTTGGCGCAGCTGGCGCTGTCGGGGATCGCTACCAGCGGCGTGGTGCTCCTCACCGTGGGTCAGGCCAGCCGCGTCGAATCTCCCATCACGACTCGGCCACCAGCCGCGCTCCGCGTGTATCACCGGCGACGTGCCGCGCCTCTTGTTGGTGCGGCGCAGCAGAGCGCGGCGGCCGGTCGGCGGCCGCGGGGACCTACCGACCTTGGAGGCGGCCCGATGTTCCAGTACAACTCGCGGCACGAGCCGCCGGGCGGGGCGCGCCGCTGGGCTGCGGTGGAGCTGACGGATCCGGCCCGCGCGGTGGACGGCGCACCGCGGATCGTCGCGCGTCTGCACAGTGCGGCTCAGGGGCACGCGGTGCTCAGCAGACTGGCCGTCGGGGATCAGAGCGCGTTGATCGAGTCGGGCGTCGTCGCCCGGCGTCCCTATGACACGCGCCGGCACGAGTGGGGTCTCGGCCGCGATCGCGCGTACGGGGACTGCTATCTGATACTCGGCGGCCCGAACCTGGTCGACTGGAGCCACCCGTCGCTGCGCGGACTCGAGCCGCTCGCGCACACCCATCCGGAACACTCGATCAGCCGGGGGGAGGTCGGCCGGGATCTGGCGCCCACGCTCGCCGGCGCGCTGAACGAGTGGCTGGTGCAGATGGCCGGGGTGCCGCTCGGGTTCATGCCCGGCGACCTCTGGTACCTCTTCCCCTCCAATCAGGACCTGGCGGCGGCATATGCACAGGAACATCAGGAAACAGAGACTGTTTACACACCCTTCCGGCTCGGCCCGGACGGCTGGTTGTCGGCTGCGGGCGGCCCGACCGTCAACGTGCAGTTCGGCCCGGTCCTGGCGCGACTGCGCGACGACGCCGCCGAGGTCGTGCGGCGGGTGGGCGTCGAGGTGGAGGACGAATCGAGCGTGCGGCGGGCGGAGGAGGCGTGCCTGATGTACCTCTGGTCGCCGATCACCTTCCGCGCGGGTGAGGCGCCGATCGTCTCGGGGGTGCTCCAGGTCGACCCGGTGCGCGGCGCCGACGGCCGCTTTCCGCAGTTCGCGTGGTTCCGGCCGCAGTCGCCCAACGGGCTGCGCAGCCGCGCGCAGGTCCGCATGTTCATCGCGAACGTCGGCACCGGGCGCTGACGGCCGGCCGCCGGCCATTGCTGTTGGCGATGTGGGTGCGTGATCCCATAGGCGACGCCTATCGCTGCTCTATCGTGAAAGGGTGCAGCTGACTCAGCTCCGCTACGTCCTGGAAGTGGCCGAGACCCGGCACTTCACCCGGGCGGCGCGCAATCTCCACGTTGCCCAGCCGTCGCTGTCGCAACAGATCAGGTCGCTGGAGCGGGAGCTCGGCGCGGCGCTGTTCGTGCGCGCCCGCGGCGGGGTGACTCTCACCGAGGCCGGGGCCGCGCTGCTTCCGGTGGCGCGGCGGGTGCTCGCGGACCTGGACGGCGCGCGCCGCGAGGTTCAGGAGATCACGCAGCTGCGGCGCGGCCGCGTGCGCGTCGGCGGGACGCCGAGCCTGTGCCAGGGCGTGCTCGCCGAGGTCCTGCGCGCCTTCGCGCAGCGCTGGCCCGGCATCGAGCCCTGCCTGGCGGAGAGCGGCACGAGCGATCTGGCGGAACGGCTGCGCCTCGGCGAGCTCGATGTGGCGCTGCTCATCCTGCCGCTGCCCTCGGCCCTCAGCGCGGCGATCGCGTTCGAGCCTCTGGTGCGCGAGGAGTTGGTCATCGTCTCGGGCACCGGACAGCTGCCGCCGGGCGAACGCGGGGTATGCACGCCCGCCGACTTGCATGAAAGACCGCTGGTGCTCCCGCGACACGGTTACGCGCTGCGCGAACACGCGACCGGGCTGTGCCGCCAAGCCGGATTCGAACCCAAGATCGCCGTGGACGGCGGCGAGCTGGACGCGGTGATCGCGCTGGTGCGCTGCGGAGCCGGCCTCGCCCTGCTGCCGGCGATCGCCGCGCGCCGGGCCGGTCTGACGATCACTCGGCTGACCGAACCCGCTCCGCAGCGCACGATCGGCCTCGCCTGGCGCCGCGACGCCGGCCTCTCCCGGGCGGCGCAGGAGTTCCGCGCGATTCTGCTGGAACACATCGACCAGGCACCGGCCACGGACGTCACCCACCGGATCGCCGCGCCGGACGGTCATTCCTCTTAGCCGCGGATGCACGGTGCACATAGCCGCCGCCTATGCGCACGATCGGCGAATCGACTTCGACGGCGGCGACCCGCGCGGCCTACGTTCCGGGCATGCAAGCTCCCGCGAACGAGCCGGACTGCCGACCCGGACCACCGCGCCTGCTGGTCCCGGTCCTGGTCTTCCTCGGGGTGGTGACGGCGGCGGGCGGCAGCCTCGGCGCTCCCCTGCTGCCCACGGTCGCGGCGGTCGAGCACGTCTCGCTGGCGGCCTCGCAGTGGGCGCTGACCGTTTCACTCCTGGTCGGTGCGATCGCGGCGCCGGTCGCCGGCCGACTCGGCGACGGACGGCTGCGGCGGCCCGTCGTCCTCGCCTCGCTCGCCGCCGCGCTCGTCGGCTGCGTGCTCTCCGCGCTGCCCACCGGCTTTGTGGGCCTGTTAATTGGGAGGATGCTGCAGGGCGCGGGCGGCGGGCTGGTGCCGCTGGCCATCGCGACCGCGCGCGACGAGCTGCCGGCCGAGCGCGGCAGGCCGGCGATCGCGCTGCTCGGCGTGACCACCGCGATCGGAATCGGCGTCGGCTACCCGGTCGTCGGCGCCATCACGCAGCAGTTCGGCATGGCCGCGGCGTTCTGGGCAGGCGCCGCGGTCACCGCGCTCGCACTGCTCGCCGCCGCGCGGGTGCTTCCCGAGGGGCCGGACCGGGAGGCGCGCGGACTCGACTGGCCGGGCGCGACGCTGCTCGCGGTGTGCGTCGCGGCGGTGCTGCTCGCGCTCTCCCAGGGCCAGTCCTGGGGCTGGGTCTCGATCCGCACCCTGGCGGCCATCGCGCTGGCCGTGGCGATGCTGGCCGGCTGGGTCGCGCGTGAGCTGAACACGCGGCGGCCGCTGGTCGATGTACGGCTGCTGCGACACCGCGCCGTGCTCGCCGCGAACGTATCCGTGCTCTTGGTCGGCGTCGGGATCTACCCGCTGCTCTCGCTGGTGGTTCGCCTGGTGCAGACGCCGACCGGCGCGGGCTACGGTTTCGGCGAGTCACCGCTCGTGGCCGGTTCGCTGCTGGTGCCCTTCTCCTTCGCGAGCTTCGCGGCGAACAAGGCGGCCGGCGCGCTGCTGCGCCGGCGCGGGCCGGACACGGTCGTCGTGGCCGGATGCGTGCTGCTGGTCGCGGCGATGGCGCAGTTCCGGCTTGGCCGCGGCACGCTGTGGGAGCTGGGGATCGCGATGGCGCTGGCCGGCTTCGGCGTCGGCTGGGTCTTCGCGGCCAACCCGTTGCAGCTCGTGCGCGGCGTCCCACCGCACGAGACCGGCAGCGCCACCGGCTTCTACCAGGTCGTGCGCTCCACCGGCTTCGCCCTTGGCAGCGCCCTGAGCGCCACCGTCCTCACGTCGGCCACACCCCGCGGCCGCAGTATCCCGGCCTCATCCGGCTACGACACGGCCGCCGTCTTCGGTATCTGCGCTCTGATCGTCGCCACCGCCGTATCGGCCGCGTTCCTTAGGCCGGCCAAGACCGCGTCGCAGTCCCCGCCGGCTCCTGCGCCCGCCGCGCGATCCACGCGATGACGGAACCGTGCGCACAGCACCAGTGAAGCCTTGGTGAATCTTTACGACGCGCTGACCGACGCCGCGCGCAGTCGCAGTATCCTGACAAAAAGTCCGATCTGCCCGGACTTACACCCACAACCTGATGAGGAAGACCATGGAACGCTTTGGGCGTTCGCGGCCTACCCACGCCGCGACCCGCCGCACCAACGCCGCGTTGATCACGACGGTGCTGCTCGGTGCCCTGCTGACCGTCGCCGGAACCGGGGCGGGCGCCGCCTCGGCCGCCGCGCTGGCCGCCGGCGGAGGTACCGCCGCCGGATCGGGCGCCGGCACCAGCTGGGCGACCACTGTGACCGGCCAGCGAGTGCCGGTCAGCCCGACGCACTACCCGACCCCGGTCAATCCCGAGAAGATCACTCACCCGGTCGCTGACTTCATGGGATCGACCATCCCGTCGCACGAGCCGGTCGCACAGCGCTCCGCGGGGGTCGCCCCGGTCTCCGCGGCCGCCACTCCGCAGCTGCCCGGGATCGACGTCAGCGCCTATCAGGGCAACGTCAACTGGGCGTCGGTCGCGCCGTACATCGACTTCGTCTACATCAAAGCCACCGAGGGCACCTACTACACCAACGCGTACTTCGCTCAGCAGTACAACGGCTCGTACAACAACGGCGTGATCCGCGGCGCGTACCACTTCGCGATCCCGAGCAACTCCTCCGGGTCCGCGCAGGCCGACTACTTCATCGGGCACGGCGGCGGCTGGTCCGCCGACGGCAGGACGCTGCCGGGCGCGCTCGACATCGAGTACAACCCGTACGGCGCCGAATGCTTCGGCCTGTCGCACTCGGCGATGGTCAGCTGGATCTGGAACTTCGTGAACGAGTACGCGGCGCGTGAGCACGCCTACCCGCCGATCTACTCGACCACCGACTGGTGGACCACCTGTACCGGCAACTACTCCGGATTCGCGGCGTACGACCCGCTGTGGATCGCGAACTTCTCGGCCAGCGGGGGCGGTCCGTTGCCGGCCGGCTGGGGCTACTACACGTTCTGGCAGTACGCCTCATCCGGATCGCTGCCCGGCGACCAAGACGTCTTCAACGGTGCGTACACGCGGTTGCAGGCCCTTGCCACGAACGGCTGAGCCGCAGCGGCGACGGCCCGTTGACCGCGGGTAAGAGGTCGTAGATCGCGGGGCGGTGGCCTGGCGCCGGGCAGCGCGGAGTTTCCCGGCGTCAGGCACCGCCCTTGCCCGGCCGTACGGCCTGGATGCTCAGGTTCACGGTGCTCGTCGTGCAGACCTTGGTGTCGTACGGGACATAAAGCAGATTCGAGGTGTTCGGCGGGTAGACCAGCAGCCACGAGGTCGAGGCGGGCTTGCAGGTCGCGGTCGGGTAGTTAAGGGCGTTTGCGATCTGAAGCGTGGTGTACGCGTAGCCGCCCGGCGCGAGGGTGACAACGGTCGGCGACACCGCGTTGTTGCGGTTCGCCGGCTGGCCGACCTGGTTGACCGGGGTGCCATTTCCGGCCGAGACGCCGGGGTAGCCGTAGAGCGTGCACGGCTGGTTGTTGAGGTTCTTGAACGTGATGGTCACGTACTCCGAGCCGGCGGCTGCCCCGACCTGGCCGATGTCGCCGTGGAGGTAACGCACCAGGCACGTGTTCGCCCCGGCCGGGTGCCCGCCCGCGGCAGTGGTGGCGCCGCCGGATCCGCCGGCACCGCCGCCGGCCTGCGCCGTGTCTGACGCGCCGGCACTGGCGCCGCCGCCCGCGCTCGCGGTCGGCGTGGGACTCGCCGCGCCGGAGCCGCCGACCGCGCTGGGGCTCGGGCCGGGCGTGCTGGCGGAGGAGCAGGCCGCGGACAGCGCGACGGCGCCCGCCACGAGGCAGATCGCGCCGAATCCGCGGCGTGATGCCGCAAGGGTGAACCTGTTCATGACCGCACCTCTCAGTCGCCCGAAGCACCAGAAGCCTTCATGACCAAAGACGTCCGATATGCCCCGTTGGTTGAAACTCGCGCACGCCGTTCGCAGACGCCGTTCGCTTGCCAATGTAGGTGCGGGAACCGTCGATGAGCAGGGAACACGGCCGATGGTGTGCGTTCGGGCGCGAGCGATTGCCCTATCGGGAGGACACGCGTCGCCTCAGTGGGTGACAAGCCGTCAGCCGCGCCCGGCGAGGTCGTTGCGGTAGGCGTAGCGCACGGCTTGGGCGCGGTCGCGGGCGCCGATCTTGGCGAAGATCCGGTTGATGTGGGTCTTTACGGTAGCCTGGCTGACGACGAGTCGGGCGCAGATCTGCGCGTTGGACAGGCCCTCGGCGATCAGCGCGAGTACTTCGGCCTCACGGGGCGTCAGGCCGTCGGGAAGCGCGCGTTCTGCCGTCGGATCACAGGCCGAATGCGCGCCCGGTCCGGCCGCGACGGGAGCGGCGTCGTGCGCCGTGGCTGCTGCCGGGCCGCCCGGCAGCAGCGCCGCGACGAGCCGCTCCTGCACGATCGGATCAAGCCAGGTCCGGCCGCTGTGGACATTCCGGATCGCCGTTTCGACCTGGTCTCCGTCGGCGTCCTTGGTCAGGTATCCGCGCGCCCCGGCCCGCAGCGCCGGGAACACCGAGTCGTCGTCCGCGTAAGTCGTCAGCACGAGCACCGCGCAGTCCGGAACTCGCTCGCGCAGCGCCGCGGTCGCGGCCGTCCCGTCGAGCACCGGCATGTTCAGGTCCATCAAGACCACGTCCGGCCGCAGTTGCTCGGCGAGCTGCACGGCCTCGGCGCCGTCCTTCGCCGCGCCCACGACTTCGGTGCCGTCGAGCGTCCCGATCAGCAGCACCAGGCCGTCGCGCACGACCCGCTGGTCGTCCGCGATCAGCACCCTGATCGGCCGCTGTGCCGCCGGTCCGCTGCCCGCCGCGGCGGATCCTTCGCTCGTGCCGCTCACGCCGGGATCTCCATCCGCACGATCCAACCCTCGCGGGTGGGTCCGGCCGTCGCGGTCCCGCCGACCTCGGCGAGGCGTTCGCGCATGCCGACCAGGCCGAGGCCCGAACCATAGACGATCGGCGCGGGTTCGATCCCGGACGCGGCTTGCGACCCGGCCGGCTCCACGCCGTCTTCTTTGGTCCGCCGATCCTCGACGGTCAGCACCGTGGCGTCCTGCTCGTAGCGCAGTGTCACCAAGGTCTGCGAGCCGCGGGCGTAGCGCGCCGCGTTGGTTAGCGCTTCCTGTGCGCCGCGGTACAGCGCGAGTCCGGCCTCGCCCGGCAGGTCGCGGCGTGTGCCAGACACGGTGAGTGTCGCGTCGAGTTCGAGGTCCCCGCGGTAGCGCTCGATCAACTCCGGCAGCCGGTCGAGGGTGGCCACGGCGTCACCGCGCAGCGCGCCGACCGCTCGGCGCGCGTCGGTCAGGCCTTCCTTGGCCAGCTTGGCGCAGCGGTCAAGCAGGTCGGTGAGGTCCTCGCCGCTCTGTCCGCGCCGCGCCAGCCGCCGCGCCGCCTCCGTCTGGATGGCCAGGCCGGAGAGCGACTGGGCGAGCACGTCGTGCAGGTCTTGGGCGATCCGCGTGCGCTCGGCCAGCGCGGCCGCCTCCGCCTCGGCCGCGCGGGCGTCCTCCAGCTGAGCCAGCAGCAGTTCGGCGCGGTCCGAGTTGCGCCCGGCCTGGATCATGCAGAGCGCCATGACTCCGAGCACCCCGCAGAACAGCAGGTCGGTGACCGCGTTGAGCACGGTGGAACCGCTCGCCAGCATCGCCGCGACCAGACCTGCTCCCACCACGGCGGCGATCAGTGCCGCGCGGCGCGGCGGGAGGAAGAAGAACCCGACCATGATGGACACCGACGCGGGCAACGCGGAGATGCCGGCCGGTTGAAGCGCGGCGAGCGCGACACCGAACGCCCCGATCACCAGCGACATCGTCGCTGTGCGCAGCATCGAGTCGAGCGGCCAGCTCCGGTGCGCGATCGCCCAGAGCATCGGCAGCAGGCAACCGGCCAGCGCGATGGTGACGCCGAGATGCGGGCCCGTCCAGCCGGGGGCCGGCTTCCCGCGCAGCGTCGCGACCAGGATGGTGGCGATCACGACGCCGAGCACCGGCCGAAGCCGCCTGCTCCAGCGTTCGCGCCGGTCGCGAACGCCGGCCAGCGCTACCGCCACCCGCTGGCTGACCGCAGGCTGCTCGTGGTCGGCGAAGTCGGTCATGCTCTGAAGAATAGGTGTGCTGCGGCTCGGGGCGGCAGTTCGGGCCCGCGGAGTAACGGCCGGCGGCCCGGATCCGCGGGTGCGGGACCGGGCCGCCGGGGCGAGGCGCGAGTCAAGCGAAGAGGTCATCCGCGCGCGCCGCGTCACGCATCCGCCAGGGCCGGGCGGCGGGCGGAGTTGTTGAGGCGCGCGGCCCGCAGGCGCACCACCGCAGTACGCGACAGCACCTGCATCAGCGCCATGAGCAGCAGGGCGGCCGTCCAGGCGTCGGCACCGGTGATCGAGTTGCTGCGGCTGAAGTCGGCGATGCTGTGCGCGCCGCCATGCGTGGCCGCGTATTCGAAGCCGGTGCGTGCGGCCATGCCGACGATCCACAGCAGCGCGGCGACCAGTCCGGCCTTTGCGATCAGCACGCCGTCCGATCCGCGCACGAGCCGGGTGGTCAGTCCGCAGCCGATGCCGAGAAGAGCACCGGCGGCGATGCACAGGCCGTCGAGCAATACGTCGTTGCCCTGCGTCGGGACCGACTTGAGGTAGTAGGCGGCCGCGGCGCCGACCAGCACGATCGGCAGCACGAGGCTGCGCATCGTCAGGCGCATTCCGCGGATCTGCGGGATCACGAGAAGGATCAGGGCCGCTGCGATGAGGTAATCGGTAGTCGTCATGGCTCTGAGAGTGCCGCGATCAGCGCCCTGGATCGTCGGCCACAGGGTTGGCCCGCAGGTTGGTTCGCGGCGTCAACCCTCGGGTTGACGCGGGTCGGCGCGCCGGGCCGCGGACGCCGTCACAGTCCACGGACTCTGGCGCTGAGCCGGGTGAGGCCGAGCAGCGCGTCGATGTACGGCGTCGGCACGTCCACCGCCTGTCCGATCTCGCGCACCGCCCCGACCAGCGCGTCGAGTTCGAGCCTGCGGCCGGCCTCGGCGTCTTGGAGCATCGAGGACTTGAAGGCGCCGAGCTTGCGGGTGATCTCGCTGCGGTCCTGCGGGCTCTGGTCGATCGGGCAGCCGATCACGGCGCCGATGCGCTGCGCCTCCAGCATCGCCGCGTGGCAGAAGCCGCGCACGAGGTCGTCGTCGAGGATCAGGTCCGCGGTGGCGCCGGTGAGGGCGGAGACCGGGTTGACGGTCAGATTGCCCCACAGCTTGTACCAGATCTCCTTGTGGATCTCAGTGGTGGCGGTGGCGTCGAGGCCCGCCCCTTTGAGCACCGCGACGAGGTCGTTCAGGCGGGCGGAGTCGCGGTCGCCGGGTTCCCCGATGATCAGACCGCTGCCTCGGTGGTGCCGGACCAGGCCCGGTTCCGGCGCGCTGCAGCTCATGTGCACCACGGCGCCGAGCACGCGCTCGGTCGGGATCGCGGCGGCGATCGAACCGTGGGGGTCGACGCTCGTCAGCCGCCGCCCCGCGCAGGGCCCGCCGAAGCCGTCGAAGAACCACCACGGCACGCCGTTCATCGCGGTCAGCACGATCGTGTCCGGGCCGAGCAGCGGACCGGCGTTCGACGCGGCCGCCGCGAGCGAGTGCGCCTTGACGGCGATGACGACCACGTCCTGCGGACCAAGCTCGGCGGGGCTGTCGGAGGCGTGGACCGGCGCGGTGAGCAGTTCGGTGCCGTCCTGCACGCGCCAGCCGTGAGTGCGCAGCGCTTCGAGCGTGGCGCCGCGGGCCAACGCCGTGGTCTGCACGCCGGACGCGGCCAGCCGCGCGCCGATGAATCCGCCGATCGCTCCGGCACCCAGGACGCAGATTCGCATGCGACTTGCCTACCACGTCCGGTGCGCGGGCGACGATCGGCCTTCATTCGTTGTAGCGGAAAACAATCCTGGAGCGCTTCGCGGCACCTTCCTGCGAGTTCTTGGCCTCGAGTGCGGGAATCGCAACGAATTCGTCATGACCTCTTGCGGAATTTGGTGTCACGCAACACAATTTCGCGAGACGTCGTCGCACTCCACACCGCGCCGCACAAACGAGCACAGCTTCACGAAGCGACCCTGCTTCACCGCACCTCGAGCAGGTGCCGGACCACGCCGCGGTCCGGCGCTCAGGCGGGGCCTGCCGTTCCGCCTGTCGGCAGGCCCCGCCGCCCTTCCCCCTGCTCCCCCGGGGGTGTCTTTGCAGCGCCTACTCGCCGCCCCTACTCAAACCGCGCGTTGTCGGACGCCGTGATCCGCCCGAGCAGCGGCAGCGTCAAGACGATGACGGCGAGACAGACCGCCAAGCCGCCGGCCATGGTCAAGCCGTACGCATGTCCCGGCAGCTGCAGCGGGGCCCCGTGCGCGAG
>NZ_DASRBQ010000164.1:0-15233 GCF_035653575.1 Actinocrinis sp.
CAGGCGGCGATGGGCAGGTCGCTCCAGCACAGCGTAAGGACCCGTACCTGCGCAGACTGCGCCGCGCGCCAGTCGAATGAGGAAGAGCGATCACGGGCGAGGTTGCTGCCTACTCGATCGGCACGACAGCGACCGGCGTCGGTGAGTGCGACAGCAACCCCTGCAGCACGTAACCGGCGCCGACCGACAGCGGACTGCGCCGACGGTGCGCGCCGATCACCAGCAGCCGCGATCCGCGCGCCGCTTCGATCAGCATCGGCACCGCGTTGCCGCGCATCGCGGCGGTCGAGACGTCCACGTCCGGGTACTCCTCGCGCAGCCCCTTGATCAGCGTGTCCGCCTCAGCGGTCTGATTGGTCTCGGTCAGTTCGTGGTCGCCGGTGTAGTAGCCGCCATAGGCCGGGTGCGGCCACCACGCCCGGACGACAGTCAGTGTCGAGCGCAGCGCCGCGGCCATCGCGAAGGCGTAGCGCATCGGTGGTTCTGCCTCGCCGGGCTCCACGCCGAGAACGATCTCGTTGTACGGCTCGCCCGGCTGCTCGCCGCGGACCACGACCGCCGGGCCGAGCCCGTGCGCGGCGACCTTCAGGCTGACCGAGCCGAGCAGCAGGCCGGCGAAACCGCCGTGCCCGCGCGTCCCGGTGACCACCATCGTGGACTGGCCGCTCTGGTCGATCAGCGCCTCCGGCGCGTTCGACTCGGACAGCTCGGCCCGCACGGCCACGCCGGGGAACCGCTCGCCCAGCCGTATCGCGATCCGGTCGACGAGCCGCTCGCCGTCCTGCCAGCGGGCCTCGACGAAGCCGCTGCGTTCGCCGGCCTCGTGTCCGGCGCCATGGTGCCCGTCTGAGCCGCTGGGCCCTGCGGACAAATCGAGAGCGTGCAACAGGTACAGCGGCACGCCGAGATCGGCGGCCTGGCGCGCGGCCCACTCGGCCGCGCGCGACGCGTTATCCGAGGAATCGACGCCGACGACGATGCGCCGCGGTGTTGAAAGGTTCTGAATCATGGTGACTCCAGGTCTGGGGAAGGACCGCGGCGGGCGGGGCGGGCCGCGCGGGCCGCGGCGCGGATTCCGGCGCGAACTTAGAACTCGAAGACGATGCGCGCCTGGACCCGTCCGGCCAGCACGTCGGAGAAGGTCTCGTTGACCTGCTCCAGCTTCCGGCTCTCGGCGAACACCCGGGTGCGCCCGGCGCGGTGCAGCTCGAAGACCTCCGCCAGATCCTGGCGGGTGCCGACGATCGAGCCGATGACGCTGATCCCGCCGAGCACGGTGTCGAAGATCGGGACGGTCAGCGTGCCGCCCGCGGGCAGCGCGACGCACACCAGCCGGCCGCCGCGGCGCAGGCTGGCGAAGGCCTGGTGGAAGGATTGCGGCGAGGCGGCAAGGGCGATCGCCACGTCCGCGCCGCCCTCGGCCCGGATCAGCTCGGCCGGATTGTGCTCGGCCGCGTTGACGACGTGCTCGGCGCCCAGTTCCCGGGCCAGCTCCAGTTTGCCCTCGTCCAGATCGACCGCGGTGACGAAACCGCCGGCGATGCGCGCGTACTGCACCGCGAGGTGGCCGAGCCCGCCGACGCCGAAGACCGCGACATGGTCGGTCGGCCCGACCCCGGCTACCTTGATCGCCTTGTAGGTGGTCACGCCGGCGCAGGTGAGCGGGGCGGCCTCCACGGTGCTGACCCAGTCAGGCACCGGCACCACGTAGTCGGCGGCAGCCAGCGCGTACTCGGCATAGGCGCCATTGACCGAGTAGCCGGTGTTCGTCTGCGACTCGCACAGCGTCTCGCGGCCGGAAACGCAGTAGCGGCAGTGCCCGCACGCGGAGCCGAGCCACGGGATCGCGACCCGCTCGCCGATGCTGCGCACCTGCACGCCCGGGCCCAGCGCCTCGATGACGCCGACGCCCTCGTGGCCCGGAATGAACGGCAGCGGCGGCTTGACCGGCCAGTCGCCGTGCGCGGCGTGGATGTCAGTGTGGCATACCCCGCTGGCCTCGATGCGCACCAGCGCCTGGCCCGGGCCGGGAACCGGCACCGGTACCTGCTTGATCTGCAGCGGCCTGGCGAAGTCGGTGACGACGGCTGCTTTCATCATTATGTTTCTCTGCCTTCTGCGATGGGGGCGTGACGGGCCGGGGCGGGACCGAAAGCCGGCCCGCAGAAGCCGGGGGCGCCGGGTGCCGGGCACCCCCGTACGACTCAGATGCCTGAGTAAGGGCGGCCGTGGAACTCGGGCCGCTCGGCTTCGAGCTGCCGGATCGGGTCCCACTGGCTGCGACCGCGCCAGCGGTGCGGACGATGCACCGCGCGGGCCATTTCCGGCACCGGCACGGCGAGCACCGGGCAGCGGGCCCGGCGCATCACGGCGTGCGCGACCGAGCCGGACCACAGCGTGTGCCAGAAACCCTTGCCGCTGCAGCCCACGACGAGCAGGTCGCGCGGATCGGCGGCGGCCGTGCACAGCGCGTCCCTGATGGGCAGGAAGGACACCGCGGTCTCGATCTCGATGTCGGTCGGCACGGAGCCGAGCGCGTCGAGGAACGCGGTGGTGATGGTGGTCGAGTCCACGCACGCGATCGCGGTGGTGCGGGACCGCACGGCGTAGAGCGGGAGCATGCGCCGGCGCGCCTCTGCCACGGCGGTCCGGATCGCGGCGAGGCCGGTCAGAGAGTCATCGATGCCGACGACGACGCGAGGGTGACCGAATTTCTTCATGGTGTCGCGCTCCTCTGGTCCGCTCGTGGCGCTCATCGCCGCTGGCTGCCGTCTCTCCGGTAATCAGCGTGCTGCGCGGGGCGGCCGGCGCAGTATGGCCGAACGTCCCGCCGGGGCCCGACCGTTGGCCCTGTCTTGCGTGGCCCTGTCTTGCGGCGGACGTGATCGCGATCAAGCCCCGGCGTGGCGCGATGCGGCGGAGCGCAGGAGCTTTCCGAGAGAGCGGTTCCCTGTTCTCCCCGGACTCAGTGGGTGACTTCGAGGCCGTGGTGCGGGAAGACGGCGCGGCGGGTGGCCAGAACCGCGCGGTCGATCGGGTCGGCCGGATCGAAGCCGTTGGCCCAGGGGCGCGGCTGCGGCTGGTGCCCGTCGGTCATCGACCGCGGCGCGATCTGCCCGGCGCGTTCGGCGGCGAAGGTGCGCCAGGAGTCGGGAGTCTCGGTCTGCGGCGGGACCGGCTGGTGCGCGGCCTCGGCCAGGACTTGCGTCCAGATCCGCGGTACCACGTCGACCACCGCGTACCCGCCTCCGCCGAAGAGCAGCCAGCGGCCTTCAGTGTGCTTGTGGGCGAGCCGGTGCAGTGCCTCAGCGGCCATACGCTGACCATCGATGGTGAGCATCAGGTGTGCAAGCGGGTCGAGCGCGTGGCTGTCACAACCGTGCTGCGTTACGAGTACCTCAGGCCGGAAGGCGTGCAGCAGCGGCGGGACGATCGCGTCGAACGCGCGCAGCCAGTGCGCGTCGCGGGTGCCGGCCGGCAGCGCCACGTTCACGCTCATGCCCTCGGCGTTCCGGCCGCCTGACTCCTCCGGCAGTCCGGTGCCGGGGAACAGGGTGCTGGGGTGCTCATGAAGGCTGATCGTCAGGACTCTAGGATCGTTGTAGAAGGCTGATTGCACGCCGTCGCCGTGGTGCGCGTCGACGTCCACGTAAGCGACCCTGGTCGCGCCCTGCTCAAGCAGTCGCGCAATGGCGATCGCGACGTCGTTGTAGAGACAGAACCCTGACGCGTGCGCCCGCATCGCGTGGTGCAGGCCGCCGGCCAGGTTCGCGGCGTGCTCGGTCATGCCGGACCACACCGCGTCCGCCGCCGCCACGCTCGCCCCGACGACCAGCGCCGAGGCCTCGTGCATGCCGGGGAAGATCGGATTGTCGTCGGTGCCCAGGCCGTAGCGGCTGCGCTCGGAGCGCGTCGCGTGGGCGACGTTCTTCACCGCGGCGATGTACTCCGGGGCGTGGACGAGCTCGAGCACGCCGTCCTTCGCCGCGGCCACCGGCGCCAGCACCACGCCCGGGGCGTCGAGTACGCCGAGCTCGCGCGCCAGGCGCATGGTCAGCTCGACCCGCACCGGAGCGAGCGGATGGTCGTGCCCGAAGTCGTACGACGTGAGCGCATCGTCCCAAGGAACCAGCAAGGTCGTGTCCATCGCGCCGTCCGTCCTCCCAGCCTCCCGGTGCACCATCGCACCTTCCGCTCACTATCGCGCGCCGCGCGCCCGGCGTCTCGGGCCATTCGGACGGCAAGCCCGGCGCCGGTTCGGGACCTTGGTCCCTTCCGGCCAGGCCGGTACGCCCTGCCGCGGGCCCGGCGCGGCTGGCGAAGCTGACAGCACGACCGCGTACGTCCCCGAAAGGACCATGAGCCGTGGACGCGTTGCTGCTCGCCCGCTGGCAGTTCGGCATTACCACCGTGTACCACTTCTTCTTCGTGCCGCTGACGATCGGCCTCTCGCTGCTCACCGCCGGACTGCAAACCGCGTGGCTGCGCACCGGCCGCGAGCACTATCTGCGCGCCGCGAAGTTCTGGGGGAAGCTGTTCCTGATCAACTTCGCGCTCGGCGTGGCCACCGGCATCGTGCAGGAGTTCCAGTTCGGGATGGCCTGGAGCGAGTACTCGCGCTTCGTCGGCGACGTCTTCGGCGCACCGCTGGCGATCGAGGGGCTGCTGGCCTTCTTCCTGGAGTCCACCTTCCTCGGCCTGTGGATCTTCGGCTGGGACCGGCTGCCGCCGCGCGTGCACACCGCCTGCATCTGGCTGGCCGGCATCGGCACCATGCTCTCCGCCTACTTCATCCTGGCCGCCAACGCCTGGATGCAGCATCCGGTCGGCTTCGTGCTCGACCCGGCGACCCACACCGCGCGGCTGACCAGCATCTGGGCGGTGCTGACCAACTCCACCGCGCTGGTCGCCTTCGGGCACACCATCGCCGCCGCGTTCCTGATGTCCGGACTGCTGCTGATCGCGGTCAGCGCCTGGCACCTGCGCCGCCGCCAGCACGCGGACACAATGCGGCCCTCACTGCGCCTCGGCCTGTGGACCGCCCTCATCGCCTGCGCGCTGACCGCGGTGACCGGCGACATCGACGGCAAGATCATGACCGAGCAGCAGCCGATGAAGATGGCCGCGGCCGAGGCGCTGTACCACACCTCGCAGCCCGCCTCCTTCTCGCTGTTCACGATCGGCTCGCTGGACGGCAAGTCCGAGGTCTGGTCGGTGCGGCTGCCCAACCTGCTCTCCTTCCTCGCGACCGGCTCCTTCCACGGGCAGGTGCAGGGGATCAACGACGTGCAGGCGGCTGAGGTCGCCAAGTACGGCCCGGGCACGTACACGCCGGTGATCCCGGTCACCTACTGGTCCTTCCGGCTCATGATCGGCTTCGGCCTGGTCGCCGGCCTGGTGGCGCTGCTCGGGCTCTGGCTGACCCGGCGCGGGCGCACCCCGGAGCCGGAGCGGCGCTGGTTCTGGCGCGCCGCGCTGTGGGCGATGGCCCTGGGCCCGCTGGCCTCGAGCTTCGGCTGGATCTTCACCGAGATGGGCCGCCAGCCCTGGTCGGTGTTCGGGGTGCTGGCCACCAGGCAGTCCGTCTCGCCGACGGTAGGCGCGGGCACCATCCTCACCTCGCTGATCGTGCTCACCCTGCTGTACGCGGGGCTGGCGGTCGTCGAGGTCGGCCTGACGGTGCGCGCCGCCCGCCGCGGGCCGGGCGGTTCCGGCGGCCCGGGCGCGGACAAGGCCCTCGACACCGAGCCAGACCTCGGCTTCGCGTACTGACAACAGGAGTAAGGGTCCTAACATGTCTCTGCAGAACCTGTGGTTCACCCTCATCGCGGTGCTCTGGTGCGGCTACTTCATGCTCGAGGGATTCGACTTCGGCGTCGGCGTGCTGCTGCAAGCGGTCGGCCGGGACGAGCGCGAGCGCGGCCTGATGCTGCGCACCATCGGCCCGGTCTGGGACGGCAACGAGGTCTGGCTGCTGGTGGCCGGCGGGGCGACCTTCGCAGCGTTCCCGCAGTGGTACGCCACCCTCTTCAGCGGCTTCTATCTGGCGCTGCTGCTTATCCTGGTGGCGCTGATCGTGCGCATCGCCGCGATCGAATACCGCAACAAGGAGACCGACCCGGTCTGGCGGCGGCGCTGGGACTGGGCGCACACCATCAGCGCCGCCCTTCCGGCGCTGCTGTGGGGAGTGGCGTTCGGGAACATCGTGCGCGGCGTGCCGATCGACGCGGCGCACAACTACACAGGGTCCTTCTTCACCCTGCTTAATCCTTACGCCCTGCTCGGCGGCCTGACCACGCTGACCGTGTTCACCTTGCACGGAGCGGTGTTCATCGCGCTCAAGACGACCGGCGAGCTGCGCGACCGCGCGCGAAAGGCGGTGCTGCTCCTCGGGCCGGGCGCGGCCATCTTCGCTGTGGGCTTCCTGGTCTGGACGCTGGTTCAGGCAAGCGGTGGCTCGCGCGGACACGTGGCCGCCGCCGCGGTGGTCGCGGTGATCGCCGCCGTGTCGCTGCTCGGCGGGCTCGCGGCGACCTGGCGCGACCGTGACGGCTGGGCCTTCGCGGGCACCGCGGCCGCGATCGTGGCGACCGCCGCGGCCCTGTTCCTGACGCTGCACCCGGCGGTGATGCCGTCGACCACGTCGGCCGCGTACAGCCTGACCGTGACCAACGCGTCGTCGAGCCATTACACCCTGACGGTGATGAGCTGGGTGGCGCTCGCTTTCACACCGATCGTGCTGGCTTATCAAACCTGGACGTACTGGGTGTTCCGAGCGCGCGTCAACGGTGACGGCAAGGTGTCGTTGCCGGCGGCGCGTAAGTCCGCTGACAAGGAGCTGCCACACCGCCACCAGGAAGGCAGCGCCGCGTGAAACCAGTCGATCCTCGGCTGGTGCGTCGTGCCCGGCCAGTACGGGCATTCCTCGGCGCACTGGCCGGGATCGGCGCGGCAGCCGCCGTACTGCTGATCGTGCAGGCCACGCTGCTGGCGGACCTGATCTCCGGGCTGGTGCTCACGCCGCGATCGCAGGCTTCGTATGCGGGTCCGGTGGCCGGGTTGATCGCCGCGAGTCTCGGGCGCGCGGCGCTCGCCTGGTTCCGCGAGGCCTGCGCAGTACGCACCTCCACGGCGGTGAAGGCCGCCCTGCGAGCCGACTTGATCAAGGCGCTGACGACGGGACGAGTCCGGGCAGCGGACCGGGAACGGGCCGGCGAGGCCGCGGTCCTGGCGACGCGCGGGATCGACGCCCTCGACGGTTACTTCGCGCGCTACCTGCCGCAGCTGGCGCTGGCCGCGATCGTGCCTGCCGTGCTCGGCGTCCGCATCCTGACGGCCGATCCGCTCAGTGCCCTGATCATCGCGCTCACCATCCCGCTCATCCCGCTGTTCATGATCCTGATCGGACTCATGACCCGCGACCACATGGCCGAGCGCTGGTCCACTCTCGAACGCCTGGGCGGCCACTTCCTGGAGGTGGTCGCCGGACTGCCCACTCTCGTCGCGTTCGGCCGGGCCAAGGCCCAGCGGGCCGCGATCCGGCGCGCCGCAGACGCGCACCGGCGGGCGACGAGCCGGACGCTGCGGGTCGCGTTCCTTTCCTCGCTCGTGCTGGAACTGATCGCGATGCTCTCGGTGGCGCTAGTCGCCGTGGCGATCGGCCTGCGGCTCGCGGACGGCAGCCTGAGCCTGCGCACCGGCCTACTCGTGCTGATCTGCGCACCGGAGGTCTACCTGCCGTTGCGCCTCGTGGGGGCGCGATATCACGAGGCGGCAGAGGGACTCGCGGCCACAGACCAGATCTTCGCGAACACTGCCGCCGCACAGACGTCCCACGAAGACGCCGCTCTCACACGGACTTCATCCTCAACCCACAGCGTCGCGATTGCCTCCGCATCCCCAGGCATCATCCGTTTCTCGGGCGTACGCATTTCCCGCGAAGGCCGCACGGACCAGGTCGTGCCAGACCTCGAACTCCCGCTCGAAGTGGGGCGGACCACCGCGCTGGTCGGCCCGAGCGGTGCCGGCAAGACCACGTTGCTGCACCTGCTACTCGGCTTCGACACCCCTGCCAGTGGCCGCATCACCATCGGCGACACACAACTCTCCGACACTGACCTCGAACAGTGGCGCGCGCGACTGGCCTGGTTGCCTCAGCGACCACTGCTGACCGGCCGCACCGTCGCCGAAGCCATTCGGCTCGGTAAGCCGCTCGCCGCGGACGAGGAGGTCGCGCACGCCGCCTTGGCGGTCGGCATCGACTTCCCCCTCGACACACCGCTGGGCCGCGACGGGACCGCAATCTCCGGCGGGCAGGCGCGGCGCGTCGGGCTCGCCCGCGCGATCCTGCGTGACGCCCCGATCGTGCTGCTCGACGAGCCGACCGAACATCTCGACCCCGACACCGAGCGATCCATCACGGAATCGCTCCGGAGCTGGTTGCCCGGCCGCACCGCACTGCTGATCACGCACCGACCCGTGTTGCTCGAACTCTGCGACACAATCGTGCACCTCGAACCGTCGCCGAAAACCGAACCCGCACAGCCAGCCGCTCCGCCAGCGACGCTGGAGCCTGGTCGTGCCGTGTCACGCGCCGCCGTCACTTCGCGCGAAAACGGAAGCACAGCCGAGGAATCCGCCACCCCCGGACGAATCAGGTCCCGAATTATCGCCGCGGCGGGACTCGCCGGTGCAGCCGCGCTGTGCAGCGTCGGTCTGGCCGCAGCCTCGGCCTGGCTGATCGCCACCGCCGCGCTGCGTCCGCCGCTGCTCACCCTGCAGGTCGGTATCGCCGCTGTTCAAGCCTTCGGTATCGGCCGCGCCGTCCTGCGCTACGCCGAACGCCTCTCCGGGCACGACGCCACGCTACGTCTGCTAGCCGACCTGCGCGTGCGGGTCTATCGCGCGCTCGCGCGGCGCGCTCCGGCCGGAATGGCGGCCGAGCGCGGAGGCGACCTGCTGGCCAATCTGACCTCTGATGTCGACGCCGTGCAGGATCTCTTCCTCAAGGTGCTGCTTCCGGTGGCCGGCGTCGTGCTCTCCTGCTCAGGACTGCTCCTCTTCGACCTGCTCGCGTTGCCCTCGAGCGCTCTGGTGCTGTGTCTCGGGATCAGCGTCGGCGCGGTCCTCGTTCCGCTGGTCGCGCGGGCGACGAGCCGAGGCGCCGAGACCCGGACCGCCGCCGTGCGCGGTCGGCTCACGGAACACACCGTGGACCTGCTCGGCGCGTTACCCGACCTTGTCGCGTACGGCGCGGCCGCGCGGCATGCGCAGCGCATCGCCGAGGACGATCGGCGGCTCAGCGTTCTCGAACGCCGCAGCGCGCTGGCCGGCGGACTCGGCCAGGCCCTTAACCTGCTTGCCTCCGGGACCACTTGCGCCGCCCTTGCGGTGGTCGCCGGTAACGCAGTGCGCGCCGGGCACGTCGGCAGCCCGATCGCCGCGGCACTCGTCCTCGCCCCGCTGGCCCTCTTCGAACTGCTCGCCACGCTTCCCGACGCCGCGCGCGCCTACGACCACGGCAAAGCCGGTTGGGAACGGCTGCGCCGAATCGCCGACGCCCCACCACTCGTCCCGACGCCCGAACGCCCGAGGGCGCTCGCGTGGACTGCCGAATCCGTGCTCGAATTCGATGAGGTCACCGCCGTCTGGCCCGACCCCGACCCACGCTCCCGGCACGTCATCGAGCCCTGCGACAACGCCGGGCCGGCCGTGCGCGACGTGTCATTCCGGGTACGCGCGGGCGAGCAGGTCGAAATATCCGGTCCGAGCGGCATCGGAAAATCCACCTTGGCCGCCCTCGCCGCGCGCTTCCTGGATCCGGTCTCCGGCTCCGTGCGCATCGACGGCACCGACCTGCGCGAGATCGATCCGGGCCGGGTCCGCGACACGGTGGTCGTCTGCGGACAGGACGCGCACCTGTTCGACGCGACCATCCGGGAGAACCTGCGCATCGCCCGCCCCGACGCCACCGTAAGCGAGCTGTGGCGGATCCTGAAGGCCGTCCGCCTCGACGAATGGGTCGCCGCGCTGCCCAACGGCCTGGACGCCGCCGTCGGCCAGTTCGGCGACGCCGTTTCGGGCGGCGAACGCCAGCGCATCGCCCTCGCCCGCGTGCTGCTCAGCCGCGCCCCCGTCGTCGTGCTGGACGAACCGCTCGCCCACCTCGACGCGCAGACCGCCGCTGCCGTGGAGCTCAACCTGCACCGCGAGCTGCGCGGCCGAACGGTCCTTTGGATCCGTCACGACCGGGCCTTTCGGCCCTCACCGGGCCGCGTTCGGCGCGTGACGATGCAAGAGGCGAATGTACTGAGCACAGAAGCCGCAGATCCGATCGGGCCACCGCGGCGAAGAGGAGTAGTGACATGCCGCACCGCACCGTGGGCAATGTGATGACGCCGGCCGAGCAGGTCGTCACCGTGAGCCCGGGAACCGCGTACAAGGAGATCGTCAGGCTGCTGACGGAGCACGCGGTCAGCGCGCTGCCGGTGCTCGGCGAGGCCAAGCGCGTGCTCGGCATCGTCTCCGAGGCCGACCTGCTGGCCAAGGAGAGCCGGGCGCAGGCGCCCGATCCGCTGCGGCCGCCGCTGACGCCGAAGGAGTCGATCACCCGGCACAAGGCCCAGGCCGCCACCGCGGTGGAGCTGATGACGGCGCCCGCGGTGACCATCGGCGCGGACGAGGACGTCTCCGCCGCCGCCCGGAAGCTTGAGGCGCACCGGATCAAGCGGATGCCGGTCGTGGACGGCAACGGCCGCCTCGTCGGCATCGTCAGCCGGCGCGACCTGCTGCGCGTCTTCCTGCGCAGCGACGACGAACTTGAGGAGGAGGTCCGCTCGCTGCTGGTCGACGCCTTCTGGATCGACCCCGAGGGCTGGACCGCGCAGGTCTACGACGGCCGCGTGCTGCTTTCCGGCCGGATGGACCGGCGCAGCACGGTCCGCATCGCGGAGAGCGCGGTGCGCCGGATCGACGGCGTGGTGGCCGTCGAGAGCGACCTCACATACGCCGAGGACGACACGGATCTGCGTCCGGTCAAGGAACCGCCCTTCAAGGGCGTCTTCTCCGGCTGGCACCGCGACCACAGTGTCTGACCCCAGACTGCTGGACCCGAAGCCGAGGGGTTGACTGTCAGAAGACGGCCAACCCCTCGGCCGCGAACTGCTCGCGCGCTGCGCTGACCTGCCGGTCGGTCGGCGCCGGGGTGTCGGCGAGGGGAAACGGGATGCCGAGCGCCGCGTACTTCGCCGCGCCGAGCTTGTGGAAGGGCAGCACGTCGACGCGCTCGACATTGCCGAGCGACGCTGCGAAGCGGGCCACTCCCGCGACGTTCGCGGCGGCGTCGGTCAGGCCGGGCACGAGGACGAAGCGCAGGTGCACCGGTACCGGCTGCGGCCGATCCGCGAGCCGGCGCGCGAAGGCGAGGGTCGGGTGCAGGTCCCGGCCGGTGAGACGGCGATACAGCGCCCGGTCCCAGGACTTGACGTCCAGCAGGACCAGATCGGTCGCGGCCAGCAGTCCGTCGCCGGCCCGGGCACCGAGGTACCCGGAGGTGTCCAGCGCTGTGTGCAATCCCAGCGCCCGGAACCCGTGGAACAGCGCGGCGGTGAATCGGGGCTGAAGCAGCGGCTCACCGCCGCTGACCGTCGCCCCGCCGCCGGCCGACCGAATGAAGGGTGCGTACTTGGCCGCCTCCGCGACTAGGTCCGCCGACTCGACCTGCTGTCCGTCGCGCATCCGCCAAGTCTCAGGGTTATGACAATAGGCACAACGCAGCGGGCAGCCCTGAGTGAACACCACGAACCGGGTTCCGGGCCCGTCCACTCCCGTGGACAAGTCCCAGGAGTGGATCGATCCGAGGACTGACGCGACGCCGACTTCCGTTGTCTCGACGCCAGGACCCGTCATACCGGTCATGGCGTCGCCTCGTGCTGTGCTCATGCCTTTCAAGGCGCCTCGTGGAAGGTACGGCTGATCACGTCGAGCTGCTGCTTACGGCTCAGCCGGACGAAGTTGACCGCATACCCCGAGACCCGGATGGTCAGCTGCGGATACCTCTCAGGGTGCTCCATCGCATCCTCGAGCACAGCCCGATCCAGGACATTGACATTCATGTGGTAGCCGCCAGAAGCGAAGTACCCGTCGAGGATTCCGGCCAGGTTCGCGACCCGCTCGCCCGGCTCCCGCCCGAGCCCGGAGGGCACGATGGTCGCGGTGAGCGAGATACCGTCCTGCGCGTAGTCGTAGGGCAGCTTCGCCACGGAGAGCGCCGCGGCGACCAGGCCGTGTCGGTCGCGTCCGTTCATCGGGTTCGCACCCGGGGAGAAGGCCACACCGGCGCGCCGGCCGTCCGGAGTGTTCCCGGTCTTGTGGCCGTAGACCACATTCGAGGTGATTGTCAGCACCGACTGGGTGTGCCGCGCGCCGCGATAAGCCGGATACCTGCGGATCTTCGTCATGAACCGGTCCACCAGATCGACCGCGATCGCATCCGCGCGCTCGTCGTTGTTGCCGTAGGCGGGGAAATCGCCCGTGGTCTCGAAGTCCGTCGCCAGGCCGCTCTCGTCTCGCAGTACCCTGACTCTCGCGTGCTTGACCGCCGACAGGGAGTCCGCCGCGACGGCGAGCCCGGCGATACCGCAGGCCAGCGTGCGCTCAACGTCACGGTCGTGCAGCGCCATCTCGATCCGCTCGTAGGCGTACTTGTCGTGCATGTAGTGGATCACGTTGAGGGCGTGTACGTACGTCTCGGCCAGCCAGTCGAGCACCTTGTCCAGTGCGACGTCGAGCTTGTCATACTCCAGATACTCGTCCGCGATCGGCTCGAGCCCCGGCGCCACGACCGCGCCGCTGATCTCGTCCCGGCCGCCGTTGATCGCGTACAGCAGCGCCTTGGCCAGATTGACCCGCGCGCCGAAGAACTGCATCTGCTTGCCGACCCGCATCGCGGAGACGCAGCAGGCGATCGCGGTGTCGTCGCCGGTGTGCCGCCGGGTCAGCTCGTCCGACTCGTACTGGATCGCGCTGGTGTCGATGGACACCTTCGCGCAGAAGTCCTTGAACCCGACCGGCAAGCGGCTCGACCACAGCACGGTCAGGTTCGGTTCCGGCGCGGAGCCGAGGTTGTAGAGCGTCTGCAGGAACCGGAAGCTGGTGCGCGTCACCAGCGGCCGGCCATCGCGGCCGGTGCCGCCGATCGTCTCGGTCACCCAGGTCGGATCGCCGGAGAACAGTTCGTCGTATTCGGGCGTGCGCAGGAACCGCACGATCCGCAGCTTGATCACGAAGTCGTCGATCAGTTCCTGCGCCGTGCTCTCATCCAGCCGCCCGGCCGCCAGATCGCGAGCCAGATAGACGTCGAGGAAGGTGGAGACCCGGCCGAGCGACATGGCCGCGCCGTTCTGCTCCTTGACCGCGGCCAGGAATCCGAAGTACAGCCACTGGATCGCCTCGCGCGCCGTCGCCGCCGGACCGGAGATGTCGAACCCGTAGGAAGCAGCCATCTGCTTCAGCTCACCCAGGGCCCTGATCTGCTCGGCCAACTCCTCGCGCAGCCGGATGGTCTGGTCGTCGGCCCAGAGCGCGTCCAGTTCGGCGCGCTCCTCCCGCTTCGCGGCGATCAGCCGGTCCACGCCGTAGAGCGCGACGCGCCGATAGTCGCCGATGATCCGGCCACGCCCGTAGGCGTCCGGCAGGCCGGTGATGACTCCGGCCCGGCGCGCGGCCAGAATCTGCGGCGTATAGGCGTCGAAGACCCCGTCGTTGTGCGTCTTGCGGTACTTGGTGTAGATCTCTGCGATACGCGGGTCGGCGTCGATCCCGTAGGCGGCCAGGCCGCTCGCGACCATCCGCCAGCCGCCGTTCGGCATGATCGCGCGCTTGAGTGGGGCGTCTGTCTGCAGCCCGACGATCAGCTCGTTGTCCCGGTCGATGTAGCCCGGGGCGTGCGCGGTGATCGCGGCCGGCGTGTGCACGTCCACGTCGTAGATCCCGAGTTTCCGCTCGACCGGGAACATCGCGGTCAGCCGCGCCCACAGGGCCGTGGTTCGCGCGGTCGGCCCGGCGAGGAACGATCCGTCGCCGGTGTAAGGCGTGTAGTTGGCCTGGATGAAGTCGCGCACGTCAATCGCTTTGCGCCACTTAGTGCCTGTGAAGCCTTCCCACGGATCGCGTTCGGAGGCCTCCGCCGTTCCTGGCTGCTCCTGCGTGGATATCGCAGTCATCTCTTCCCCTCGTGCACTTGCACGGCCGGCGCGTTGATCCGTTACGTCGTCCGGGCATGACGGGCGGGAAGGCCCGACCCGCTTCTCGCGGATCCTGATCGCGTGGTGCGCGGCTCGGGGACCGCTGCTCCGCGTCCTGATGTCTTCGGGTCCTTCCCGCTCACCTCCACTCCATCAAAGTGCGCAAGGAGACCCAAGGGCCGAAGGTCCCGACGTTGACGATCATGTGGCGGCCGACCTCAAGTAGCATCATCACAATGCCTTGACTTGCTGTGATCCGACCTTTGGCGGCCGGTTTCGGGACTTTTGGCAGGCTCCGGCGTTCCCGTTCGCGCACGACACTCGAAGCGAAGCGAAGCGGAAACGAAAGACCGAGGAGCGATATCCCATGGCGACGCAGCACGGGCTACACGGATTCCACGTGGGCGGCCGGTTCCACCTGCGGGCCCGCCCCGGGGCGATGAAGGCGGACGTCGCGGCGAAGGTGACGAGCGCGGTCGGCGTGCGCGAGGCGGCCATCGCGGCGCTGCGCGTCGGCGTCGGGTTCGCGTTCTTCTGGGCGTTCCTGGACAAGACCTTCGGGCTGGGCTACTCGACCCCCTCGGCCCGTGCCTGGATCCACGGCGGCTCCCCGACCAAGGGCTTCCTGGCCAGCGTGAACGTCGGCCCGTGGCAGTCGATGTACCACGCGTGGGCCGGAAAGCAGTGGGCTGACTGGCTTTTCATGCTCGGCCTGCTCGGCATCGGCCTGGCCCTGATCCTCGGCATCGGCCTGCGGTTCGCGGCCGTCGCCGGAACGATCCTGGTGGCGATGATGTGGTTCGCGGTCTTCCCGCCCGCGAAGCACGCGGCGGACGGCTCGGCGAGCGGATCGGTCAACCCGTTCGTGGACGAGCACGTGATGGACGCCCTCGCGCTGTTCACGATCGCGGCGTTCGGCACTGGCAGCCGACTCGGACTCGGGGCGATGTGGGCCAAGCTCCCCTTCGTCCGCCGGCACCGCGCTCTGCT
>NZ_DASRBQ010000165.1:0-32199 GCF_035653575.1 Actinocrinis sp.
ATGCTGACCGACGTCCCGTGGCGCGCCGCCCTCGATCGAGCGGCGAAAGTCGGCAAGTACCTGCCGGCCGTGCTCTACCTCGTCGACCAGTTGCGTAACCCGCAGCTCCCGGACAATATCGTCGACCCTGGAGACGACGACCTGGGTACCCGCTTCCGACACGAGTCCTCCCGGCTCGAGCGGCTCTACGCCCTGTGCTCCGCCCGTCGCGAGGAACTGCGCGACCTGGTCGATGACATCCGGTACTTCCACGACGTCCGCGTTTGGATGCTCAAGTTCGACGCCGACGAGGCCGAGGCCCGCGGCCTGCCGACTCCGCGCGGCGTGGAGTTCCTGCTCCGGGAGCTAGCGGCGCGGGCCATAGAGACCGGAGGCGTCACCGACTTGTACGCGCAAGCCGGTCTCGATCTGCCGGACCTTAGCCACCTGGACGCTGCGTACATCAAGAAGCTGCAGGAGTCCGCGACCCCGCACCTGGAGATCGAGGCGCTGCGCCGGCTCGTGGAGAGCCGTATGCGCAAGGTCAACAAGCACAACCTGGTGCGTCAGCAGGCATTCTCCGAGCGGCTGCAGAACCTAATGAACCGCTACCGCAACCAGCAGTTGACCAGCGCCCAGATCATCGCCGAACTCGTCGAGATGGCGAAACAGATCCACGCCGACGAATCCCGCGGCAAGACCTTCAGCCCACCGCTCGACGAAACGCAGCTCGCCTTCTACGACGCCATCGCGGAAAACCCCTCCGCAGTCGACGTGATGGGCACCGACGTCCTCGCCCAGATCGCCCGTGACCTCGTCGCCGCGATGCGCCGGGACCTGAAGACCGACTGGCTGCAACGCGAGGCCGTGCAGGCGAAACTGCGCACAACGATCAAGCGGCTGCTGCGCAAGTACGGCTACCCGCCGGACAAGCAGGCCGGAGCCGTCGAGCTCGTCATCCGTCAGGTCGAGACATTCGCCGAGGAATGGAGCGAACCGGACCACTGACCGCCCATGTCTGGCCGTACTTGCCGGCCAGACATGGCGATCACAGCCCGCAGGTTGAGCCCTGATATATGGTTGCTGCGTACTCCGCCTGCCATTGGCAATGTGGGTGTCACGTGGAAGTACTGAGGCTCAAGGCAGTTCTGATCACGCCGGCTTGAGCGCGTGCTGAGGAGGGGGACCATGGAAGCGTATCCGTCTGATCTCTACAAGATTTTCGGGAAAAACGTCAGGTACATCGTCCCGCTGTACCAGCGCCCGTACGTCTGGAATGCGGAAGAGAACTGGGAACCGCTGTGGCAGGACATCATGGACGCGGTCGCTCGCGTCGGTCGCGCCGACAAGGCTGAGGCGCCCCCGCACTTCCTCGGCGCCGTCGTGCTCAGCCAGCTGACCATCAGCTCGAAAGAGCCCGATTCACGACTGGTTATCGACGGCCAACAACGCCTGACGACGTTGCAGTTGTTCCTGGCCGCCGCCCGAGCGGCAGCCGCGGCACGCGGCTTCGACCGGGCGGAAGCTCTCCTCACCGAGATGTCGCAGAACAACCCGAAAGTGTACGACGCCGACAGCGACTTGATCTTCAAAGTGTGGCCCACGAATGCGGACCGCGGTCAATTCAGCCTCGCGATGCGCGGCCAGCCGATCGACGGGCGTATCGGCGAGGCGTATCAGTACTTTGGCAAAGTGATCGAAGGTTGGCTCGACGGTGCCTCCGACGCCGAGTCCGCGATGGACGACATGGTGTTCGCCGTGCGCACGGCGCTCTCTCTCGTCGTCATCGATCTCGCCGGTAGCGACGACGCGCAGACGATCTTCGAGACCCTCAACCATCGAGGACGCCCGCTCCTCGCGGCCGACCTCATCAAGAACCATCTCTTCCGGGCGGTACTCAAGAACGGCGGAGACGGGGAACAGCTCTACCGCCGGTACTGGGCTCCGTTCGACGAGGACGCGTGGCGCAAGGAAGTAGGCATCGGACGCGTTTACCGGCCGAAGATCGACATCTTCCTATGGCATTGGTTGACGATGCGCACCGAACGTGAAATCAGCGTGACCGGGCTGTACACGGCATTCGCCAAATGGTTCGACGATGAAGCCGCACCGCCGGCCGAAGAGGTCTTCGAGCAGCTCGCGCGATTTGCCCGAATCTACGAGGGTTTCGACTGCTACCCGTTCGACAGCGTCGAAGGGCGCTTCTTTTACCGGCTGAGAGTGCAGCAGGTCACTACCGCTATGCCTCTGCTGCTGTTCCTCTACGGCTTGCATCCGACCACGCTGAGTCGTCCCAGGCTGCTGCGGGCGCTCAAAGCCATCGACACATTCCTCATGCGCCGCGCTGTCTGCATGCTCTCCACCAAGGACTACAACAACGTGTTCCGTGCGCTGCTCGCGGATGCGAGTCGCGAGCCCGAACATGCCGATGATGCCATCATTCGTTCGCTGCGCTCTGAGAAGACACCGACCCGACGCACGCCAACCGACAGCGAGTTCCGAAGCGCGATCGAGGAGAAGCAGCTGTACGGCGACCTTTCGCAGTCTCGGATCAGAATTCTGTTGGAGGGTATCGAGGACAGGCTTCGAACCGGCTTGACGGAGAAGCTGGTCGTCCCTTTCGGGGAGCACGCCGCCGAGAAGCTGACCATCGAGCACGTCATGCCCCGCAGCTGGCGCAAGTACTGGCCGCTGGACCCTGACGCGCCCGAGGATGCGGCCGACGAGCGCGATCGACTGGTGAACTGTCTGGGTAATCTCACCCTGCTCACGGACAAGCTCAATCCCAAGCTCAGCAACGCCGGCTGGGAAACCAAACGCAAGCAGATCAGCGAGCACAGCCTGCTGCGCATCACGACGGGTTCGATTCTGAATCCCCCTCGCGGATACGAGCGCCATGACTGGGCCGATACGTGGAACGAGGCTCGCATCCGCATCCGTGGTTCGCACCTCGCGGATCTCGCGGTCTCGGTCTGGTCGCTGCCGGCTGTTGACGAGATGTCCGACGAGCCGGAGGTGGACGAGACGCAGGCCGCGCTCGAGTACTTCAGCGAGACGCTGGGCGGCGTGTACACCGAGCTCGGCGAGTTAGAAGGCCGAGTCGACGACGCCATTGCGGAGTTCGCGCACGAAACGCTGCAGCAGGCGATCGGGGAGGCGACGAGCCAACTGCTGTATGCGGGAGAGCTGAGCGAGAACCTTCGACTCGTGCTCGACGAGACCTCGCCGAACGGTCTCGAAGGTCCAGCCGACAACGCTCCGGCATCTCCGCTCGATGGCCCGCCGACCCTGGTCGAATCAGACCTGCCTGCACTCGATCCTCAGTCGAAGTCCGACTACGACTCATTTTTGGAGAACCTGCGCGAGAGAGCAGGTCTGTGCGGCGGCCACCTCCGGGCGCTCTTCCGGTACGCCATGGACCTCGTCGAGGCGGTAATGGAGGCAGGGGCCAGCGGATCAGCACACGCCCTCGGCCGTTATGAAGGCCTGTTCTTCGAGGTGGGCGACGAAGTTGAAAGCGCCTTCAGACTCTGGGAGGCATGCGTCGGCGAGCTGTACAACGAGGACCGTGCCGAGCTCGGTGCCTATGGGCTGATGGTTGAACGGTCGATGGCGGCTCTCGCCGCCTTCGGATCCACCGCGCAATGACCACCTCGGCGATTGAAGCGAACTGCTTCGTCCCCTGATCCCGGCGAGCGGCGAGAGTCCGTGCCCAAGGACTGTTTGAGAAGTGGCGTCCTGCTGTGTCGGCAGCCTGTCCGGAGGACGGACGTCACGCGCAAGTAGGCCGGAGGGACAGGACTCCCACTTGCAATCCGGGACTCTTCCAAAGCGGTGTGCCCAAAAACATGGTTCCGTCTCGTGGCCGAGCTACCCGATAACGGCGTGCGCATCACTCGGGCCTGGCACGCTCTGGGGAGTCTCGAAGCCGGGCTATTACGGATGGCGGCACCGGCACCCTCGGAGCGTGGGATTCGGCGCGCCTGGTTGACCGATCTGATCGGGCAAGATCCACCAGGCCTCCCTCGGAGCGTGGCGCAGGGCACGAGGTTGCGAATCCTGGTCAGTGAATGGGTCGCGACTGTTTCAGCGCTGTAGACGTGCCGTAACAACCGCCTTGCTCGTCGGGGCGTGGGAGAAAGCGTGCAGACTCCACTGCAACATCCATATGTGTACCCTCGCACTGCTTGGCGATGTTGGTGGAACACAGCCACGCCTCTCTGGGGCGGCGGATGAGCGTAGAAGGTAGGAGGCGGGCATGGCGCGGCTGGGGCGGAGCCAGACCGGGGGGCGGCGCGGCCCTGCGACAGGTGAGGCGCGGGGAAGCAGGGGCGAGCCGGGTTCGGCGGCTTCAGCGGCTTCAGCGGCTTCAGCGGCTTCAGCGGGCTCGGCGGGTTCAGCGGGTCCGGCGCCCGTCCTTGCCGTCGTTGTCGCCGGGCTCTTGGTGGCCGGTTGTTCCGCGGCGCGGGGGGCCGCGCACGGTCCTACGTCATCGGCGGCACCTTCGGTCACCTCCGCCGCGAGCACTCCGGCGCTCGCCGGATCGGGGTCGCAAGATGGCTGGTCGGTGACACCCGTGCCGGTGCCGGCCACGCCGACTACCGCCCAGGTGTCGCTGTCCGGCTGGAAGCTGACCCTTCCGGTGAACACGGCGGGCCTCCTGAGTGGGACGGCGCGGCAACTAGCCGCGGCGTCGATCGACGCGCCTTGGCTGGTGCGCGGCGCTGACGGCAGCCTGACATTCTGGGCTCCGGTCGGCGGGGCCACGTCCGCGGACTCCACGCACTCGCGCACCGAGCTGGTCGCCACCACCGACTTCACGCTCGGCAGCGCGGTCCACACGCTCAGCGCCTCGCTGGCCGTCGTCCAAGCGCCCACCGCCTCAGCAGACATCTGCGTCGGGCAGATCCACGGCGGCGGCCCGATAAAGTCAGTGCCCTTCGTGCTGCTGCACTGGCGCGACGGGAACATCGTGGTGGTCGTCAAGCAGGTGCTGCACGGCTCGACCGCACAGAGCCGCGTTCTGCTCACCGGGGTTCCGCTCGGCGCTCGGTTCGAGTACACCATCGCCGACGACGGCGACGGCAACCTGACCTTCACAGCCGCTTATGGCAACCAAGCCCGAAAAGCCACGGTCCGGGCGCCATCTGCCTTCATGGGCGCGGATGTCCGATTTCAGGCCGGCGATTATCAGCAAGCGGTCGGCGGCCCGGCGGGCGACGGTGGCCGGGTGACCTTCTACGATCTCGCCTACTCATAGAACGATCTTGATCGCGCTGAAGTGTGAAAACGGCATTTCCGCAAAGGCTGGCCGGCGACTTGCACACGCGCGTTGAATTCTGCTAAGGCCGGCGACAGTTCGGCGCGGATACAACCCAATGCTTTTCCTGCCGTTAACACAGCGTCCTTCCTGACGGCCGCTCACGTGTGCTAGGTTTCTCGTCAACGCTCGGAGATGCTCGCGTCTGTCGATGGCGACGCGCGGCACCGGTGGAACTGTGTAGTGTATTTCAACGTTTTGCGTTGGTGTACCGCGCAGGGGGGTAGGGATCGACCGCGACGAGGCGGTGCAGCTAGATCCGTTTTTTATCTCCTTTACATGTACATCGGTCGTCGGGCGACCGGTGTGTTGCTACGACGCCGTCTGGTGACGGTTGCCGTCGCACACTTTTTCTGTTCTGCCTCGTGGTGTCTACCTAGGGGGATTTCTTCATGGAATTGGCGCGCATTTTCATCGTCGGCTCCGGCGTGGTCGGAAAGGCGACTGGAGAGGGATTCCTCGCCGCGGGGCACGAAGTGACGTTTATCGACGTCAACCCCAGCCGGCTGGCATTCCTGCGCGATCTGGGGCTCGACGCGCGCGACGAACTCGTACTCGCCGACGAGCGCCCGTCGTTCATCTTCCTCACCCTGCCGACGCCGAACGTCGGCCACCGGTACGACCTGTCCGCCTTCAGCGCCGGCACCGCCTCGGTCGGCAGGGCGCTGGCCGGCGCCGAGGCCGAGCACACGGTCGTGGTCCGCTCCACCGTCCCGCCCGGCACCACCGAGGGCCTGGTGAAGGAGACCCTTGAGCGGGAGTCGCGCAAGAGCGTGGGCGCAGGCTTCGCACTGGCATCCAACCCCGAGTTCCTTCGCGCCGCCTCCGCCGCTGAGGACTTCCGCTGGCCCTGGATGACAGTCATCGCCTCCCGGTCGGTGCGCACCATCGAGCGGCTCACCGAGCTGCTGCGGCCGTTCGGCGGGGACCTGCGCACCTTCCGCGAGCCGGCCGCGGCCGAGCTGCTCAAGTGCGCGCACAACATCTTCAACGCCACCAAGATCAGCTTCTGGAACGAGATGTGGCTGGTGGCCCGGGAACTCGGCCTGGACCTCGACCCGATCGCCTCGGCCGTGGCCCGCTCCGCCGAGGGCTCGTTCAATCCGGAGTACGGTATCCGCGGCGGCGCGCCGTACGGAGGCGTCTGCCTGCCCAAGGACACCCAGGGCTTCCTCGGCTTCGCCGCCAACCTGGGCGTCGACATGCCTCTGTTGCGCGCCACGGTCGAGGTCAACGACCGCCTGGCCGCGGTGGTGTCGGGCGAGGTCGCCGCCCTGGAGGCGGACGTCGACGAGGTCCCGGCCTGATCCACTCCCGGATCCCGAAGCCCGCTCGCGCAGCAGCCTGCCGGCCCTGCGCGAGCGGCTTCCTCACAGAAGAGATCATGGCTATGAAGCCGAAAAAGTCTGCTGCCTGGGTCGCGGCCGCGTTGGCGCTCGCCGTGTCAGGCTCCTTCGTCGTGTTCACGGCCGTGCCGGCGCAGGCGACCGCGTGTAGCAACGCCACAGTCCGCTACGCCAGCTCGAGCAACACGATCTACCTGATGTCCGGGTCGAGCACCTTCGACTCGCTGCTGGCGCTGTGCCCGGCGCTGCCGATCGTGCAGACCGACCCGGTCGGCCATGTCTGGGAACTCGAAGCCAACATCACGGTGCAGAACGGTGCCACGCTCACGATCGACGGACCCGCGGCAGGCGGCGACGTCGCCACCCTGCGCATGCGCAGCCTGGCCGACGATCTGCCCAACGACGTGGTCGAGATATACGCGGACTACGGCACGCTCGCGTTCGGCTCAGTCGCGGTCACATCGTGGGACGACGCGGCCGGCCGTCCGGACACCAACTACACCCTCGCCGCTGGGGAGCCGGACACCGACCGGGCACGCGCCCTGATCAAGGTCTCTTCATATCTGGACTCGAACAACGTGGCCCGCGAGTCCACCATGAACATCGACGGCAGCGACTTCGGTTACCTCGGCTACTACGCGGCGGAGAGTTACGGCATCTCGTACAAGGGCGAGGGCTGCGACAAGGACCACCTGTCGGTCTGCGCCGCGGTGCACGTCTACGGCAGCGAGACCAACAGCACCTTCCACAACAACTACATGGGCACCTATACGTACGACTCGCTGAACATGGTGTTCACGCACGACGAGTACGCGAACAACGTCATGTACGGGCTCGACACGCACGACGACTCGAACAACCAGATCGTCGAGTACGACCACTTCGACTACAACGCCGACCACGGCTATATCTGCTCGCAGCGGTGCAGCGGGCTGATCGTCGAGTACAACGAGTCCGATCACAACGGCCTGGTGCCCTACTCCGGCCCGAAACCCCCAGGCGACGACAACTCCTCGCCGCAGATCCACGGCATCATGCTCCACCGCGGCGACACCAACGACGTCATCGCCGACAACTATGTGCATGACCAGCCCAACGGGGCCGGTGTCGCCGTCTTCGACAGTTCGAACGACACGATCCGAGACAACACGCTCGACAACAACTTGTACGGCATCCGCCTGAGCGTGGGAACGCAGAACCTCGAGTTCGACCGCAATCAGATCTCCGACAGCTCCCAGTACGGCGTATTCAGTTACCAGGGAACGGATTTGCCGGAGTACACCAATCCCTCCGGACGGCCGCAGAACATCACGTTCAGCGGCAACACGTTCACCAACACCGGTTCGAACGCGTTGAAGCTGACCAGCTCCGACGCCTTCACGTTCAGTGGCAACACCTTCAACGGCACGCTCGTCAAGGGCTTCTTGATCAGTAACACCACCGGCGTGGTGTTCAGCGGCAACAACCTGCCGGCCGGCCTGCTGACCAGCGCGTCCGCGGACAGTCCGCAGACCTCCGACTTCACCTACCAGAACGCCTCCGGCCCGCTTGCGATCCAGCTCGACAGCGACTCGACGGCGACGTTCACGAATCCGCCTGGCACCACCTACCGGGTGACCACTTCATCCGGCGGTTATGTCAGCAGCTTCACGCAGCCCGCCGGGACGCTGAGCCTGACCTCGACGCAGGTCGGCACGGGCGTGGTGACCGTCACCGCGAGCCAGTGACCGTGGCGCACAACCAGGCGATCCAGGCCCACCGAGGAGAAACAACCCGGCGATGACCTTCCTGCTCCGCTACTATCTCGTCTTCTTTCCCCTCGGGCTGCTGGGCCTGTTTCGCTGGACGATGTGGCTGCTGCGCCGAATTCCGGCCGCACTCTACAAGCCGATGCGCAACGACTTCCGGCTGCCACTGTCGATCGTCGTCCCCGTATACCAGGAGGACCCGCAGATCTTCGCGTACGCGATCGAGTCCTGGCTGGCGAACAACGTGGACGACATCGTCCTGGTGATCGACGCGACCGACGACGCCTGCATCGAGGTCGCCAGCCGTTACCCGGTGCGTGTGGTGATAACCGACGTCCCGGGCAAGCGGGACGCGCTGCGCCTCGGCTGGGAGAACTGCACGACACCGCTGGTCGCCCTGGTCGATTCGGACACCATCTGGGCCTCGGACGTGGCCGAGGAGGTGTGCAAGCCGTTCGCCGACCCGCGGATCGGCGGGGTCGGCACCCGACAGAACGTGTACAACCCCAAGGGTTTCCTGCCGCGGATCAACGACATCTTCCTGGACTACCGGTACTTCGACGAGAACGCAGCGCAGACGGTGATGGGCCGGGCGGTCTCCTGCCTGTCCGGGCGCACCGCCATCTACCGGCGGGAGATCCTGCTGGACATCTCGGACGAGTTCATGAACGAGACCTTCTGGGGCATACCCTGCATGTCCGGGGACGACAAGCGGCTGACGACGCTGCTGCTCGAACGCGGGCACCTGACCTATCTGCAGCGCACGGCCCGCGTGTGGTCCACCTTCCCGAGCACCTGGAAGGTCTTCTACAAGCAGCGGCTGCGCTGGGCGCGCAACACCTGGCGCTCGGATCTGCGAGCCCTGTCGAAGCGCTGGGTGTGGAAGCACCCCTTCCTCGCCTTCACCATGCTGGACAAGGCGATGGGCGGCTTCACCCTCTTCTTCTCGCCGACGTTCATGGTCATCGGCCTGGTAGAACGCAACTGGTTCCTGGTTGGCACGCTAGCCGCCTGGTGGTGGATCAGCCGGTCGATCAAGGTCCTGCCACACCTGCGCCGCCGCCCGCAGGACTTCTTCATCATGCCCGGCTACGTGCTGGCCACCTTCGTCATGGGCGCTATCAAACTCAACGCCCTGCTCACCATCCGCAAGCAGCGCTGGCTAACCCGGCAGGTCCAAGTCCAGAACGGACAGGTCGTGCGCACCACTGTCAAGGCGGGCAACTGACATGGCGAAGGCGAGGAACGGGCTGCGCCAGGCCCTGACCACTTCCGCGGCGACCGCCGCCGTGCTGGGCGTGCTGCTGATCCAGGCCGTCTGGGAAGCTCCCGCGACAGCCGGCGCCACCACGACCGCGGCAGCCGCCGCCTCCGGCGGCACGACGAAGTATCCGTCGCCGACCAAGATCGCGAAGGATCTCGCGCACCAGAAGTACCTCCAGCAACAGCGGGCAGCGCACGCGAGCGCGAACGCGGCCAAACGCGCCGCCGAGTTCGCGCGCGCGAGCAGGATCAGCCAGGCGGTCTGGATCAGCAACGGACGGCCCGCGCTACTCACCGTCGTCGGGCCGACCCGCGTGTACATCGTGCGTGACGGCGTGCTGCAGTTGTATTTGGCCCGCCCGGCCGGTCCACTCTCCGTGCAGTGGCTCGCCGAGAACCTGCCGGACCAGTGGGTCTCCTGGCCGGCACGCGGCGTGGCCCGGCTCAACTCGGCCCTCGTCGTCATCGACGGAAGCGCGCTGACCGCGGACTCCGGCGACCTGTCGACCCTGCAGTTGGTCGACGGCGCCTGGATCCGGGTCTCCCGAGGCTCCTTCGCGCTGACCGGAGTCACCGTCACGTCGTACGACCCGGCCACCGGCAAGGCGCTGCCGCCCACCGACCCGAAGCGGCCGTTCATCCGCGCGGGGCGCGGAGCGACCCTCACCCTCGACGGCGTCACCGCCTCCGGGCTCGGCAACGCCTCCGGCACGGACGACAGCGGGATCACGTGGGGCACGGGCGCCACCGGGCACGCCACGGCGGTCAAGGTAACCGGGGGCTACACCGGGCTGCGGCTCTCGGGGAGCGTGGCGGTCGCCCTGAAGCAGGTGACCGTGACCGGCTCCGCGAAGGACGGCCTGGTGCTGGTGAACGACACCGGGACCACGCTGGCAGCGGTGACCGCCGACGGCAACGGCGGCAACGGGCTGCGAATAGGGCGAGGCCCGCGCGGCCGGACCGTCTCCGGCCTCGTCACCTCAGGCAACACCGGCTTCGGCGTCGCCGCCGAGAACGCCGCCGGCGTGGTGATCGACAAGCTCACCAGCTCCGGCGACACGGCCGGCGGAGTCGACCTGACCGCGTGCACCGCCTGCACTGTCTCCGGCGCGACCACGACGGGCGACCGGTTCGGCGCCAAGATCGGCCGCGGCAGCAACGGGACCATCGTCACCGGCGGCACCTTCACCGGAGGCGACTACGGGGTCTTCGTCAGCGGACAGGCCACAGGCGTCACGCTGAACGGGATCACCGTGAACGCGGCGCGCGTCTACGGCGTCGGCATCAGCGGGCACAACGTCACGCTCTCCGGCGGAGCGGTCGCGTCGACGGGCACCGGCGTACGGATCGGGCCGGGAGCGGACACGGTCGTGGTGAGCCGGGTGACGGTGTCCGGCGGTAACCGCGCCGGCATCACCGCCGGGGGCACCAACGTCACCGTGTCGCACGTGAAGGTGCAGGGCGGTCACGTCGGCATCCAGGTGTTCCTCCACGCTCACAACGTCCTGCTCGACACTGACACCGTCGACGACGCGCGTGACGCGATCGACCTCGCGCAGGGCACCTCCGCGATTCGAATCGTGAACCCCGCGCTCTTCGGATTCCCGCACGACGGCATCGCGAACTCCTCCGCCGGTCTGTCCGTCACCGGCGGCCAGCTGCACGGCGGCGGAACCGCGATCGAGACGCAGTCCTCGATGTCGCTGACCGGCAGCCAGATCGACTCGGTGCGCGAGGGTGTGCACGTCGCCCGCGCGGTGACCCTCGACGCCAAGCGCATCTCCATCCTCGCCACGAAGACGGGAGCCAGCATCGCGTCCGGCGGCCAGCTGGTCCTCGACAACTCGCGCGTGCTCGCCCCGATCGGCATCAAGGGCGACGTCCGCTATGTGGGCGACAACGTGGTGGCCCTGCCGCCGTTCCCCTGGCTGGGCGTCGTGGCGATCGCCGCGATCCTGCTCGGCTTCATCCTCGAGGCACTGCACGCGACAAGGCAGCCCAAGCGGCGGCCCACGCGCGATGTCGCGCCGCTGCACGTGCACAACGTGGCGTAGCACGTATACGAGCACGATCACGACTACGAGCACGAGCAGAAGCACGAGCGGGTTGACGGCGACCTTCGATTACCACGAGACCGAACGCGATCGGATAGGAGTGCAGGACCGTGGTTGAAGCGATCCTCCTGGTGGGAGGGAAGGGGACCCGGCTGCGGCCGCTGACGGTCAACACCCCCAAGCCGATGCTCGAGGTCGCCGGGGTGCCGTTCCTGAGCCATCAGCTCGCCCGGGCCAAGGCGGCGGGGGTGGACCGGATCGTGTTCGCCACCGCGTACCGGCCGGACGTGTTCGAAGAGTACTTCGGGGACGGCTCCGCGTTCGGGCTCGAACTCGACTACGTCACCGAGACCGAGCCGATGGGCACCGGCGGCGCGATCCGCAACGTGGCCGACCGGCTGCGCACCGCGCCGGACGAACCGGTGCTGATCTTCAACGGCGACATCCTCTCCGGGGTCGACCTGGTCGCGCTCGTCGAGGCGCATCGCGCCCGGCAGGCCGACGTGACACTGCACCTGACCTGCGTCGCCCGGGAGAAACTGAGCGCGTTCGGCCTGGTGCCGACCGACGCCGACGGCTGGGTCACCGCGTTCCGGGAGAAGCCGCAGCGCGCCGAGGACATCGTCACCGACCAGATCAACGCCGGCTGCTACGTCTTCCGCCGCTCGATCATCGACGGCATCCCCGCCGACCGCCCCGTCTCGGTGGAACGCGAGACCTTCCCCGGCCTACTCGAAGCGGGCGCGAACCTGCTCGGCGTGGTCGAGCAGTCCTACTGGCGGGACCTGGGCACGCCCGAGGCGTTCGTGCACGGCTCGGCCGACCTCGTGCTCGGGGCGATCGAGTCCGCGGCGATCCCGGCCACCACGCGCGCCGACCTGGCCGACGCGCTGGTGCTGCCGGGGGCCGACCTCGACATCGACGTGAAGGTCGGCGGCGGCAGCACCGTCGGAGCGCGGGCTCGCATCGCCTCCGGCGCGGAGGTCACCGGTTCGGTCATCGGCGAGGGCGCGCACATCGAGGCCGGGGCCGTGGTGCGCGACTCGATCGTGGGGCGCGGAGCCTCGGTCGGCGCGGGCACGGTGCTCGACGGGGTCGTCATCGGCGACGGCGCGCGGGTCGGCGCTCGCAACGAGCTGCGCGGCGGCGCACGAGTCTGGTGCGATGTGGTCCTTGGCGACGGAGCAGTACGCTTCTCCGCCGATGAGTCCTGAGACAGACGAGGAAAGCAGACGCTCGCTCGCGGTCCCGCAGCCACGGCAGGAGGCGCAGGATCCGCGAGCGATGCCGGACGCCATCACCACCGTGCTCTGCGACGTCGATCTCCCGCTCTCCCTCGGTGTGCTGCGCCGGGGGCCGGGGGATCCGACGTACCGCATGGCACCTGACGGAGCGATCTGGCGTGCCTGCCTGACACCGCACGGCCCAGGCTCTGTCCGCGTCCGCCGCAATGGCGAGCACGTGGAGATCGCGGCCTGGGGCGAGGGGGCGCGCTGGCTGGTGGATCGAGGTCCCGCGATGATCGGCGCGGACGACCAGCTCGGTGAGTTCGCGAACCTGGTCGCCGGGCATCCGCTGCTCGCGGAGGCCCATCGGCGGCTGCGTCGGCTGCGGCTTGTCCGAACCGGCCTGGTCGTGCAGTCGCTGATCCCGGCGATCCTGGAGCAGCGGGTGACGACCAAGGAGGCTTTCCGCGCCTGGCGCCGCATCGTCGAGCGGCACGGTTCGCCCGCTCCCGGCCCGGCACCGCAGGAACTCCGCGTCCCGCCGCCACCGGAGGTGTGGGCACGTATCCCATCGTGGGAGTGGCACAGGCACGGTGTCGACGGACAACGATCGTCGACGATCATGCGCGCGGTACGCGTCGCGAACGGACTGGAACGCACCGGCACGATGAGCGGCGAGGAAGCGGTACGACGCCTGTGCACGATTCCCGGCATTGGCATCTGGACCGCCGCCGAGACAACGCAACGCTCGCACGGGCACGCTGACGCACTGTCAGTCGGTGACCTACATCTGTCCAAGCACATCGGATACGCGCTGACCGGCGAACGCGACGCCGACGACGCGCGCATGATCGAACTGCTTGAACCCTTCCGCCCGCATCGCTATCGGGCGGCGCGCCTGATCCTGCTCACCGGGCCAGGCCAGCCGCGCCACACCCCGCGTGCCCGCATCCAGGACCATCGCTGGCATTGAGCCGGCGCGGCTGCCTCAACCGCCGATCAGGCGGCGTTATCTGACCACCAGGCGGCGTATCTGACGACGAGGCAGCGTTATCTGACGACGAGAAAGGCATCCGGCGAGCGCGGGGGCCGGTCGCGCGGCGGCTCCGCCGGGTGCCCGACTGCCACCGCCCCCATCGGATCCCAGCTCTCCGGCAGGTCCAGCACCGAGCGCACGACCTCGCGGCAGAACATCGTCGAGGACACCCAGGCCGAGCCCAGCCCCTCCGCCGCCAGTGCGATCAGCAGATTCTCGACGCCGGCCCCGGTAGCGACCAGGAACATCTCCCGCTCGGCCGCATTGCGCCGCGCATCCGGATACGTGTGCGAACCCGTCATCTCCAGGCAGGGGACCACCAGCACCGGCGCGCCACGCAGCACGTCGCCACGCCGCACCCGCCGCGCGATCGACTGCTCGCTGAAGCCGTCGCCGCGCAAGTCCTGCACCCACGCCGCGAGCATCGCGTCGAGCAGCGCCTTGCGCGCCCCCTCGGAACGCACCTCGACGAAACGCCACGGCGTCGTGTGATGCGGCGCCGGCGCGGTGATCGCAGCGGCGACCGCACGCCGGATCGCTTCGGGTGACACGTCGGCGTCGGTGAACCCCCGGATCGTCCGGCGATTCGCTACCGCGGACGCTCGCGCTTCCGCCGTGCCGAGGGAGAACAAGTCCTCCTCCGCGGGACGCAACAACACCCGCGCGCCGGGGCCGGGCTCCTCGCCGACCAGGTGCCCGAAACCGCGCACCACCGCGACCGGTACCCCGCCGAGCTTGCCCTTTACCAGCTCACCAGCCGAGGCCAGCTCATCGGCGAGCGCGGTAACTGTTACCGCCAGCGGATTGCCGTGGCTGTCCTGACGGCCTCTCAGGTCTTCGACCGGCGCGACGTAGGCCGCGCCGATCGCCTGATCCACGAGCCCGTTGCGCCACACCCGCCCGAAGGTGTCCGAGACGATAACGCCCACGGACACGCCGAGCCGCGTACGCACGCCGTCGGCGATCTCACGCGCCGAGCGGTCAGGATCCTCCGGTAGGAGCAGAACCGTGCCCTTGGCCGTGTTCGACGCATCGACGCCCGCGGCGGCCATCACCAGCCCTTGCCGGTTCTCGACAATCCGCAGCGGCCCGCGCCGCGCGACGACGCGCACGGTCTCCGCGTCGATCGCGGCCTCGCGATCGGCCGCCGCGACGACGCGCCCCTCCGCCTTCGAGACGATCTTCGAGGTCACGACGAGAATGTCGCCGTCCGCGAGGGCGGTGCCTTCATCGGGCGCTGCCCCGCTCGCCGCCGCCGCGGCCGCGATCAAGCTGGCCAGGTCCGAGCCGGGCTCGATCTCCGGCAGTCCGGCGAGCCCGAATACCGAGTAGCTGCTCGGCGTCTGACGTTCCGTCATGAGCGCAGCTCCGCCGCCAGGTCGAGCGCGGCCCGCGCCATGGCCGCCGTCGCGTCGACATCCCGCATCAACAGCGGCACCGCGCGGCAGCGGATCCCGGCCGCCTCGATCCGCTCCGCCTGCTTCGCGTCGCTCTCGTCGATCAGCCAGCCGTCCAGCAGCTGCGCGCCGTAGTACTCGGCGACCGCCGCCGCGCTCGTTTCCTCGACGCCCACCGCCGCGAGCACCTTGTCCGCCATCCCACGCACCGGGGCCGATCCGATGATCGGAGAAAGCCCCACCACCGGAGCGTTGCCCGCGATCAGCGCCTCGCGTATGCCCGGTACCGCGAGCACCGCCCCGATCGACACCACCGGGTTCGAGGGTGGGAACACCACCACGTCCGCCTGCACGATCGCCTCCAGCACTCCGGGCGCCGGCTGCGCATTCTCCGCGCCCACGAACACGATCGACTCGGCGTCCGGAGCGTGCATGCGCACCCAGTACTCCTGGAAGTGCACGGCCCGCCGCTTACCCTCCTCGTCGCGCAGCACCACATGCGTCTCGGCGCGATCATCCGTCGCAGGCAACAGCCGCACACCGGGCTTCCAGCGCGCGCACAGCGCCTCAGTTACCGCGGAAAGCGGATATCCGGCGTCGAGCATCTGCGTGCGCACCAGGTGTGTCGCGATGTCGCGGTCGCCGAGGGTGAACCAGTCCGGCCCGACCCCGTACTCGGCCAGCTCGTCCGCGACCGAGAACGTCTCACCGGAGCGTCCCCAGCCCTGGCCCTCGTGGATCCCGCCGCCCAGGGTGTACATCACCGTGTCAAGGTCCGGGCATACGCGCAGTCCGTGCAGCGTGATGTCGTCCCCGACATTCCCGATCACGGTGACGTCCGCATCCGGGGCCGCCGCCAGCAGCCCGCGCAGGAAGCGCGCGCCACCGACCCCGCCGGCCACGGCTGTGATCCTGATACCTGTGCTAGTCACGCCTGTGCTTGTCACAGAAGGGAGCCTATCCGGACCGGCCCTCGCGCACGTCGCGCGTGATCCGCGTCAAGACCCGCCGGTGTGAGCCCTAAACGAGCACCTCCACGGCCAGCGCGCCCTCCCCGGTGAGATCGGCGAGCGTCAACGCGTGACCGGCGGGCACCAGCCGTACCGCGCCCGGCCGCAGCGGCGCACGCTGCGAGCCGTGCTGTGCGAGCGCGCCGCGCACTAGGCTCACCGCCCGCTCACCGCTCGACGGCTCCAGGTGCAGAACACCGCCCTCATCGACGGAGTGGATGATCCCCCGCGCGCCCAGTGGCAGCGGGTCGACGTGGTCGCCGAGCTCCATGGCCACGAGGCTCGCGAACGTCAGCGCGGCCTTGGTCAGCGTCGCGGCCGTCGGCAGCACGGGCCGGCTCGGCGCGCGCAGCAGCAGCTCGGGGTGAATCGGCGCGTGGCCGAGCACCGCCGCGACGTCCGGCGGGATCTGCGCGGCCGAGGGCTGAAGGACCGTGAGAGGCATGGCGGGCGAGTCCTGTCCTGTGTGCTGTCTTCGCTAGGGCCACCGATCGCGACAGGCGCGGCAGCCCGGCTCCGTGATCACGGAAGGGGAGACCCGGGCGCAAAGGGGCCGGGCTCGGCGAGTGCTGACTGCGGACGGCCCGGGATGAACCGGGGCGAAAAAGGGTCAGCTACAGCAACAGCGACAACAACAGAGCGCGCCGCCGACGCGGTGCGACTCGGCGGAGAATCCGACCGAAATCGCCCGCTTGGCGAAAATACCGGCGCGCGCTGACATGATGCGGAAAGGCTACCTCACATCGACGGGGTGTTGGGAACCGCGCTCGCTAAGTTCGAAGTGAAGCTATTCACCCGCTCGTGTGATTACCACTGCCCGAAAGGGCGGAGTCTGTCTGACGGCGGAACGGATCCGCAGCTCCGGGCCGTCGAAGGGGGTGCACGTCGCATGGGTCGCGGTACTGCTTGAAGGCATCGTCGAACACTGCTCTCTACGAGTGAATCAACCCGCCGCTAGCAGATCGCGGCTTGACGGGCCGGGAATGACGCGCGTGTAATTTCAAGCAGGTCGCCCAGGGTTCCTGACGCCGAGTCAGTGATCTCAAGTCGATCGCGAGCGTGCCGGGAACAAGAGACGGGAGACGTACCGATGGACGAGGTCTTCCCGCTGCTCGGTGGCTTCGATGAGGAGCTGACCTGGCAGGAGCGGGCGCTGTGCGCGCAGACCGATCCCGAGTCCTTCTTCCCGGAGAAGGGCGGCTCGACCCGCGAGGCCAAGCGGGTCTGCCTGGTCTGCGAGGTCAAGGCCGAATGCCTCGAGTACGCCCTCGCCCACGACGAACGCTTCGGCATCTGGGGCGGTCTGTCCGAGCGCGAGCGCCGCAAGCTCAAGCGCAAGAGCGCCTGAACCCGGACCGCGCCGATCAAATCAACGCCTGACGGCGATCCCGCTTGACGCAGCGACCCGCGTAACAACCGTGCGGCCCTAAGTCAGCGAGGCGTTCCCGGCGAGGACCGGGACCTGAGATCCCGACGTCGTGGATTTCCTTACGCCGCCCTAAAAACGGACAAAGCCGGACAAGTTCTCGGCAACCTCCCCGGCTCTCTTCCGCGTCGCGTAGGGTGGGTCAACCGTGCCGCTGCCCGCGCGCCGTCTGATCGACCCGCGCGGCGGTAAGGCACGGCCCCAGCAACAGAGCCCCTGCCGTCGAGATCCGGGTCGTCGTTTCGCATGACACAGTACGCACCACCCGCGCGTCCCTCGGCTCACGGACCTGATCCGCGAGCCGCCGATCCGCGCGCGGCGGGCGCCAATCCGCTCGAGGCCCTGCGCCACCACGTCGTCACCGCCGTGCTCGTCAGCCACGACGGCGCGCGCTGGCTAGGCCCCGTCCTCGACGCGCTGCTGAACCAGCGTCGCCCGGTCCAGCGGATCATCGCGGTGGACACCGGCTCCCGGGACAACTCCGTCGACCTGCTCGAAGCCGCCCTCGGCGCCGACCAGGTGCTCGAACGCAAGCGCTCCACCGGCTACGGCGCGGCGGTCGCCTTCGGCCTGAAGTCCTCGCCCCCGGTCGGCTACGACGAGTTCGGCTACGACAGCCCGCACCCGCCGGTCGAGTGGATCTGGCTGCTGCACGACGACTCGGCCCCCGCGCCCGACGCCCTCGGCCAGCTGCTGCTGACCGCCGAGGACGAGCCGGACGCCGCCGTGCTCGGCCCCAAGATCCGCGGCTGGTACGACAAGAAGCAGCTGCTCGAGGTCGGCGCCACCGTCGCCGCCAACGGCCGCCGCTGGACCGGTCTGGAACGCAACGAGCACGACCAGGGCCAGCACGACGAGACCCGCCCGGTCCTCTCGGTCAGCTCCGCCGGCATGCTGGTCAAGCGCGAAGTCTGGGACCGGCTGCGCGGCTTCGACCGCGGCATCTCGATCTTCCGCGACGACCTCGACTTCTGCTGGCGGGTCAACGCCGCCGGATACAAGGTCGTGGTCGCCCCCGACGCGGTCATGCACCACGCCGAGGCCGCCGCCCGCGAGCGCCGCAAGATCAGCGCCGGCCCCAACCGCCCGCACCTGCTCGACCGCAGCCACGCGCTCTACACCGTCGCGGTCAACCGGGAGAGCAGGTTCTGGCCCGCGCTCTGGCTGCGGCTGATCGTCGGCTCCTTCTTCCGCGCCCTTGGCTTCGTGATCGCCAAGCAGCCCGGCACCGCCTCGGACGAACTGCTCGCGCTGCTCACCTTCGCCGCCCGGCCCGACCGGATCCTGCGCGGCCGCGCCGTTCGGCGCAAGCTGCGCGCACCAGGCGGCGAGGACATCGAGCAGTTCTTCCCGCCGCGCGGTGCGCTGGCCCGCAACGCCTTCGACAACATCTGGACCCAGCTGCGCGGCGAGCGCGCCGATTCCGCCCAGGACAGCTCCCGGCACCGCTCGGTGGAGACCGGCCCGGTCTCCGAGGAGGCCGAGGCGCTGGAGACCGACTCGACCGCGCTGATCAAGCGGCTGCTGCGCAACCCGATCATCGCCGTCGGCGGCGGCCTGACCCTGGTCGCGCTGATCGCCGCGCGCGCCATCCTGGTCGGCGGCACCCTGGCCGGCGGCGCGCTGCTGCCGACCCCGGCCGGCGCGTCCGACCTGTGGTCCGCGTACCTGTCGGGCTGGCACGGCGTCGGCCTCGGCACCACCGCCTACTCGCCGCCCTATCTCGGCCTGCTGGCGGTCCTCGCGACGCTGCTGTTCGGCAAGGCCTCGTGGGCCGTCGCGGTGCTGCTCATCGGCTCGGTTCCGCTCGCCGGTCTGAGCGCCTCCTACGCCTTCCGCCGGATAACGTCCTCGGCTCCGCTGCGGATCTGGGCCGGTTACGCCTACGCACTGCTGGCCGTGGCCACCGGCGCGATCGCCACCGGACGACTGGGCACCGCGGTGGCCGTCGCGGTCCTGCCGCTGGTGGTCACCACGGCGACCCAGGCGATCGGCGGTCCCGGCCGCAGCGGCTCGACCCGCTCCGCCTGGACCTGCGCCTTCCTGCTGACCATCGCCACCGCGTTCGCGCCGGTCACCTGGGTGCTCGCGCTGGTATTCGGCGTGCTGGCGACGCTCACGGTCGCCTGGCGCACCCGCTCCAACATCGCGATGACCATCATCCGGATGGGCATCGTGCTCGGCACGCCGCTGGTCGTCCTCGTGCCGTGGTCGCTCTCCCTGCTGCGGCACCCCAGCTCCTTCTTCCTGGAGATCGGGCTGCCGGGGGTGAACCTGGAGCGCCCGGCCCCGACCCCGCTCGGCCTGCTGCTGGGCAACCCGGGCGGCCCCGGGACGTACCCGTCCTGGTTCGGCGTCGGCCTGCTGCTGGCCGCGCTCGCCGCCCTGCTGCGCGGCACCCGGCGGCGCGTCGTGATCTCCGCGTGGGCGCTGGCCCTCGTCGGCTTCGGCTCCGCGGTGGTCATCGCGGGCCTCACTGTCACTCCGCCCGGCGCGAACCAGAGCGTCATCCCGTGGCCGGGCGTGTCCACCGCGATGCTCGGCCTCGGGCTGATCACCGCGACCGTGGTCGGCGCTGAGGGGGCGAAGGAACGCATCGCCTCCGCCGCGTTCGGCTGGCGCCAGCCGCTCACCGTGCTGGTCACCAGCGCCGCCGTGCTCGCCCCCGCCGCCGCCGGAAGCTGGTGGCTGCTGCGCGGCGCGGACAACCCGGTGGCGCGGGTCTCGGCCCAGATCCTGCCGCCTTACGTGGCGGCGGAAGGGCAGACGGCCGCGCGTCCGCGCACCCTGATGCTCACTGGCGGCTCGTCAGGCGCAGTGGGCTACAGCATCGTGCGCGACGGCGGTCCGACCCTCGGCGCTGCTGACATTCGCATGTCCGCCACCCAGACGAGCAAGCTGGACGCCGTCGTCGGCCAGCTGCTCTCGGGTAACGGCGGCGACGCTGCGCAGCAGCTTGCTGCGATGGACGTCGGCTACATCATGGTCGGCTCCAACGCCCCGGCGTCCGTCACCCAGGCGTTGAGCGGCGTCGCCGGTCTCACGCAGCGTTCGACGTCTCAGGGCGGCGGCAAGGCGTACGGTCTGTGGTCGGTTAACGGCAACATCGGCCGCGTCATGCTCCAGGACCAGAACGGCAACGCGCTCCCGGTGGCGTATCAGTGCAGCAACACCCCGCCGGTGAAGCCCGGCAGTGCGATGGTGTGCGCACAGGACACCGGAGCGACCGTCACCGTGCCGTCCGGGTCTTCCGGGCGGATGCTCGTGCTCGCGGAGGACGCGCTGCCCGGCTGGACGGCGTCCATGGGCGGCCAGCAGCTGGACGCGGCAACGCCGATCGACGGCGGCCTGCAGACGTGGCGGGTGCCCGCAAACGGCGGCACGATCACCATCGGCTACCACTCGATGAAGCACACGGTCTGGCTCATCGTGGGTGGCTTCACGGCGATCGCGGCGACCATCATGGCCCTGCCCTTCGGCCGCCGACCCGACGAGGAGATCGAAGGCGAGGAGGCCGCCGAGCTCGACGCCGCCTCCCGGCCCGCCGATCCGCTTGAGCCCGAACCCGAGCCCGAGCCTGAGCCCGCAGCGGCACGGCGTGAGGAGCCCGAGCCCTACCAAGAGCCTGTGCCCTACCAAGAGCCTTCGCCCTACCGGGAGCCCGAGCCGTATCGCGAGCCGGAACCGTACCGGGAACCGGAGCCCTATCGGGAGCCCGAGCCTTACCAGGACCCGGTCCGCGTGCCGGCCGGCCAGTACCAGGCGGACGAATACCAGAAGGCCGAGTACGAAGACGGTCGCTATCAGGACGCGGGTTACCAGGAAGCCGGTTACCAAGAAACCGGATACCAGGAAGCCGAGTACCAAAGCGGCCAGTACCGCACCGGCGAGTACCAGGCATCCAGCTACGGCTCCGGCGAGTACCCCGTCGGCGGTGAGACCTCGTACGAGCAGTACCCGATGAACAACGCGGATCCGTACGCCGAGGAGCCCTACACCTATCCGCAGCAGGGTTCGTACGAGCAGCCCTACCAGCAAGAGGGCTACGAGTACGACAGCGGCCAATACGCCCAAGGCCAGTACACGCAGGGCCACTACGGCCAAGGCGAGTACGACAGCGGCCAGTACCAGCAAGCCCAGTACGGCCAGGCCCAATACGGTCAGGCAGAGTACGAGCAAGCCCCGTACGAACAAGGCGCGTATGGCCAATACGGCGACCAGTACGCCGATCCCGCGCCCTACCAGTACGGCGTGCCCGAGCCGCGGCAGGCGGACGAGCCGGCGCAACACCAAGGAGCCCAGCAGCAGTACGGGCACGAGTACGACCCCGACGGCTACGGCCGCGGCGAGCAGGACGGATGGACCCGGTAAGCATGAGCGACGAGAACCCGACCCGGGAGCCCCGTCCCGCCGCCGAGCGCCCCGCCCAGGGCCGCGCGTCGGCCGCACGTGACGCACTCGGCAAGGCGCACCTCGCCCGGCCCAATCTCAACCGGGCCGCCCTCGGCCGTGCCGCACAGGCGGGCGCAGGCACCGGCCGCCGTCTCCAGGTCGCGATCGCGGTCTTCGTGGCCCTCGGCGTCGGCGTCGGCTATGCGTACGCTGCTTCACCCGCGGCTGGCAAGGCACCAACCGTCGCCGCGGCGAAGTCGACTCCGGTGCGTACCGCGACGCTCGCGTGCCCTGACGTCATCGGAACCAACGACGCGACCGTCAACGCGATCACACCGGCCAACGCGGCAGGCGGCCTTACCCCAGCGAGCGGCGACAAAGCCACGGTCACCGCCCTCGGCGGTAAGGCACCGATCGCCACCCTTACCAAAACCGGCACGCTCTCAGTGAACACCGGCCTATCCGGCAACCCGCCGAACCTCAATCAGCCTTCGACCCCTGTCATCGGGCAGGCAACAGGCGGATACGCCCCCGGCTTCACCCTCAGCGACACGCTCTCCAACGGCACTACGACGAGCACCCACGGCATCGCGTCGACCCCGTGCACGGCCCCGGACACTGACTTCTGGTACCTCGGCGCCGATCCGGGCCCCGCCACCGGAAAGGGCAGCGCGCAGGTCAACCTGTTCAACACCGACCAGATCGCCGCGCAGGTCAACGTGACCGCGTTCACCCCGACCGGACCGATCAATCCCGCCACCACGCAGCTCGGCCAGGGCCTGCTGGTGCCGCCGGGCAACCAGCTCGACCCGGTCGACCTCGGCGAGTTCAGCAGCTCCGGTGACCCGGTCGCGGTCCACGTCGTCGCCACCGCCGGCCGGGTCGTCGGCGCGTTGCTGGACTCCGACGGCGCGGGCGGCCGCGACTTCATCCAGGCGCAGAAGCCGGCCGCGCACCTGCTGCTGCCCGGCGTCCCGGCCCCGAGCGCCAAGCCGGCTTCGGCGATGAAGCTCCAGCTCATCCTGTTCTCGCCGAACACCGACACCGACGTCTCGCTGCACTGGATCGGCGGCTCCAGGATCGTGCCGACCACCCAGCCGCCGCACCTGACCGCCGGGCAGGTCAAGACCGTGGACATCTCCACCGTCCCGGCCGCGGGCGAGGCCGGCGCGCTGCAGGTCGACAGCACGAACAACGTGCCCATCCTCGCCGAGATCAAGGTCACCGCCGAGGGCGGGTCCGACACCGCCTACGTCAGCCCGGTCTCCGCGCTGTCCGGCGAGGGCGTGGTCGCGGACAACAACTCCGGCTCGGTCATCCAGCTGACCAACAACAGCGCCCAGAGCGCACAGGTCGTCGTCACCGTCGAGAGCGCCACCGGAGCGCCCACGCCGCAGACCGTGACCGTCCCGGGCATGACCACCAAGGCGGTCACCGTCCAGGCACCCAAGGGCGCCACGTCGTTCGCGGTGTCAGTCGTCCCACAGGGCGGCGCGGCCTCGATCTACGCCGCGCGGGTGATGCAAGGCGGCGGCATGCTCACCATCCAGCCGATCGCGACCGCTCTGGAAACCGTGCTGATCCCGCCCGTGCACAGCGACCTGTCCGGCACCGTCCCGCAGTCCTGACCAGGGCTACTCCGGGTCGATGATCTCGGGGTCGAGCCCCAGCAGGTCCGCGACCTGCTCCACCACGATGTCGTGCACGAGCAGGCCGAGCTCGGCACGCACCGGGGCGCGCACCTCGAGCGGCCGCCGGTAGACCACGATCCGGGCCGGCTCGCCGCGCCCTGCCTGAACCACCCGGCCCAGCGGCACCGGCTCGTCCGACCACAGCTCGGCCCCTGGCGGCGGCACCTCCTCGACCGCGAACTCCACCCCGGACAGCTGCGGCCAGCGGCGCTCAAGCCGCTCCACCGCGTCAAGCACCAGCTCGTCGAACTGCTCGGCCCTGGTCAGGCTGAGCGGGATCTCCGGCGGGGCCAGCGGACCGCGCAGGCCGCGCCCGCGCCGATCCCTGCCCCGGCGACGACCTGGCCTCGACGGCCGGCCCGAACGCGGCTCCGCGGAACTTTGCACGGAATCGAGCGTATCCCGCGCGCCGGGCGCAGTGGCAGATGCCGGTCGCCCGAACTTGACCGCCGCTCGACCGCGGTCTGGACCACGGCCTGGCCGGCGACCGGCCAACGGTGCCGCAAGGTCCGTGAACAGCCCAGGCGGATCCGGATTGCGTGGCGTCTGGCAGCGCTGGGCGCCACAGCAATACACTCCCGCATGTGAGCCCTGTCCGTCGCTGTTCGCGCACCGCCTGTGGTCGCCAAGCCGTGGCGACGTTGACGTACGTTTACGCGGACTCAACCGCAGTCCTCGGACCCCTGGCCACCTACCCCGAACCGCACTGCTACGACCTGTGCTCCGAGCACTCCGAACGGCTGACCGCCCCGCGCGGCTGGCAGGTCGTGCGGCTCTCCCCGCCCGAGACCGGGCGGCGCACCCCCTCCAGCGACGACCTCGAGGCCCTGGCGCTCGCCGTCCGCGAAGCCGCCCGCGCACCCGCTGGCGCCGCCGACAGTGAACCGAGCCGTCCCACCGCCGTACCGCACGGCGACACCCCGCCCCGCCGCGGCCACCTGCGCGCCGTCACGGAAGCAGACGGCTGACTTAGAGCGATTGCTCTTCACGGCGCCCGCTCTTCATAGCACCCGCGCTTCACGGCGCCCGTTCCGCATCATCTCGGCACCTGCGAGCCACGCAGAGCCGGTAGGCTCGGCTCGACGACGCGCCGCGCGGCGCCCACCAGGATGGAACGGAGCCGATCTACCGTGACCGCCCCGCACCCGACCGCAGGCGACCTGACTCATCTGGTCAAGGCGTATGACGTCCGAGGGACCGTGCCCGACCAGCTCGACGAGCGCATCGCCGAGGCGGTCGGCGCCGCTTTCGTCCGAGTGACCGGAGCAACCGCGATCACCGTCGGCTGGGACATGCGCCCCTCCTCCCCGGACCTGTCCGGGGCCTTCTCCCGCGGCGCGGCGAGCCAGGGCGCGGACGTGGTCCAGATCGGCCTGGCCTCCACCGACCAGCTCTACTTCGCCTCCGGGTTCCTCAACCTGCCCGGCGCGATGTTCACCGCCAGCCACAACCCGGCCAAGTACAACGGCATCAAGATGTGCCGGGCCGGCGCCGCCCCCGTCGGCCAGGACACCGGCCTCGCCGAGATCCGCGACCTGGCCGCGCGCGAACTGGCCGAGCCAGGCAGCGTCTTCACCCCGGCCGACAAGCCCGGCACGATCACGCAGCGCGACCTGCTGCAGGCCTACGCCGACCACATCCGCACCCTCGTCGACCTGACCGGAAACCGCCGCCTCAAGGTCGTCGTGGACGCCGGCAACGGCATGGGCGGCCACACCGTGCCGACCGTCTTCGAGGGCCTGCCGCTCGACCTCGTCGCGATGTACTTCGAGCTGGACGGCTCCTTCCCCAACCACGAGGCCAACCCGCTGGACCCGAAGAACATCGTGGACCTGCAGAAGAAGGTCACCGAGGTGGGCGCGGACATCGGCCTGGCCTTCGACGGCGACGCGGACCGGTGCTTCGTGGTGGACGAGCGCGGCGAGCCGGTGCCGCCGTCCGCGGTCACCGCCCTGGTCGCGGTCCGCGAGCTGGCCAAGCACCCCGGCGCCACCATCATCCACAACCTGATCACCTCGCTGGCCGTGCCCGAGATCGTGCGCGAGCACGGCGGCACCCCGGTGCGCACCCGCGTCGGCCACTCCTTCATCAAGCAGGAGATGGCCGAAACCGGCGCGGTGTTCGGCGGCGAGCACTCCGCGCACTACTACTTCGCGGACTTCTGGAAGGCCGACACCGGCATGCTCGCCGCGATGCACGTGCTCGCCGCCCTCGGCGAGCAGGAACGGCCGCTGTCCGAACTGGTCGGCGAGTACTCCCGCTACGCGGCCTCCGGCGAGATCAACAGCGAGGTCAGCGACCAGGCCGGGCGCACCGCGGCGGTCCGCGCCGCCTACGAGGGCCAGCCCGGAGTCTCCATCGACGACCTCGACGGCATGACCGTGTCCGGCGAGGGCTGGTGGTTCAACCTGCGTCCGTCGAACACCGAGCCGCTGCTGCGGCTTAACGTGGAAGCGCGCACTCCCGCGCAGGTCGCCGAGATCCGCGACGCGGTCCTGGCGATCGTGCGCGGCTGACCGCGTAACGCACCGAAGCCTGACCGCCGATCCGAAGAGGAAAGCCATGCCGCCCCTGGTCGAGCCCTCCCTCCTGGAGATCCTCGCCTGCCCCAACTGTCACTCGCCGCTGCGTGAGGACACCGAGGCCGCAGAGCTGGTTTGCACCGACCAGTCCTGCGGCCTGGCCTACCCAGTGCGTGACCACATTCCGGTGCTGCTCATCGACGAGGCGCGCAAGATCGGCTGAAACGCCGATTCACCTCGACCGCCCGCCGAAAGGTGCCCATGGAGCTGCACGAGGAGCTGCTGTCCGACGCCGAGGCCGCGGAGAGCGCCGACCACGGCGGCACGCTGCGGCTGATCGCCGCCACCGGCGCGCGCATCCGCCGAGCCGCCGCCCTGCGCGAGTTCGACCCGCAGGCCGATCAGGCGCTGCGCGACCTGGCCGCCGACGGACGCCCGCGCGCCCTCATCGTGCTCGGCTACGGCACCGGCGCTACCGTCGCGCGCCTGCTCACCTCCGTCGCCGGGGCCGCAGCGACCGTCCCGATCGTCCCGGTACCCGGGCCCGGGTTGCCGGGCTGGGTCGGACCGCTCGACCTCGTCGTCGTCGCCTCCACCGCCGGCCGGGCCCCGGAGATCGCGGCCGCGCTCGCCGAGGCCGGTCGGCGGGGCTGCCGCGTCGTCGTCGCGGCGCCTCCCGCCTCAGCCATCGGCGGCCTGTGCAGGCAGGTGCGCGGCACGCTCATCGCCATGGCGGACGACGTGGTGCCGGTCTGGTCTCGGCTGTGGTCCGTCGCGGTGCCCAGCCTGATCGCGGCCGAGCTCGCCGGGGTCATCCCGCCGCAGCGCTACGACGCCGCCGCGTCGGCCGCGGACGAAGCCGCGATCCGCTGCCGGCCCAGCCAGGAACCCTTCGTCAACCCGGCCAAGGAGATCGCGCTGCGGCTGGCCGAGTCGGTGCCCGCGGTCTGGGCCTCCGGACAGGTCGCCGCCGTCGCCGCGGAACGGCTCGCCGATCAGGCCGCCCTGCGCGCCGGCATCCCGGTGATCCACGCCGCCTTGCCGGACCTCGGACGCGGCCAGCTCGGTCTCGTCGACGGACCCTTCGCCGCCGGAACCGAGGACCTGTTCCGCGACCCCTTCGAGGACGGCGCCGAGAAGAGCGCCGCGGTAGTCCTTTTCGCCGAAGACGGAGCCGACCCGCGGCTCGGTGTCGTAGAAGCCTTAGTCCGTGACCGCGGCATCGCGCTGAGCACGGTCATCGCCGAGCAGCCCGATCCGCTCGCCCGCGCCGCCTACCTGATCGCGGTCGCGGACTTCGCCGCGGCGTACCTCGCCCTGATCACCGGCATCGGCCCGGATCAGGGACACACCATCGAGGAATACCGTCTTCGCACCGCTCAATAGGCACCCCGCAGAGACGTAACAAGACGGCACAGAACGTCGGGGCATCGGTGTCAGACATCGTCGTCACGCGGTACCGTATTCTCCGACAGGGAGGGAACGGGCACGGCGTAACAGGGGTACTGAAGTGGTAGCCAGCGGGGAGATCTCTGTCGTCTTCGGCGATGTCGAAGACGCGGCAGCACAGGTTCGCAGCGTCAGTGCGAACATCGACACAATGCTGAATGATCTGCGCGCACTGCTGCGTCCGCTCATCGAGGAGTGGACCGGCGTGGCCGCCACCAACTACCAGTACCAGCAGCATGTGTGGGACCTGGCCGCTGAGGACCTGCACGGCGTGATGCTGCGTATTGCAGCAGCCCTGGAAAACTCGCACGGCACGTATGTCGACGCCGAATCGCAGCTGCGCAACCTGTGGGGAAGCTAGCACCTCTGGGCAATTGCAGTCCGCCGCGTCCCGGAACTCCTAGACTCTGGAGAGAACTCTAGGAGGAAGAACATATGGCGCACGCCGACTTCAAGGTCGCGGACCTGTCCCTGGCCGGCTTCGGTCGCAAGGAGATCCAGCTGGCCGAACACGAGATGCCGGGCCTGATGGCGGTGCGGCGCGAGTTCGCCGAGACCCAGCCCCTGCGCGGCGCCCGGATCACCGGTTCGCTGCACATGACGGTGCAGACGGCGGTCCTCATCGAGACCCTGGTCGCGCTCGGCGCCGAGGTGCGCTGGGCCTCCTGCAACATCTTCTCCACGCAGGACCACGCCGCCGCCGCGATCGCGGTCGGCCCCGACGGCACCGTGGACGACCCCAAGGGCGTGCCGGTCTACGCGTGGAAGGGCGAGACTCTCGAAGAGTACTGGTGGTGCACCGAGCAGGCGCTGACCTGGCCGGACGGCGAGACGCCGAACATGATCCTGGACGACGGCGGCGACGCAACGCTGCTGGTGCACAAGGGCGCCGAGTTCGAGGCCGCGGGCGCCGTGCCCGCACCGCAGGAGGGCGAGCCGGAGGAGTGGCACGTCATCCTGTCCGTGCTCAAGGCCTCGCTGGCCGCCGACGGCAAGAAGTGGACCCGCATCGCCGAGTCGATCAAGGGCGTCACCGAGGAGACGACCACCGGCGTGCACCGGCTCTACGAGATGTTCGCGGCCGGCACCCTGAAGTTCCCGGCGATCAACGTCAACGACTCGGTCACCAAGAGCAAGTTCGACAACAAGTACGGCTGCCGGCACTCCCTGGTCGACGGCATCAACCGGGCCACCGACGTGCTGATCGGCGGCAAGGTCGCGGTGGTCTTCGGCTACGGCGACGTCGGCAAGGGCTGCGCCGAGTCGCTGCGCGGCCAGGGCGCCCGGGTGATCGTCACCGAGATCGACCCGATCTGCGCGCTGCAGGCCGCGATGGACGGCTACCAGGTCACCACGATCGACGAGGTGGTCGGGACCGCCGACATCTTCATCACCTGCACCGGCAACCGGGACATCATCACCGCGGAGCACATGTCGCGGATGAAGCACCAGGCGATCGTCGGCAACATCGGGCACTTCGACAACGAGATCGACATGGCGGGCCTTGCCAAGATCCCGGGAATCGTGAAGACCGAGATCAAGCCGCAGGTGCACGAGTGGCGGTTCCCGGACGGCCACACGGTCATCGTGCTGTCCGAGGGCCGGCTGCTGAACCTGGGCAACGCGACCGGACACCCGTCCTTCGTGATGTCCAACTCGTTCGCCAACCAGGTGCTCGCCCAGATCGAGCTGTTCACCAAGCCCGAGCAGTACCCGATCGGCGTGTACACGCTGCCTAAGCAGCTCGACGAGAAGGTCGCGCGGCTGCACCTCGACGCGCTCGGCGTGAAGCTGACGACGCTGTCCGAGAAGCAGGCCGCTTACCTCGGCGTCCCGGTGGAGGGCCCGTACAAGGCGGACCACTACCGGTACTAAGCCGCTAGCGGCTTTTATCGAGATCGAGTCAGTGCTTTCGGCCCGGCTGCGCAGCCCACGCGGCCGGGCCGTTCGGCGCTACCGAGGCATATGCGGCCCCTGCTTCACGCCGGAACCGCTCGCCGGTGACCGCCACCAGGTACTGATAGGCGGGCAGACCGGCCGGCGGAGGCGGGGTCACATAAGCCGAATATTGCCGGGCTAGCTCGTTGGCCAGCTCCGCGGCGGCCTTCCGGTCCAGCTCGAAGACCCGCGAGACCAGTTGCCGGCCGGCGACGATCAGCCCGGTAGGCACGTCCCCGACGGACGCCCCGGACGCCCACGCTGCCACGACCGGCGCCGGTGGCACCGGCGGCGCGCCACGGCCGTACTCGGTGCGCTCCCGCACGACGAGCGTCCCGGCCAGCAGGTCACCGATGCGTTGCCCACGGCGCGAGGACACACAAGCGATCGCGCCGGGAAGCCCGACGAGGCATACCCAAAGACCGCTCAGGCCGCTGAGCGCGACCGTGCCGAGCAGCGGAAGATTCAAGTCGGCGAACAGGCCGGCCAGCGCCCGGGCCAGCGCGTGCCGGAACCGCTCGGGACCGCCGTCCACGCGCACGACCCGCAGGCCTACCGCTGCCTTGCCGAGTGACCGCCCCGTGGAGATCGTCTCGCACACCACGGGATAACCGATCGCGACGAGCACGATGATCACGATGGTCGCGGCCCGCTGCGAGTCGGAGTTGCCCGAACCGGAGTTGAGCGCGACCGTGGCGAACAGCAGGACCGCGAAGATTCCGCTCTGCACCAGGAAGTCGAGCAGCACGGCCATGAACCGGCTGGCCAGTCGCGCGGGCCGCAGCTCAAGCTCGACGCCCTCCGCGATCACCAGGTCGGACATGGTTCCCCCAAACGAGTGGCCCGCTGCAACGATTGCCGCGGGGGACCACGGTAGGGCAGAAGCCTGGCAGCGGGCCAGGCGCACCGGTACGGTGGGCGCGGGCAGACGGAAGCAGTCCGGAGGCAGGGGCGGGACGGGAACGGGCCATGGACATCGACGCGTTCGTGATCAGGCGGGCGCCGCACTGGAACCGGCTTGACCGCCTGGCCCGGCGCCGGAACCTCTCGGTCGCCGAGGTCGACGAACTGCTCGCGCTGCACCAGGCCACCGCGACGGACCTGTCCAAGGTGCGCAGCGCGCTGCCCGACACGGAGCTGGTCGGCCGGCTTTCGGCGACGCTCGCGCTGTCCCGCTCAGCGCTGACCGCGCCGCGCGCCGCGAGCTGGCGCTCCGTCACAAGCTTCTTCAGCACCAAGCTGCCCGCGGCGATCTACCGGTCCCGCTGGTGGTGGGGCACCACGGCGATCCTCGCGCTGCTCGCCTCGCTCGCGCTCGGCTGGTGGCTGGTGGCGCACCCCGACGTGCGCAACACGCTGCTGCCCTCGCCGCAGGTGCAGCAGCTCACGCAGCCCGGCGGCGACTTCGAGACGTACTACACCTCGGCGCCCGCGCAGGACTTCGCGGCGCAGGTCTGGACGAACAACTTCTTCCTGGCGCTGGAAACCGTGTTCTCGGGCGTTCTGCTGGGCATCCCGGTGCTGTTCATCCTGTGGCAGAACGTGGCCAACCTCGGCATCGACGGCGGATACATGGTGGCCGCGGGCCGGGGCGATGTGTTCTTCACACTGATTACTCCGCACGGGCTGCTCGAGATGACCTCGTTGTTCATCGCGGCGGGCGTCGGACTCAGGCTCGGCTGGACACTGGTTGACCCGGGACCGCGTACGCGCCTCGCGGCGCTGGAACACGAGGGCCGAACGGCAGCGGTGGTTGGCATCGGGATGGTGCTCACGCTGCTGTGTACCGGTGCGATCGAAGCGTTCGTCACGCCGTCGTCGCTGCCGGCCTGGGGACGTATCGGAATCGGCATCGCGGTGGAAGCACTGTTCCTGGTGTACGTATTCGTCGTGGGCAAGCGTGCGTACCGACGCGGCGAAGCCGGCGACGTTGACGCAGTAGACCGCCCGGACGAGCAGCCAGCCGTCGGCTGAGCGGAGAGCAGCGGCCGCGAGGCCGCGACGTGTGGCACAAGCAGGCCCCTGACCTGCGTCGAATGTGCTCGTTCCCGTTGCTGCGTAACCGATTGGCGTTGCGAGCCCCGATTGGTGCATACTTCTCTAGCCCTCCGGGGACTGCTTCAAACCTCAACGTCACTCCGACTCGGCAGAGCGGTTTGACGGGCCGGGGCGGGGTGGTTAGACTAGGAGGGTTGCTGCGAAAAGCCAGCAGCGAGTGAAGGCAAAAGTTACACCCTACGCCAACCTCGCCGGGCGGGCAAGAGCAGCGAAATAGACGTGATAGAGTCGCTCAGCGACGAAGATCAACGTCGAATCCGAAACACAACCCTGGAGAAGTCAGAAATGGCTTCTGCTGGTGTGTCTGTTTCTTGAGAACTCAACAGTGTGTCGACATTTTTGTC
>NZ_DASRBQ010000166.1:0-7770 GCF_035653575.1 Actinocrinis sp.
GGCCGCGGGCACGACCCGCACCAGCGGCTCGGCGGCGAGGTGAGCATCAGCCGCGATGATCTGCCCGGCCTGCCGCCGCCCCCGCCGCTGCCGGGCGCGATGGATCTGAAGGTGTACGGAGTCACGAGCGACGGGTTGCGCTACGCGCTGCCGCTCGAGCCGTTCAGCGGCTGGCGTCCGGGCATGTGCCCGGTGGAGGGATGCGACTGCGGCGGCCGCGATGCTTGAGGACGTCGACGATCGCACGTACGTCTTCGATCGCGGCTGGCCGTTCATCGATCCGATCACCGAGGAACACGCCCGGCAGATCTTCGAGCGTGCCCAGTCGCGCTGCGGCTGCGAGCTCGAAGGCACCCTCGAGGACGGGTTCTCCTACGTCGTGGCTAAGTCCAGCTCTATCAGCTTCCTGCGCGTAAAGGTCTACCCGCTCGCGCTCGCCGCGGTCTGGAAGCAGAAGTGAGCCGCAAGGCGCTACTACGTGGCGCCGAGGCTGTGCTTGTGGTCGTCGTCGTCTTCGTGCTGCCGGCGGCCGTCTCCAGCTCGGACGTCTATCTCGTGTGCTCTGCGCCTTGCCTCATTGCCGCGGTCGTGCTGGGCTACCTCGACGGGCGCACCGGCCGTCGTTAGCCTGACCGCAGCCCGCTGATCTGCGGCGTATCAGGGTCATCCGATCTCTCGCTCGATGTGCCTACCTATCTCCCGCTCTAAGTTTCTCGGGCGAAAACCTGGTGTTCACAACGGCCGCCCTGCTTCCACTCGCGCGTTGGCTGGGCCTGCGTGGCCGCGCCATCACCGGGGCGTCCGCCGTCTTCGTGCTCGGATTCACCGTGCTCGCCAGGCCGGGTCCGCCGATGGTGCGAGCAACCGTGATGTCGCTGCTCGGCTGTGTCGCGTCGCTCTCCGGCCGGAGATTCCGCGCGTTGGCGACCATGGCAGCCGCCGTGCTGATCCTCCTCCTCATCGATCCGTGGCTCGCGCATACATACGGCTTCGCGCTTTCGGTGGCGGCGACCGCCGGACTGCTCATCGTCGCGCCCGGCTGGTGCAACCGCATGCTCGACCGCGGCGTTCCGCTGTGGGCGGCCGGACCTGCCGCCGCGACCGCCGCGGCCGAGATCTTCTGCGAGCCGCTGCTCGTCATCTTCACCGGGTCGTTGCCGCTTATCGCAGTGCCCTGCAATGTGCTCGCCGTTCCGGCTGCGCCCGCTGCCACCGTGCTCGGTGTCAGCGCGATGGCCGCGGATGCGGTCTCGCCGGAACTCGGGCATGCCGTCGCGTGGGTCGCGCAGTGGCCGGTTCGGTGGATTTGCCTGGTAGCCCGAACCGGGGCGCAGGTGCCCGGTGCGGCGATCGGCTGGCCTACCGGGCTTGGCGGTTGCGCTCTGCTGCTGGCCTGTTACGTGACCGCTTGGCGGCTGCTGCTACGGCTTCGCGTCCGGCTGACCTCCGCCACTGGCGGATCAACGCCACTATGCCGGACTGGTCTAGACAAGATCGGCTTGGTGTAGATATGACTGAGGTTCGTCGCCGAGGGAGGGGCGAGCAAGCGGACCGGAGCGCTGGAGGGGAGTGCTCGCGTCCAGGCTCGGTGGTAGACACCGCGCGCCGCCGGAAACTGCTCCGGATGGGCGGGTTGGTGTTAATCGGTGCGCTGGTCGCGGGGGCCGTGGCCCTGGTGCGGCAGGCTGCGGCACCCGCCTGGCCCCCGCGTGACTGGTCCATGGCCGTCTGCGATGTCGGCCAGGGAGACGCGTTGCTTCTGCATACCGGCCCAGCGTCAGCCATCGCCGTGGACACCGGCCCGGAACCTGCCCGCGAGGACGCCTGCCTGCGCCGCTTCGGCGTCACCAACCTGCCGCTGGTGATCCTGACGCACTTTCACGAGGACCACATCGGCGGTCTGACCGGGCTATTGGCCGGGCGAAAGGTCGCCGCGATCGAAACCACGCTCGTCGACGATCCCGCCGCCGGCGCCAGACGGGTGCGGGAAGAGGCGGCTGCGGCCGGTGTCCCGGTGCGCCGGATCCAACCTTTCGAGCACGGCACTCTCGGCCGGGTCTCTTGGCACGCGCTGTGGCCCGATCCTGACGAGCTGTCCGCCGTAGAGCCTCCGGACGGCGGAAGCGACAGCGAGGAGCCGACAACTGGGCACGGTGGCGAGGGTTCCGGCCCGAACAACTCGTCGATCGTCCTCTCCGTCGCCATCGCCGCGCTGCCGGGCCTGTCCGCTACTCCGCTGACGGCGCTGCTCACCGGCGATATCGAGGCTCCGGTCCAGCAATTGCTGCTCGCCGGGAGCCATCGCGACGAATTACGCGCGACAGTGCTCAAGGTGCCTCATCACGGCTCGGCGAATCAGGCCCCTGGCTTCGCCGCGGCCGTAGACCCCACCGTCTCGGTCATCTCCGTAGGACGGGGGAATCCCTACGGGCATCCGGCGGCCCGCGCGCTGCGACTCGTCGGCTCGAACGGGGCGCGGGTGTACCGCACCGATCTCGACGGCGACGTGGTGATCGGACAGACCGCGGAAAACGGCCAAGTCGCAGTCACGGGCCAGCATGGCGACGGGGTCCCCGGCGACCAGGCGGCCGGGACCGGCGCACCACAGCTCGGCGATACACCAAACCGCCGGCACGGCAGCAGCCATGGCCGCGGTCATCACGGCGACCACAGCTACAACCACGACCACGACCACGACGACGACCACGAGCCCGCGCTCCCGTGAGTCCGTCAGGACGAGACCGTAGGATCGGTAACCATGCAGCCACCAGTCGCGAAGACCATTGCGCACGAACGAGTTCACCACGGCGACACCGTGAACGACCCCTATTTCTGGCTCGCCGACAAGGAGAACAAGGACGTCATCGCGTATCTCGAAGCCGAGAACGCGTACACGCAGGAGCGCCTGGCCGGGCAGGCCGGGCTGCGCGAGCAGATCTTCCAGGAGATCAAGGGGCGCACCCAGGAGACCGACCTCTCGGTGCCGAGCCGCAAGGGCGACTGGTGGTACTACGCCCGCACGCAGGAGGGCAAGCAGTACGGCATCCAATGCCGGCTCGCCGCGACCGGCGACACCCCGCCGGAACTGCCCGAGGACGGCTCGGCGCTCCCCGGAGAACAGATCCTGCTCGACGGCAACGAGCTGGCCGAGGGCCATGGCTTCTTCTCGCTGGGCACCTTCGACGTCTCCCCGGACGGCAAGCGGCTGGCCTACTCGGTGGACTACGCGGGCAACGAGCGGTTCACGCTGCACGTCAAGGACCTGGAAACCGGTGAGCTGCTGTCCGACGAGATCCCGGAGACCTCGTACGGCACCGCCTGGTCCCGCGACGGCTCGACGCTGTTCTACCTGACCGTCGACGAGGCGTGGCGTCCTTACCGGGTGCACCGGCACACGGTCGGCACACCCGCCGCTCAGGACGTCGTCGTGTTCGAAGAGCCCGACGAACGGTTCTGGGTCGGCGTCGGCCTGACCCGCAGCGAGCGCTACCTGCTGATCTCCCTCGGCTCGAAGATCACCAGTGAGATGTATCTGCTCGACGCGGAGGACCCGGCCGGGCAGTTCCAGCTCGTCGTAGCGCGGGAGACCGGGGTCGAGTACTCCGTCGATCACTGGGCGCATCCCACCGACCGGTCCCGCGATCTGCTGCTCGTGCTGCACAATCGCGGCGGCAAGCAGAACTTCGAACTCGCTACCGCGCCGATCGACGCTCCCGGCGAGTGGACCCCGCTGATTCCGCACCGCGAGGACACCCGCCTGCTGGAAGCCGAGGCCTTTGCGGATCACCTGGTCGTGGAATACCGCCGCGACGGGCTCACCGGCCTCGCCATCCACCCGGTCGTCAACGGCCAGCCGTCCGCGCAAGGCACGCCGATCGAGTTCGACGAGCCCATCTACACCGTCGGAGCCGGCGACAACCCCGAGTTCAATACGGGCAAGCTGCGCCTCGGCTACACCTCGATGATCACCCCGTCGACCGTGTACGACTACGACATCGCCACCGGCACGTTGCAGCTGCTCAAGCGGCAGCCGGTGCTCGGCGGCTACAACGCTGACGACTACGAGCAGCACCGCGTCTGGGCCACCGCCGAGGACGGCACCCGCGTCCCGATCTCGGTCGTGCACCGCAAGGGCGTCGAGCGTGACGGCACTGCACCCGCGCTGATCTACGGCTATGGCTCGTACGAGTACTCGCGCGACCCGTTCTTCTCGGTGGCTCGTCTCTCGCTGCTCGACCGCGGCTTCGTCTACGCCATCGCACACGTGCGCGGCGGCGGGGAGATGGGCCGCGCCTGGTACGAGGACGGCAAGCTGCTGGCGAAGCGCAACACGTTCACCGACTTCATCGCGTGCGCCCGCTGCCTGGTGCAGGAGCGCTGGACTTCCGCGGACCGGCTCGTCGCACGCGGTGGCTCGGCCGGCGGTCTGCTGATGGGCGCGGTCGCCAACCTGGCGCCGGAGGCCTTCCGCGGCATCGTGGCCGACGTCCCGTTCGTGGACGCGCTCAACACGATCCTGGACCCGACGCTTCCGCTCACCGTGATCGAGTGGGAGGAGTGGGGCAACCCGCTGGAGTCGCCGGAGGTGTACGCGTACATGAAGGGCTACAGCCCGTACGAGAACGTCGAGGCGAAGCAGTACCCGTCGATCCTGGCCACCACCAGCCTCAACGACACGCGGGTCTATTACCACGAGCCGGCCAAGTGGATCGCGCGGCTGCGGGCCACGGCCACCGGTGGCGACTTCCTGCTCAAGACCGAGATGGAAGCGGGCCACGGCGGCCGCTCCGGCCGCTACGACTCGTGGCGCGAGGAGGCGCTGACCCTCGCCTGGGTCATCGCGACCGCGACGGGCTCCGAGTCCGGTGACGGACTCGCGACGGCTTTCGCGACCTCTGACGACCACGCGGAATCAGGCAGCTGATCACCATGGCCCCGTCTGCCGCGAAATCCGGCGCAGCGTCCGCGGCGCCCGCGCCGCTGACCCTGGTCACCGGGCCGGAGGAGTTGCTCGCGGACCGGGCCGTCGCGGAAGTAGTCGCCGCGGCCCGGGCGGCAGACCCGGCTGTCGAGATCTGCGACCTTGCCCCGGGAGCCCTGCAGCCTGGCACGTTCGCCGAACTGGTCTCCCCGTCGCTGTTTGGCGAGGCCAAGGTCGTGGTGCTGCGCGGCATCCAAGACCTCGGCGCGGACCAGGCGGAGGAGGTCAAGCGGTACCTGTCCGACCCGGCCGAACAGATCGTTCTAGTGCTGACCCATCCTGGCGGGGTGAAGGGAAAAGCACTGCTCGACGCGGTCAAGAAGCACAAGCCGGTGGTGGTCGACTGCCCGAAGCTCACCAAACCCGCCGAGCGAATCACCTTTCTGCGCGGAGAGTTTCGCCGCCAGCGCCGCTCGATTACCGAGGAGGCCGCGCAGGTCGTGGCCGACGCGGTCGGATCGGACCTGCGCGAACTGGCCGCCGCGGCTGACCAACTGCTCTCCGACACGGAGGGCACGGTCGATGAGGCGGTGGTCGCGAAGTACTACAGCGGACAGGCGGAGGTCTCCGGGTTCACAGTGGCCGACCTGGCCGTGGAGGGCCGCCTCGGCGAGGCGCTGGAACAGCTGCGCTTCGCCCTGGACACCGGCGTGGCCTCGGTGTTGATCACCAGCGCGTTGGCGACCGGGGTGCGCCAGATAGGGAAGGTGGCGTCGGCCGGGCCTAACGTGCGCGACCTCGGGATGCCGCCGTGGCGGGTCGACAAGATCCGCCGTCAGGCACGCGCCTGGACGCCGGATGGCCTCACGGTCGCGCTGCGAGCGGTGGCCACCGCGGACGCGGCGGTGAAGGGGGCGGCGGCGGATCCGGCTTATGCGCTGGAGAAGTGCATTGTCGCCGTCGTGGGCGCTCGATCCGCGGCACGCTGACCCAGCCGGGAGCCGGGATACTAACCAGGCGGCAGTCGGGAGCCGACAGCCGGGAGCCGGGAGCCTAACCCAGGCGACAGCCGGGAGTTGGGAGCTGACGCGCTGACCCGGGCGACGGCCGGGGGCCAGGAGCCGGGATGCTGGCCTGGGCGGCAGCCGGGAGCCGGGATGCTGGCCCGGGCGGCAGCCGGGAGCCGGGAGCGGGAGCCGGGACGCTAACCCGGGCGGCAGCCGGGAATTGGGAGCTGACGCGCTGGCCTCGGCGGCAGTCGGCAGCTGGGAGCAGAAAACAGCGGCCCGGCGAGCCTCTTCAGGAAGCTCGCCGGGCCGCCGAACAAATCAGCTTCAGCCCAACTGACGGCTGATCAGCCAGCCATGTTGTTGACCTTCTTGGCCAGCGCAGACTTCTTGTTGGCGGCCTGGTTGGCGTGGATGACGCCCTTCGACACCGCCTTGTCCAGCGCCCGGGACGCCGCGCGCGCGAGCTCCTGGGCCTTCGCCTCGTCGCCGGACTCGACCGCCTCGCGGGTCTTGCGGATCGCCGTCTTGAGCGACGACTTGATCGACTGGTTGCGCTGACGCGCCTTCTCGTTGGTCTTGATCCGCTTGATCTGGGACTTGATGTTCGCCACGAAAAGCCTCTTCACGATCCTGGTGGTGGTTACAGCGCGGCGGGCCGCCGGGATCGGTCCCATGCGGTCGCGCGACGTCTTAGAGGTGTGACCACCGGCGGACCGTCCGGCCCGCGCGTCCCAGGGGGACGCTGTGCAACGCCGCGCCGCTGCGATTCCGCACCGTCTCGCTGAGAGGCTTCTGACAGAGCCGCAGGCCACGCGACCGCCTACTTTAGCAGTCGCCGCGAGCTTCCCCGAAATCGCGCAAAGCGATCCGCGAGCCTCGGGTAAGTGTGATCACGCTGCTAGACGGTCACGGTGCTGGCGGATCGCGTTGCGGGAGAACTGCGCTGGTGGAGGATCACGCTCTAGAGGGCTGGGCGCTGCTGGCGGATCGCGTTGCAGGGGGACTGCACTGGTAGAGGATCACGCTCTGGAGGGCTGCGCTGCTAGGGGATCACGTTGCAGGAGGGCCGCGCCGTTAGAGGATCACGCTGTGGGCGCCGCCGATCCGGAAACGTTCCGGCGCGTGCGTCAGCAGAATGATCTGCACGCGGGTGCCCGCTCGGTCCAGGATCGCCGCCAGCTGGTTCAGCCGCGCGCGATCCGTGTGCCCGAGCGCGTCGTCGAGGATCAGCGGCACGCCGCCCGCATCCTGCGCTCCTGGGGGCGTGATCAGCTCCGCGCAGGCGATGCGGCCGAGCAGCGCCAGCTGTTCGCGCGAGCCCGCCGAGAGCTGGTCGAACGGTACCGTCGCACCGTCCGCCGTCTTCGCGCTGATCGTCAGGTCCTCGGACACCGCGATGCCGACGCCGGGCCCGAACACACCCGCCGCGTACTTCTCCACCAGCGCTCGGAACGGTTCGGCGTACCGCAGCCACGCCCGCGAGCGGTATCGGTCCAACGTCTCATACAGCAGCTTTGCCGCTGCCGCTTCTCGATGCAGCTGCTCGTACGTCCGCTGAACGCGCGCCTGATGCGTAAGCGCGGCATCGAGCGACTCCTCCGGCCCGCTGTCCGCGAACGTCGCGATGCGCTCGGCCAGCGTGGCCAGTCGCTCCCGGCGGGCCGCCTGTTCCTCCTCCAGCCGCGCGGGCAGCGAACGCGCCGTGTCGAGCCGCAGCTCCAACTGGTGCGGGTTCAACTGCTCGACCCGCTCCGCCGCCGCCTGCCGTTGCGCCCGCAGCCGCTCCAGCTCCGACTCCGTGCGTGCGGCGGGCAACTCGGCAAGCCTGTGCTTCGCGTG
>NZ_DASRBQ010000167.1:0-32924 GCF_035653575.1 Actinocrinis sp.
CGGCCGAAGCCCCGGCTGGTCATGACGACTCCGGACGACAACGGTGCGACCGCGGCCAGGTCCGCGGTCGAGTCCGGCGCCGGCTTGGTGGTGGCCTGCGGCGGGGACGGCACGGTGAACGCGGTCGCCGAGGCGCTGGGCGGCACCGGTGTCGTGCTCGGCATCCTGCCGCTGGGCACCGGCAATCTGCTGGCCGGGCAGCTGTGCATCCCCAGCGCGCTCGACGAGGCGATCACGGTGCTGCTGGAGGGATCGGACCGGCGCATCGATCTGGGCGTGGTGGGCGACCGGGTGTTCGTCGGCATGGCGGGTCTCGGGCTTGACGCGGCGATGATCGCCGACGCGTCGGAACGGCTCAAGGCGCGCGTAGGCTGGCCGGCTTACGTGCCCTCGATCCTGCGCCATCTGCGCGACCGCGGCGAGCGGGTGACGCTGCGCGTGGACGGGCGCCGGGTGCGGCACCGCCATGTAAAAGCTCTGATCATCGGCAACCACGGGCGGCTGCACGGCGGCATCGACCTGATGCCGGCGGCCGAACCGGACGACGGCTTGCTCGACGTGATCGTCCTGGAGCCGTACGGCCGGCTTTGGGGCTGGCTGGAGGTGCTGGTGCGGATCGTGCTGCGGCGCGACGGCCCGTACATCAGCCGCTATCGGGCCAAGCAGGTGGAGGCGCGCGTGCGCCGTCCGGTGCCGCTGGAGCTCGACGGTGACCCCTATCGCACCGCGAACGTGCTCTCCGTTCAGGTCAAGCCAGGGGCATTACTGGTTCGGACGCCGGAATCACGGCAGTCCTCTGATGCGCTGCGCGAGGCGGGTATTCGACGATGAGTACTGCGACCAAGGTTGCTCAGACCCGGCTGATGTCAGGCGACGAACTATCCGCGGACGACGCCTGGGTCACGCTGCGGCGCACGGGTCTGGGCTCGATCGTGCGCGATTCGTTCGTGCGGTTCCGCTATGCCGACGGGTTCAGCCATGCCCGGGCGTTGGCGTTTCAGGTCTGCCTTAGCATCATCCCCGCTGTCATCGCGCTCGTCGGGCTTTCGGCGACGCTGCACCGCGAGGGCGCAGGCCAGGTTCTTGAAGGCGTGCTTGAACGGATCACGCCCGGAGCGAGCCAGCAGATCGTCCGCAACGCCCTGGAGACCGGGCGGGCGCGCGGCCAGGACGACGCGCTGGCGCTCTGGCTCGGCCTCGCGGTCGCGCTGGTGTCCATGGCCACCGCGATGGGGCAGATCGAGCGCGGAGCAAACCGCATCTACGGGGTCGAACGTGACCGGCCATCGGTGCGCAAGTACGGCAATGCCCTGCTGCTGGTGCTGATCGCGGGAGTGCCCATGGCCGCCGGCATGGTCGTCGTGGCGGCCGGCGGCCCGCTCGGCGAGGTGCTCGCGCAGGTGTACCACTGGTCCGCGGGCGAGCGGCTGGCCTGGCAGGTGGCGCGCTGGCCGTTGGGCATCCTGCTGGCCCTCGTCTCGGCCAGCGCGATCTTCCGCCGGGCGCCGCGCCGCCGCCAGCCGTCGCTCAGCTGGCTGGCCGTCGGCGCCGCGCTCAGCCTGGCGCTGTGGGCCGGGCTGACCGCGCTGCTCAGCTGGTATGTCGGCGGCAGCAGCGGGCTGGGCGCGACCTACGGGCCGCTGACCGCCGTCATCGCCCTCATGGCATGGGCGAATCTGACCTCGATCGCGCTGCTGCTCGGCCTGGCCGTGGCGGCGCAGCTTGAGGCCTGCCGGACCGGCTCGCGGCAGCCGGCCTGCGCAGACCCGGGAACCTGACCCGGGCCGCGGCGAGCCGCCCGCGCAGCGCTTTGGCGAGGACCGTCTCGCGGCGGCGGCGCGCGATCTCCACCCGCGCGCAGATCCACAGGCACACCCCGGCCAGCGGCAGCTCCACCAGCACCGCCATGGCGAGCGCGATGAGGAACTGGGCGGTGTCCGGGGCGCTGAGCACGTCGAACCAGGCGTCGACGATGAGCAGGGTGCCCGCCATCGCGGCGGTCACCTCGCTCTGTTCCCTGCGGCGCAGCGCCAGCCATCCGGTGCGCAGCAGCAGGACGCACAACAGCACGTCGAAGCCGACCCACGAGACGTCGTAGTGCGCGCTGCGCTCGCTGCTCGGCAGCACCAGGGCGAGGCCCGCGATCCACGGCAGCGTCAGCAGGCCGAGCACCATCAGCAGCACCCCGCACCAGCGCGGCACCACCCTGGGCGCGAGCCGCGGGCCCTGCTCGAAGGCCTCTGATTCACTCATGCTCGCCCCTCCCGGACTGCCAGGTCGGATCAGAATGCGCAGTTGCTGTTCCCCGAGCCGGTGCGTCCAATCGGCGGGCCGCCCGGTCAGGCGAATTGCGCCACCGAGGCCGTCTTGCCGGTCACCGCGCGCAGTTCGTCGAGGATCTCGGCCTCCAGGTCGGCGAAGGAGCGCTGTTCGCCGTCGCGGATCCATTGCGTGAATGCGATGCCGAACACGGTGACGCCCGACTGCGCCGCCAGGGTCGCGGCCGGTTCACCGACCCCTCGCTCGCGCAGGGCCTCGGCCAGCGCCGTGGCGAGATCGGCGAGCTTGTTGCGCTCGCGCTCCTGCAGCGCGGGGTTCTGGTCGATCACCTGCTGCCGCGTGCGGGAGTGCGCGCGGCGCTCCTCCGGGAACAACGCCGCCGCGCTGCGCAGCGCGCACTCGACGATCTCCATGGGAGCCGACCCGGGCGGCGCGGACCGCACACCGTCCAGGAACGAGGCGGCGAAGCGCTGCTGTCCCCGGAAGAGCACCTCGCGCTTGTCGCTGAAGTGCCGGAAGAAGGTGCGCTCGGTCAGGCCGACGGACTGGGCGATCTCCGCCGCCGTCGTCTGCTCGAAGCCACGGGTGGCGAAGAGGTGGAGCGCGGCCTGTTGCAGCCGCTCCGCGGTTCCCGGTTCCCAACGCGCCATGCGAGCGATTCTAGTGATTCGAGCCCAGGGATGACAGCTACTGACATCAGGCGTAAGGTATGTCTGTCACTGACGTCAGTCACAGACATCAATCTCGGCTTGGACTCGCGCTGCCAGACGGCGCGACTCGAAGGAGTTGACATGCACGTTTTCGTCACGGGAGCCTCCGGCTGGATCGGTTCCGCCGTCGTCGACGACCTGCTCGCCGCGGGCCACGAGGTCAGCGGCCTGGCCAGGTCGGACGCTTCCGCCGAGGCCCTGGAGGCCAAGGGGGTGCGGGTGCGCCGCGGCGACCTCGACGACCCGGACTCCATCCGCGCCGGCGCCGAGGCCGCGCAGGCGGTGATCCATCTCGCCAACAAGCACGACTTCGACAACCCGGCCGTATCGAGCGCGGCCGAGCGCACCGCCGTCCAGACCATCGGCGACGCGCTGGCGGGTTCCGGCCGTCCGTTCCTGCTCGCCTCCGGGATCGCGGGCCTCGCCGCGGACCGGCCTGCCACCGAGGCCGACCCCTCCCCGTTCCACGGCCCGGACTCGCCGCGCGGCGGAAGCGAGAATCTGGCGCTGGAGTTCGTCGACCGCGGCGTGCGCACGGTGAGCCTGCGCTTCGCCCCGACCGTGCACGGCGCCGGCGACCACGGGTTCATCGCCGTCATCGCGGCGATCGCCCGGGAGAAGGGCGTCTCCGGCTACCCCGGCGACGGGACCAACCGGTGGGCCGCCGTGCACCGCAGTGACGCCGCGCGCATGGTCACCCTGGCGCTGGAAAAGGCGCCGGCGGGCAGCAGGCTGCACGCCACCGCCGAGGAAGGCGTCACGACCCGCGAGATCGCCGAAGCGCTCGGCCGCGCGCTGAACCTGCCCGTCGCCTCGATCCCGGAGGACAAGGTCCAGGACCACTTCGGCTGGATGGGCCGGTACTTCTCCATGAACATGGCGGCGACCAGCACCGTCACGCAGGAGCTGCTGGGCTGGACACCCACCGGGCCGACGCTCGCCGCGGACATCGACGCGGGCGGCTACTCCAAGGCCTGAGGACGGCAGCCGCGGGCCGTGCGACCACTCATGCACCGCACCGTGCGGCACCCTCGCCGAGGGTGCCGCACAGCTTTCGGCCGAGACGGCCCACATCCGGATAAACGGTTCACAAACGCGCTGATGCTCATATCATGGCCAGATATCCCGTGAACGCGGAGTTCGCAGTTCGGTGGCCAAGTGCGGATTGGTCGGCGCGATGGACGGCACAGAGCGGACCGACTCGGCCAGGCTGGATCAGATCTGCCTGTTCAATCTGCTGTCGGCCTGCGCGGACACGATCTACTTCAAAGACCTTGAGTCCCGGTTCATCCGGGTCAGCCAGAGCCAGGCGGACCTCATCGGCGCCGAGTCGCCGGCGGCGATGGTAGGCAAGACCGACTTCGACTACTTCTCGCCGCAGCACGCCTCCGCGGCCTTCGCCTACGAGCAGCAGATCATCCGCACCGGACTGCCCGTCACCGACCTGCACGAGTGGAACGTGCGCATCGGCGACCGGGAGTGCGTGCTCAGCTCGACCAAGCAGCCGCTGCGGGACTTCTCCGGACGCATCATCGGGACCTTCGGGATCACCCGGGACATCACCGCGCGCAAGCACACCGAGCGCGAGCTGCTGGCCAAGACGCAGGAGCTGGAGCGGATCGGACGCGAGCTGCGCACGCTGCTCGAATCCAGTCCGGATCCGATGGCCCGCATGGATCGCGACCTGCGCTACACCTACGTCAACCCGGCCGCGACCGCGCTGGCCGGCCTCGAGGCCGCGGACATCCTCGGCCGCACGAGCAGCGAGCTGGGTTTCCCGGAGGACTACACCCGCGGCTGGGAGTCGGCCCTGCGCCGCGTGCTCGCGACCGGCAAGCCCGCGGACGTCGAGCGCAACCTGGTGCTCGGCGGGACCCGCCGGTTCCTGGAGTCCAGGATCGTCCCGGAGTTCGACGACGACGGGCAGGTGTGCAGCCTCCTGGTGGTCAGCCGGGATCTGACCGAGCGCAAGCGCATCGAGGAGACCCTCGCCGAGCAGGCCGTGCGTGATCCGCTCACCGGGCTGGCGAACCGCCGCCTCTTCGTCGAGCGCACCAATCGGGCGCTGGCGGCGCTGGAGGGCGCGGACGCGCTGCTGGCCGTGCTGTTCCTGGACCTGGACCGGTTCAAGGTGGTCAACGACAGCCTCGGGCACGCGGCCGGGGACGCCCTCCTGGTCGCCGTGGCAGCCCGGCTGCAAGCCGCCGCGCGCCGTACGGACCTGGTGGCACGGTTCGGCGGAGACGAGTTCGCCGTGCTGTGCGAGCGGCTGTCGAGGCGCGAGGACGCCGCCGCGCTGGCCGACCGGATCAATCGCGCCCTGGCCGAACCGATTCGCCACGCCGGCCAGGAGATCCACGTCAGCGCGAGCATCGGCATCGCGACCTGCCGCGGCGCCGCGACGGCCGAGTCCGGCTCCGGGTCCAAGTCCGGAGCTGGCACCGCAGCGGACGCCGACGCGCTGCTGCGCGACGCCGACGCCGCGATGTTCCAGGTCAAGGCCCGGAGCAACGGCACCGGAGGCTACCTGTTCTTCACCGAGCCGATCCGGGAACAGGCCGTCTCCCGCCTCGCCGTCGAGACCGAACTGCGGCTGGCGCTGGAGCGCGGCGAGTTCCGCCTGTTCTACGAGCCGATCTACGCATTGCGCGAGCGGCGCCTGATCGGGGCGGAGGCCCTGATCCGCTGGCAGCACCCGAGGCGCGGCCTGCTCCTGCCCGCCGAGTTCATCCCGGTGGCCGAGGAGTGCGGTCTGATCGTTCCGATCGGCCTGTGGGTGCTGCGCGAAGCATGCCGCACGCTCGCCGCGTGGACTCGGATCTACCGCCGGGCGCACGCCGCGAACTCCGCTGGCCAGGCACCGACCATGGCGGTGAACCTGTCGGTGCGTCAGATCGCGGACGGCGCATTCGCCGACGAGGTCGCCGCCGTCCTGCGCCGCCACCGGCTCGACCCGGCGCAGCTGAGCCTGGAGATCACCGAGACGGCGGTCCACGACGCGCCGTTCTCGGCCGGCACCGTGCTCAAGGCGCTCTGCGAACTCGGCACGCGCATCGCGCTGGACGACTTCGGCACCGGCTACTCATCGCTCATGCACCTGCGGCAAGCGCCGGTGGACATCCTCAAGATCGACCGGATGTTCGTGAGCGAACTCGGCCGGCCCGGGCAGGACGAGGCCATCGTGGCCGCCGTGATCGGAATGGCCAGGGCGCTGGGCATGACCACGATCGGCGAGGGCATCGAGACCGTGCAGCAGTACCGCCGCCTGTGCGAACTGGGCTGCGACCAGGGCCAGGGCTACCTGTTCTCTCCGCCCATGACCGCCGAGCTGTTCCGGGCCACGCACCTCGCGCAGGCGATGCGCGAGGCGTCGGACGGAAGCGAATAGGCGTTACTCAGTAGTCTGCTTCCATGGAATGGAGCACGCTGCTCGGCACGGCGCTCGGCGCCACAGCCGGCCTCGGGGCCGCCGTACTGTCGGAGCGGGCCCGCTGGTCCCTCGGCCGCAACGATCGCAAGCGCGATGTGTTAAAGACCTCGTATATCGGATTCTTGACGAACGTGACCAAGGCCGGTGAACAGGTGTGGCACGCCGCGCGCGAGCACGGACCCGGCTGGAAGGACTCGATACTGACCGCCTTGCGCGACAACGACGTGAACGCGGCCCGCTTCTCGCTTTCGCTCGAGGCGCCGACCGGCGTCAGGAAGTGCGCCGACGAGCTCATCGCCGCCTTCGTCGCATGGCGCGACATAGCACACGCGGGTTCCCGGAAAGGGGACGAGGCGTTCGATCAGGCGTGGCAGAAGTTCGGCGCGAGCCGCAACGCCCTGGTGGATGCGATGCGGCTCACGCTCGAGCCGGTTGCCTGAATCCGCCTGCTGATCAGCCGGAGGTGTTCGGCGGCACACCGCTGCGGTTCGACCGCGCAATCGCGGGTAAAGGGGAGCGCTTATACATCTGTGGGCGGGGAGGGACAGCAATGAACGGTTCTGGTTCAGGCCTGCCGAGACGGCGGGTGCTGGCGGGCTCGGCAGCGCTCCTGGGCCTCGGCGCCCCACGGCTGTGGCAGCCGGCCGGGAAGCTCTCCCCCGGCGCAGCCGCCGCCAGTTGCGCGCCGCCTCCGGGCTTTCCGGCGAACATCCCGGTGTATCAGCAGACGTACCAGAACTGGTCGGGAGGGCTCACCGCCGACGACGTGTGGACCTGCACACCGAGCAGTCCGCAAGATGTGGTGACACTCGCGAACTGGGCCGTGGCCAACGGTTATCGGCTGCGGGCCCGCGGCCGCAGGCACGGCTGGTCGCCGCTGACGATCACCGCGGACACCGGCTGCGCCTCGCCGGTTCTGCTCGTCGACACCAGTTCACTGGCCTCGATGAGCATTGCGACACCGGGTGTCGTGCGCGTGCAGACCGGCGCGGTGATGGACGATCTGCTGGCGTATCTCGAGTCCAACGGCTACGGCATGACCGCCACGCCCGCGCCCGGCGACCTGACCGTGGGCGGCGTCCTGGCCATCGACGCACACGGCACGGCGGTCCCGGCCGACGGCGAGACGCCAGTCGCAGGCGACTACTATGGCTCGCTCAGTAACAGGATCCTGTCACTCAACGCAGTGGTCTGGGACGCCGGGAGCGCGTCGTACGTGCTGCGCACCTTCGAACGCTCCGACGCACAGTGCGCCGCGCTGCTCACGCATCTGGGCCGGGCCTTCCTCACCGAGGTCACCCTGAGCGTGCGGGCCAACTATTACCTGCGCTGCGTGAGCGACGTGACGATTCCGGCAGCCGAACTGTTCGCGGCCCCCGCGGCGGCCGGAGCGCGCAGCTTCGCCTCCTACGTGCACTCCTCGGGCCGCGTCGAGGCCATCTGGTTCCCGTTCACCGACAATCCCTGGCTCAAGGTCTGGACGCTGAGCCCGCAGGCTCCGCCGACCTCGCGCCCGACTACGACCCCGTACAACTATCCGTTCGCCGACACGGTGCCCAAGCCGGTGGCGGATCTCGCCGGCGCGATGGTCAGCGGGCAGTGGTACCTCGCGCCCACGTTCGGCCAGGCGCAGTACACCACCGCAGCGGCCGGGCTGACCGCGACGCTGTCGACCGATCTGTGGGGCCTGTCGAAGAACCTGCTGCTCTACGTCAAACCCACCACGCTGCGCATGTTCGCCAACGGATACGCGGTGCTCACCGGCAGCGCCGACATCCAGCGCGTCGTCTCCGAATTCGCCGACTACTTCCAGCAGCGGCTGCAGGCTTACGCGGCGGCCGGCAGCTATCCGATCAACGGGCCGGTGGAGATCCGGGTCACCCGGCTGGATACCGCGGCCGCCGGTCCCGTCGGGGGCGCCGCGCCCCCGGAACTCTCCGCGATCCGGGAACGCGCCGACCATCCGGAATGGGACGTCGCGGTGTGGCTGGACGTGCTGACCCTGCCGACCACGCCGGACTCGGGCAGGTTCTACCGCGACCTCGAGCAGTTCATCTTCGAGAACTACTCAGGCTCTTACGCCGCGGTACGGCCGGAATGGTCGAAGGGCTGGGCGTTCACCGCGGCAGGGGCGTGGACCGATGCGACCGTCATCGGCGCCACCATTCCAGCCGCCTTCAACGCCGGTCCTGATCCGTCGTGGGACAGCGCGGTGAGCACTCTCGACTCGCTCGATCCGCACCGCGTGTTCAGCAACGCATTCCTCGACACCCTCGTGCCCTGATACGTCCCGCGGTGCGCGGCCGGACGCGAGGGCCGCGTCGAGCCGGTCAGCTCTTGCTGGCCATGCCGGCGTACCACCAGATGCCTGACATGTCGTGCGAAACCTCGGCGTCCGGCCGCCACAGCGGGAGCTGGACCAGCCCGGGATCGACCAGTTCGAGCCCGTCGAAAAACCGGCGGATCTGCTCCCCGGTGCGTGCGATGATCCGCGCGCCGCCCTTGTTGTACGTGCGCACTGCCTCCGCCGCCCGCTCCGGGTCGATGTCGCTCGTGCCGTGCGAGACGACCAGGTAGCTACCGGGGACCATCACCTGCTTGAGCCGGTCGACGATGCCGACCGGGTCCTCGTCGTCCATGATGAAGTGCAGCACCGCGACCAGCAGGATCGCGACCGGCTCGGTGAAGTCGAGCACTGAGTTCGTCGCGGGGTGTCCCAGGATCGCGTCCGGGTCGCGCAGGTCGGCCTGGATCACCGTGGTGCGCTGCGGATCGTGCCCGGCCAGCAGCGCGTTGGCGTGGACGAGCACGATCGGGTCGTTGTCCACGTAGACCACGCGGGAGTCCGGGTTCACCGCGCGGGCGACGTCCCCGGTGTTGCCCGGGCCCGGGATGCCGGTGCCGATGTCGAGGAACTGCCGGATGCCCTGCTGGGCCAGGAACCGCACCGCGCGCCCGAGGAAGGCCCGGTTCTCCCGGGCCATGTCGCGCACCTCCGGCACGACCGCGATGACCTGTTCGGCGGCGTACCTGTCGACCTCGTAGTTGTCGCGGCCGCCGAGGAAGTAGTCGTACATGCGGGCCGGATGCGGGACGCTGGTGTCGATCGCCGATGCCGGCGTGCCAGAAGGTATCAGGCCATTACCACTGGTGGGCGCGTCGCCGCCTGACATTTCCGCCTCCGCCCGCCGCGCGTGGGATGATCGCCAGCTCGCGCAGATCGTACTACACGGCATCGCCCGCATCGCCCGCATCGCCCGCACCTGCGGCAACCGGTGCCGGCGATGCCGGCGATGCCGGCGATGTGTTTTAGTGCACCGTGATGCTGGAGCCGCCGCTCCCGCCGCCCCAGGCCTCGGTGGCCAGGATCTGGTAGTTCATCGTGCCCAGCTTCATCCCGTAGCCGGCCCAGGCGTTGATGAAGTTCTGCACCGTGACGGTGCCGCTGGTGACCGGTGAGGTACGGACCGCCAGGTACTGCTCGAAGGTCGCGGTGCCCTGAATCGAGGGCTGATTCACCTGCAGGTGCTCGTAGATCTTGTACGTGCCGCCGTCGCTGGTGATCTGGCCCTTGTACGTGCCCGAGCCGGGCGCCGAGCCGTTGTAGTCCTCCATCACGTAGTACTCCACCAGCGGGTTGGTCGACCAGCCGTAGAGGGAGACCCGTGTGGCGCCCCCGGAGGAGTGCATGCTGCCGGAGAAGCTGACTGTGTGGCCGCTGCCCTTGCTCCAGCCGACGCCTGCGACGAAGTCGCCGATGCCGCTCCACGTCGTCGAGTAGCTGTTGCCCGAGTTCAGCGTGATGCAGGCCGAGCCCTGGCCGTTGGACCACATCTGGTAGTAGTAGCCGCTGTTCGTGCCGGTGCGGTTCGAGCAGATGGTGGTCGCGGCGCTGGCCGAGGTGGGCATCAGCAGGGTGGCCGCGGCCAGCGCGATCGCGGAACCGAGGCCGATCAGAAGCCTGCCGCGGGTGAGCAGTCGGGCCGGCCGGCGCCTGGGGCGGGCCGGGCGGGAAGTGGGGTGCATGAAGTGTGCTCCTTCCTCATTGAAGGCGCGCCGGGTCGGCGCAGCGCGAGCTGACCTGGCGCGGGTATAGGCGGCCGGGCTGGTGGCTACTGCGGATCGGCGTCGTGCGGCGCGTCAGACTGACCGATCTGCCGAACCCGGATCGCGGGGGCCGGGCTGTGGGTCGCCCGGATCGACTGTCTTCGAGCTCTGTCGATGGCGAGAGTATCGGCGCGGCCCGCGCGGGCCGTCAACGATTTTCGAGACCTTTCGAAAGATCCACGAACCCTGATGACGGACTGGCAGTCAGCTGACGTCACCGAACCGCATCCCGGCCGCCGCTCCCCACGGGCCTCGATCAGCAGGAACCCGCGATCAGAGGCCTAACACAAGATCAATATTCTGAAACTTTCGACGTCTCAGGACGCACTATCGGCGCCTCGCAGGTTCGCCCCGCGGCCGTCACGCCGCATCGCGCAGAGCTCCCACGGCTGCCTTCGCCCGCGCCTCGTTCACGAGCCGCCCGCGCTCGGACCGCGCGAAGCGGTCGAGCATCGCGCGCAGCTGCTCGGCCCCGACGTTGGCTCCGAAGGGTTCGGTGCCGGGTTCGAGGCGCACTCCCGCGGCGAGCGGACCCGCGACGACGGGGTCGAAACCGAGCGCGTCGACCAGGTGCGCGACCGTGTCCAGGTCCGCCGGATCGTCGCCGGCGATCGCGATGGCCCGGCGCCCCTCGCTGCCCGGGGGCCGCGCTCCATCCTCCAGGTCGTGATAACCCATGTGATTGAACGCTTTGACCACGCGCGACGCGGACAGGTAGCCCTGCACGATCTCGCTGGACGACGTGAGCGGATCGGTGAGGTCGTCGCGGATGCCGTCGACCTCCCACCAGTAGTTCATCGCGTCGATGACGAGCTTTCCGCGCAGCGCGTCCGCGGGAATGGTGCGGTACTTGCCGAGCGGGAGCGCCAGGATGACCACATCCGCCTCGGCCGCGGCCCGAGCCGCGGTGACCGCCAGCGCGCCCGGGGTCAGCACCTCCACGGTGAGGTCGATCTTGGCCGGATCCCCCGACCCGGCGATCAGCACGCGGTAGCCGGCCGCGAGAGCCAACCTGGCCAGCACGGTGCCGACCTTTCCCGCGCCCAGAATGCCGATCGTGCGAACGTTCCCGGCCATTGCGTCTTCTCCGTTCACGAGACCAGTCAGCCCGCGAGGAGGTCGCGGACCATCGGGATCACCTTCGTGCCGTACAGCTCCACAGCACGCAGGCGGGCGCTGATCGGTTGAGTGCCCATGGTGTAGATCAGGTCGAAGCGGCCGACGCCGAGCGAGGCGATGGCGCGGGCCATCTTGCGGGCGACCGTTTCGGGCGAGCCGATGTACAGCGAGCCGTGCTCGATTTCGCGCCGGTATTCCTCCGGGGTGACCGGCGGCCAGCCGCGCTGCGCGCCGATCCGGTCGCGGATGACCTTGTAGTGCGGCCAGTGCACCTCGCGGGCCTCCTCGTCGGTGGGCGCGATGAAGCCCGGCGAGTGGATGCCGACCGGGTGAGCGGTCGTGCCGAACTTCTCGGCGGCGCGCCGGTACAGGTCGAGGTAGGGCGCGAAGCGCTCGGGGGCGCCGCCGATGATGGCGATCATCAGCGGGAAGCCGTAGTGGGCGGTGCGCACCACCGACTGGGGCGAGCCTCCGACGCCGACCCAGGTGCTCAGGCGCCCGGACTCGGTCTTGGGGAAGACCTCGGCGTGGTCGAGCGCGGCGCGCTTGGTGCCGCTCCAGGTGACCGGCTTCTCCTCGAGCAGCCGCGCGAACAGCTCGATCTTCTCCTCGAAGAGCACGTCGTAGTCGCTCAGGTCGTAGCCGAACAGCGGGAACGACTCGGTGAATGAGCCGCGCCCGAGGATGATCTCGGCCCGGCCGCCGGAGAGCGCGTCGAGCGTCGCGAAGCGCTGGAAGACCCGGACCGGGTCGTCGGAGCTGAGCACGGTGACGCCGGAGGAGAGCCGGATGCGTTCGGTGCGGGTGGCGATGCCGGCCAGGACGGTCTCCGGGGTGGAGATCGCGTACTCGGGGCGGTGGTGCTCACCGAGGGCGATGACGTCGACGCCGGTCTGCTCGGCGACCAGGGCCTCGTCGACGACCTGGCGGATCGCGCGGGCATACGACACGGGCCGGCCGGCGTCGTCGTTCGGCACGTCGCCGAACGTGTCCAAGCCGAAGACGAGATCAGACATGGGCGCGCTCCCTCAGGCGGGTGCCGGATCCGCGGCCCCGAGACGGATTTAGTTGACGGTTCAATTATCTCCGGGGATGATTGATGTGTCAACTAACCCTGCCTTGTGCCTACACTCTGACCATGGGAGAGCCCGTGCCGTGGTTGACGCCCGAGGAGCAGCGCGCCTGGCGCAGCTTCGTCCGCCTGCAGGAACGGCTCGGCGGCCGGCTGGCGCACCTGCTGCAGACCGAGTCGAATGTCTCCAGCGCGGACTTCGCGGTGCTCGTCCAGCTCACCGACGTGCCGGAGGGGCGCCGCCGGTTCCTGGAGCTGGCCCAGGCCCTGGAGTGGGAAAAGAGCCGGATGTCACACCACCTCTCGCGCATGGTCAAGCGCGGGCTGGTGGTGCGCGAGGAGTGCCCCGAGGACGGCCGCGGCGCGTTCATCGTGATCACGGACGCGGGCCGGGCACTGCTCGCGGCGGCCGCCCCGCGCCACGTCGAGGCGGTGCGCGCGCTGTTCCTCGACCACGTCACGCCGGCGGAGCTGCGCACGCTCGCGCAGGTCTCCGACCGCGTCGTGGCGAAGCTGAACGAGGACCAGTCCTGACCATGGCCAGCCGGCGGCGCCTCCCGGTGCCACCCCCGACGGAGCGATGCAAGAGGAGGAGCTGACGGTGAGCAACGTGGAAACCGAGCCGGCGGAACTCAAGTGCGGGGCGGCGGTCGACGGCGGCCACCCGGCGGACACGCCCGGCGTTGAGGTGCTCACCGCCCGGGAGGTGCCCCTCGGCGGTCCGCGCGCGATGCTCGTGCGGCGCACGCTGCCGCAGCGATCCAGGACCCTGATCGGAGCGTGGTGCTTCGCCGACCACTACGGGCCCGACGACACCGCCACGACCGGCGGCATGACCGTCCCGCCGCATCCGCACACCGGGCTGCAGACCGTCAGCTGGCTGTTCAGCGGGGAGATCGAACACCGCGACAGCCTCGGCAGCCACGCGCTGATCCGGCCCGGGGAGCTGAACCTGATGACCGGCGGATACGGCATCGCCCACTCGGAGGTCTCCACCGGGCGCGTCCACGTGCTGCACGGCGTACAGCTGTGGGTGGCGTTACCCGGTGAGCACCGCAACGCTCCGCGCGCTTTCGAGCATTACGCTCCTGCGCCGATCCGGGTCGACGGCGCCGAGATCAGGGTGTTCCTGGGCTCGCTGGCCGGTAGCACCTCTCCGGTGCACACCTTCACCCCCCTGCTCGGCGCGCAGATCGTGCTCGACCCGCGAGCGTCAGTCACCCTCGCTCTGGATGCCTCCTTCGAGCACGGTCTGCTTGTGGACAGCGGGGACATTCGCATGCTCGACACGCTGCTGCATCCCACCGAACTCGGCTACCTTCCCGACGGCACCGACCTCATGACGCTGAGGAACGCATCAGACAGCGCAGCGCGCGCGATCCTGCTCGGCGGTCCGCCCTTCGGGGAAGAGATCGTCATGTGGTGGAACTTCGTCGGCCGCAGCCACGAGGACATCGCGCGCGCCCGGGAGGACTGGGAAACATCCTCGGACCGCTTCGGGGTAGTGCGAGGCTATCCGGGCAATCGCCTTCCGGCACCCGCGCTGCCGAATGCCACCATCCTGCCGCGCAGCAATCCGCCCCGCCGCTGAGCCGGCCCAGATCCGTACCGCACCCGCACCCGCACACCCGAAAGGCAACCGCATGAGCCAGCCGACCAACTCCGCGACCGTCCAGCAGGTCGAGGCAGAGCAGCTCTACGAGATCCAGGTCGACGGCCGGCGGGCCGGCGTCGTGGCCTACCGCGACCACGGTGACCAGCGGGTTTTCTATCACACCGAGGTCGATGACGCCTACGCCGGGCAGGGCCTGGCTTCGCGGCTGGTGCGCGAGGCGCTGACCGAGTCGCGCGGGCAGGGCAAGCGCATCGTGCCGGTGTGCCCCTACGTGGCGGCTTTCCTCAAGAAGAACACCGAATTCGCCGAGGCCACCGACCCGGTGACTCCTGAGATCTCGCGGTGGCTCGATACCGTGCTGGCCTGAGCTCCAGCGCCACCGCGCCGGTTGACGTATCAACTAGAAGCTCGCGCGGCCAGCCGAAGGTCCGTCAACTGGCGTTCCGGGCCCGGGTAGCGCGGTTGATCACCGCGCTGGCAGGGTGGCGGGATGGGCGACGGTCAACTGGACGATGGAGTAGCGCGGCTGCGGCCGTGGGCGGACGAGGATGCGGCCTGGTATGCCGACAGCGTGCGAGATCCACTGATCCAGCAGTTCACCACCGAATCCCCCACGCTGACCGCGCAGGAGGTGCTGGCCGCGATCGCCAGATTGCGGTCGTCGAGCACCGACGAGGGCTTCGTGATCTGCGACGCGGAGACCGGCGCCCGGCTCGGCAACATCGCGCTGTGCCACGACGGGATCTGCGGGGAGATCTCCTACTGGGTCGCCGCCGGGGGGCGCGGGCGAGGGATCGGGGCACGCGCGCTGACCTTGTTTAGCCAGTGGTCGTTGCGCTCGACCGATCTGCGAGTTCTGTGGCTGTGCGTGCATCAGGACAACGTCGCCTCGCGGCGGACCGCCGAGCGGGCCGGGTACCGACGGGACCCGGACCGGGACAAGACTCAGACGGTCAAGGGCGCGGTCTGGCCGATGCTCGGGTACTCGCTGGAGCGCGCCGACGCCTGACCACGCTTCGGGACTGCGCAGGCTCAGTGCCCGGATCGCGGTCGGCGCCGGGTGCGCCCGAAGTTTTTTCGCGCGAGCCTGTAGTAGAGCGGCCGGCCCGTTCGTCATGGAGATGGAAACGGCGAAAGACGCCACCCGAGCTACCCGTGAACGGAGCAGACCGATGAAGTATCTGATGCTGGTGTGTGTGGACCCGGACCTCGCCCCGGGGGCGGCCGAAGGCGCGCCGGACGTCGAGGACTGGGTCACCGAGATGGACGGCAAGGGCATCCGGCTGATGGGCAACCGGGTGCGGCCGGGCAGCGACGCGACCACGGTGCGCGTGCGCAACCGCGAGGTGCTGCTCACGGACGGCCCGTACGCCGAGACCAAGGACCTGATCGCCGGGTTCGACGTGCTCGAATGCGCTGATCTGGACGAGGCGGTCGAGGTCGCGTCCCGGCACCCGATGGCCTGGGCCGGCGTGATCGAGCTGCGCCCGTTCTGGGTCGAGGACTGAGCCGCCCGCCGCGCGGCGGACCGGTGACGGGCTGCGGGCGATGACCAGCGAATCAGCGAGCGAGTTCATCGCCGGGATCTACGCCGACGGGTGGAGCCGGATCGTGGCCACCATGATCCGGTTCACCGGCGGCGACTGGGACCTGGCCGAGGAGTGCGCGCAGGACGCCTTCACCCAGGCGTTGCGCACGTGGCCTGCGGACGGTGTGCCGCGCCAGCCGTTGGCGTGGCTCACCGCCGCCGCCCGCAACCGCGCCGTCGACCGGATGCGCCGCGCTTCGACCGAGTCGGCGAAGATCAGGGCGTGGGCGGCGCTGGAACAGGCGCAGCCGGTGCCCTACACCAGGGACAGCGAGATCCCGGACGAGCGGCTTGAGCTGATGTTCACCTGCTGCCATCCGGCACTCAACCTCGACGCGCAGGTCGCGCTGACGCTGCGAGCCCTGGCCGGAATGAGCACCGCCGACATCGCGCGCGCATTCCTCGTGCCGGAGCGCACGATGGGCCAGCGCATCTTCCGCGCCAAACAGAAGGTCGCGCACGCGGTGATCCCGTTGCGCGTGCCGCCGGCGCACCTGCTGCCGGAGCGCTTGCCGGGCGTCCTGCACGTCCTCTACCTGCTCTACAACGAGGGCTACGGCGATCAGGAGCACAAGGCCCAGCTAAGCCGGGAGGCGATCCGGCTCGCTCGCGTGCTCGCGGCGCTGATGCCGGACGAACCCGAGGCGCACGGCATGCTCGCGCTGATGCTGCTGCACGACGCGCGGCGCCCGTCCCGCGTAGACGCCGGCGGCGAGTTGGTGACCCTGCGGGATCAAGACCGCTCCCGATGGGATCGGGACCAGATCGCCGAGGGCGGCGCGATCCTCGAGCGCGCACTGCGGCGGCGCCGGGCCGGTCCGTTCCAGATCCAGGCGGCGATCGCGGCCTGCCACGCGACCGCGCCCTCGACGGCGCAGACCGACTGGCCGCAGATCGTCGGGCTGTACGAGCAGCTGGCCCGGGTCGCCCCGAGCGCGATCGTCGACCTGAACCACGCCGTCGCGCTCTCGATGGCGCAGGGCCCTGAGGCGGCGCTGCCGCTGATCGAAGCAATCGCGCAGTCGGGCCGGCTCGACGGCTACTACCTGTTGCACGCCACTCGCGCCGACCTGCTGCATCGCCTCGGCCGCACCGCCGAGGCCGACGCGTGCCTGCGCACGGCGCTCGCGCTGGCCCCGACCGAAGCGGAGCGCCGCCTGCTCAGCCAGCGGCTCGCCGCACGCTGACCGAGGCCTGGAGCGCACTGAACGCGCACCGAACGCAGACTGAATCAGCGTACGGTGATGGATCCGCCGGCTGAGCGGCGCTGTAGGTCGGCGCGCGTCGGCAGGCCTTCCCAGTCGCCGTGTGTGCCGACCGTACACGCGGCCGCCACCGCTCCCCAGCGCAGGCGTTCGGTGAGAGGAAGTCCGTCGCAGCGCGCCGCGAGGTATCCGGCCGTGAAGCTGTCTCCGGCGCCGATGGCGTCCACGACGCGCGCCGGGAGCGCCGGCTGCTCGCACCGGCCACCGTCCGCGGTGACCGCGAGCGCCCCGTCGGCGCCGCGCTTGACCACGACCTCGGCCGGTCCCAGCGCGACGAGTTCGCGGGCCGCGCGCCAGGGGTCGGCCTCCTCGGTCACGAGCGCGAGCTCGTCGTCTCCGACGAACAGCAGGGCGACCTGCGGCAGCAGTTCCGCGACGAAGGCGGCCAGGCCGGCGCTTCCGGGCAGGGTGCTGCGATAGTTCACGTCGAACGAGACCGGGATCCCGGCCCGCCTCGCCAGCTCGACCAGGTGCCGGACGGCCTCGCCACAGCTCTCGCTCAACGCCGGGGTGATGCCGGTCAGGTGGACAAGGTCGAGGTCGGCAACCGCCGAGAACGCGGCTTCGACGTCGGCCGGGGAAAGGCGCGATCCGGCGCTGTGCTCACGGTAGTAGCTGACGCGCGTGTAGTCGGCCGTCCTCAGCTCGCGGATCATGAACCCGGTCGGCCGCTCGGGATCGACGCGGGCGAAGCGGGTGTCCACCCCTTCCGCGGCCAGGTCGCGCAGCACCCGGGCGCCAAGCTCGTCCTCCCCCACGACGCCGACCCAGACCGCCTCGTGCCCGAGGCGGCGCAAGCCGATCGCGACGGTCGACTCGGCGCCCGCGGTCGAGAGCCGCAGCTGCCGCGCGGTGCGCAGCGGATCTCCGGTGTCCGTGACGGCGACACCCATGGTCTCGCCGATCGTCAGCAGTCTGCTCACGGTTCACAGCTCACAGATGACAACTCACAACTCGCGGGTCACGGCGCGCAGATCACGACCGGCGGATCGCGACTCGCCGACTACGACACGCAGACTACGACTCAGGACGCGCGCCGCGCTGCGCCCATCGCCTCGCGCTACCACTCGGCCAGGCTGCCATCATCGTGCCGCCAGATCGGGGTGCGCCACTCATAGCCGTGCTCCGCGGCCCAGCTCGCCGCCTGCTCGATCGCCTTCGCGTCCACCTCGATGCCCAGACCCGGACCGGCCGGCCGCTGCACCCAGCCGTCGCGGTACTCGAACACGGCCGGGTCGGTCAGGTAGTCCAGCAGGTCCGAGCCCTGGCCGTTGTAGTGGATGCCCAGGCTCTGCTCTTGCACCAGCAGATTCGGTATCGCGAAGTCCACCTGCAGCGCCGAGGCCAGCGCCACCGGGCCGAGCGGGCAGTGCGGGGCCAGGAACGCGTCGTGCGTCTCGGCCTGCGCGGCGATCCGGCGTACCTCGGAGATGCCGCCGGCGTGCGAGATGTCCGGTTGCGCCACCGCGATGCCGGCCTCGAAGGCGGCGCGGAAATCCCAGCGCGAGTACAGCCGCTCGCCGGTCGCGATCGGGATCGAGGTGCACCGCACGATCGAGGCCAGGTTCGCCGAGTGCTCCGGCAGGATCGGCTCCTCCACAAACATCGGCGCCAGCGGTTCGAGCAGCGGCAGCAGCCTGCGGGCCATCGGCGTGGACACGCGGCCGTGGAAGTCGACCGCGATGTCACGCGTCGGTCCGAGCACCTCCCGCACCGCCGCCACCCTGCGCACCACCTGGTCCACCGCGGCGGGGGTATCGATCGGCCGCAGCTGCGCCGAGGCGTTCATTTTGATCGCGGTGAAGCCCTGCTCCACCTTGTGCGCGGCCTGCTCGGCCACGTCCTGCTCGCCGTCGCCGCCGATCCACGAGTAGACGCGCACCCGGTCACGCAGCGGTCCGCCGAGCAGTTCGTGCACCGGCACGCCGCGTACCTTGCCCGCGATATCCCACAGCGCTTGGTCGATTCCGCCGACCGCCGAGGCCAGCACCGCGCCGCCGCGGTAGAAGCCGGCCTTGGTCAGCACCTGCCAATGCGCCTCGATACGCAACGGATCGGCGCCGACCAGCAGCTCGGCGAGTTCGTCGACGGCCGCCGCGACCGTACGCACCCGGCCTTCCAGCGCGGGCTCGCCCCAGCCGGTCACACCCTCGTCGGTGTCGATACGCACGAACAGCCAGCGCGGCGCCACCGCGTAGGTCGTCACAGCTGTGATCTTCATGCGACCGCTCCCCCCGCCGCGCGCAGAGCCGCTCGGGCCCGCTGCGTCATCGCCTCCACCGCCGCCATCGCCGCCGCCTCGTCGTGTGCGCCCGGTGCGGTGCGCCCGGCCAGCTCGCCGCCGAGCGCGACCGCGAAGGCCCCCGCGTTCAGCCAGTCCTGGATCCGGGCCACCGAAACGCCTCCGGTCGGCACGAAGGACTCGCCGCCGAACGGGCCTCGCAGCTCCTTGAGATACCGCTCGCCGAGGGCGCCGGCCGGGAACAGCTTGAAGAACTGCGCTCCCGCCTTGCGCGCGGCCAGCACCTCGGTGCCGGTCATCACGCCGGGCAGCGGTTCCAGCCCGGCGTCAAGGGCGGCGGCGGCCACGTCCCGGTCGAAGCCGGGGCTGACCACGAACCGGCCGCCGATCGCGGCCAGCCGCCGGACCTGCCGCGGGTCGGTCACCGTGCCGGCGCCGACCACCAGCTGCGGCCTTGTCGCGGCGGCGCGCTCGATCGCGTCCCACGATCCGGGCGTGTCCACGGTGACTTCCAATACCCTGATCCCGCCGTCAGCCAGCGCGCCGATCGCGGCGGAGACATCGCCGCCTTCGCGGTACCGCAGGATCGCCATGACGCGGTCCCGGCCGAGCACCTCGCGCAGCTCGCTGGAGCGCGGCGTCGGCCGCGGCTCCGGATCCCAGTCGGTGTCGCAGTTCGTCATCGCGGCAGGCCAAACGCTCGCAGGCCCCTGCGACGCTGCTGGATGACCACGGCGACCACCAGCAGGGCGCCTTGGGCGATGTCCTGCCAGAACGAGTTGACGTTGAGGATCGTCAGCCCGTTCTGCAGCACGCCGAGCAGGATGACCGCGATGACCGTGCCGGAGATGCCGCCCTTGCCGCCCTGCAGCGCCACGCCACCGAGGGCGGCCGCGGTAATGGACTGCAGCTCAAGGCCCTGGCTTCCGGAGGTCGGCTGCCCCGAACCGGTGCGCGCGGTCAGCAGGATGCCGGCGATGGCGGCCACGAAGCCGGCCAGCAGATAGCAGCCCACGACGTATCGGTTGATGTTGATCCCGGCCAGCCGCGCGGCGGTCGGATTGCCACCGATGGCGTAGATGTTGCGGCCGATGTCGGTGTAACGCAGCATCAGGTGCACCAGCAGCGCCACGATGATCAGCACCCAGACCAGGATCGGGATGCCCAGGCCGCTGCCGCGGGCGATGAACACGAAGGTGGAGTCGGTGCCGGTGTAGCCCTGCGCGCGGCCGTTGGAGATCAGGTTGGCCAGGCCGCGCAGCGCCGAGTACGTCGCCAGGGTCGCGATCACCGCGTTGACCCGTCCGTACACGATCACCACGCCGTTGAGGACGCCGACCGCGATACCGACCGCCAGCCCGACCAGGATGCCGAATGCGGCGCTGGATGCGCTGGTGAACACCATCGCGGAGACGACGGAGGTCAGCCCCGCCGCCGAGCCGACCGAGATGTCGAGGCCGCCGAGCAGCATGACCACGGTCTGCACGACGGCCAGGATGCCGACGATGGCCACCGTGGTGCCGATGGTCTTGACGTTCTCGATCAGGAAGAAGTTCGAGTTCTGCGAGCCGATCACCGCGCACAGCACGGCCAGCGCGACGATCAGGCTCAGGTTCTGCACGCCCACCACGTCGAGGGCGCGGCGCAGCGCGCCGGGTCGGCCGCCCGGTTCGGGCCGGGTCGCGGCGGCCGGGCTCTCGGTCTGTGTCATCGGTCGGCTCCGGTAGCAGGGGTCAGGTCTTCGGCCATGGCCAGGGCCAGGACCCGTTCTTCGGTGGCCTCGGACCGCGGCAGCCGGCCGGTCACCCGGCCGCCCTGCATGACCACGATCCGGTCGCAGAGGCCGAGCAGTTCGGGCAGCTCGGAGGAGATGACCAGCAGGGCCATCCCCTCGGCGGCGAGGTCGTTGACGATGGAGTAGATCTCCGCCTTGGCGCCCACGTCGACGCCGCGGGTCGGCTCGTCCAGGATCAGCACCCTGGGACGGCGGGCCAGCCAGCGCGCCAGCACGGTTTTCTGCTGGTTGCCGCCGGACAGTGTGCCGACCTCTTGCTCGATCGAGGAGGCGCGCACCGACAGCCGTTTGACGTACGTGCGTGCCACCTCGCGTTCGGTGCCGCGCTTGACCACGTGCAGCCGGGAGATGCGCCGCAGGATCGCCAGCGAGACGTTGTCGCGGATCGAGCGGTGCAGCAGCAGCGCCTGCGCCTTGCGTTCCTCGGGTGCGAACCCGATGCCGGCGCGCAGTGCGTCGCCGGGGCCGCGCAGCCGCAGCGGCTTGCCGGCGACCTCGACCGTGCCCGCGTGGATCGGTACCGCGCCGACGAGGGCGAGCGCCAACTCGGACCGGCCCGCACCGACCAGTCCGCCGAGCCCGACCACTTCGCCGGCGCGTACCTCGAGGCTCACGTCGCGTACGTCGTCGGTGGTCACGCCGTGCACCGAGAGCACCACCTCGCCCGGCTCGCGCGGGTCGCGGGTGAACATGTCGGCCAGGTCGCGGCCGACCATCATCCGCACCAGTTCGGCCTCCCGGGTCTCGCAGACCCGCCGGTCGCCGACGTAGCGGCCGTCGCGCAGGACGGCCACGCGGTCGGCGATGGCGAAGATCTCCGGCATCCGGTGCGAGACGTACACGACTGCCACTCCCTCGTCGCGCAGCCGCCGGATCAGGCCGAACAGCGCGTCGACTTCGTGGTCCGAGAGCGAGGAGGTCGGCTCGTCGAAGGCGATCACCCGCACGTCGCCGGTCAATGCGCGCAGGATCTCGACCAGCTGCCGCTGGGCCGCGGACAGCGCCGAGCCCGGCGTGCGCGGATCGAGCATGCTGGCGAAGCCGTACCGGTCGATGTCCGCGCGCACCTGGTCGATCAGTGCGCGCTTGTCGACGATGCGGCCCCGCTTCGGCAGCGCGCCGAGGTATACGTTCTCTGCGACGGACACGTGCGGGACGATCTCAGGTTCCTGCTGGACGACCCGCAGTCCCGCCTTGTGCGCGGCGATCGGCGAGCCGAAGGCGACCGGTTCGCCGTCGAGCAGCAGCCGGCCGGTGTCCGGAGCGTGCTCGCCGGACAGGACCCGCAGCAGCGTGGACTTGCCGGCGCCGTTCTCGCCCATCAGCGCGAGCACCTCGCCGGCGCGCACGTCCAGGCTCACCTCGGCCAGCGCCCGCACCGGGCCGAAGGATTTGCCGATCCCCTCGGCCCGCAGCCGGGAGGCGGCCGCCGGCTGTCCGTCGGAGCGCTGGTCCGCTAGCTGCACTGCACGCCCGCCTGCACGAAGTTGGTCGCGTCGACCATGGTGGTCTTGGCGATCGACTTGGCGGGCAGCGCCTTGCCGTCGCGGATCTTGCCGACCAGCACGTCCACCGCGGTGGCGCCGACCGCGCGCCCGTCGATGAACAGCGCCGCCTTGTTGCCCGAGTCCTTCTTGGCGACCCAGTCCTTGCAGGTCAGGTACGCGCCGAGGCCGACGCCGTCGATGTTCGCCGGGGCCACGCCGCTGTTCTGCAGCGCGGTCACCGCGCCGGTCTCGCTCTCGTCGTTGCAGCCCCAGACCACCCAGTGCTTGACGCCCGGGTTGGCGGTGATCGCGGCGCCGGTCTTGTTCTGCGCGTCGACCACCGAGTTGTCCGTGCCGATCTTCACGATCTGCGGGCTGGCGCCGGCGGCAGCGGCGAAGCCGGCCTCCTCGCCCTGCTCGCGCTGCTGGCAGTCGGACAGGTCCTGCTGGTAGGCGGCCAGGATCTTGGTGTCGGCGGCCGACCAGCCGTACTGCTTGAACAGCTTGCCGGCCTCAGTGCCGACCGAGGTGCCCATCTGCACCGAGTCGAAGCCGACGAACGGCGCGGGCTGCCCGGAGCCGTTGCTGATCGGGTCGTCGCTGGCCACCAGCGGGATCGCCCCGGCCGAGTCGATGACCTGCGGGCCGATCTTCTGGTCCGGCACCACGATGGCGATGCCGTCGACCTGCTGGCCGACCTCGGTGCTCATCGCGCTGATCGCCTGGTTCGAGTCGGTGCCCAGGTTCACGGTGACGATCTTGACGTTGCCGAGCTTGGCCGCCTCGGCCTTGGCGCCGTTGGCCTCGTCGATGAAGTACTGCTGGTCGCCCTGCTTCTGCAGGTAGGCGATGGTGATCTGGCCGCTCTTCGGGGCGGCGGCGCCTGCGGTGCCGCCGGTCGCGGCCTTGCCGTTGGAGCAGCCGGCCAGCGCGAGCGAGGCGGCGATGCCCGCCGCGCCCATGCCCACGAACGTCCTTGTCCGCACTGTGGTGACTCCGATTTCTGAGGTGGGGTGCCGGTGGAGGTGGGGAAGGTGTCGACGCGCCCCGTCCCGACGAGTGTCGGACGCGGCGGCCGAGCAGTCAAGATTTATTCATAAATAATTCGTACTCCTGGCCGATTCCGGCTTGGATGATTACGCGCCAGGCCGTGCGTGCGCCGGGAGCGAGCGGTTCGAGCTCGGCGTATGCGTCGGCGGGGTCGTCGTGCACGCCGAACGCGGGCTCGATCGCGACGTGCCGCAGCGGAGGGTCGCCCCAGCCGCCGAGGTTGACCCACAGCCCGAGATGCGGGCAGGTCGAGTCCGCGACCTTCCAGGCCAGCCACTCGCCTGCGCCGTCGTCGACGACCGCCACGACCTCCGGCAGCGGTGGCTCCAGCCACAACTTGGCCGCTCGCCCGGCCGTGTCACCGAGCGAGATCTCGGCGACCGGTTCCGCGCCCGCCGTGCCGATCAGGTCGTCGAACGCTGAGTCGTCCGGCTCGCCGCCGCGGTATGCGCTGTCGATGCGTAGCCGCATCGGTGACGAACTCACGATGCGCATTCGTTCGTGCGCCGCAAGGAGCATGTGCTGTGCCCAAGTCCAGGCGAGAAACTCGTCGCCGAGGTTCTCCAGCCGGTAGACGATTCGCAGCGCGCTGTTTTGATGTGGGCCGCCCGTCGCCGTGATCTCGCGCTCGAAGCGGTATCCGCGCCCTTCCGGCTCGACCGCTCCGGCCAGCGAGTCAGGAGCCTGCGTCAGCCACGGCAGCCGCCAGACGTCGCCGTGATCCTGCAATCCGCGGTCCAGCGCCGCGCCGAGGTTAGGGAAGCACTCGTCCCAGCCGGAGCAGTCCAGCTCTGCCCAGTCCTGGCCGGGATCCGGGGCCGTGAGCGGCCGGACCGGCGCGGCCAGCCACTCGCGGCCGGCCGCGCCGAAACGCAGGCTGCTGATTTTCCCGCCCAGTTCCGGCCTCCATCGCAGCCGCGCGCCGTCGCTCACCGTTTCACCCGCGGATCCGCTAGGCCGCCGGGAGCGTCGCGACCGAGACCTCGGCCGCCGAGGCGTAGCCGTTGGCACCGGCCGTCGCGGTCAGCCGCACGTAACGCGCCTGCGTCGGAGCGATCTGCACCGACTTGAGCAGCGCGTCCTGGGGCCAGGTGCCGGCCGGCGCGGCGGCGGTGAACGTGACCCCATCGGTGCTGACCTCGACCGTGTAGCCGGTGATCGTGCCGGTGATGTCGCCGTCGAGTCGCGGCTGGTAGGTCAGGCCCGTGACGGTCTGCACCGAGCCGAGGTCGACGATGAGCGCGATCGGCAGCGGGTCGTGCACCGGGCTGAACCGCGAGTGCCACAGCGTGGTCACGTCGCCGTCGACCGCGTTGGAGGCCGGGTAGCCGTTGTTCGCGCTGGTCGCGGTGGCGCTGAGCGTGGACGGCGCGGCGAAGTGCGGCCACGGTCCGCTCGGCACGGTCGCGACCGGCGCGCCGCAGGTGATCTGCAGGCCGCCCCAGTCGGCGCGGTCGTTGTAGCCGCCGTCGCCGCCGTCTCCGACCACCAGGCTGAGAACCTTCGCAGAGCCCAGATTCACCGAGACTTCGCGGGTGGCGGCGCGGGTGACCAGGCCGCTGTCGTAGAGCTTCACGCCGTCGCCGTAGATCTGGAAGGTGGCCGTGCCGCCGCTCGGATCGAAGTTCGCCGAGTCGTCGATGCCCACGGTCGCGGTCAGCGTGGTGCAGTTGCCGCCGGTGTAGTAGTCGATCGTGGAGGGCGAGGCGGTTCCGACGCCGGTTGGGTAGGTCACGCCGTGCATCACCAGCGGTCCGCCGCCCGCGTCGTCACGGTCGACGCGCGGCACGAGGTAGCCGCTGGCCGCGTCGAGCCACGCGTGGTGGCTCAGCGGCACGGCGCCGGAGGGCGGCGCTGGCGGGACCTGCACGGTACCGGCACCACTCGCGCTCAGAGCCTTGATACCGCTGTCGCTGTACCAGCTGTATGAAGCGGTCGCAGTGAGCTGATCCGGTCCGGGCATGGTGCCCTTAGGGACGGTGACCTGCCACGCTCCGGACAGCGACTGCCCGGTACCGAGCCGACTCGCATTCGTCGGCTTGCCGCTGGTCGCGGTCCAGCCGGCCGGAAGGTTCAGCGCCAGCTTGACGTCGACGATGGGGCTGCGGCCGTTGTCGGTGAAGGCAGCGGTCACCGGGAAGCTGTCGCCCGGGGCCGCCAGCGGCAGTCGCGCCTTGGCGGTCGGCGTGATGCCGGCCGGGGAAAGCGTCGTCGAGGGCTGCGTCTCGCCGATGGCGGTGGCGCGCGAGACGCGCAACAGCACCACGCCGTGGCCCGGCACGGTCGCGGAGATCGCGCCGGCGGTCTCCGTCGTCGAGTGCTGCCACAGGTCGCGCAGCGCGTACGCACCGGCCGTCGGCAGGCCTACCTGCCGAGCGGTCGTTGAGATCTGCTGGGGCGCGGCACGGCGGTTGAACAGCGCGACGGCATAGTCGCCGCCGGAGAGCGGCTTGGTCCACACCTGCGCGTCTCCGGCCGCCGAGGTCCAGATCGCGGTGCCCTGGACGCCGAGCGGGTCCTGGTCCACGGCGAGCACTTCGCGGTTGGTCAGCGCGCTGAGGCTGGCGGCGGACAGCGTGCGCACGTCGCTGCCGATGATCAGCGGTGCGGCGACCATCGACCACATGGAGAACTGGGCCCGGAACTCGTCGCCGGAGAAGCCGAGGCCGGGGGCCAGGTAGTCGGGGTCGTTCCAGTGTCCGGGACCGGCGGCCTCGGGGTGGGCCGCGTCCGCGTCCAGGTTGCGCAGCATGTCAGAGTACTGAACGTTGTTCGGGAAGCCGATGTCGGTGTCGGTGCGCCAGGAGTTGCCGGTGCTCGGGCCGAACTTGTACGAGTCGTACGCCGAGCGGCCGGGCGCGGCCCCGGTCTCGGGGATGAACGGGTTGCAGATGTTGAACAGCATCGGCCGGTGGCTGCTGTTGTTCAGCAGCGCGTCGCGGAACTGCCCGTAGGCGGTGGCCGGGTCGAGGCCCTGCTGTTCGCCGCCGCAGAAGTCGACCTTGACCGCGTCGTACCCCCACCCGGCGAAGGTGTTCACGTCCTGCTGGTAGCGGCCGTAGCTGCCCTGGTTCGGGCCGCCGCACCCGTTGCGGCCGGAGTCGGTGTAGATGCCCGCCTTCAGGCCCTTGGCGTGGATGTAATCGGCGACGGCCTCCATTCCGTCCGGCCACTGCGTCGAGCTGACGGTGATGTTGCCGGCGGCGTCGCGGGTGCCGCTCCACCAGCCGCCATCGATCCAGACGTAGTCGTAGCCCGCTGCCGCCAGGCCCTGGCTGACGAGGGCGTCGGCCTCGGCCTTGATGGTGGCCTCGTCGAAGCTCGAGCCGAGGCCGTAGTAGGTGTTCCAACCCTGATACGGAGTCTTCGCCAGGTCGTTGATCGGCGGCGTGGTGTTCGCGCCGGTAAGCGCGGCGCGAGACATGGCGGCGCCGGGCGCAGCGGTGTCGTGAGCGCCTGTGTCGTGAGCGGCTGTGGCGGAGGCGGCCGAGGTCGGCCCGGCCACGCCGAGCAGCGCCGCCGAGGCGACCAGCGCGACGCCTGCCGGGCCCCTCCCCCGACGTCTCCATCTGGGCGGCGCACCGGCCGGCGCGGCGCGTAGCGATCGCAAGGGTATCAGCATCCTGCGTACTCCTGCCTGTGGTGAGGGCTTCCCGGCCCGCGCGGATTTCCGCATTATTAACGAATTAAACTGGAGCCGTCAACGGCCGCCGCCGACCCGAGCGAAGATCCGGCCGCGGTTGCCAGCGCGACCCGTGAACTGCAAAACTTGTCATAATTAATCCGAAGGGACTGCCGTGCAGACACGCCGTTTCGAGGGCCGCACCGCCCTGGTGACCGGGGCTTCCTCCGGAATCGGCGCGGCCACGGCCCGCCGGTTCGCGGCCGAGGGCGCATCGGTCGTCCTGGCGGACATCGCCGACGAGCCCGGCCGGCAGATCGCCAAGTCGATCACCTCGGACGGCGGCGACGCCGAGTACATCCATTGCGACACGTCCAGCGGCGCCGACTGGGCAGCCGTGCGCGACCGCGTCCGCGAGCACTACGGCCGCCTCGACGTGCTCAACCACAACGCGTACTACTTCAAGTCGGCCAAGCTGCTCGATCTCGAACTCGCCGACTGGCACCGCCAGCTCGACGTGGCGCTGACCGGCGCGTACCACGGCATGCGCGCCTTCCTGCCGATGTTGCAGGAGGTCAGGGGCAACGCCGTGTTCACCTCGTCCGTGCACGCGAACTTCGGCCTGCCGGACCACCCCGCCTACGCGGCGGCGAAGGGCGCGCTGGTGTCGCTGGCACGCCAGCTGTCGGTCGAATACGCCCCCGAGGTACGGGTGAACGCCCTGCTTCCGGGACCTATCCTGACTCCGGCGTGGGATGACATCGACGAGGCCGGCCGGGCGCTGAGCATCAGCGCGACTCCGGCCGGACGGCTCGGCCGCCCCGACGAGGTCGCCGCGGCGATTGCGTTCCTCGCCTCCGCGGACGCGTCGTTCGTCAACGGCGCGAGCCTGGTGGTGGACGGCGGCTGGAGCGTCGCGAAGGCCTCCGCCTAGCCGGCGGCACGCGGGGTGCAAGCGCGCGTGGGAAGTCCAAGCTCGAGCACTTGCCCGAGTCAGGCGAACGGAGCGGTAAGGATCTGATGAGCAGCTACCAGGGCCGCGGGCTTCACGGTCAGGTCGTCGAGCAGCTCGGCGAACGCATCGTCGGCGGCGTGTACCCCGAGGGCGCACCGGTGTTCTCCGAGCAGCTTGAGCGCGAGTTCGACGTCAGCAAGACGGTCGTGCGCGAGGCGCTCAAGGTGCTGGCCGCGAAGGGCCTGGTGGAGAGCCGGCAGAAGCGGGGCACGGTGATCCGGCCGCGCGAGGCGTGGAACCTGCTCGACGCGGACGTGCTGCGCTGGCAGGGCCGCGAGGCGCCCAATTTCGTGTTCCTGGAGAACCTGGCGGAGGTGCGCGGCATCGTCGAACCCGCGGCCGCCCGCCTCGCCGCCGAGCGCCGCACCGAGGACGATCTGGCCGAGCTGGATGCGGCCCTGGCCGCGATGGCCGCGGCGGTGCACACGCCCGACGCGATGGTCGACGCCGACCTGCGCTTCCACCGCGCGCTGCTCAACGCCGCGCACAACGAGGTGCTCAGCCGCATGGAGGTCATCCTCGCCGCCGGGCTCCAGGTGCGCGACCGGTTCGTGCATCACAGCCGGCACGGCTCGGATCCGATGCCCTCGCACCGCGCCCTGCTCGACGCGATCCGCGACGGCGACGCACGCGCCGCCGGCCTGACCGTCGAGGCACTGCTCGCCCAGGCCGCGGCCGACCTCGCCCAAGTCCGCGAGCACGCGGAGGGCACCACCAAACGCACTGGACGCACGCCCGCCCGTCGCAGCAGAAGCGCCGCCTGACCACTCGACTCAACTCCTTGCGCCGACTGGTGAAGAACCCTCATTCGAGCGGGAGTCCGTCCGGCGGCAAAAACAAAGGCAAGGAGCACTCTCCTTGCCACTCCCAACTTATACCGCACCGGGGGGCTTGCGGCAAGGCCCCGGCCAGGGCGCAGAATCGTCGGGCAACGCCGCCACTTGGGGTAATGGGTGTGCGATGTGCGTGTGTTGTCATCGGCGGACGGGGAAATCGCAGTGGTCGAGCAGTACGTGTTGGATCTTCGAGAGGTCGATGAGACGCGGGGCGCGCTCGTCGGCGGCAAGGGCGCGCATCTGGGGGCGTTGTCGCGGATCGAGGGCGTCCGCGTGCCGGGCGGCTTTTGTGTGACGACGGACGCCTTCCGCCTGGTGATGGCGCAGGCCCCGTCGATCGACGGTTTGCTCGATCAGCTTTCGCGGCTGAACTCGGACGACGCGGAGTCGATCCGCATGCTCAGCGCGCAGGTTCGCCAGACCATTGAGGCGATCGCCATTCCGGGCGATCTCGCGGACGCGATCACCGATGCGGTCGCGCGGCTCGGCGAACAAACGGCCTGCGCCGTGCGATCGAGCGCGACAGCAGAGGACTTGCCGACAGCCTCCTTTGCCGGGCAGCAGGACACGTACCTCAACGTCGTCGGGGCGGCGGCGATCCTGCGGCACGTCAGCCGGTGCTGGGCCTCACTGTTCACCGAGCGGGCCGTGACTTATCGCCAACGCAATGGGATCGACCACCGCGCCGTCCACATGGCCGTGGTCGTTCAGCAGATGGTCTTCCCGCAGGCTGCGGGCATCCTGTTCACGGCCGATCCCGTCACCGGCAACCGCAGGGTCGCCACCGTGGACGCCGGCTTCGGACTCGGCGAGGCGCTGGTCTCCGGCCTGGTGAATCCGGACGTCTTCAAGGTGCGCGACGGTGAAGTGATCGCCAAGACGATCGCTGTCAAAGAGCGCGCTGTTCGCGCCCTGCCGACCGGCGGCACGCACACAGTGGCGGTCGACGCGCAGCAGCGGGAGCAGCCTGCGCTGACGGATGATCAGGTCGTGGAGCTCGTGCAGCTCGGTCGGCGGATCGAAGCGCGGTTCGGCCGGCCGCAGGACATCGAATGGTGCCTGGTCGACGGCGGCTTCCAGATCGTTCAGAGCCGGCCGATCACGACGCTCTTCCCCATCCCCGAAAGCAGTGACCAGGAGAATCACGTCTACGTCTCGGTCGGTCACGGGCAGATGATGACCGACCCGATGAGGCCGCTGGGGATCTCCGCGTGGCAGCTGACGGCCCTGGTGCCGATGCCCGAGGCCGGCGGGAGGCTGTTCGTCGACGTCACCCCCCGCCTGGCCGCGCCCGCCAGCCGCGCCGGGCTGCTGGAGCTGATGGGAAGAGGCGACCCGCTGATGCGCGACGCCCTGGAGACCGTCCTCGAGCGCGGCGATTTCGTTCCCTCCCTCCCGGACCCAGGTCCCGGCGCCGGCGGTCCGCCGACCGGCGGCACATCGCTGCCTGCCGAGGCAGATCCGGCCATCGTCAGCGAGCTGATCGAGCGCAGCGAGGCGTTCCTCGCCGCCTTGAAGCGCGAGATCCCGGCGAAGAGCGGTCCGGCGCTGTTCGACTTCCTGCTGGAAGTCTTCGAGGAGCACAAGCGCATCCTCACCGATCCGCTGAGCTTCCGGGCGATCATGGCGGGAATGGAGGCCACGTGGTGGCTCAACGACAACCTGCAGGAGTGGCTGGGCGAGAAGAACGCGGCTGACACGCTCACCCTGTCCGCTCCCGGGAACGTGACCTCGGAGATGGGACTGGCGCTGCTCGACGTCGCCGACGTGATCCGTCCGCTGCCGGAGGTGGTCGCGTTCCTGCAGGACGTCGAGGACGAAGATTTTCTCGACGAGCTGCCGAAGCTCCCCGGCGGAACCGAGGCGCGCGACGCCATCGCGGCCTACCTCGACCGGTACGGTATGCGCTGCGCCGGGGAGATCGACATCACCAGGCCGCGTTGGCGCGAGCGCCCCACCACGCTCGTGCCCGCGATCCTCGACAACGTCAGGAACTTCGAGCCGGGAGCCGCAAAGCGGCGCTTCGAGCAGGGACTGCTGAAGGCGCGGGAAAAGGAACAAGACGTGCTCGCGCGCCTGCGGGCCCTGCCGGACGGGGAGCGCAAGGCCGACGAGACCAAGCGGATGATCGACCAGGTCCGGGCCTTCATCGGGTACCGGGAGTACCCGAAGTACGCCATCATCAGCCGCTACTTCGTCTACAAGCAGGCCTTGCTGCGGGAGGCCGAGCGCCTTGTACGGGCCAACGCGATTCGCGAGCCGGAGGACATCTTCTATCTCACGTTCCAGGAGCTCCACGACGTCGCGCGCACGAATCAGGCGGATGATCAGCTCATCGAACAACGCAAGGAGACCTTCCGCTCCTATCACGCGCTCACTCCGCCACGAGTGCTCACCTCGGAGGGCGAGGCGGTCACCGGGGCGTACCGGCGCGACGACGTGCCAGCCGGTGCCCTGGTCGGCTTGCCGGTTTCCGCCGGGACCGTCGAGGGCAGGGCGCGTGTCATCCTCGACATGGCATGGGCCGACCTCGAAGCGGGCGACATCCTGGTCACCACGTTCACGGACCCCAGCTGGTCGCCGCTGTTCGTCGGCATCGCGGGCCTGGTCACGGAGGTTGGCGGCCTGATGACCCACGGTGCGGTGATCGCCCGGGAGTACGGCTTGCCGGCCGTCGTGAGCGTCGAGCAGGCTACGCGGCTGATCCGGGATGGGCAGCGGATCCGCGTGCACGGAACCGACGGATACATCGAGATCCTGTCTTGACCCCTCAGGCATGCCGTCCCGTGCGCGGTGAAACGAACAGGGCGCTATGAGCCGGCGCCGGAACGGAGCCGCTACGGTCACGCGCGAGTCGACCTACCACCGCGACACCGCGACGTGGGTGGCGTTTGCCGCTCTGTTCGCCTTCGGCATCCTCAACGCGGCGCTCGGTCCGGCCCTGCCGTATCTTCGCCAGACCGAGCACACTTCCTACCTTGTCGGTGCGCTGCATCAGGTCGCCTACTCCATCGGCGGCATGATGGCCGGCATTCAGGCCATCCACTCGAACGCGTCGCGACGGCGCACGATCGTCGGCGGCCTGAGCGGTGCCGCGGTCGCCAGCCTGCTGCTCGGCTACGGCCGGGTGCTGCCGTTGACCGCCGCAGCCGCCCTGTTGATCAGCGCCCTGGCCACCGCGGCGCTCATCAGGCTCTGGGCGCTGCTCGCGGATCTGCACCACCGCGACCGCGCCGTGGCGATGACCGAGGGCGAAGTAGCGGTGAGCTTGGCGGGAATCGTCACGCCGGCTGTGATCAGTGCCTGCGCCGCAACGGCACTCAGCTGGCGGTTCTCCTTCGTGATCGCCTGCGTCCTCGTCACCGCGGCGGCGATCGGCGTGGCCGTGACGCGCCTGCCGGATCCGGCCGGCCTGCAAACCCCTGACACCACCGGAGCCGAGACCGCTGAGACTAAGACCGCTGAGAACGCCGATGTAGGCGAAGTAACGCACTCCCACCGGCGCACCCTCACTACGATCTTCGCGATCGTCGGCCTCGAATTCACCCTCAACTTCTGGGCCGCCAGCTATCTGCACGACGACGTGGGCATCGCCCAAGACACCGCGGCCGGCCTGGTGAGCGGCCTCTATGCGGCCAATCTGGTCGGCCGGGTGCTCGTCAGCCGGCTCGCCCGCACGCTCCGCGCGACG
>NZ_DASRBQ010000168.1:0-81784 GCF_035653575.1 Actinocrinis sp.
GACCCGGCGCAGTTCCCGGGCGGCGGCCGCGACGCCACGCTGCACCGGCTCGCCGCCGCCGGAGTCTCGGCGCGGCGCGGGATCATGGCCTCGCACTTGGAGCCGGCGTATGAGGGCACTGATCACGTCCCGCTGCCGAACACCGAGCGGCTGACCCGCGACTCGCTGATCCTGCCGCTCTTCCACGCGCTCACCGAGGCCCAGCAGGAACACGTCGTCGACGTGCTGCGCAAGCCCGCGGACGACGCGGCGTAGGGATCGGCGCGATGACCACCACCAGCGAACTGTTGATCGTCGGCGCCGGCGGCTTCGCCCGGGAGACCGCGCAGGCCGTCGCCGCGATCAACGCCGTGCGGCCGACCTGGCGGCTGCACGGCTTCCTGGACGACGACCCGCTGCTGCACGGGCGGCGGGTCGACGGGCTGCCGGTGATCGGCGGTACGGATCTGGTGCACTCGCTGCCGAACGCGCACGTCGTCGTGTGCGTCGGCAATCCCCGCAACTACTTCACCCGTGCCCGCATCGTCGAACGGCTCGATCTGCCTGCCGAGCGCTACGCGACCATCGTGCATCCCTCCGCCGACCTCTCCGCGGATTCGGTCATCGGCCCCGGCAGCGTGCTGCTCGCTCAAGCGGTGTTGACCGCCGCGGCGACTGTCAGCGCGCACGTCGCGGTGATGCCGCACGCCGTCCTCACGCACGACGTGACGGTCGACGACTTCGCGACGATCGCTTCGGGAGTGCGGTTCGGCGGCGGCGTGCGCGTGCAGCGCGGGGCGTATCTCGGTTCCGGCGCGCTGATCCGCGAACAGGTCAAGATCGGCGCGTGGTCACAGGTCGGCATGGGTTCGGTCGTGCTGCAGGACATTCCCGACGGACAGGTCTGGGTCGGCAACCCGGCCCGCAAGCTTCGTGACATAGAAACGCAGTGACGTTCAGTAGCAGCGAAAGGCTGGCTTAGGCGCATGACGCAGGCAGACCCGATCCCGTTGGTGGATCTCAAATCGGCGCACGCCGAGATCGCCGACGAGGTCGCGGCGGGCTTCCAGAAGGTGCTGGCCACCACGGGCTTCATCGGCGGGCCCGAGGTGGCGGCCTTCGAGGAGGAGTTCGCGGCGTTCAGCGGCGTGCGGCACTGCGTCGGCGTGGCCAACGGCACCGACGCGGTCGAGCTGGCGCTGCGCGCGGCCGGGGTGCGGCGGGACGACGAGGTTGTGCTGCCCGCGAACACCTTCATCGCGAGCGCCGGCGCGGTGGCGCGCCTCGGCGCGGTGCCGGTGCTCGTGGACTGCGACCCGGACAGCTACCTGATCGACGTGCAGGCCGCACTCGCCGCGATCGGCCCACGCACGACTGCGGTACTCCCGGTGCACCTCTACGGCCAGCACGCTCCGGTCGAGGAATTGACCGAGAAACTGGCCGGCAGCAACGTGCGCGTGATCGAGGACGCCGCCCAGTGCCAGGGCGCGACCCGCAACGGCCGGGGCGCCGGTTCGGGCCCCGGGGCGATCGCCGCGACCAGCTTCTACCCCGGCAAGAACCTCGGCGCGTACGGCGACGGCGGCGCCGTGGTGACCGACGACGCCGATATGGCCAAAACCGTCCGCGCCATCGCGAACCACGGCGGCCTGACCAAGTACAGCCACGACCTGGTCGGCTTCAACAGCAGGCTCGACGCGCTGCAGGCCACGGTGCTGCGTTCGAAGCTGCGCCGGCTGCCGGCCTGGAACGCCGCCCGCCGCGCTGCCGCCGCGCGGTACGCCGAACTGCTCGCGGAGGTGCCCGGGATCGCCCTTCCCGCGACCTTGGCAGACAACGAACACGTCTGGCACCTCTACGTCGTACGCATCGACGCTTTCGACGGCGATCGTGACCGTCGCGACGCGCTCGTCGCGAACCTCAACGCTCAGGGCATCGGCGCCGGCGTGCACTACCCGGCCGCCCTGCACCAGACCCCGGCCTTTTCCCACCTGGGTTATCCGGCGGGCAGCTTCCCGAACGCGGAGGCCGCCGCCGCGCGCATCGTCTCGCTCCCGCTGCACCCGCACCTGACCGCCGCGCAGCAGGAACGCGTGGCCGAAGCGTTCACCGCGGCGCTGGGCTGAAAGGATCGGCTGAGGTGACGTCGTGGTGAGTTCGCACAGGCCGCGGTTGGGGCGTCGGCGCATCGTGATCCTCGTGGTCGCGGGCGCCGTGCTCGGCACGGCCGGGGCGCTGGCCACCACTCTTGGCTCCGGCGGCGGCAGCACGCCCACCGCGGCCTCGACGCCGACGACGGCCCCGCTCTCGTCGAGCCAGATCCCGGCCCCGTCCGGCACGGGCGCGTTGCGCTCCCCGTCGCCGCGCTCATTCCCCAAGGCCTCCGGCACCGCTTCGCCCGCCGGGAACGCCGCGCCAAGCTGTACCAGCCCCGCCGCCTGCGGATACCCGGACGCGGCCAGCACCGGTCCGCGTACCGCCTCGTTTTCCGCGCATTCCGGGAACATCTCCATTCGGGACAACGGAACCACGATCAGCGGCTGGAATCTGACCGGTTCGCTGGACATCTACGCGGACAACGTCACGATCGTCGACAGCAAGATCACCTCCACTAACTGGTGGGGGGTGAACCTGCGCCCCGGCCACACCGGCCTGCGAATTCTGCACACCTTCATCACCGGCGTTCCCGGGAAGGGCCCTGACAATGGCGGCGAAGACTACGCGCTGTCGAACATGAGCGACGGTTCCGTGGAAGTCGGCTGGAGCAACATGTCCGTTTTCGGGAACACGGTATCGACCGGCCACGGCTACATTCACGACAACTACGTGCACGACCTGGTGCCGTTCATCAACCACAGCGGCTATTACCAGCACACCGACGCCGTGATCAGCGACGGCGGGGATACCGGGGGCTTGCGCATCGAGCACAACACGCTGCTGAACCCGATCGACGCGACCCACGGAGCCTCGGCCGCCATCGGCCTGTTCCCGAACACCGGGCTGATCACCGACGTCACGGTCAAGAACAACTGGATCGCCGGCGGCGCGTACGCGCTCTACGGCGGCGGGCCGGGTGCCGCGCGGGTCGTGGTCTCCGGCAACGTTTTCTCCGATGAGTACTGGCCGGAGTGCGGCTTCTACGGCGCCATCGCGCATTGGAACGCCACGGGCTCCGGAAACGTGTGGTCGGACAACGCCTTCCGTAATGGTCAGGCCGTGATCCCGGCCACCTAGCCGCCGCTACCCAACGCGATCAATCAGAGCACCGTTCGAACACCTACGGTGACGAAACCCCAGCACCAGATGAAGGTCTCGCAACAATGGCCACGTTCTCCTGTAAATATCGAAGCCCGTCGCTATCTTTAGCACTGCATGTGTGTAGCGAGGACCTTCCATTCATCTTTTCTAGGCCCGGGGTGGGCGATGCACGTTAAGCTATTATCAGTATTCTTCGAAAAGTACCGCCGCGCAAGGGCCAGAAACAGAATTCTGATCCCGGCGGTCATTCTCGGCGTTCTCGCCGCGCTGGCGGGCCCCGCCATCGTGGCGCAGGCCACCGACCCCTGCGGCTCCGGCTCCAACCCGATCGTCTGCGAGAACTCACAGCCGGGCACGCCGATGAGCCAGTGGTACTCCCCCAGCGCGTACGGCGACATCACCGGCTTCAGCACGACCGAGAGCGTGCAGCCAGGGCAGACCATCAGCTTCAAGGTCAGCTCCCCCACGACCTATAACGTCGAGATCTACCGGCTCGGCTGGTACGGCGGGGACGGGGCGCGGCTGATGCCCACCTCGCCCACCACGGTCTACCCGGCGATCACGCAGCCGACGTGCAACCGCGACTCGTCCACCGGCCTGACCGACTGCGGCAACTGGTCGGTGACCGCCACCTGGACCGTGCCGTCCGATGCGGTCTCCGGCGTGTACCTCGCCGACCTGGACCAGAGCGGCGGCCAGGGCTTCATGCCCTACCCGTTCGTGGTGATGAACCCCAACAGCCACTCGGACATCGTCGTGCAGACCTCGGACCAGACGTGGCAGGCGTACAACATGTACGGCGGCGACGACCTGTACCAGGGCAACGGCCCGGCGCCCGACGGCCGCGCCTACGCGGTCAGCTACAACCGGCCGCTGAACGTCTCCGGCGCGAACGGCATCTTCGGGTCCGAGTACCCCATGCTGCAGTGGCTGGAGCGCAACGGCTACGACGTGAGCTACATGAGCGGCATCGACGTGTCCACGCAGGGCAGCCTGCTGCTCAACCACAAGGTCTTCATGTCCTCGGGGCATGACGAGTACTGGAACCAGGGCCAGTGGGACGCGGTGACCGCCGCGAAGCACGCCGGGGTCAACCTCGCCTTCTTCGCCGGCAACGACGTCTTCTGGAAGACCCGGCTCACGGCCAGCGCCGTGGACGGCGGGGCCAACCGCACCGTGGTCTCCTACAAGATGACGAAGCTGGAGTTCCCCCAGCCGGACGGCATCCCGGACCCCAGCGGCCAGTGGACCGGCACCTGGATGGACCCGGCCGGCGCGGGCATCGGCGGCAACCTGCCGCAGAACCAGCTGACCGGCACGCTGTTCGACGTCAACGGCTACAACGCCGAGGCCATCACGGTCAGCTACCCGTACAGCACCGACCGGCTGTGGCGTAACACGCAGGCCGCGTCGCTGCAGCCGGGCCAGACCTACACCATGCAGACCGGAACGCTCGGTTACGAGTGGGACAGCGACGTGCAGAACGGGGTGCGGCCGTCAGGCGAGATCGACATGTCGTCCACGACCGTCAACCTCACCAACGGCACGCTGCTGAAGGACTACGGCAACACCTACGGCAACGGCACCGCCACACACAGCCTGACCGAGTACCGCGACCCCTCCGGCGCGCTGGTATTCAGCTCCGGCACCGTGCAGTGGGCCTGGGGCCTGGGTACGACCCACTTCGACCTCGCGACCAACGAGGACCCGGTGCAGGAGCAGGCGACCGTGAACCTGCTCGCCGACATGGGCGTGCAGCCGGTCACCCTCCAGTCCACCCTGGTCGCGGCGAGCCAGTCCACTGACACGGTCGGCCCGACCGTCACCGTGGCGACGCCGAGTTCCGGGGTCACCGTTCCGGCGATGTCCCCGGTGACCATCAGCGGCACGGCCGCGGACAGCGGCGGCGGCGTGGTGGCGCGGGTCGAGGTGTCCACGGACAACGGCAACACCTGGCTGCCGGCCACCGGCCTCGGCAACTGGAGCTACAGCTGGACCCCGACGCAGACTGGCAACGTCACCATCCAGGTGCGGGCCGAGGACGACAGCGACAACATCGGCGCCGCCGTCAGCATCCCGGTGACGGTCGGCCCGCAAAGCTGCCCGTGCTCGATCTTCCCGAACTCCGCTTCGCCCGCGAAGCCGGACAGCGGTGACGGCCTTTCCGTCAACCTCGGCGTCAAGTTCGCGACCAGCGTGTCCGGCGCGGTGACCGGGGTCAGGTTCTACAAGGCCGCCACCAACACCGGCACGCACGTCGGCAGCCTGTGGACCTCTTCGGGCACCCTGCTCGGCAGCGTCACCTTCTCCAACGAGACGGCCTCCGGCTGGCAGACCGCCACCTTCTCGCAACCGATCCCGGTCAGCGCGAACACCACGTACGTGGTCTCCTACCTCGCGCCCGCCGGGCACTACTCCGCCGACGCCGGCTACTTCACCAACCAGGGCGCGGGCCTGAGCCCGATCACGGCCCTGCAGTCGAACAGCACCTCGCTGAACGGCGTGTACAAGTACGGCTCCGGCACCACGTTCCCGAACACCGGCTACCAGAACACCAACTACTACGTGGACGCGATCTTCCAGTCCAACGTCACCAGCACCACTCCGCCGACCGTCACCTCGACGCAGCCGGCCTCCGGCGCGACCGCGGTCCCGGTCAACTCGCCGATCACCGCTTCGCTGAGCGAGGGCATCAACGCCAGCACGCTGAAGTTCACGCTCAAGGACCCGAACGGGGTCAGCCAGTCCGGCACGGCGACCTACGACCCGGTCGGGCACACGGCGACGTTCACCCCGAACGGCCAGCTGGCGATGAACACGACGTACACGGCGAGCCTGTCGGCCACGGACCTGTGGGGCAACGCGATGACGAGCCCGTACACCTGGTCCTTCACCACCGCGAACACCCCGCCGTCGTTCAGCTGCCCGTGCTCCTTCTGGAACGGCGCCGTGACGCCGGCGAACACGAACACCAACGACGCCAAGTCGGTGGAGCTCGGTCTGCGGTTCCAGTCGGCGGTCGGCGGCTACGTCACCGGGGTGAGCTTCTACAAGGGCACGAAGAACACCGGCACGCACACCGGCAGCCTGTGGACCGCCTCCGGCACCCTGCTGGCCAGCGGCACCTTCACCGGTGAAAGTGCTTCGGGCTGGCAGACGCTCACCTTCTCCTCCCCGGTCGCGATCACGGCCAACACGCCGTACATCGCGTCCTACCACGCCCCGGTCGGCTACTACGCGTCGAACGGTTCGTACTTCACCTCGGCCATCACGGCCTACCCGTTGACCGCGCTCCAGTCGGTCACCGGCGCTGGCAACGGCCTCTACCTGTACGAGTCCGGCTCGACTCAGGTGCCGAGCAACAGCTTCAACGCGACGAACTACTGGGTGGACGTGAACTTCACCACGACCCCGCCGAGCGGTTCCAGCGGCGGCGCCTCGACCGCGGCGGCGACTTCCAACGGCTCGGTCACCCCGGCGGTGGACGCGCTCGGCCCGGACAAGGACGACATCGTCACCTCCACCACGGGCGTCTCGGACGCGGTGCACCCGCCGACGGTGACGTTCGCGGAGCCGATCGCGCCGCAGAGCCTGCGGATCAAGGTGGTCACCACGGTCGGTACACAGGGGACTGAATCGCCTGCGGGCACCGCGGTGACCGGTACACTGTTGTACAACCCTGCGACGCTGACGGCCTCCTTCAAGCCGGACTCGCCGCTGCGTCCGGGGGCGATCTACCGGGCGGTGGCGACGGCGAACGGGCTGGACGGCAAGGCGATCGCGCCGGTCAGCTGGACGTTCCGCGAGGCGACCCCGGGCAGTTCGGCTCCGGCCCACCTGCCGAAGATCCCGCCGAACGGCCAGGTGCCGCAGGTCGTCGCGCTCAGCACCGAGGGTGACAGCTGGCGGCGTACCGACCCGCTCCCGCCGACCGACGTCTAGCACCTTCGACCGATAGAAAGCAGGTCCGTCCCATGAGCTCGGTCAGCGTGGTGATCCCCTGTTACCGCTACGGGCACTTCCTGGAGCAGTCGGTGGGCAGCGCGCTGACCGAGCAGGACGGCGTCGACGTCAAAGTATTGATCATCGACGACGCCTCGCCGGACGACTCGGCCGAGGTGGCCCGTCGCATAGCGAAGTCGGACTCGCGGGTCGAGGTCCTCGTCCACGAACGCAACAAGGGCCACCTCGCCACGTACAACGAGGGCCTGCTGGAGTGGGCGGACGGCGACTACACGGTCCTGCTGTCCGCCGACGACCGGCTCACCCCGGGCGCTCTCGTGCGCGCGGCGGCGCTCCTGGACGCGAACCCGAATGTCGGCTTCGCCTATGGGCATCCGCTGCACTTCCGGGCGGACCAGCCCCTTCCCCCGGCGCGAACCGAGGGCAGGGGCTGGTCGGTCTGGCCCGGCAGATGGTGGCTCGAACGGCGCTTCAAGGCCGGCCACGGCTGTATCACCTCCCCCGAAGTCATGGTGCGGACGGACCTTCAGCGCAAGCTCGGCGGCTACGATCCGCGCCTGCCGCATGCTGGCGACATCGAGATGTGGATGCGTTTCGCCGCGCACGCGGATGTCGGCTACCTCAAGGGCGTCGACCAGGCGTACTACCGGGTGCACAGCGCGAGCATGTCCAAGACAGACTTCTCGGGACAGCTCGACGACCTGCGCCAGCGCAAGGCCGCCTACGACGCGGTGCTGGAACGCGCGAGCGAGCTCACGGCCGCGGAGCGGGAGCGGCTCGGCGCCATCGTGCACCGTAAGATCGCCCGCCAGGCGCTCTGGCGCGCCGCCCGCGCGTACGACCGCGGCCGCACCGCCCAGGTTCCGGTCGACGAGCTGGTGGCCTTCGCGGCCGAATGCTGGCCGCACTACGAGAGTCTGCGCGAGTTCGCCGGCCTCTCGCTGCGCCGTCGGATCGGCCCGAAGGCGATGCCGTACCTTCAGCCCCTCATCCTCACCGCGGTGGCGCACCACGCGCGCGAGCGCCTGTGGTGGCGCACCTGGCGGCGTACCGGCGTCTGACCGATCTTGCCTATCTCCGCGTCCTTCGCGACCATGGAGAAATGAGTGGCTTCGACTCACGCTTCGAAACGCTGGTAGACAAGCAGATCCGGGAAGCCGCCGCGCGCGGCTCCTTCGACGATCTGCCGGGACAGGGCAAGCCGCTCGCGGACGCCGGCCCGTACGACGAGGACTGGTGGCTCAAGGAACTCGCCAAGCGCGAGGAAGTAGGCCCGTACGTGCTCCCGGTGCCCCTCGCGCTGCGCCGCGAGGCCCAGGACCTCATCTCAGGGCTCACCAAGGCCCGCAGCGAGCGCGAACTGCGCGAGCTGGTGGCCGACTACAACACCCGCGCCGAGAAGGCCCGCCGCCGACCCCACGCCGGCCCGTCCGTCGTCATCCCCAGTGTTGACGCGGAGCAGGCGATCGCAGCCTGGCGTGAGCGGCGCGCCTCCTGACCGGCGAGCGAAGCCCGCGCGATTCCCGCGCCGCCGAGAGCGATCCCGTAGATTGCGCCCGGTAGTCAGTGCGCGAAGAGGCTGAGCAGTTCGCCGAGCGTCGTGATGGAGGGTACGTCGCACGGTTCGCCGCCATCCGTGCGGCGTAGTGCCCGGCCCGCATAACCGAGTGCGATCGCGGCTTCGACCAGCGCGGGATCGTCGTCGATGAAAAGGCACTGCGCGGGTTCCAAGCCGAGCGCCGAACTCGCATGGTGGTACATCCGCGGATCCGGCTTCCGGCATTCGAGCACCGCCGAGATCGCGTACGCCTCGAAGAAATCGCTGATGCCGAGACTCGAATGCAGTTCGGGAAGTTCCGGCCACGCGTCCGAGACCACGGCCATCCGCACGCCACGGCGGCGCAGCTCCTGCAACGTGGGAAGCACGTCGGGGAACGTCTCAAGAAATGCGGTCGGTTCGACGGGACGGGTGAGTTCGGCGAGCAGCGCATCACTGGCGTCGATGCCCAATTCGCCCAGGATGACGCGGTGATACGAATCGAAGTCGGGCGTGCCCGGCGCCTCGCTCATGAAGCGGTCGCCGACGGCTATCGCGGCCGCGAACTGCTGCGGCGTTATTCCGGGGGCGTGGGAGAGCACGGTCTGCTCGAAGTCGGCGCGCGGATTCCAGCGGCCGCCGATCGGCTGCATCAGCACGCCGCCGGAGTCGAACAGGACGGCGCACAGCGCGGATTCAGTCAAGGCTTCGGTCCCAGACGGTGTAGTAAGTGTTCGGATTCACCAGATAGCGAACGGTGGGCACCGGGATGTGGGCAATGCGGTGGTGGCGCGCGTAGCGGTATAGCAAGACCCAATCCTCGCGCGGCATGACGTCCTTGTGGCGGCGCAGGCGGCTGAAGCGCAGTGCGCGGTTGCGGCGCGCGACAAACGCATTGGTGTCGAAGAACGACTTCTCTCGAGCCAGTCTGCGGTCGTAGGGCACGGACAGGATGTCCATCTCACGACCGTCCGGGGTGACCCGGCGCAGGGCCGTGTACACCCCGTCCAGGCGGTATGAGCGGTCCTTCGGCCTGGCTTCGAGGGCCGCCAGTGCCGTCGCGAGGTGTTCCGGCTCCCATAGGTTGTCGTCGTCGAGGAAAGCGACGAACGGTGACGAGGCGAGGCGGACGCCGACATTGCGCACGACGCCGGCGACCGCCGTATTGCGCCGCAGGCTCACCGCGACCACGCGTGGATCCTCGGGGAGCGGCGGAATCTGGCCGCCGCCGTCGTCCACGATGATGACGCGGTTGTCCGCGATGGTCTGCGAGAGCGCGGATTCGACGGCGGCGCGCAGTGCGTCAGCGCGCTTGTACGTCGGGATGACGGTCGTGACCAGTGAGGGCGCGACGTCCGGCAAGAGCTTTCGCAGCCGGTGCACTTCGCGGGTCTCGAACAGCCAGTTCCCCGGCACGGTGTGCGCGAGCAGCACTTTGTTGCGCAGCTCGTACAGCGGCAGCCAGCCGAATCGCCGCCGCAAAATCCGCTTGGCGGTCCGCCGGATCATGACGTGCCTCTCATCGCTTCGGTCGATCGTGAGGTTATGGAACGCTCACCGCGTGTTCGGCCCGGTCGGCCTCGGCCTCTGGTTGCGCGGCCTGCTGCGCGGCGGGTCGCGGGCCGGCCTTGGCCAGGTGCCGCAGTGGCCAGACGACGGGAATGTACACGGCGAAGGCCGCCGCTCCCGCCGTGAACAGGTAGGCGATCTCGGGAAGGTTGAGCTGGCCGAGCGCCAGGGCGACGCCCACCATCAGCGCTCCGCCGAGGAACGGGCGGGCGCAGGCCTTCGCGATGACCAGCGGCGAGATACCGGCGCGGGAGAGCGCCCACAAGAACAGCGGAGCGACCAGCGGGCCGGCCACCAGGATGTGGCCGAGACCGACCCCTGCGATGCCTCTGGCCTTCGCGGTAACAATCAAGGTCGGGATGAGAGCGATCAGCCACCAGCCCTGCACTGTGATCAGCGCCTTACGGCGTCCCGACGCGACAAGGCAGTCGTAGGCCAGCTCGAACGCCACGCGCAGAAGGCCGAGGAGGGCGAGGAAGCGAAGGGCGCCCGACGCGGCGGTCCAGCGCTCACCGTAGAGCGCGTAGATCAGCGGTTTGGGCATGACGGCGAGCAGTACACAGGCCGGGACGGCAGCGGCCATGAGAAGGGCCAAGCCGCGGCCGAAGCTGTCGGACAGCGCCTTCTTAGAGCCCGCGACGCGGGAGAACCCGGCGAACGAGACCCGGCGGGCGATCTCGGAGACGCTGCGCACCGGCCAGCTGGAGACGTTGAACGCGATCTGGTACAGGCCGAGCTGGATCGGTCCGAGGGTCGCGCCGACGACGATCGAGTCCACGTTGAGCATGGCCAGCACCAGCAGGCTCGCCCCGGCCAGCGGCACGCCGAACGCGAGCAGCCGGCGCGCCTGCTGCCGGTCCCAGCCCGGCTTCAGGAACCCGGGCGCCGCGATCGAGCAGCCGACCAGCGCCACCAGGTTGCCCGCGATCGAGCCCCAGGCGAAGCTCATCGCGCCGAGCCCGGCCACCGCGAGGCCGATCGTCAGGCCGGTGCTGAGCACGAAGTTGCCCGCGTCGATGAACATCCGCTGGCGTTGGGCGAAGTTGCGCGTGAGCACGCCCGCGGGCACGCAGGCGATGCCGTCGATGATGACGGCGATGCCGAGCACGCGCAGCATCGACGTCGCGTCGGCGGCGCCGAGCAGCCGCGCGAATTCGGGGGCTGCGACGAACAGGACGAGATAGAGCAGGCAGCTGAAGACGGTGGAGAGGGTGAGCACGGTCGGAGCGAAGCGCTTCGGGTCCTCTTCCCAGCGCACGATCGCCAGGCTCACCCCGAGTTCGTTCGCGGACAGCAGCACCGCCAGCGCGACTAGGCCGATCGCGTAGAGGCCCCAGTCGCGCGGGCCGAGCAGCCCGCGGGCCAGCACGACTCCGGTCAGGAAGTTGCCGAGCCGCATCACCACGGTGTTGACGAAGCTCCAGCGCACCCCCTTGCGGATCTGCCCGCCGATCTTGGGTTCCGCGCTCGGGTCCGCCTTGACGACGGGGATCTCGCCGGTCTCGGTCGGCAGCCTGGCCTGCACGCCGACCGGCCTGATGATCGGCAGGACGAGCGTGTCGTCCTCCATCGGCGGGAACCACGGCCGCAACGTGGCCGCGATGGCGTGCGGAGTGCGGGTGAGACGCGTCATGTCGAGCATGTACGCGTTCGGGGCGGCCGTCCCTTGAGCGGACTTGCGCAGCGAGAAGAAGGCCGGCGGGATACCCGTCAGCGCGGCGGCCGGATCGCGGCGCGGCAAGAGGTCGCCCTCCCGCCGCGAGATGCCCAGATAGGCGCCCGCGCAGCCGATCAGCAGGAACACCACTCCGGCGAACATCGGAAAGCCGAGCGAGTCGAAGGTCGCGCTCACCACGAGTGCCGCGGCCAGGGCGGCGACGAAGCTCTGCCCGATCTCGCGCGTCGGCTCGTGCTTCCACAGCTTCCGGCCGCGCCGCGCGCAAACGATGCCGGTCACGTAGAGCACGACGATCATCAACGCGCCGACGATGCCGATCTCGACGACCGCCAGCAGGTACTGGTTGTCGGTGTACCGGTAAAGCGCCGGGATGAAGGTACGCCATCCGCGGCCGAAGAAGGGGCGCTGTTCGAAGTACTGCGCGACGCCCGCGTAGTCCATCGTCCGCGCCTGGGTGCTGTTGTCGCCGCTGCCGAGGAACGCGCTGAAGAGGTTCAGCACGGTCTTGATCAGTCCGGGCACGGCCAGCTTCATCACGCCGGCGCCGAGGATGATGACGCCGAGCGCGCCCCAGCGGCGGCGCGACGTCCAGGTCGGGATCAGCACGACAAGCACCGTGACCAGAGCGACCATCGAGGTGCGCGACACGGTCATCGGCAGCGCGCCGCCGATGCAGATCACCGGCAGCCAGCGGCGCGCCCAGCCGGTGTGGCGGCGCTCGGGATCGAGCGCCTGCTGAATCGCGAACGGAAGCAGCATCGCCAGCACGCCGGCCAGCTCCAGGGGCTGCGCCGCGGTGGACGACGGCCGGGTGAACGCGCCCCGGACCATCAAGTTGCTGATGTCGCCGTTGACCTGCAGGCCGGGGATGTGGATCTTGGCGAGCAGGTCCTTGCGGGTCATGAACTCGACGATGGCCAGCCCGCCGACGAAGGTGCCGCAGACCACCAGCCGGCGAAGCAGGGTCTTGAGCCGGTCGAGGTCGGTGATCGCCGCCGAGGCGACGACCACGACGCCGACCCACGCCGCGAGCACGATCAGTCCGCGGTCCGCGGCCTGCGTCTCGGCCTGTACCGGCGCGCGGTCGCTCTGCGCCAGCGCGGTGTACGAGACGAGGATCGAGACGGAGAACAGCAGCAGCGCGATGCGCACCGCCCGGGTACCCGGCGCGGGCAGCAGCCGCCCGGCCAGCCATGAGGCGAGGTACCACATCAGAGCCAGCAAGGCGTATACGTTCGCGACCGTGCCGGCCGCGCCGAGCGAGGGGAGGGTCCAGGTGGAGGGGATCAGTTCGAGCAGCGCGACGTAGACGGACAGCACCACCACCGCGTCCAGGCCGTGGCGCCGTTTCCGGGGCGTCGGCCTCGGGTCGTTCTTGCGGGCCCGCGGCCGCAGGCTCATCCCCAGCCTGGAATTGCGAATGGCTGGATCGGCCTCGGGACCTAGTCCGCGCAGGCCAAGGGTCGGCGCGGACACTAGTCGCGGGCGCCCGGTGCCCGGCTGCTCAACTCCGGGTGCGCCGGCTCGAAGGGGTCACGGTCCAGGTCGGCGCCGCCGTCCATGCCGTACCAGCGCGAGGCGGCGGTCTGCGGCGCGGCGGCGGGCGTGCTCGCCTGCGGGCGCTCGTCCGGGTCGTCGCGGCCGGTTTCCACGGCGGCGAAGTCGACGTCTGCTTCCGCGTCGAAGCCGTCGTCGTCGGCCCCGAAGGGCACCCGGCGGCGCCGGCGGCGGCGCGAGGCCAGGACGTTCTCGACGACGAAGGTGACCAGGAACGAGATGACCAGGCCGCCGATCGCGACGCCAAGCACGTCCTGCGTCTTGGTCTTGTTCTGCGCGGCCGGCGGCCCGGGCGGCACGATCACCATGGAGCGGATCATGTCGACCGGCTTGACCGCGGCCTGCTCCTGCACCGCGGCCAGCTGCTGAACGGTGTAGTTGGTCAGCGTGTTCATCGAGGTGAGCACGTGCTCGGGCTTGGGCCCCGTGACCGTGAGCGTGAGAAACGGTCCCTGCGCGGCGGCGGCGAGCGCGACGGAGTAGGTCTCGGTGACGCCGAGCTTCGCCAGGTCGTTCGCCGCGTCGGTGGAACCGAGGCGGCGGGCCAGGAAGTCAGCGGTCTCGTTGAGCGAGGAGTCGAAGTTCAGGAACGCGTTGCCGGTGCCGGGCACCTTCTCGGTGCCGGCGGTCGCGGACTGCGAGGCAAGCAGCGAGAGTTCACTGGTCGCCTGGTATTTCGTAGGAATGGCCCGGTCCACGCCAACGGTGAGCGCGATAGTGAGCAGCAACAGCGGCACCATCACGTACCAGCGTTTGCGTATGACTCGGACAACCTCCGCCAGATCCATGAACCCCTCCCCTTGCGTGCGTTGGCCCCGCTGCCCGGTCTGATGCCGGGGCGGTGCCGTGCGCACCGTCCACGGGTAGAGAATAGGGCCCGTAGCGGCGATGCATCCACCGCTTCGGCGACTTGGGTCGTTGTTCCGCACTTTCGTGCGCGGGCGGCCCGATCCGCTATACGGTGTGCGCGGGAGGGACGCGGACCAGGGGAGGGCTGCGGTGTCGTTTCGCGAAGTGATCGGGACAGTGCGATCACGCTGGTACATAGCCGCGCTCGTGCTGCTGGTGACCGCTGCCGCGGGCTGGAAGGTGGACCATCCGCCGCGGGTGTTCCAGGCCACCTCGGTGCTGCTGCTGGTCCCGCCGCAGGACCCGAGCGCGCCGAACACGCTGGCCGCGGCCACCCCGTCGATCGCCGCCACCGGCCTGATGGTCGACACCGTGCTCAGCGACTCCACCTCGGTGGCCCGGCTGCGCCAGGCCGGGGTGACGGATGACTACTCGTTGACGCCGCGCAACAACGGCACCGTGCAGACGCCGAGATACACGATCCCGGCCGAGCAGCTGAGCGTGACCGGCCATGACCCGAATGCCGTATTGACCAGCCTGACCAATCTTTCCGCAGTGTTCATCGCGGAGTTGAACGACCTTCAGGCGCGCGCCGACGTGCCGGCGTCACTTCGCATCACGACCCAGGAATTGGTGGCGCCGGCGGTAGCGCAGGTGCACGGATCGAAGTCCCGGGGGCTCGCCGGGGTCGCGCTGATCGGTTTGATCGCGGTCGTCGTGCTGCCGAATTGGTACGACCGGTACTTGCGGCGCAGAAACCGGCGCGCGAAAGCAGCGGACAAGAGCTGGAACGGCAAGTGGCGCAAGGCGAAGCCGGACAGGCCGAAGGAAACGGAGAGGGTGCCCGCATGAGCACGGGAAGCACGGCGGACAACGTAAGGACGGGCACCCGTATAGCCCCGGACGCCGATGTACACGCAAGCGCGGTGCTGGGCGAGGGCACCTCGGTTTGGCACGGCGCCTCGGTGCGTGAGAATGCCGTGCTCGGGCGCTCGTGCATCGTGGGCCGGGGCGCGTATCTCGGACCGGGCGTGCAGGTCGGCGACAACGTCAAGATCCAGAACAACGCGCTCGTCTACGAACCGGCCGTGCTCGGCAACGGGGCGTTCGTCGGGCCCGCGGTGGTCTTCACGAACGATCTCAATCCCCGCTCGGTGACTCCCGACGGCCGGTTGAAGACCGCGGACGACTGGCACGCGGTCGGTGTGACGGTCCTGGAGGGCGGCTCGGTCGGGGCGCGCTCGGTGTGTGTGGCGCCGGTGACGATCGGGCGGTGGGCGATGGTGGCGGCGGGCGCGGTGGTGACGCGCGACGTGCCCGATTTCGCCTTGGTGCTCGGGGTTCCGGCGCGGCAGGTCGGCTGGGTCGGCCGGGCCGGGGTGCGGCTGGTGGAGGACGGCGAGGGGTCCGGGCGTTTCGTGTGCCCGCAGACCGACGCGGTGTACCTGGAGAAGGACGGCGTGCTGACCGAGATTGACGCCCCGTGAGAATGCGAGCGGGTGCGAGCGCGGGCAATGCGCCGCGTGCGGTGATCGTCGTGCTGAACCTGCCGGTGCCTGACGACCATCGAGTCTGGGCGCAGGCGCAGGCGTTGCGCGATGACGGCGTGTCCGTGACGGTGGTGTGTCCGGCGATTCGGGACAAGCGGCCGGGTAAGGCGACGATCGACGGCATCGACGTGGTGTATTTCCCGTCGTTCGAGGGCGCGGGACGGCTCGGCACCATTGTCGAAGGCGCTTGGACGACGTTTGCTTCGACGCGTGCGGCCCGGCGGGCACTCAGGCAGCCGGCGAGCGCGCGCATGGTTCAGGTGTGCAATCCGCCGGACATGCTCTTCCGGTTGCTGAGCTGGGCTCGGCGGCGCGGTTGCTGGACGGTGTATGACCAGCACGACGTGGTGCCCGCGCTGGCTGGTTCGCGCCCGGCCTTCCAAAAGCTGGAGCGGCTGTTCCTCGCCTGCGAACGCAAGACCGTCGCGGCGGCGGACATGGTCCTGACGCCGAGTTCGGAGCAGGTCGAACGGCTGCGTAAGCTGTATGGCCGTGAAGCCGTTGTTGTGCGTACCGCATCCGTGGTCGCGGGGGTACGCACGCAGCCGCCGGAGGACGAGGACACGACCGTACTCGGGTATCTGGGCGTAATCGGCGAGCAGGACGGCGTCGGGGATCTGGTCGAGGCGGTCGACCTGCTGCGCGGGCGCGGCGTGACCGGTTTCCGCGTGGAGATCGCGGGTGACGGGCCGGCTCTCGCGGGGGTGCGCGAGCAGGTGGCGCAGCGCGGGCTCGGCGAGTTGGTGCATGTGCGCGGCTGGCTGCGCCCGGAGCAGATCGGCCCGTTCCTCGACGAGATCGACGCGATGACGGTCCCCGATCCGGATATCGAGTTCAATCACTATTGCGCGATGAACAAGGTCACGCATGCGATGGCGCGCGGCATCCCGGTGGTGCTGCGGCCGCTGCGCGAGAATTCGCGGCTGGTCGCGGATTCCGGGGTGCTGGCGAAGGATCAGAGCCTGCCGGCCTTCGCGGACGCGCTGGAGACGATGATCGGCCTGCCGCAGAAGGAACGCGCGGCCATCGGCGAGCGGTTACAGGAGATCTTCGAGGCTGAGCTGTCCTGGGAGAAGTCCTCAGCGCGGTATTTGGAGGCGGTCTCTCCGGCGCGGCGCGGCTAGCCGCGGCGGCCGGGGCGTGCTCTGCGAGCGGGGGCGGCCTGTGCAATGCTGTCCCGATGCCTCTGCCTGCGCGAATCGAACCGGTGACGCCCGACGCCGCCAGGCCGGTACGACGCGCGTTGCTAACGCAGTCCTGGCTGGATCTGACTTTCCTGCATTGGTCCGTGGCGCCCGAGGTTGTGCAGCCGTTTTTGCCTAAAGGAACGCAGGCGGACGTAATCGACGGCCACACGTATATCGGTCTCATCGCATTTCGGATGTACCGGATCGGCTGGCTCGGATTACCGGGTATGCCGTGGATCGGCACCTTCCCGGAGACGAATGTGCGCCTGTACTCGGTGGATGAGGCCGGGCGGCGAGCGGTCGTATTTCTGTCGTTGGACGCGGCCCGGCTGCTGCCCGTGCTCACCGCGCGGATCGGCTTCAAGCTGCCATACGTGTGGTCCCGCATGTCGGTGCAGCGGCACGGGGACGATGTGTTCGAGTACGCGAGCAGCAGGCACTGGCCGGGCAAGTCGTCGGCGCGTTCGCATATCAGGGTACGCATCGGCGAGCGGATCGAGGCGCCCTCTGCCGCCGAGCACTTTATGACCGCCCGCTGGGGTCTGCACTACGCGCCGCTTCGCCGCACGCTGTACCTGCCGAACGAGCACCCGCGCTGGTCGCTGCATCGCGCCGAGGTGCTGGATCTGCGCGAGAGCCTGGTCGCGGCGGCCGGACTGCCCGCGCCGGTCCGGCCGCCGGACAGCGTGCTGTACTCCCCCGGTGTTCCAGTCAGGTTCGGCGCGCCGTTGCGGGATCAAGGGCGCCCGCTAATTCAGCATGCTGCGTCCCACGTCGGAAAGCGGTCCAACCCTATCCGCGACTGGTGTCGATGACGCAGAACCGGTTGCCGTCAGGGTCCGCCAGCACGACGAAGTCCGGGTCCTGCGGATACATGTCCCAGTCGACGCGCTGCGCGCCGAGCGAGACCAGCCGCTCGACCTCGGCCGCCTGGTCGGCCGCGTCGCCCGCGTAGAGGTCGAGGTGGATGCGCGGGTGGTGCTCGACCGGCGCGTCGCTCGGCTGGAGCCCGAGACCGGGTCCTGATTTACCGTCCGGCGGGATGAGGAACGTCCAGCCGTCCGTCACCTCGTCACGCGGCACGTAGCCGAGCGCCTTGGTCCAGAATTCGACGGCGCGGCGCATGTCGGACACGCCGACGACTACGGTTCCGATGCTCAACATGCTTCGATTCTCACGGATCGCGCCGCGAAAACGGGCTTCCGCAGCCGGCAAACCATGCACTTGGCGTATCGGCCGCTGCGCTGCTCAGAGCTGGCGCCGCACCTCGTCGAGTTCCGCGACGGTGTACTCGCGGTCCGTGGCGATCGCGGCCAGCAGGTCACGCGCCTTAACCACGCGAGGATCGGCTTCCCTGATCACGACGCGCGCGGCGGCGTCCTCGCCATCGCCGGCCTCGACGACGGCCTGGTATTCGCCCGGCATCAGCGGGCCGTAGTTGCGGGCGAGAATCGCCCCGATCCGCACCGCCGCGGTCAACTCGTCCTGCGGCAAAGCCAACGCCTGCGCTCCGGTGCCGACGTCGGCGAGCACGACAGCCCCCTGAAAATAAGTTATCCGCCTCATCGCCTACTCCCCGTTACGAACCCGTCGCTGTCTCGTCGCATCGCACAGTAGACCACAGACGCCCTGCGGCTTTGCGGACCTTCTCCCCCGGGTTGTGTCCGAGTGGTCCTTTATGATCGAGAAAAGTCGGTCCCGGAGGGGAGACGGTGCCATGGCCGAGCTCGTGCGGCTCGACGAGGTGTTGGCGGCGGCGAAGCGGATCGCCGGCATAGCGACCCGTACTCCGCTGCTGCCCTGCCCGTGGGCGGACGCGGACCGGCCGCTGTGGATCAAGGCGGAGTCGCTCCAGCCAATCGGCGCCTTCAAGATCCGTGGCGCCGTGAACGCCCTCGCCGCGCTCGACGCCGCGGCGCGCGAGGCCGGCGTGATAGCGGTGTCCAGCGGCAACCACGCGCAGGCGGTGGCCTATGCGGCGGCGCGGTTCGGCGTGGACGCGCTGATCGTGATCCCGCACGGCTCGGCGCAGAACAAGGTGGCGGCGACGCAGGCGCTCGGCGCGACGGTCGTGCGGGTGCCCGCGGCCGAGCGCGAGGAGGCGGCCCGCAGGCTCGCGGCCGAGACCGGTCGGATCCTGATTCACCCCTTCGACGATCCGCGGGTGATCGCGGGCCAGGGCACCATCGGCGTGGAGATCGCCGAGCAAGCACAGGAGCTTGGCATCTCGGTCGACACGATTCTCACCCCGGTCAGCGGAGGCGGCCTCGTCTCCGGGGTCGCGGTCGCGGCCAAAGAACTGATGCCGGGCGTCTCGGTGTTCGGCGTGGAGCCGGAGCTGGCGGCCGACGCACACGAGTCGCTTCGGCGCGGCGAGCGTACGGCCTGGCCGGTGGAGGACACCTGGCGCACGGTCGCGGACGCATTGCGCTCGTCCAGCGTCGGCGAGCTGACCTGGCTGCATATCAGGGAACTGGTCGACGGCGTCGTCACCGTTCCGGAGCAGGCAATCCTCGACGCGGTGCGCACGCTGGCGGCCAGTGCGCGCCTGGTGGCCGAGCCGGGTGGGGCGGTGGCGGTCGCGGCCTATCTCGCCCGGCGCGACGAGCTTCCAGCAGGCCGCACCTATGTCGCGGTGCTGAGCGGCGGCAACATCGACCGCGACGCCTACAGCAGAATCCTGAGCTCGAACGACACCTCCGGCTGAGGCCGGGCCCGAAGCCGGAAACGAAGCCTCGATCGCGATCGAGGCACAGGGTGAGGGCGCGGCGGAAGCGGCTACGCCGTTGTAGAGCTGTGCTGGAGCTGGTCCGACAGCTCCTCTCCGGCCTTGCCCTGCGCCGGGCTCTGGCCGGAGGCCAGCGGCGAGCGCGCCAGTTCGATATAGCCGATCGCGATCGCGATCAGGCCCAGCATCTCCGGCACCAGCCACCAGCCGAAGCGCATGTCCTCCGCGAACAACAGGACGCCGTAGCACGAGCTGATCAGCGCGTCGCCGATGGTCAGCATCGGCTGCGAGGCGACCAGGGTGCCCGCCTGCAGCGCGTTCTGCAGCAGGAACAGCGAGCCGACTCCGGCCGCCGCGGTCGCGTAGAGCTGCCAGGTGCTGAAGAACGCGGCCGGACCGTCCGCGAGCGTGGACATGGCCTGCTTCATCAGCGCCGCGGTCAGCGCATACCCGCAGGCCGCGGCCAGGCCGAGGAGGGCGGCCCGAGGCTCGCCGTGCGCCCGCAGCGCCGAGACCAGCAGCACCGCCTCGAAGCCGCCGGTGGCGATCAGCGCCAGTACCCAGAGCTGGTTGGACGGCCGGTCGATGCCTCCGGACGGAGCCGCCGCCGCGAGCGCTACCGCGAGACCGACGGTGACCGCGGCCACCGCGGCCCAGGTGCGGCGCGGCAGCCGGTGCCGGAAGAGCAGGCCGGCGATCAGCAGCGCGAGCGGCAGTTCGATGATGAAGATCGGCTGTACCAGGGCGACCGGCCCGGTGCCCAGCGCCGCGGCCTGGAACAGCGCCGCCGCGCCGACCATGCCGATCCCGGCCAGCCAGATCCGCCGGCGCACCAGATAGGCGAAAAGCGACAGCCGGAAGGCGCCGTCCGAGGGTGCCTCGCTCGCGGCCCGGCGTTGAAATACCGAGGCCGATGCATTGCTGAGCGCCGTCAGCACCGCGAACAAGACACAGATCACGAAAATCAGCTTCCCGCTCCGCCGCCCCCGACACGCGGCTTACTGCCCTATGACGCGAATGAACGACTCCCGTCGATGAATTGTTCCCGGCGTGGTAACCGTGCGGGCGGCGGCGCGGGGCCTGCGCTAAACGGCGTATTCCGGTGCGTGCCTCGGCCACGGCCGCGCCGTTTCGAGCTGCGCCGCCAGCGCGAGTAGCCGCTGCTCGCCGCCGGGCCGCGCGACCAACTGGACGCCCAGCGGCCAGCCTCCCGGGTCGTGTACGCCAGCGGGCACGCTCATCGCGGGCCATCCGGCGATATTCCACGGCCCGAGCAGCTGGCCGACCCGGACGCTGGTGATCGTGTTGCGCACGGCCGCACGCTCGCCGTAACGGCGCGCGAACGGCGGCGGCACCGCGACTGCCGGGAGAACGAGCACGTCAACGTCGCCGAAGAACGCGTCGGCGGCCCCGCTGCGCCAACGCTCGCGCGCTCCGCCGCCGCCAAAGTGCGCGGCGTTCAGCACGCCTCCGATGGCGGCCATCTGGCGCGTTGAGCGGTCCAGCTTCGAGTGGTCGAGTTTGCGCGCGTCCTCGTGCGCGCAGGAATACCAGGTACGCAACGCCGCAGGCCCAAGCCACATCGGGTAGCGCGTGGTGTGGCGACTGACGGTGTGTCCGAAGGTCGCGAGCAGATCGCCGGTCTCGATGACGGCCGCCTCACAGCGTTGATCGATGGGCAGACCGAGCTGCGTGGGGCGCACGGATACGCCGACCCGCACGGTCTTTGAACCTGCGCCCATTGAACCCGCGCCCTTTGAATCAGCGCCGTTCGAGGCAGCGCCGTTCGAGGCAGCGCCGTTCGAATCGGCTTCGTCGAGTTCTGCGAGTTTCGGGTCGTCCGCCATCACCGACAACGCCAGCGCGGCGTCGCGCACCGTCGTGGCCAGCGGGCCGTTCTCGGACAGTCCATACCAGGGCACGCTGCCATCCTCGTTGAGCAGCGGCGGCACCACCCCGGCCCCCGGCTTGATCCCGACCAGCCCGCACAAGGACGCCGGGATCCGGATCGAGCCGAGCCCGTCGTTTCCGTGCGCGATCGGGACCAGGGCCGCGCTGACGGCGGTCGCGCTGCCGCCGGACGAGCCGCCCGCGGTGGTCTGGCGGTTCCACGGATTCCTGGCGATGCCGTAGACGCTGTCCGACATCGGCATCAAGCACAGCTCGGGCACGTTGGCCAGCCCGACCACGATCGCGCCTGCCGCACGCAGCCGCGCGACGACCGGATGGTCCGACTCGTTGGTCGCCTCAGAACTCGCGGACGAGCCGTTGCGGGTCTGCTCACCGGCCACCGCGACGTTGTCCTTGATCGCGACGGGAACCCCGGCCAACGGCAGCTCCCCAAGGTCCGGACGCGCGGCGAGCGCGTCGGCCTCAGCAAGCGCCTCCTCGTGCCGGACCTTGCGGAAAGCGCCGAGTTGCGAGTTCAGCCGCTCGATCCGGTCAAGGTGCTGCTGTACCACGCGCCGCGGCGCCGCCTCACCGCGGCGCACGGCCTCAGCGATCTGCTGTGCGGTGCGGCCGATCCAGCTCTCCGAATTCATGCCCGTAGGCTCGACCGGCGACGGCTTCGCGTCAACCGGGCGAGGGCGCGTGCGAACCCGCGGCGCAGGCGGGAAGATCTACCCATGCCTTCCGTTCTGATCGTCAACGGCCCGAACCTCAACCTGCTGGGCACCCGCGAGCTCGGGATCTACGGCGCGCACACGCTCGCGGACGTCGAGGCGATGTGCCACAAGGCCGCGGCCGCGCTCGGCTTGGAGGCGCAGTGCCGCCAGTCGAACCACGAGGGTCAGCTGGTCGACTGGCTTCAGGAGGCCGGGGCCGAGCAGCAGGCGGGGCGGCTGATCGGTGCGGTACTGAACGCGGGGGCGTATACGCACACCTCGATCGCGCTGCACGACGCGATCAAGGGCGCGCACCTGCGCGTCGTCGAGCTGCACATCTCCAACGTGCACGCGCGCGAGAGCTTCCGGCACCACTCCTACATCTCGCCGGTCGCCGCCGGCATCGTGATCGGCTTCGGCGTCGAAGGCTATCCGCTCGCCATCCAGGGCCTGCACCGCCTCGCCGCCGCCGAGAGCGCGCGCTGAATCGAGAGCTCCCGGTGACCTGGTGACGCCCGCTCTTACCGGTACGCGGACTGGCCGGTGAGCGCCTGGCCGACCACCAGGGTGTGGATCTCCTCGGTGCCCTCGTAGGTGAGCACTGATTCGAGGTTGTTGGCGTGGCGGATCGGCGAGTAGTCGAGCGAGACGCCGTTGGCGCCGAGGATGGTCCGGCACTCGCGGGCGATCTCGATCGCCTGGCGCACGTTGTTCAGCTTGCCCGCGCTGACCTGCTCGGGCCGGATCCGGCCGGCGTCCTTGAGCCGGCCGAGGTGCAGCGCGAGCAGCATCGCGGTGTTCAGCGACACGGCCATGCCGGCCAGCTTGCGCTGAGTGAGCTGGAAGGCGCTGATCGGCCTGCCGAACTGCACCCGCTGGCCGGCGTATTCGAGGGCCGTCTGGAGGCAGTCGCGGGCCGCGCCCACCGCGCCGAACAGGATGCCGAAGCGCGCCTCGTTCAGGCAGGACAGCGGCGCGCCGAGGCCGCGGGCTTCCGGCAGCCGCGCCGCGTCCGGGAGGCGCACCTCCTCGAAGACCAGCTCGGAGGTGACCGACGCGCGCAGCGACTGCTTGTTCTCGATGTCGCGGGTGCTGAAGCCGGGCGTGCCGCGGGGCACGAGGAAGCCGCGGATGCCGTCCTCGGTGCCGGCCCAGACCGTCGCCACGTCGGCGATGCCGCCGTTGGTGATCCACATCTTGGCGCCGTTGAGGATCCAGTCGCCGCCCGCGCCGCCCTGCTGTACCGCGCGGGTGCGCATATTGGCCGGATCCGAGCCGAAGTCCGGTTCGGTCAGGCCGAAGCAGCCGATCGCCTCGCCCGCGGCCAGCCGCGGGAGCCACTGCTGCCGCTGCTCCGCGGAGCCGTAGCGGCGGATCGAGTACATCGACAGCGAACCCTGCACGGACACGAAGCTGCGCAGCCCGGAGTCGGCCGCCTCCAGTTCGAGGCAGGCCAGGCCGTACGCCGTCGCGCTCGTGCCCGCGCAGCCGTAGCCCTCCAGGTGCATGCCGAGCAGGCCCAGCCTGCCCAGCTCGGGGACCAGGTCGCGCGGGAAGTGGCCGCGTTCGAACCAGCTGCCGATGTGCGGCCGCACCCGGTCGGCCAGCAGCTCGCGCACCGTGCGCTGGATGGCCCGCTCCTCCTCCCCCAGCAGGGAGGAGAGGTCCAGTAGATCCAGCGGGTCGGCCAGCGGACCCGGTGCGGCGCTCGTGTTCGCCGGGGTCTTCTTCGCGGTGTCAGTCACACCGTTATCTGTATCACCCGGCTGTCTCGATCACCCGGCCGCTACCTCTTCACCGCCCTCATACCTTCACCGCCCTCATCCCTTCACCGCACCGGTCAGGCCGCCGACGATGCGCCGTTCCGCGATCGCCAGGAAGGCGAGGGCGGGCACCATGGACAGGCCGGTGAACGCCAGGATCTTCGCGGTGTCCTGCGTGTACTGGGTCTGGAAGTTCGCCACGCCCAGCGGCAGGGTGAAGTTGTTCTGGTCGTTGAACGCGAGCAGCGGCAGCAGGTACGCGTTCCAGCTGGTCACGAACGCCAGGATGCCGACCGTGATCAGCGCGGGCCGGGACAGCGGCAGCAGGATCCGCCAGAAGAAGCCGAGCCGGCTCGCGCCGTCGAGCATCGCCGCGTCCTCGATCTCCCCGGGGACGGCCCGCATGAACGGCCGCAGGATCACGATCGTGGCCGGCAGCGAGAAGGCGGACTCCGGGATCGCCACGCCCCACCAGTGCTCCAGCATGTGCAGGTCGTGCAGCAGCAGGAACAGCGGCAGCGCCGCGACGCCGATCGGGAACAGCAGGCCGATGGTGAAGAAGCTGTAGAACGCCTCGCGGCCGCGGAAGTCATAGCGCGAGAGCGCGTAGGCGGCCATCGAGCCGACGCCCACCGCGATCGCGGTGGCGACCACCGCGATCAGGATGCTGTTGTAGATGTTGCGCCAGAACTGCCCGTTGCTCAGGACGCTGGTGTAGTTCGACCACACCCAGTGGTGCGGCACCAGCGCCGCGGGGTCCGAGTTCAGCTCCGCGTTGGTACGGAAACCGCCGAGGATCACGAACAGCAGCGGGACCACGGTGAGCCCGATGACGAGGATCGCCACCAGATACGCCACCCACGTGCGCCCCCCGCGGGGTGCGCCGCCGCGCCGGCCGCGCCGGGGAGCGGCGGCCATTCCGGCCGCCGTCGTGTTCACAGCAGCTGACATGCCGTCACCCCACCACCCGGGTCAGTGCGCCCTCGGTGTCGCGGCGCAGCACGAAGCGCTGGTAGGCCAGCGCGAAGATGAAGCAGATGATGAACAGGATCACGGCGACCGCGCTGGCGAAGCCGTACTGCTGCTGGCTGATGCCGAAGTTGTAGATGTACGTCACCATCGTGTTCGACGCCTCGGCCGGGCCGCCGCGGGTCATGATCCACACCAGGTCGAACAGCTGCAGCGAGCCGATCACGGACAGGAAGATCCAGATCCGGATGGTCGGGCCCAGCAGCGGCAGCACGATGTGCCGGGTGACCTGCCAGGAACTCGCGCCGTCGAGCGCGGCCACCTCGCGCAGCTCGGACGGGACCCCCTGCAGTCCCGCGAGCAACAGGATGATGCCGAACCCGATGTACTTCCAGGTGATCACCACGAAGAGGGTGTAGAGCACGAGGCTGGTGCTGCCCAGCCAGTCGTGCACCTGGCTGCCGAGGCCGACCGAGGTGAGTACCTGATCGACGAAGCCGCTCGGCTGCAGCATCTGGTACCAGATCACGGCGGTGATCGCCTCGGACAGCACATACGGTGCGAAGACCACCAGGCGCAGGAAGGCGCGGCCCTTGAGGTTGCGGTTGAGCAGCATCGCCAGGCCGATGCTCAGCGGCAGCTGGATGACCAGCGAGAGCCCGACGATGATCAGGTTGTGCCAGAGCGAGTGCTGGAAGTTCGTGCCCTTGATCGCGCTGGTGTAGTTCGACAGGCCGGCCGAGGTGAGCGTGCCGTAGCCGTTCCAGTTGTAAAAGCTGTAGTAGGCGGCCAAGGCCATCGGCGCCAGCACGAAGCCCGCGAAAAGGATCGTCGCGGGCGTCAGCAGCAGGATGAGTTCGAGCCGCTTGCGCCGCCCGCCCGGACGGACCGGGCGCGCCGTGGCGGCGCGGCCGGAGCGTCCGAGCGTCTCGTCACCCGCCACGGCGGGGATGGCGTCGGCCATCCCCGCCGTGACCCGTGCCTCGCTCATTACTTGCCGCCCGAACCGGCGTTCGTGACGCTCTGCACGATCGTCTGCGGCGTGCCCTTACCGGCGAAGAAGTCCGCCACCGCGTTGTCGAGCGACTGCCCGACGTTGGTCGGGAAGGCGATGTCGAAGTACATCTGGATGTACGGCGCCTTGGACGCGTACGAGGAGATCTGCTGCAGGTTCGGGTCCGTCAGCTTGGAGGCCGAGGCCGGGTTCGCCGGCAGCGCGATGCCCTGCGAGGCGATCTTGTCCTGGATCGCCGGGCTGGCCAGGTACTTCAGGAAGTCCGGGCAGGCCGCGCTCGCCCCGGTGGTGCAGGAGAAGCCGTCGCCGCCGCCGAGTGCCACGGCCGGGTCGCCCTGGCCACCGGCCACCGACGGGAACGGGAACCAGCCCATCTGCGACTTGAAGGTGCCGTTGGGCAGCAGGCCCTCCATGGTCGGCAGCTCCCAGTCGCCCTGCAGCTCCATGGCCGCCTTGCCCGAGGCCACCAGGCCGGCCGAGCTGCCCACGCCCTGCTGGGCCGGGGTGCCGAGGAAGCCGGTCTGGAAGGGGTTGGTGGCCAGGAAGGCCTTGACGTCGTTGCCGGCCTTGAGCCAGCACGGGTCGTCCAGCTTCATGTCCTTAGAGGCCTGCTTCAGCACGTCGGTGGAGCATTCGCGCACCGCGAAGTAGTCCCAGAAGAACGCGTCGGGCCAGCGGTCCTTGCTGCCGATGGCGATCGGCGCGATGTTGTGCTGCTTGAGCTTGACCACGTCCGCGTTCAGCTCGTCCATCGTGGCCGGCGGGGTGGTGATGCCGGCCTGCGCGAACAGGTCCTTGCGGTACCAGAACCCGACCACGTGCAAGTCGTAGGGGATGCCGTACTGCTTGCCGTTCGCCTGCCAGCCGGCCGCCGTCGGGCCCAGCTCGCCGATCCAGCTGGCGACCGCCGAGGTCAGGTCCATGACCTTGCCCGAGGTGATCTGGCTGGTCAGCTGACCGCCGCCCCACTGCTGGTAGATGTCCGGCGGGTTGCCGCCGGCCAGCGCGGCCGGGACCTTCGTGGTGAACTGCTCGTTCTGGATCGGATCGACGGTGAACTTCACGTTCGGGTGGGCGGCGGTGTAGTCGGCGGCGGCCTGCGCCCACAGCGACTTGACCGGATCCGTGGTGCCGTTGTGCCACCAGGTCAGGTTCACCGGCCCGGTGCTGGAACTGCTCTTCGCGCCGCTGCTGCTACTGCAGGCCGAGGCGGTGAGCGCCAACGCCGCCGCGGCGGCGACGAAGCTGACTGTGCGGATTCTGCGCATGACTGGTCCATTCCTGACGACGTCGGCCGAACTGGACCGGGCGAAGTGAGCCCAGGATGGCAGAGAGTTTGCGCGCAACTCGTGATCGTGTCAATCGTTGTCGATAACGATTTACAACGCTATTCTGGCCCGGTGCAGCCAAGCTCCCGCGTGACAATTCGCGACGTCGCCGCAGCAGCCGGCGTGTCGGTCGCGACCGTGTCCAAAGTCATCAACCAGCGCTACGGCGTGTCGGCGGACACCTTCGCGCGGGTCCAGGCCGTGATCAACGAACTCGGCTACGAGGCCAGCCTCGTGGCGCAGAGCCTGCGCAATCACCGCACCAACGTCATCGGGATCCTGGTGGCGGACCTGGAGCCGTTCAGCACCGAACTACTCAAGGGGGCGGGCGACGCCATCCGCGGCACCGGCTTCGAACTAGTCGTCTATTCGGCCGGCGGGCGCACCAGCGACCACGTCGGCTGGGAGCGGCGCTATCTCTCCCGGCTGAGCGGCACCCTGGTGGACGGCGCGGTGCTGGTCACCCCGACCGTGGTGGACGTGCAGTACGGAGCGCCTGTGGTCGCGGTCGACCCGCACACCGGGCACTCCGACCTGCCGACCATCGACTCGGACAACCTGCACGGCGCGCGTCTGGCCACCGAACACCTGCTCGAGCTCGGGCACCGGCGCATCGCGCTGCTCGGCGGCCGGCCGGACCTGCAGTCCGCCCAGCTGCGCGAACAAGGCTACCGCGAGGCGCTGACCGCGGCCGGGGTGCCGGTGGACGAGCGGCTGGTACAGGTCGGCGCCTATGACCCGGAGGTCTCGGTGAAGCCGGCCAGAGAGTTACTGAGTTCCCCCGATCGGCCTACCGCGGTGTTCGCGGCGAACGACCTGTCGGCGATCGCGACCATCGAGGTGGCCGAGGAGCTCGGGCTGCGTGTTCCCGAGGACCTTTCGATCGTCGGCTTCGACAACATCCCCGAATCGGTACTGAGCACTCCCCCGCTGACCACGGTCGAGCAGCCGATCCGCACGATGGGTCAGCGCGCGATCGAGGTCCTGGTCAAGCTGATCCGGGGGGAGAGCCCGCAGGAGACCCACATCACGCTCGCGACGCGGCTGGTCGTGCGCCAGTCCACGCGTGCGCTGTGACCCTTCGCCGACCGGCGGCACAACCCAAAAGTAAAAGCTCTTGCTCGGACCATCGCTCTGTGCGCGTGAAGGACGGACGGACCGTACGTGGCTATCGACGATCAACTGACCGCTGAGGTTTGGCGCGACCCCGCGGCCGAGGCCGGCGCGCGCGTCGGCGACCTGATGGCCCGGATGACGCTCCGGGAGAAGGTGGCCCAGCTCTACGGCGTGTGGGTGGGGATAGACAGCGCCGGGGGCGATGTGGCCCCGCACCAGCACGAGCTGGCCACGGCGCCGGCCGCCTGGGAGGAGCTGATCCGCGACGGGATCGGCCAGCTGACCCGGCCCTTCGGCACCAAACCGGTGGAGCCGCCGGCCGGCGCCGCGGCCCTGGCCCGCAGTCAGCGGCAGATCATGGCGGCCGGGCGCTTCGGCATCCCGGCCCTCGTGCACGAGGAGTGCCTGACCGGCTTGGCGGCCTGGCAGGCGACGGTTTTCCCGTCTCCGCTGTGCTGGGGGGCGAGCTTCGACCCGCAGCTGGTGGAGCGGATGGGCGCCCAGATCGGCCGCACGATGCGCGCGCTCGGCGTGCACCAGGGGCTCGCCCCGGTGCTCGACGTGAGCCGCGATCCGCGCTGGGGCCGCACCGAGGAGACCATCGGCGAGGATCCGTACCTGGTCGGCACCATCGGCGCCGCGTATGTGCGCGGAGTCGAGTCGGCCGGGATCATCTCCACGCTCAAGCACTTCGTCGGATACTCGGCCTCGCGCGGCGGCCGGAACCACGCCCCGGTCTCGATCGGCCGGCGTGAGATAGCCGACGTGCTGCTGCCGCCGTTCGAGATGGCGCTGCGGGCCGGCGCGCGTTCGGTGATGAATGCGTACACAGACATGGACGGGCTGCCAGCGGCGGCCGATCCGGAGCTCCTCAGCGACCTGCTGCGCGGCACCTACGGGTTCACCGGGACCCTGGTGTCCGACTACTTCGCGGTGACGTTCCTTCAGATCGAGCACAACGTCGCCGGATCGGAGGGAGAGGCGGCGGCTCTGGCGCTGCGCGCCGGGATCGACGTCGAACTGCCGACGGTCCGGTGCTTCGGGCAGCCGCTGCTCGACGCGATCGAGGCGGGCGAGGTCGACGTCGCGCTGATCGACCGGGCGCTGGAGCGGGTGCTGCGGCAGAAATGCGAGCTCGGGCTGCTGGACGCGGACTGGTCGCCGCAGGTGGCCGACGCCGAGGCGGTACGGCTCGACGACGACGAGTCGCGCGCGCTGGCCCGCGAGCTGGCCGAGCGCTCGATCGTGTTGCTGCACAACGAGGGCGCGCTGCCGCTGGCCGCCGGGAAGCGGATCGCGGTGGTCGGTCCGCGCGCGGACGAGGCGGGCGCGCTGATGGGCTGCTACTCCTTCCCGATGCACGTCGGCGTGCACCACCCGGAAGTGCCGATGGGCATCGAGGTCGCGACGGTGCTCGGCGCGCTGCGCGAGGACACCGCCGGGTATCAGATCTCGTACGCACAGGGCGTTCCGGTGCTCGGCGGGACCGACGAGGGCATCGCGGAAGCGGTCCGCGCGGCACGCGCCGCGGAGGTGTGCGTCGTGGTCCTGGGCGACAAGGCCGGCCTGTTCGGCGGCGGCACGTCGGGTGAGGGCTGCGACGCGACCGACCTGCGGCTGCCGGGCCGGCAGGAGGAGCTGCTCGAGGCGCTGCTGGAGACCGGCACCCCGGTGGTGCTGGTGCTGCTGGCGGGGCGGCCGTACGAGCTGTCCCGGCAGGCGGGCCGGCTGGCGGCCGTGGTGTGCGGCTTCTTCCCCGGCGAGGAGGGCGCGCACGCGATCGCCGATGTGCTCTCGGGCCGGGTCAACCCGTCCGGCCGGCTGCCGCTCACCTTCCCGACGGCCGACGTGAATCAGCCCTCGACCTATCTGGCCGCGCCGATGGGCCACGCGAGCGGCGTCAGCAACATCGACCAGACACCGTTGTTCCCATTCGGGCACGGCCTGTCCTACGCCCCGGCGACCTGGGTCGGCGTCCAGGAGGCCGGGCCGCAGCGGACCTGGGCCACGGACGGGACGTACCGGGTGACGGTGGCGCTGCGCAACGATCATCCGGTGCCGACCTCAGAGGTCGTACAGGTCTACCTGCACGACCCGGTGGCCGAGGTGGCGCGGCCGGTGCAGAAGCTGATCGCGGCGCCCCGCGTGGACTTGGCGCCCGGCGCGGAGCGGACGGTGACCATCGAGCTGCACGCGGACCTGACGGCATATACCGGCCGGGCCGGCGCGCGTCAGGTGGACCCGGGCGAGGTGGAGCTGCGCGTGGGCGCGTCGAGTGCGGACATTCGCAGCACCATGCGGCTGACGATGACCGGGGCGCGCCGCGAGGTCGGCTTCGACCGCGTCATGGAGCCGACGGTGACCGTGACTGAGGGGATAAGCGGTGCGGAGCGCGCGGAAGTCCTGCAGAGCGGGAGCGTCCCGGCGCCGCGTGGCTGACTCAGCACGACCCGGCAGCAATCCGATCTGTGCTCCCCGCGGGCACGGACAGCCGGTACAGTCCTGCCCATGGTCTTGCCTACCCCTGGTTGTCGCTCCGAGCAGGTGCATCCGTGACCAGAATTGACGCGCACCACCACCTCTGGGATCTGGCTCGGCGCGAGCAGGCCTGGCTCGACGGTCCCGAGCTGGCGTCGATCCGTCGGACCTTTGCGGTGGAAGACTTCGCGGCGGTGGCCGGGGGCGCCGGGATCGAGCTCGGCGTTCTGGTCCAAGTGCTGCCCGACGCCGACGAGACGCGCGAGTTTCTCGCTCTGGCCGCGGACTCGCAGCTGGTGGCCGGCGTCGTCGGCTGGACGGACCTGCCCGCGCCGGACGTGGCCGAGGCGTTGGCCTCGCTGCGCGAAGGTCCGGGCGGCGATCGGCTGGTCGGTATCCGGCACCTCGTGCAGGGCGAGGCCGACCCGCGATGGCTGTGCCGCGCCGACGTGCGCCGCGCCCTCGCCGCGATCGGCGAGGCAGGGCTCTGCTACGACCTGCTGACGTACCCGCACCAGCTGCCCGCCGCGATCGAGACGGTGCGGGCGCTGCCGCAGCTGACCTTCGTGCTCGACCACCTGTCCAAGCCGCCGATCGCCTCGGGCGCATTAGAGCCGTGGGCCACGCTGTTGCGCGAGCTGGCCGGCGAACCGAACGTGTTCTGCAAACTGTCGGGTATGGTCACCGAGGCGAATCAGAGCTCGTGGACTGTATCCGACCTGCGCCCGTATGCGCGCGTCGCGCTCGACGCGTTCGGCCCCGACCGGTTGATGTTCGGCTCGGATTGGCCGGTGTGCCTGCTCGCGGCCTCGTACGACGACGTCGCCGAGGCGGCGCGGGAGCTGACCGCACAGCTGTCCGAGGACGAGCGCGCGCAGGTCTTCGGCGGCGCCGCCGCGCGCGCGTACCGGCTGAAATTCTGAACCCGCGAAAACTTATCATCAGCCTTCTACAAAGCCGAGTTTCTCTCGAATAACCGTTTCGAGCGCACTTCCACGCACGTCACAGGCCATGGCGTACTTCTCGCGCGCCCCCGTTTCCGCCTGGTTGTGACACCGGTGTTTCCTTATCGTCAACGCTGACCAGAGCCCTTACTCAGGGTTCGAATTTCGCGAGAGCGGCGGCTTGCGCCGCCGCACTGGGGGTGTCATGTGATTCAACGATGGAGTAGGTCACGTCTCGGCGGCCGGCTCGCCGCGCTGCTCGCCGCCGCGCTCGCGCTGATCGGGGTGGTGGCGCTGCCCGCCGCCCCGGCCTTCGCGGCGGCCAACGTGCAGGTCTTCGTCGGCTACGCCGACAACCTGCGTGCGAACCCGGCCAATTTCCCGACCCCGTGGGACGGTTCGCCGTCAGTCGACTTCGCCGGCTGCACGCCGAACTGCACCTTCGACGCGGGTGCGGTGCGGCTCGTCAACAACGCGCCGATCGCGGTGACCGTGGACTCGGTGATCGTGAAGGTGAGCACCTGCACCTGGGACATCTGGCCGCACGGCACGGTGCTGCAGCCGGGCGAGCAGCTGATCGTCACGCAGACCACGACGGTCGCGGCGGCCACCTGCGGCGGGACCAGCGGCGCGTTCGACACCTCGGATGTCGGGGTGAACGGCGCCGGGACGACCTGCACCCCGGACGGGGTGATCCCCGAGATCGACACGACGATCGACGGCGTGGCCAGCGCCTTCCAGGACACCGGCCAGGTGCTCAACACCGGCGGGGTGGACCGCGCGGCGTGCGCCGGCGGACCCAACGAGTCGCAGCAGTGGTCGTCGGTCGGCACCCAGTCGTGCCCGGGTTCGGTGTTGTCGCTCGCGCCCGCGACACAGACCGACGCGGTCGGTTCGTCGGCGAGCGTCACCGCGCACCTCGCCAACAGCTGCGGCACCGCGTTGCAGGGAGCGAAGATCGACTTCGCCGTGCAGAACGGCCCCAACGCCGGAAAGACCGGTAGTGGGACCACCGACCAGAACGGTGACGCGGTGTTCAGTTACACCGGCGCCGCCACCGGTACCGACACGGACGTTGCGAGCACCACGAACCCGGCCGGCACCATCACCTCGAACACGGTCAGCGTGGTGTGGCAGAAGCGGACGTCGTCGCTGTCCATCACCGGCGGCGCGGCGACCGGCGACTACAACGATCCGGCGAGCGTCGCCGCGACCTTGACCGACGAGCTCGGTCCGGTCGCGGGGCAGACCGTGACGTTCACGCTGAACGGCGCGGAGACCTGCTCGGCGGTGACCAACGGCAGCGGCGTCGCCTCGTGCCCGATCACACCGCAGGAGGCGGCGGGGCCGTATCCGCTCACTGCTTCCTTCGCGGGCAGCGCCACCGACCTCGGCTCGACCGCGACGGCGACGTTCACCGTGACGCACGAGGAAACGACGACCACGTACACCGGCCCGGCCAAGGCCGCGAACGGCGCGCCGCTCACCCTTTCCGGAGTGCTGAAGGAGGACGGCACGGCGCCGATCTCCGGACGCACGCTGACCTTCACGCTCGGCTCCGGCGGCTCGGCGCAGTCCTGCTCCGGCACGACGGACGCCACCGGCTCGGCCTCCTGCACCATCGCCTCGGTGAATCAGCCGGCTGCGACGACCACCGTGCCGGTCACGGCGGCGTTCGCCGGTGACGCCTATTACCAGCCCTCCTCGGCCACTGCGACACTGAAGTTCCAGTACCTGACCGGCCGTGCCTTCGGCCTGTCCTCCAGCGGACTGGTCGGCATCTCGCCGGTGCCGGACACCGGTCCGATCGCGACGGCGGCGGCAGGCACCTTCGGCCCGCCATGCGTCGTCCGGATCAGTGGTCTGATCGCGGCGGACACGCTGTGCGCGAAGGTGGTCACCTCGCTGAACCCGGGCACGTCGGCGGCCTCGGCCTCGGTGCAGGACGCGACGATCGGCGTGATCGGAGTGCCGGTGATCAAGGTCGGCCTGGTGCAGACCTCCTCGACGACGACCTGCGCGGGCTCGTCCGGGGACGCCACGGTCACCTCGCTGAGCGTCGGCGGGATCCCGGTGAACGTGAACCTGCATCCGGGTGCGAATACGACGGTCAACGTGCTCGGCGTCACGATCATCCTCAACGAGCAGAGCGCCGTGCCCGGCGCCGATCAGGGGCTGACCGTGAACGCGGTGCACATCAAGGTGCTCGGTCTGCTCGACGTCGTCCTCGCGTCGTCGACCAGTGACATCCACAACTGCAACTAGCCACTATCGCGGGATGGGAGCCCGGCCGGGTGCTTGCCGCCCGGCCGGGCATCGCGCTGCCCGACAAGGCGTTGTCCGGCAAGCCGAAACGCGGCACGGAGCGCACGTCAATCGACCAGCACGGCGACGCCGGTTACCCGGTCGGCGGCCAGATCGGCAAGGGCCTGATCCGCGTGAGCCATCGAATAGCGGGTCACGGCGATGCGCGGCCGAGCGGTCTCGGCCGCCGCGAACAGGTCCCTGCCGTCCTCGCGGGTGTTGGCTGTGACGCTGCGCAAGGTGCGCTCTTGGAATACGTGCTTCTCGTAATTGAGCGACGGGATGTCGCTCAGATGGATGCCCGCGATGGAGAGCGTGCCGCCGCGGTCGAGTGCGGCGAGGGCGACCGGGACCAGATCGCCGACCGGGGCGAACAGGATCGCCGCGTCGAGTGGTTCCGGGGGCGCGTCGTAGGCCCCTGCCGCCGAGGCCGCGCCGAGGTCGAGCGCGAGTTGCCGGGCCTCGGCGGAGCGGGTCAGCACATGGACCGTGGCCCCCGCGTGGACGGCGAGCTGCGCGGTCAGGTGCGCCGAGGCGCCGAAGCCGTAGATGCCCAGGCGGCCGCCGGGCGGCAGCTCGGCCCGCTTCAGCGCGCGGTATCCGATGATCCCGGCGCACAGCAGCGGCGCGAGCTCCTCCGCCGGCGGCTCGCTCGGCAGCCGATACACGTAGTGCGCGTTCGCGACCGCGTAGGGCGCGTAGCCGCCGTCGAGGTCCCAGCCGGTGTATCGCGAATGAGGGCACAGATTCTCGTTGCCGCGTTCGCAGTACTCGCACACGCCGCAGGTCCAGGCGAGCCAGGCGATGCCGACCCGCTCGCCGAGGGCGAACCCGGCGACCTGCGCGCCCATCGCGACGATCCGTCCGACGACTTCGTGCCCTGGTGTGCACTGGGGCCGGCGCGGCGGCAGGTCGCCCTCGGCCAGGTGCAGATCGGTGCGGCACACGCCGCAGGCCTCGACGCGCACCAGCAGCTCATGCGGCGCCGGTTCGGGCACCGCGCGGCGGACCCTGCGCAGCGGGCGGCCGGCCATCGGCCCCGGATCCTGCACGATCCAGGCGTCCATCTCCTGCGGGATCGAGCTCGACTCCTGCGCCGCGGAGCTGCCGCTCACGCCTTCTCCCCGCCGTGGCCGTCCGGAAGGTCCATGTGCAAGCGGATGCAGGTGCCCCACGTCAGCTCGGAGCGGATCTCGACCAAGTCGCACAGCTGGTGCACGAACCACAGTCCGCAGCCGCCGATCTGGTTGGACGCGGGCCGCACCCGGCCGACCATCGGGTCCTTGATCACCCCGGCGTCCCGGAACTCGCACACCAGCGCGCCGTCCTCGACCCAGACGCGCAGGGTACCTTTGCCGCCGCCGTGCCGGATGCTGTTGGACGCGACTTCGGTGACCGCCAGCATCAGGTCACGGGTCCGGTCGGCGGACAGGTGCTGTGAAAGAGCCCAATCGGTGACGATTTCACGCAGCGTCGTCAGATCGTGGATCGTGTACTGCTTCTCGTCGTATGGACCGCGTGGCTCCGCGAACTGCGCGAACGCGTACGGTCTGGGCGTGTAATGCTCCGCGACGGTGATCGCGGCTCCGTCCCACACCAGCGGATGGGAGCGCACAAGTGCCTCAGTGGCCGCCTCCGACTGACCGACCGTGTCATACGGGCAGAGCAGCGACCACGCAGGGGTCCCCGCGAACGCCACGTTGAGCAGCCACTCGTGGTACTGCAACTCAGACAGTCGCGCGGCGCTGCGACCGCTCCACACGGACTCTCCGATGCCGTGTACCGCACCGGCGTCGCTGTGCTGGTCGATCCACTCCCGCCAGGCCGGGATCAGCCGGCCCGGGTTGGTGCCGAGAGCCGTGAGATCCATGAACGCCACCGAGTCGCCCTCGCGCAGGTAGCCGCGCAGCAGGTCGCAACGGTCCTCGGGGGCGCAGATCACGACGCTGGCGTCGGCGGCGCGCGCCTCGTCGACGTAGGCCAGCACCCCGTCGAGATATTCCTCGGTGCCGGCGTACGGATAGAGCATGTGACGCAGGCCGGCGGCATCAGCGGCAGGCTGTTCGGAGGGAACGGGTGCGGCACTCACGGCGAGGTCTCCTGCGCCATTGTCACCACGTCCTGGCCGCCCGAGGTTGCAGAGCGAGGCGCCAGGCCCGCGCCGCTGGCGCGGCTTGCGGGCCGCCGGGTGGCCGCCCGGCCGAGCGCCGAGTCGAAAATCGACCATAGCGCACCGGACGCCGCTGCCAAGCCACCGCGCGGCAGCTTGGCACGGATGTACCATCATCAGCCGCCGAAGGCCGCCAAGCTGCGAGGCTCCCGAAAGCGGACGGACGGGTGAGCGCGATCGCGCGGCGACGGGCCGGTCAGCCCCGGCCGACGATGCTGCTCGTCCCCGGGGAGACGAATCCGACGACGTGTTCTCTCGCCGCGGGCTCAGGCCACACGACGGCCTGCGCGACGATCGCCTGCCCGCCGCTTACGGCCACCCCCGGGCTGCCGTGCAGGACGTAACCGAGGTCGAGGGCTTCGCTGACCCGCCGGCAGAACGCTTCGTCGTCTGGGCCGGTCAGCACGCGATAGCGGGGAAGGTCATTCGGTGGTTTCGCCATGATTCGAGCATGCCACGGGGGCTAATCGGCGTGGCGTGACACGGCGCCCTTGATGCGTTCGCTGTCAGCGAAAGCGAACGCATCAAGGGCGCTGGTGCCTTCAGCCCACGGATCGGCGGGCTGCGGCGGTGGAGGAACGGACCACGAGCCGCACCGGAAGCAGCCTGCCGCGCGGCGCGGTGTCCGAGCCGACGCGCGCGGGCGTCTCCGCGGATCCGCCGCACGCCTTTCCGAGCAGCAGCTCTACCGCCGACCGGCCGGCCTGCTCCAGCGGCAGCGACACGGTGGTCAGCCGCGGCGCGCCCATCGAGGCCATCGGGATGTCGTCGAAGCCGGTCACGCTCATCTCCAGCGGCACGTCGATCCGGCGGTCGCGCAGCCTGGCGATCACGCCGAGCGCCACCAGGTCGTTATACGCGATGACTGCCGTGGCCCCGGATTCCAGGGCGAGATCCGCCACGCGCGCGCCGGAGGCGAACTGCGGCGCGAAGGAGCCCAGGTCGATGATCCGCATGTCGGTGCCGTGACAGGCCTTGGCCAGTCCCCTGCGCCGCTCGGCGTCGGCGAAGGATTCGCGCGGCCCTCCGGCATACGCGCAGCGGCGGTGGCCGAGCGCCGCGAGATGCGCGACGATCTGCCGGATCCCGTCACCGCTGTCCAGCAGTACCGCGGGGAATCCGGGCAGCACCCGGTTGAACAGCACCGTGCTCGAGTGGAGCCCGTTGGGTTGCGGCCCGTTTGGCTGGAGCCCGTGCGAACGCAGCGTGCGCGCCGGCCCGGGGAACTCGCGCAGCCGCGCCACCGGTAGCCGCGAGGAGAGCAGGATCAGCCCGTCCACCTGCCGACTGATCGAGCTGAGCAGCTCGGCCTCGGCGACCGGATCCTCCGAGGTGTCCGCGAGCAGCACGTGGTGCCCGCGTTCGCGCGCCGCCGCCTGCACTCCCTTCAGCACGCCGAGGAAGAACGGGTTGGCCACGTCGGGCACGACCGCGCCGATGAACCCGGTGCGCCCGGTGATCAGGCTGCGGGCGGCCCGGTTCGGCTCGTAGCCGAGCTGCCGGGCCACCTCGATGACCCGCGCCCTGGTGCGTTCGGCCACCAGGTCGGGGGCGCTAAGGGCACGCGAGACGGTGGCTATAGACACGTCCGCGTGTCGCGCCACATCCCGGATAGTCACCGCCATCGCGCGCCTACCTCCTCGTTCGCAGGGCATGAGGAAACCCTGTTCGTCCGTAGGATCGGCCGTGCGCCGTCAGCCGGTCTTCACGCGCAGCGCCGCGCCGGTCGTGCTCTTACCGGTCGCGCTCGACCCGGACGACGAGAAGAACCCGACGTCGTACGGGCTGCCGCTGCCACTCTGTACCACGACATTATTGACCTTGACCGCCGATCCGTCAGTGGTCAGGAATGCCGGGCGGCCGTCGTTCTTGGCGAAGCCGACTTGGTCGTTCTGGAACGTGATGTTCCCGACGTGCCGCAGCCACCAGCCGTAGGCGGGCCGGGTGCCGTAGTCCCGGGGGGCGTACGTGGTCGGCTTCTCCGGCGGGTTGATGCTCGCGTCGGAGGCGGGGTCGCCGCCGGGGACGGTGAGGTTCACGTTGGTCAGCGTCACGCCGGTGACCGGGTGCCCGGGCAGTCCGGTGATGGTGCTGGTGAAGCTGCCGTTGTCACTCAGGTTGGTGCCGGTGACGCCGGTGATGCTCACCCCGCTGATGGTGCCGGCGCCGGGGTGCCCGGGGCAGCGGCCGCGCGAGCCGATCTTGATGTAGATGGGCGTGGCGGCGCGGGTCATGGTGATGTTGTCGTAGGTGATGTTCGAGATGTGCGCGCCGTCCATCGAGACGATGCCGATGCCGGCCTTGCCCGCCTCGTTGATGGTGATGTGCGAGAAGTGCGCGTCGCTGAAGTCGCCGCAGGTCTCCGAGCCGAACTGCAGCGCGTTGTTGCCGGTGGAGGAGACGGTGGTGTTGCTGACGTTGATGTTGGTGCTCGGGTAGGTGCGGCCGAGCGCGAAGTCGCTCTTGAACACCAGCGCGTCGTCGCTGGAGGCGATGTTGCTGTTGGTGACCGTGAAGTTGGCCGTGTTGATGACGTTGAAGCCGTCCCGGTCGGAGGCGGTGGAGATGGTCAGGTGGTCGACCGTCACATGGTTGCCGCCGTTGAGCAGGATGCCGAAGTGGCCGCCGTTCTTGATGGTGATCCCGGAGAAGGTCAGCCCGTCGACGACCGCGAGCGAGACCGCCTTGTCGGCCTGTCCCGAGCTGATGTTCCCGGTCTTCAGGTTGCCCGCGCCGTCGATCGTGCCGGAGCCGGTGAACGCGACGTTGGTCAGGTTCTCGCCCCAGATCAGGGCGTCGTGGAAGTGGCTGTGGCCGAAGTCCTGGTACTGCGAGAACGAGTTCGGCTCGGCAGCGTCGAAGCCGCTGGAGGCCGCGGTTATGGTGGCGCCGGCGTCCAGCTGGATGTCGACGTTGCTGCGCAGGTGGATGGACACCGACTTGTACTTGCCCGCCGGGAACTCGACGGTCCCGCCGCCGCTCGCGGCGCTCGCCGCGGCGATGGCCTTGTTGATGGCCGCGGTGTCGATGGTCGAGCCGTTGCCGGTGGCGCCGTAGGACTTGACGTTGAAGACCCGGGTGGCGGCCGGGTGTCCGACGGCGAGCGCCGTGGTGGCCGAGGCGGCGAGCAGCCCGCCGGCGGCGGAGAGCGCGATGAGTGTGCGTTTCACGGTTTTTGTTCATTCCCCTCGGTGGGCGGGCGCGCCGGTGAAAAGGTTTGCTGTCATGCCGGGTTGGTGTATCCCCGCGGCCGGATGACGTCAAAGAGTGTTGATTCATCAGGCCGGTCCGCAAATGCCGATTGCCACCCTGACCTGCGGCGTAAAGATCTCTGACTAGACAGCCGTTGTAACGGACTGAAACATCCGATGAATCATTGACCCGCTAGGGGCACAGGTGTAGACCTCTGATCCGAGTGCCGAAATCCGCCCGTAACACCACAGCAAGGTCCTTCGACACGGCCTCACCGCCCCCAGCACACCCCCGGAGCAGGTCGGCGCCGCCGCTACCGGTCGGTCCACTCTTCTTTCCCAAGCCCTCCCGGAGGACTTCATGAGCAGTACCCCCGACCGCCGCGACGAGGTCGCCCGGCCGGCCGTCAGTCGCCGCGGCCTGCTGGCCGCCGGAGCGGCCGCGCTCGGCGCCGCGGCCGCCGTCCCCCTGCTCGAAGCGACCGGGGCGCAGGCGGCGCCGGCTCCCCGGCGGCTGCTGGCAGGCTCCGTCACGCGGGTGCGCACCTCGGCGATCCCGGTGCTGCCCTGGCCCGCGGCCAACACCATCGTGGCGGACACGAAGCTGCCCGCCTTCCCGTCCGCCACCTTCCCGGTCACCTCGTACGGCGCGGTCGCCGACGGCAAGACCGATAACACCGCCGCGTTCGCCAAGGCCATAGCCGCATGCAACGCCGCGGGCGGCGGGCACGTCACGGTGCCCGCGGGGACGTACGTGACCGGTGCGATCCGCTTGCTCACCAACGTGGACCTGCACCTGGCCAGCGGTGCCACGCTCAAGTTCAGCGGCGATGCGAGCAAGTACCCGCTCGTGCTGACCCGCTACGAGGGCATCGAGTGCATGAACCGCTCACCGATGATCTACGCGCACGGCGCCTCGAACATCGCGCTGACCGGCTCGGGCGTTCTCGACGCCTCCGGTACATCCTCGTGGAACCAGGGCTCTGATCGCGCGTACCTGGAGACGTTGGTCGCCAAGGGGGTGCCCGCCAACCAGCGCGTCGTGCCCGGCTCGGGTCACCAGATGCGCTCGACCTTTGTCGAGCCCTACTCCTGCGACACGGTGCTGATCCAGGGTGTGACGCTGCACAATTCGCGCTTCTGGCAGCTGCACCCGACGCTGTGCACGAACGTGACGGTCGACTCGGTCACCACCTCGGCGACCAACTCGAACACCGACGGCTGCGACCCGGAGTGCTGCGACCACGTGGTGATCCAGAACTGCACGCTGGGCGCCGGAGACGACAACATCGCGATCAAGTCCGGCCGGGACGCCGACGGCCGCCGGATCAACACCCCGTCGCAGAACATCGTCATCGTCGGCTGCCACATGAGCGGCCCGTGGGGCGCGGTGAGCTGCGGCAGCGAGCTGACCGGCGGCATCCGCAACGTGTACGCGTACAAGATCGTGGCGAACCCGACCCGGTACGCGTTGTATGTGAAGTCGAATACGCAGCGCGGCGGCTTCGCGACCAACATCAACCTCGACAGCGTCACCGCGGGGAACCAGAAGGGCGCGTTCGCCTTCGTCACGATGACCTACAACGGGCAGCACGGCTCGAACAACCCGGACTTCGGCGGGTTCTCGGTCACCAACTCGACGTGCGAAAAGGCGCCTTACGCCTTCGACGTCACCGGCCTGAGCGGCGACCCGGTGCACGGCGTGACCGCCTCGCACTGCACCTTCACCAACATCGCGCACGGCACGGACGTCATGAGCAACGTCACCGGCGTCTCCTTCAGCAACGTCACCATCAACGGCAAGACGGTGACGAAGTGAGGCGCCCGATCAGGGTACTGACGGCGTTCGCGCTGATCGCCGGCGCCGTCACCGCGGCAGCGGTCGCGCAGACCCCCGCCGAGGCGCTGGCCAACGGCCTGGCGCTGACCCCGCCGATGGGCTTCAACGACTGGAACGCGGTCGGGTGCGGCACCAGCGAGGCGTTCATCAAGCAGACCGCCGACTTCTTCCACACCCACAAGCTGTCCGACGGCAGCACGCTGCAGCAGCACGGCTATCAATACGTCAACATCGACGACTGCTGGGCGCTGCCGAGCCGCGACGCGCACGGCAACCTGGTGCCCGACCCGAAGAAGTTCCCTGACGGCATCTCGGGCACCGCGGCCTACGTGCACTCCCTGGGCCTCAAGCTCGGGCTCTACAACGACTCCGGCCTCAAGACGTGCAGCTCGCACGGCTTCCCCGGCTCGTTCCGGCACGAGGCCCAGGACGCCCTCCAATTCGCGAAGTGGGGCGTGGACTACCTCAAGGACGACAACTGCAACCAGGCCTCCGGGCAGGACACCCGCGCCGCCACGATCCAGCGCTACACCGCGATGCGCGACGGCCTTGCCGCCGCTCGGAAGCAGACCGGGCAGGCGATCGTGTTCAGCATCTGCCAGAAGGGCGACAACGGGATCAACACCGAGGACTGGTCGCCCGAGGTGGGCAACCTGTGGCGGACCACCAGCGACGTCCACACGAACTGGACCCGGCTGGATTCGATCATCGACAAGAACATCCCGCTGGCCCAGTACGCCGGGCCGGGCGCGTGGAACGACCCGGACATGCTGGAGGTCGGCAACGCGGGGCTGACCGCGACCGAGCAGCGCACCCAGTTCGGTATGTGGGCGGAGATGGCCGCGCCATTGCTGATCGGCACCAAGCTCGCCTCCGCGACGACGCAGACCCTTGACATTCTCGGCAACGCGGAGGTCATCGCGGTCGACCAGGACTCGCTGGGCAGGCAGGGCGTGCAGGTCAGCGACAACGGCGGGCTGCGGGTGCTGGCCAAGAAGCTGGCGAACGGCGATGTCGCGGTGGCGTTCTTCAACGAGACCGGCGCGACCGCGTCCATCTCCACCACGGCGAGCGCCGTCGGAGTCGGCGGCGCCGCGAGCTACGCGCTGCGGGACCTGTGGGCGCATAAGACCACGAATACGACCAGCCCGTCGTGGACAGAAAGCGTGCCCTCGCACGGCACGGTCCTGCTCCGCATTCATCCGACCGCCGCGAAGTGAGGGGACCGGCCGTGATCAGCAAGAGAAGTACCTGGCTGGCCGCCACGGCGGTCACCGTCTCCGCCGCCCTCACCGGGCTGGCCGCGCACGGCGCCGCGGCCGCGACCCCGGTCAGCTTCTACGTCTCCCCCACCGGCAGCGACAGCAACTCGGGCACCAGCGCGTCGAGTCCGTTCGGCACGCTCGCTCACGCGCAGTCGGCCGTGCGCTCGGCGCTGGCGGCCGGTTCCAGCCCGATCACCGTCAACCTGGCCGGGGGCGACTACCGGCTCAGCAGCCCACTGACGTTCACCGCGGCCGACTCCGGCAGCTCGGGCGCCGACGTCACCTGGCAGGCCGAAGCCGGGGCATCGCCGGTCGTCAGCGGCGGCGTCCAGGTCACCGGTTGGCAGCAGACTGATACGACCAAGAACATCTGGTCCGCGCAGGTCTCCTCCTCCCTCAACACGCGGCAGCTATATATCAACGGCACGCGTGTACCGCGGGCCAGCGGCAGCCTGCCGGTTTCGGTGAAGCAGACCTCGACCGGGTACACCACCGCGTCCGGCGACCCGATGGCGAAGTGGCGCAACCCGTCGGCGATCGAATTCGTGTACCGCGGCGGCTTGGGCGCGTGGACCGAACCACGCTGCCCGGTCTCGTCGATCAGCTCGACGGCCATCACGATGGCGCAGCCCTGCTGGAACAACTCGACGCAGCGGGTGATGCGGACCGACGGCTCCGGCCGCACGTACGAGCTGGTCGGCCGCAAGTCGATCACCGAGTCGCCGACCTCCGTGGAGAACGCCTACGAGCTGCTCACCGCAGGGCACTGGTATCTCGACCCGTCCGCGCACCGGATCTACTACATCCCGCGCAGCGGCGAGACGATCAACAGCGAGGACGTCGAAGCGGCCGCGTTGCCGACGCTGGTCTCGGCCATCGGAACGGCCAGTGCGCCTGTGCACAACCTGGTCTTCCGCGGAATCCAGTTCTCGTACGCGACGGACACCCAGACCAGTTCGCCTGAGGGCTTCTCGGAAATTCAGGCCACATACACCATCACCGGTACGCACGGCTACGCGACGCAAGGACTGTGCACCTTCGTGTCCGGCGGCACCTGCCCGTACGGCAACTGGACCAAGATGCCCGGCAACGTCTCGCTGGCGTACGACCACGACGTCACCTTCGACCACGACTACTTCGTGCACCTCGGCGCGGCCGGGCTCGACCTGGGCGACGGCTCGCAGAACGACACCGTCGAAGGGTCCGTGTTCACCGACATCTCGGGCAACGGCCTGGACCTGGCCGGCGTGGACATCACCGAGCCGACCAACGCGGCGCAGCACACCAGCGGCAACACCATCGCGGACAACCACTTCTACAACACCTCGGTGGAGTACCACGGCGGCGTGGCGATCGACATCGGTTACGCCGAAACGACCACGGTGGCGCACAACCAGCTCGACCACCTGCCGTACACCGGGATCTCGGTGGGCTGGGGCGGCTGGCCGGACAAGGTCAAGCTGCCGGCCGAACCGAACTACTCCAACCACAACCTGTTCTCGGACAACCTGATCTACGACCACATGTCAGTGCTCGCCGACGGCGGCGCGATCTACACCAACGGCATCACCGGCAGCTCGCTGGCCAACGGCGAGCACATCACCGGCACGCTGGTGCACGACCAGATCGCCACCGCCGGACACGGCCTGTACACCGACAACGGGTCGAGCTACATCACGATCACCGGCAACGGCGAGTACAACATCGCGGCGACCGTCTGGGGCAGCAAGCACACCAACTACACGCTGAACAACGGCACCTACGATCCCCTGGACATCGAGGGCAACTACTGGACCAACGGCCCGGCGGACTACAACGCCAAGGCCGTGCTGATCAAGAACAACACCAATATCACCAGCGCCGGCCAGATCCCGGCGAGCATCACGAACAACGCAGGGCTCGAATCCGGGTTCAAGTCGATCCTGAACTGGCAGCCGGCCCGCTGACCGGCGTCCGCGCCGAAGAGCGCGGCAGCCGGGGCGTGCGCGAAGTCACCGCAGCGCGAGCGCCCCGGCCGTCAGCGTCCCTCGTCCCAGCCACAATGTTCCGCTCCCCCCACCCTCGGCCGAGGCATGTCCTCGCGCCAACCCGGAAGGAGATCGCGTGCGCACGCGATCCGGAAAGACCACCACCCTGGCGGCCCTGGCGCTCACCGCCTCCGCAGCCGCCTTCGCGTTCGGCACCCTGAACGCGACCACCGCCCAAGCGGAGAGCAACGGCGTGGGTGCCACACCCGCGCTGGGCTGGAGCAGCTGGAGCTTCATCCGGCACGATCCGACCGCCGCGAAGATCGACGCCCAGGCGGACGCGATGAAGACCAGCGGCCTGGCCTCGGTGGGCTACCAGTACGTCAACGTCGACGATTTCTGGTACCAGTGCCCCGGCAGCCAGGGGCCGAACGTGGACGCGTACGGCCGCTGGGTCACCGATGCCACGAAGTTCCCGCCCAGCGGCTCGACGAACGGCATCCAGGTCGTCGCCAATCACGTGCACGCCGACGGTCTCAAGTTCGGCCTCTACGTCACGCCGGGCGTTTCGCATCAGGCGGTCGTGGCGAACAGCCACATCCTGGGCACCACATACCGCATCGATGACATCGCGACCACGGCCGCGGAGAAGAACTACAACTGCAAGGGCATGGTAGGGATCGACTACACCAAGCCCGGCGCACAAGCGTTCATCAACTCGTGGGCCGACGAGTTCGCCTCCTGGGGCGTGGACTACGTGAAGATCGACGGCGTCGGCACGAGCGACGTCGCCGACGTCAAGGCGTGGTCGGCGGCGCTTCGGCAGACCGGTCGGCCGATCCACCTGGAGCTGTCCAACAACCTGGCCATCTCCGCCGCGGCCACCTGGAAGCAGTACTCGAACGGCTGGCGCACCGGCGGTGACATCGAGTGCTACCACTGTGAGAGCGGCGGCAGCAGCTACCCGCTGACCAGCTGGAGCAGCGTGCAGTCCCGATTCGCTCAGGTCGCGAACTGGCAGCCCTACGGCGGCCCCGGCGCGTTCAACGACTACGACTCGATCGAGGTCGGTAACGGCGCGAATGACGGGCTGACGGCGGCCGAACGCCAGACGCAGCTGAGCCTTTGGGCGATGGCTTCCTCGCCGCTGATCCTGGGCACCGACCTGACCCACCTCGACGCGACCGATCTCAGCTTCCTGAAGAACACCCGCGTGCTCGCCGTGGACCAGGACGCGATCGACGCGCGCCGCATCGTCAGCAGCAGCAATCAGCAGGTCTATGCGAAGACTGAGAAGAACGGCGACGTCATCGTCGCGCTGTTCAACTACAGCGGTACCGCGAGCCAGACCGTGAGCGTCAGCCTCGCCTCCGCCGGACTGAGCGGCAAGGGCACGGCCGTGGACCTATGGAGCGGCGCCTCGATCGGCACGGTGAGCGGCAGCTACAGCGTGCATCTCGGCGCCGGAGCGGTGCGGCTGCTGCGGATCACTCCACAGCCGTAAAGCGGCCAGTCGGCGGACCAACGCAGCGCCGTCCGCACCCGAGCAGCGCCGGGTGCGGACGGATCGAGAACCGCTCCGCGGGGCCATAGCTCGGCTTGCGGAACCTGCGACGCAGCCGCAGTGCGGCGGCGCGTCTACGCCTCATCTCTCGTACCACCCGACACCGGATAGACAGATAGGAGTATCCATGCGCCGACCACTTCGCACACTGGCCGCCGCGGCCGTGGCCTTCGCCGCCGCTCTGGCCGCCCCGGTCGCCACCGCGTTCGCGGCCTCCGGCCCCGCCGCGCAGGCCAAGCCGCCGGCTTCGAACCCGTACGGGGACCCGCACCTGGTCTCCATGTTCGACGGCAAGACGCTCACCGGCTGGACCCAGGCCGCCGCCGGGGAATGGTCCGTGGTCAACGGCGCCATCCACGGCAACGGCACGGCCCGCGGCTGGATCTACTACAACGTCCAGCAGGCCGGGACGTTCCGCTGGATCTTCGACGTGCGCCAGGTCAGCGGCAACCACGCGCCCACGGTGCTGATCTGGGGCACCACGACGCCGCTGCGCGACGCGCTGAGCGCGATCCAGTTCCAGCCGCCCAACGGCGGGCACTGGGACTACCGGCCCGGGCACAACAACGGCGGGAAGGGCGAGTTCACCCAGCTGCCGCACACCAAGATCCCGGTGAACAACTGGGCGCAGTGCGAGCTCATCGCGGATCAGAAGACGGGGATCGCGCGGATGGCCTGCTGCCCGCTCGCCCCGGGCGCGGCGACCTGTAAGGCGACCGAGGTGCTCGACTTCAAGGACCCGACCGCGGGACGGGTCGGACCGCTCGCGATCCAGGTGCACAACAAGGGCATCCACGACGAGTACAAGAGCCTTTATATCGAGTCCCCCGTCGTGGACAGTCCCGGGTCCTTCATCACCACGAAGTAGCCCGACCCCACGCCCCGCGGGCGCAAGGGTTTTGTAGGGTCTGCGGGTCCTGCTCTCCGCGGAGAGCAGGACCCGCTTCGTGTTGTTGTCAGGCGCGGGTCAGTGGTGCTTGCCGCCGGCCGGGGCGAGCGCCGTGAGCGAGCCGTCCATGCCGGGAGCGAGCAGATGCCCTTCCGCGATCGACGGGGCGCCCCAGTACTGCGCGCCCGAAGGGTTGCGGTATGCGAACAGCTGCTTGCCCGTCGACGCGTCGAGCAGCAGCACGGAGGGGCCCGCCGGCACCGCGAGCAGGCCGTGCGCGCCGGCCGAGGCGCCGAGGACATGCCCGGTCGTGGCGCAGAACTCCCACTTGGACGCGCCGGTCGCCGGGTTCAGGGCCCGCACTCCGCCGGCGCAGCTCTTGCCGCCGATGGTGGTCGTGCCGCCGGCCACGTACAGCGTGGAGCCGTCCCAGACGGCGGGCGAGAGCGTGCCCTGACCGCCCTGCGGATCGTCGCCGCTCGCCGCCACCTGGCGCTGCCAGATCGGCCCGGCGGCGATGTTCGCGCGGTCCCAGGCGTAGAAGATGCCGTTCTTGTTGCCGAGGCCGACCATCTGCCGCGTGGCTCCGTTGACCGTCGCGGCGAACAAGGTGGGCACCGAGCCGAAGTCTCCGTCGGACAGCAGCTGCGCCTTGGGCACGGTCCAGTGCGCGACCACGGACAGGTTCGAAGTACGCAGTTCCAGTAGCGAGAACGCGTAGCTCTTGCCACCGCCGCTCGGACCGCCTACGGGCACGTACATGTCGCCGGTGGCCGTGTCGATGCTCGGCGTGCCGAAGACGCCGCCGCCGACATTGATGTTCGCCTGTAACGCCCCGGTCGTCGCGTTGAGCTTGTACACGTGTGCTGCGATCACCGGTTGGTCAGCCTGCGACGAGGTCGAGACGAACACGCTGCCGCCGAAGACCTTCACCGAGCTCCACGCGAAGGTGTCCCCGCCGACCGCGACGAGGTTGGTGCGCCAGATGATCGCGCCGGTGGACGCGTTGACGGCGAACGCTGAGACGTGCCCGCCACCGGTCGCGTCGTTGCCGCCGTCGAAGACCCACAGCACCGGGGTGGAGCCGATCGTGCCGTACGCCGGGGTCGAGGCCATGCCGGCGACCTTCGGGTTGCACTTGCCGCACGTGGTCACGCCCAGCGCGCGCGTCCACAGGCTGGAGCCGTTGGCCAGCGACGTGGCGTGCAGGTTGCCGTCCCAGGAGCCCCAGTACACGACGCCGCCGACGACCAGCGGCTGCGCGCTGGCGGACCGGCCACCGTGCGCGGTCCAGCTCACGGCGAGCGAGCCCGCGTCGCCGGTGGTGAGCGCGGATTCGCCCGAGTTGAATCCGGCGCCGGCGCTGTCGGCCTGGTACTGGGTCCAGTCGGAGGACCCGGCCGCCGCGACCGCGCTCTGCCCGGTGGCGGCCAAGGCGCCGCCGGCCAGTGCCGCAGCCACGAGGGCGGCCGAGGCGGGTTTTCTCCAGCCTGAGATGTTCACGGGAAGCTGCCTCCAAGAGCGCGAGAAGAGAAAAGGAGAGAACGGAAAGGTGCGGTGGGGAATTCGGCGGGCGCCGCGCCGAAGGGGATGGCCGGGCCGGTGACTTCGCCCGGCACATGGTGTGCATGGCCGCAGACTGGGCCATCAGCGAGACCGGCCCGGGTCCGCCGCCGACCCTCAACGGCGGCGGACCCGGGCTGCGGTCCGGATCGGCGCGCGCTCGCCGATCCCCGCTCGCCGGCTGATCCCTTCCCGACTCAGCCGGCTCGGTTGCCCTGCATCCATTCATTCATGATCAGAAACGCGCCGAGACCGTGGAAGTCGTCGGTCGCCCGCGGCCGGCCAAGGTAGTAGGACAGGTCGCCGACGTTCGTTCCGATGCAGATGTTCTTGATGTGCGTCGCCCCGGAGGAGTCGGTGGAGACCTCGGCCAGCACGCCCTGGTACCCCTTCGCCGCGATCGACTGGTCGGCGGCGGGCACATAGCCCAGCGCCACCGACTTGGCGACGATGAACGTGTACATCGCGGAGCACGAGGTCTCGGTCCAGTCCGAGGACAGGCTGCCCTTGTCCACGACCTGGAACCAGCGGCCGGTCGCCGGGTCCTGATACGTGCCGATCGCCGAGACCAGCTTCTGCACGGTGCTCAGGATGGTCGCCCGGTGCGGGTCGCCCTTCGGCAGCGCGTCGAGCGTGGCGAGCGAGGCCATGCCGTACCAGCCGATCGCGCGGCACCAGAACTGCGAGGAGTGGTGCGTGGTCGGGTCGGCCCAGCTGATCGGGTCGAGCGAGTAGGCGTGATAGAGCAGGCCGGTCGGGCTTTCCAGGTGGCTGCCGTAGACCGTGATCTGCTTGCCGGCCTCGGCATCGGCGTATGCCGCATCGTTGTACGCGGCGCCGTAGCGCAGCAGGAAGGGCACGACCATGTATGTCCCGTCCAGCCACAGCTGGTTGGTCTTGGACGTCGCGTGCCAGAAGCCGCCGTCCGGCGTGCGCGGGTAGGTGTTCAGCCGCGTGCGGATCTGCGCGGCCGCGGTGGCGTACTTGGCCTGGCCGGTTTGCTGGTTCAGCAGGATGAGCAGGTTGCCCGCCTGCATGCTGTCGAGGTTGTTGAAGCTGTTGGAAAGGTGCCCGGACGAGCTGACGAAGTGGTCGACCCAGCCCTTGATGTAGTTGAGGTACTTGGCGTCGTGCGTCCGCTGATATACGAGGTCTGTCCCGTAGAGGAAGAGACCGACCTGATAGCCCCAGCCGCCCAGCTTGGCCGGGTCGGGGATGCGCTTCATCGTCGAGTCGATCACGGCACGCGACAGGTCAGTCGGCGCGGTGGGTGCGGCGGGCGCACCGGCCGCGCCGGCCGCCGCGGCGGATTGCGCTCGGGCCGTGGCGGCGGAGCTCGTCCCGGCGGCGAGGCCCACTCCCAGCATGCCGCTGAGCGCGGCCGCGACGGTCGCGGTGAGGCGGAGCCGGAAACGAGATGGTCGGCGAGTCATGGGATGCCTCCGAGGCGGCGGCAGGGGCGGCAGTCGGACCACGCACCCTGTGGTGGGTAAACCAGGGCACTCGCCTCAGAGGTCTACACCAGTGTGGAAAGCCGGTCAATGAATGGTCCGATGTTTCATTGCGTTTTCAGCTCGCAAACGCTTCCGGCGCCTGGTAAATCGTTTGCCCCAGTCCGCGCGGTATTGCTGTAATCGCGGCGAAAGTATTCCCGAGACCAGGAGAAAACGCGCATGCGCGCTGCGTCCATGTCCACCCGGAAGAGCTCCCCCTGCTACGTCAAGGACATGACGCTTCGTGAGTACGTTGAACCTCGGGATTCTGGCGCATGTCGACGCCGGTAAGACCAGCCTGACCGAGCGGCTGCTGCACGCCGCCGGAGTCATCGACCAGCCGGGCAGCGTCGATGACGGCAACACGCGCACCGACACGCTCGAGCTCGAGCGGCGGCGCGGCATCACCATCAAGTCCGCCGTGGTCTCCTTCGATCTCGGCGGCGTCACCGTCAACCTGATCGACACCCCCGGCCACCCTGATTTCATCGCCGAGGTGGAGCGGGTGCTCGGCGTGCTGGACGGCGCGGTACTCGTCATCTCGGCGGTCGAGGGCGTGCAGGCGCAGACCAGGGTGCTGATGCGGGCGCTGCGGCGGCTGGACATCCCGACGCTGATCTTCGTCAACAAGATCGACCGCGGCGGCGCGGACCGCGAGCGGACGCTGCGCGGCATCAGGGAGAAGCTGACCCGCGCGATTGTGCCGATGGGCACGGTGTACAAGGCGGGCACGGCCGAAGCCGCTTTCCAGCCCTTCGCCGCGGACGACTCCGGCTTCGCCTCGGCGGCGATCGAGGTGCTCGCAGACCACGATGACGCCTTCCTCGCCGACTACCTGGCTGATGAGCACGCGGCCTCGCCCAAGCGGCTGCGCCTCGGGCTCGCGGAGCTGACCGGCAGGTCTCTGGCGCATCCGGTCTTCTTCGGGTCCGCGATCACCGGCGCGGGCGTCGCCGAGCTGACGGATGGAATCAGGGAGCTGCTTCCTGCCACGGCGGAGCACGCGTACCGGACGGCAGACCCGGCCGAACCGCAGGACGCGCCGGCCGATCCGGCCCGTGGCACCGTCTTCAAGGTCGAGCGCGGCCCGGCCGGTGAGAAGATCGCGTACCTGCGGATGTTCTCCGGAGCCGTGCACACCCGCGACCGGCTGACCCTGCACCGCGCCGGAACGAGGCTCGAGGGCAAGGTCACCGCGATCAGCGTGTTCGAGCGCGGCGCGGACGTGCGGCGCGAGGCGGTGACCGCCGGTCACATCGCCAAGGTATGGGGTCTGGCTGACGTCCGGATCGGCGACGCGGTGGGCGAACCGCAGGCGGCGAGGCGCGAGCATCACTTCTCCCCGCCGACCCTGGAGACCGTGGTCGTGCCGAGTCGGCGCGCCGAGAAGGGCGCCCTGCACGCGGCGCTGGCTCAGCTCGCCGAGCAGGATCCGCTGATCGACCTGCGGCAGGACGATGTGCGGCAGGAGCTGTACCTCTCGCTGTACGGCGAGGTGCAGAAGGAGGTCATCGAGGCGACGCTGGCCGAGCAGTACGGACTCGAGGTCGGCTTCCGGGAGAGTACGACCATTCACATCGAGCGCCCGGTCGGTACCGGCGCCGCGCTCGAAGCGATCAAGAAGGGGGACAATCCGTTCCTCGCCACGGTCGGCCTGCGCGTCGAGCCCGGCGCGATCGGCAGCGGCGTGCAGTTCCGGCTCGGCGTCGAGCTGGGTTCGATGCCCTATGCGTTCTTCAAGGCGGTCGAGGACACCGTGCATGAGACGCTGCGCCAGGGCCTGCACGGCTGGCAGGTCACCGACTGCGTCGTGACCATGACGCACTCGGGCTACTGCCCGCGGCAGAGCCACGCGCACCAGCGCTTCGACAAGTCGATGTCGAGCACCGGCGCGGACTTCCGCGGCGTGACCCCGCTGGTCGTGATCGAGGCGCTGCGCGAGGCCGGAACCAGGGTGTACGAACCCGTACATCGCTTCCGGCTCGACCTGCCGGCGGCCGCGCTCGGCCCGATCCTGCCGATCCTCACGGCGCTGCGCGCGGTGCCGCAGACCTCGCGGCTGCACGGTTCCACATGCGTGGTCGAGGGCGAGGTCCCGGCCGCGCAGGTGAGCGCGCTGGAACGGCAGCTACCCGGCCTGACCGGCGGGGAGGGCGTCCTGGAGTACGAATTCGACCACTACGTGGAGGTGCGCGGCGAGATCCCGCAGCGGCCGAGGTCCGACCACAATCCGCTGGACCGCAAGGAGTACCTGCTTCACGTCCAGCGCCGAGTCTAAGGAACACGGAACCCCGCGCGAACCCGACACTCGCGCCCTACCACTGGCGATCCACAGCGCGGACCGCGAGACTGCAACCGGTGCGACGACGAGGAGTAGACGCATGCTGTTCGCTGGGGTCGCGTGGTCGGCTGAGGGCTACGAGGTCGGATTCTCAGACCAGGCCGGACGGCCGGATCCGCGCGTCCGGGCGCGCCGGTTCGGCGGCGGCGAACTGCCGGACCTGGTCGCGTTCCTGTCTCGGATCGCGCGGGAGTCCGGGCCGCTCGGGATCGTGGTCGAGAGCACGAACGGTGCGGTCGACGGGTTCCTGTTAGCCGCTGGGCTCGAGGTGTACCGCGCCGATCCGGCTCTGCTCGACGAGGCCCTGGCGTCTTCGAATCCTGAGCTGAATGCGCCGCGCCCGGAATTCGGCTCGGTCCCCGCGCTCGCGCTGGCGCGGATCGCCGCGGCGCGCCTCGACTCACTCTCAAAGCTGAGCGCCGAGGACGGCAGCCTCACCGGACGGTATCTGCCGCCTGCGGCTACCTTCGCCCCGGTCGGCACGGAACTGGAAAGGCGCGGCCGGGAGGCCGGCTGCGTCAAGCACGGCCCGCGCGAGCGCGCGGCCGTCGCGCTCAGCTTCGACGACGGGCCGCATCCGGAGTTCACGAACCAGATCCTTGAGATCCTGGCGCGTTACCAGGCCCGGGCGACCTTCTTCCCGATCGGGCTCAGTGTGTCAGAGCTCGGAGATCTCCTGGCCAAGGCCGCCGACGCGGGCCATGCGATCGGCAATCACACGTGGTCGCACCCGTATCTGCCGGATCTGTCGGCCGCCGGGCTGCGCGAGCAGGTCGACCGGACGAGCGAGGCGGTCGCGAGTGCGGTCGGCGCCCGGCCGTCGATGGTGCGACCGCCGTACGGTTCGCTGACTGCCGAGGTGCTGGAGAAGTGGACCGGGCTCGGCTTCGAGGAGCAGCTCGTGCTCTGGGACGTGGACTCCGCGGACTGGGCCCTGCCGGGCGCCGAGGCGATCGCGGACAAGACGCTCAAGGAGATCCAGCCGGGCTCGATCGTGCTGATGCACGACAGCGGCGGCGACCGCTCGCAGACGGTGCAGGCGCTGCCAGCCATTATCGAGGGCTGTCTGGAGCGCGGGTACGGACTCGCGACCGTGCCCGAGCTGCTGGGGCCGCACTAGCCGACACCCCAGCAGCTCGACTCAGGCACGCGAGAGCCTGCTACCGACGGTCTGCCTCGATCCGGTCGCCGAGCGTCTCGTCGGTCTCCGATATCGGTGCGCCCATCGGGTCGGGCGCCACGTTGTCGCGCCCGCCCATGACGTCGGGGATCGGCGCCGCGGACTGGTCGCTGGCCTGGCCGGGGCGCAAGGTCCGCGCCTGCGCGTCCTCGGCTACCGGCTGCGTGTCCGACGGGATGGCGCTGGTGTCGTCCGGGGCGACCCGGCCCGGCGCGTCCAGCGCTTCCGGGTCCATGGTCTGATCGTCCACGGTCCCGTCACGCGGTCCCATCTCGTCCCCGGGCCGCGCGGCGCCGGCCGCGGGCTCGCCGAACCTGCTCTCTTCGGGATCGGTCTCGTGCCTCATTGGTGCGCCTTCTTCCTTCGTTCAGCCGCCGCGCTGCGCCCTATGCCGACCCTCCCCTGCTCACTCCAGCCGCACTAACCCGTGACGGCAGGTTCGAATCGTTCCGGAGCGTCGAAGAGCCCAGGAAGCCGTCCAGTTGGCGTCGAGTGCGCGCGGCCTGAAGCAGCGCGCGGATCGCGGTGCGCTCACCCCAGCGTGGTTGGCGGGCGATGTCCCGGTATGCGGGGTGCAGCTGGGTCCAGCGCCGGGCGAAGGGGCACAGGGCCAGCACCGTGCGGTCGTTGGCACGGGCGTCGTCGAAGATCCGGCGCATCAGCAGCGAGCCGATGCCCTTGTCGTGGTCCTCCGGCGCGACCCGGACGTAGGGCACCAGCACGGTGTCCCGCACCAGGATCCACTGCGCCGACCCCACAGGCCGGCCGTCCAGGTACGCGGTGTAGCGTTCGCGGCCTTCCTCAGCCTTGATCTCGAGTGTCATGGCCGGGCGCGGGGAGCGGCGATGGCCGGGCGGTCATGCGTCGGGGCCCGCTCCTCCTCTCGCTGTGTTCGGGTTTTGATCGGTGACGGCTGTTGACCGGTAGCTGTCGATTCAGTCCGGGGCCGGTTGCTCAGTCCCAGGGCTGGTTGCAGGACGGGCACACTGCCGGCTTCGCCTCCGTGGTGACGGCGCCGCAGTGCGGGCAGAGCCGCGGCAGCAGACAGGCGGCCTCGCCGCCCTCGTCCGCCGCCTCCTCCTCGCGCGCTTCCAACCGGGCCAGCGCCGCCGGGTCGGTCGGCAGCTGGATGCGTAGGCCGGTGCGGGCGCGGTGCACGGTCAGGTACGCCAGGCCGCCGGGGCCCGCGGTGATCGAGCGGCGCGATCCGCGCGGCAGCCAGGTCAGCGCGTGCGTGGCCAGCGCGATCGACTCCTCGCCGGAGCGCAGCGTGCCGTTGCCGGCGATCGGGAGCAGCAGCACGTCCACGTCGCGCTCGGTATGCGCCTCGACGGTGGCTCCCGGGGGGAGCCGGACGAGGTTGGCGTCGAGCTGCCGCCCCGCCTCGGCCAGGCGCCACAGCGCCCCGCGCTGCTCGTCGGCCGCCTGGGCCAGGCACCAGTCGAGATCGGCCAGCAGGCTCGGGCTCGGGTCTGCGGCGCCGTTGCGCTCTTTGGTCTCACTGCCTGCGGTGTTCATGGCTTCCTCGGGTGCGTTTCGGTGGTGCCGGGGGTCGGTGGTCAGTCGGAGCCGCTGTCCGCGCCGACCGGAACCGCGGCGGAGGGCGGACCGGAGAGCGGCGGACCGGAGGGCGGCCGCTTGCTCTTCACGGCTCGCCGGGCGGGCAGCAGGCGCTCGCGGTGCATTTCTTCGTGCAGGTCGCGCCGCCGGGCGTGCAGCAGCTGATCGAGGGTGATCAGCCCGGCCAGGCGGTGCGGCGCGGTGCGGTGGACTACCAGCGCCTTGGTGACGTTGTGGTGCGCCAGGATGTTGGCGACCTCACGCAGCGTGTGGTCGGTGTAGACCACAGCTCGGCCGGTCAGCGCCGGGCGGCCGTGCACGTTCGGCGTGTGGTGGCTGTTCGAGCCCTGCGGCCCGAAGCCGTCGCGCAGAACGACGCCGTCGCGAATCGCCGTCGGTTCGTGCGGCAGGGTCAGATCCGCGGTCTGCTCGCCGGGATTGCGGGTCATGACCTCGTGCGCGAACAGCGCCTCCAGCGGGTCGGTGGTGTACTCGCGGGTCAGGTGCAGGCCGCGCCGGGCGATCTTCTCGGTGAGCACCGAGCGCTTGAGCAGCAGCGCGGAGAGGGCATAGGCACTGACCGAGGCGATCAGCAGCGCCGGCAGGTCGGGCCAGGCGCGGGTGAGTTCCAGCGTGAAGACCACCCCGGTCAGCGGGGAGCGCATCACGCCGCCGACCACCGCGGCCAGCCCAGCCATCGCCCAGAACCCCGGGAAGACCTGCGGCAACACCGTGCCCTCCAGCGCGCCGAGCGCTCCGCCGATCATGAACACCGGCGCGAGTACCCCGCCCGAGGTCCCCGAACCCAGCGAGAGCGACCAGATCAGGGTCTTGACGAAGAGGATGCCGAGCACGAGGGAGAGCCCGGCCTGCCCGGTGAGCAGCCGGTCGATGACGTCGTAGCCGACGCCCAGGGCGCGTGGCTCGATCAGGCCACCGATTCCGATGATCAGACCGCCGATCGCGGGCCACCACATCCAATGGAATCGCAGCCGGGAGAAGGCGTCCTCGGCCAGGTACACGAGCCCGGTGGCGCCGACCGCGAGCAGCCCGCCGGTGAGCCCGGGGATGAGCGAGAGCAGCTGCGCACCCGCGCCCGGTCGCACGACGTGCGCGACCGGGAAGATCGCGCCGGTGCCGAGCAGGAAGCCGCGGCAGATGACGGAGACGGACACCGCCGTGCCGACGGGTATCAGGCTGCGCGGACGCCACTCGAACAGCAGCAGCTCGACCGCGAGCAGCACTGAGGCGAGCGGCGCGTTGAAGGTTGCCGCCATGCCGCCGGCCGCGCCGGCTACCAGCAGGGTCTTGCGTTCGTCGGCGGAGAGCTTCAGGCCCTGGGCCAGGATCGAGCCGACCGCGCCGCCGGTCATGATGATCGGGCCCTCGGCGCCGAACGGCCCGCCGGTGCCGATGCTGACCGCGGCGGACACCGGCTTGAGCACGGCCACGCGCGGCGCGACCCGGCTGCCGCCGACGAGGATCGCCTCAATCGCCTCGGGCATGCCGTGGCCGCGGATCTTCTCTGAGCCGTAGCGGGCCATCAGCCCGACGATCAGGCCGCCGCCGACGGGTGCGACGACGACCAGCCAGCCGGGGTGGTGCACGGCGCCTGGCGCGACCAAGCCGGTGGCGACGCGCTGGTAGAACACCAGGTTGGTGATCAAGCCGATCAGGCGCAGCAGCACGAAGGCGGCCGCGGCGCTGGCCGCGCCGACCGGCACCGCCAGCAGGGTGATCAGCAGCACCCGCGGCGTGACGGTGAAGTCGCCGAGGTGCTGCGGCCGCTCGGTCGCGGCACTGGGCGCGGCGCTCGTCGCCGCGCCGTTCGATCCGGCGTGGTCACTCGCCGCCAGGGCGGAGGATCGGCCTGACAGCGAGGCGGCGGAGTCATTCAGCCTGGCTTTCTCGCGGATGCGCGCGTACAGGCGATGAGTGATCACAGCGGCACCGGTCCATTCACTCCCAGCGCGACTGCGTCCCCGGCCAGGTCGACGAAGACCGTGGCCATTTGCCGCGCCTGCTCGCGCTGTTGCGGATCCATCCGGTCAAGCACGTCCTCCAGCAGCGCGTGCCGGCGGTCCAGCACCGCGGTCACCAGGTCCCGGCCACGGCCGGTGACCTCGACCGTCACGATGCTGCGGCTGTGTTCCACGCTGCCGCGCTGTACCAGGCCGACCGCCTGCAGCCGATCGACCAGGCGGGTGACCGAGGAGGCGCCCATGCCCAGCGCCTCAGCCAGGGTCGAGGAGGGCACTCGGCCGAGCCCGTCGAGCGTCAATAGCAAGCGGAACTGCGGCACGCTCACCGCTCCGTCCAGCGCGCTCAGGCTCTTCAGCGTGACCCCCACCAGGGCTCGCGCCAGCTGCTCGAATGCCGCCACGTCCGGCCGTGGCCCGGTGCGCGGCGCGATCGCGGGAAAACCATTCACATACGCAAGACTTGTCTAGCGCAAGTCTTTCTGTCAACCGGAGCTCAGCGTGCTCAGGGCGCACTCGAGGCACCCGCAAGTCCTCGGCGCACCGGCATGAACTCCGGAGGAGCGGGAATGCCGAAAGGGCCGCGGCGATCGCCGGACGGCAAGGCTTAGCTCGTGCAATGATTGTAGGGTGCATCAAGAAGCCGAGGTCGAGGACCCGACGTCGCTGTCCCGCGACGAGATCATCGAATCGCTGCTCCTCGCCAGCCGCGCCATGGTGGCGCTGGCCGGACGCACACTCGCCGAACTCGACCCGGACGTGACGCTGCCGCAATCCCGCGCGTTGATCGTGCTCGCGTCCCGCGGCCCGCAGCGCGTCACCGACATTGCCACCGACCTCGGCGTCGCGCCATCCACCGCGACGCGTATGTGCGATCGCTTGGTGCGTAAGGGCCTGATCCGTCGTTACCGCAGCGCCGCGAATCGTCGCGAGGTCCGGCTCAGCCTGACGCCGAGCGGACAAAGCCTCGTGCGCGATCTGGCCAAGCGCCGCCGCGCAGAGCTGGCGCGCTATGTGGAAGCGATCCCAGCGGACGCATACGGCCACGTCACCTCGGCGCTGCAAAGGTTCAGCAGCGCGGCAGGCGAACTGCCCGAGCGTGACTGGTGGTTCGCTGCGGAGGACGGCGACGCGTAGAGCCCCGTAGCGCTCGGCCGCCGGATGCCTGCGTGCGTTTGCGCCGTCAGCCGGCCAGCTGGATGCCGACGAACAGCGCACCGAGCGCGCTCAGCCCGGTCAGCGCGCCGAACACGGCCAACCCGGCCGTGCCGCGGGCCCGCGCGTGCAGGAAGGCCGTCAAGCCGGAGACGATGACCAGTGTGATCTTCAGCATGAGCGTGTTCTCGTACGCGCCGCTGACCTTGTCGTGCTCGGCGATCACGTTCCAGATCCCGGTCGCCACGAGCACCGCGAAGGCCGGCCAGGCGACCTGATTGAACCGGCGAGCGGCGGTCGCCGGAACCTCGGCGCCGACCCCGCGCAGCACCGGCACCAGCGCCGCCAGCGTCATCTGCCCGCCGACCCACACCGTCGCCGCCAGCACGTGCAGGAAGAGCCGCACCGTATCCCAGGAAACCGCGAGCACGTCTGTCTCAGACTCCATTCTCGGCCGTCGGATCACCGGCGGTGCCAGCCTACGGGCCGGGCTCGCGCCGCCTTCGGCCCGGTCGGCAAAGGGCGTTGGCGCAGGCCACTTCCCGCGCTGCTGGGTACTTCCGGCCAATTCGGATTCATCGCGCCACGGCTGGGCAATACGCCACCCGGCCGCGAGGCGCGCCGGGACGATCAACCGCCGCCCGATACACGTCATCGCCGGTCAGCCGCCCCACCCGACCCACACCGTAGGCGCCGCCCGATGACCTCAGTCCACGTTCCGGCTTCCGGCACCCCCTCGGCCCCGGCCGCCCGCTCCGACCGCAAGCCCGGCGAGCTCTTCGTCTCGGTCGTCACCACGACGAACCACAAGACCATCGGCTTCCTGTACATGACGACCGCCGGGGTCTACTTCGGCTTCGGCGGCCTGCTCGCCCTGCTGCTGCGCACCGAGCTGGCCCGCCCCGGCCTGCAGCTGCTCACGCCGGAGCAGTACAACCAGACCTTCACGATGCACGGCACGATCATGCTTTTGTTCTTCGCGACCCCGCTGTTCGCCGGGTTCGCCAACGCGATCATGCCGCTGCAGATCGGCGCGCCGGACGTGGCGCTCCCCCGGCTCAACGCCCTGTCCTACTGGCTGTTCCTGTTCGGCTCGCTCATCGCGGTCAGCGGCTTCCTGACCCCGCAGGGCGCGGCGGACTTCGGCTGGTTCGCCTACGCCCCGCTCAACAGCGCCGTGCACTCCCCCGGCGTCGGCGGCGACCTGTGGGTGATGGGCCTGGCCATGTCCGGCTTCGGCACCATTCTCGGCGCGGTGAACTTCATCACCACGATCATCACCATGCGCGCGCCCGGCATGACGATGTTCCGGATGCCGATCTTCGTGTGGAACACCCTGTTCACCTCGGTACTGGTTCTCCTCGCCTTCCCGGTGCTGGCGGCCGCGCTGTTCGCGCTCGAGGCGGACCGGCGGCTCGGCGCGCACATCTTCGACGCCAGCAACGGCGGCCCGATCCTGTGGCAGCACCTGTTCTGGTTCTTCGGGCACCCCGAGGTCTACATCGTGGCGCTGCCGTTCTTCGGCATCGTCACCGAGATCTTCCCGGTGTTCAGCCGCAAACCGATCTTCGGCTACAGCGGGCTGGTCTTCGCCACGATGGCGATCACCGGGCTTTCCTCGACCGTGTGGGCGCACCACATGTTCACCACCGGCGCCGTGATGCTGCCCTTCTTCTCGCTCATGACGTACCTGATCGCGGTGCCTACGGGAGTGAAGTTCTTCAACTGGATCGGCACGATGTGGCGCGGGTCGCTGTCCTTCGACACCCCGCTGCTGTGGTCCGTGGGCTTCCTGGTCACCTTCCTGTTCGGCGGGCTGACCGGCGTGATCCTCGCCTCGCCCCCGCTGGACTTCATGGTGCAGGACTCCTACTTCGTGGTCGCGCACTTCCACTACGTGCTGTTCGGCACGGTCGTCTTCGCGATGTTCGGCGGGTTCTACTTCTGGTGGCCGAAGTGGACCGGCAAGATGCTCGACGAACGGCTCGGGAAGATCCACTTCTGGACCCTGTTCGTCGGCTTCCACACGACGTTCCTCATCCAGCACTGGCTCGGCGCGGAGGGCATGCCCCGCCGCTACGCGGACTACCTGGCCTCCAGCGGCTGGACCACGCTGAACACGATCTCCACGATCGGCGCATACCTGCTGGGGCTCTCCACCTTCCCGTTCCTCTACAACGTGTACAAGACGGCGAAGAGCGCCAAGCGGGTGACCGTGGACGACCCGTGGGGCTGGGGCCGCTCGCTCGAATGGGCCACCTCATGCCCGCCGCCACGGCACAACTTCACGTCGCTGCCGCGTATCCGTTCCGAGTCCCCGGCCTTCGACCTGCACCATCCGGACATCGTGCGCCGGGAAATCGAGCGCGGCCAGCGCAGGCCGAAGGACGTCGGCGGCTTCGAGGACCAGTCACAAAGCCTCAGATAGGCACTGCGTCTTAGGTAGGCACTGCGTCTCAATGCCAGCCGGGCACCTCGGCAGGCGGTTCCCCGGCCGCGTCAGTGAACGCCCGCAACGCCAGTACCAGGTCGGCGCGCCGCTCCGTCGGCATCGTGGCCACGATCCGGCCGATGTCGACCCGGCGCGCCTCGGTCACCTCCCGCACCACCCGACGCCCGCGGGCGGTGAGGCCGAGCCGCACCTCGCGGCGGCTCTTCGGGTTGGCCGCCTTCTCGATCATGCCGGCCGCCGAAAGCCGCTCGACCATGCGCAGCGCGTTCGACGAGTTGACCCCCAGCCGCTCAGCCAAGCGCACCAGGCTGCTCGGCCCGTACGTGTCCAGCACCACCAGCATCCGGTACTGCGGCACGGTCAGCGTGCCGTCGACCGCGGCCAGCGAGCGGGTGGCGATGGCGACGAAGAGCCGTGAGGCGGTCAGCAGCGCGCCGACCAACTCCTCCGCGGCCACGTCGGCCACGACCGCGGCCGAATCCGAGGAGACATCATCGGACGCTGAGACGGCCGACTCACCCAGTGCATGCATACGCACATTTCTACCGGTCAAGCGGTCGCCGGGCCATATCCGACGCCCAATCGCCACCGGCTCGTGTCGCGCCCCGCGGCACACGGGTGGCGCGGGCCGCGCCCGCAGGGCCCAGCGTGGCACCGTTCCGCGACCATGAATAACTTGACGAAAGCGGGGCAATTCAAGCGCCATGCCGGATGGATCTGAGCGGTGGCCTCGATGAACGACCCGTTCTCCCCGACGACACTGCGCGACTACGCCCTGCTCGCCGACGGCGAGCGCGGCGCGCTGATCGGCCCGCACGGCGAGATCGCCTGGATGTGCGCGCCGTACTGGGACTCGGACGCCGTGTTCTCCACCCTGATCGGCGGCGCCGGCGCGTACTCGGTCACCCCGAAGCAGCGATTCGTCTGGGGCGGCTACTACGAGGATGACGCGCTGATCTGGCGCAGCCGTTGGATCACGCAGGACGGCGTCGTCGAATGCCGCGAGGCGCTGGCCTTCCCCGGCGACCCGCACAAGGCCGTGCTGCTGCGCCGCATTATGGCGCAGGACGGCGACGCACACGTGCGGATCATCTTCGAGCCGGCGGCCGGATTCGGCGCGCACCCCGCCCGGAAGCTGGCGAAGGACGAGCACGGTGCCTGGACCGCGCAGGCGGGCGGCCTGCGGTTCCGCTGGAGCGGGGCCGCGCGCGCGAAGCCGGACGGCGGCTCGCGAGCGCACCGGCTGACGCTGGATCTGACCGTTCCGGAGGGCGAGTGCCACGACCTCGTGCTGGAGATCTGGGACGGTCCGCTCGGCGACCCGGTCGATCCGCAGGACGCCTGGCGCTCGACCGAGCGGGCATGGCGCGAGCAGATCCCCGCCTTGGAGAACACGATCGCGGCGCCCGACGCGCGGCTGTCGTATGCGGTGCTGCGCGGGCTGACCACCTCGGGCGGTGGCACTGTCGCCTCGGCCACGACAAGCCTGCCGGAGCGCGCCGAAGAGGGCCGCAACTACGACTACCGGTACGTATGGATCCGCGACCAGTGCTATATCGGCCAGTCGATCGCCGTCACCGGTCCGCACCCGCTGCTCGACGATGCCGTCCGCTTCGTCACGGCGCGGCTTCTCGAGGACGGCCCTCAGCTCGTGCCCGCGTACACCGGACGCGGTGAACACATTCCCGACCAGCGCCGCCTCGACCTGCCGGGTTATCCAGGCGGCTACGACCTGGTCGGAAACTGGGTCACCAAGCAGTTCCAGCTGGACGCGTTCGGCGAGGCGCTGCTGTTGTTCGCCGCCGCGGCGCGGCACGACCGGCTCGACACGGAGGGCTGGCGGGCCGCCGAGATCGCGGCGAAGGCGATCAAGCAGCGCTGGCAAGAGCCGGACGCGGGCATCTGGGAGCTGGAAGACCGCGCATGGACGCACAGCCGGCTGACATGCGCGGCAGGCCTGCGCGCCGTTGCCGGGCTGAAGTCGGCCGCGACGACTGTGCACGCGGTCGACTGGACGAGCCTGGCGGACCAGATCGTGGCCGACACGGCGAAGAAGGCACTGCACCCGGAGGGCCGCTGGCGGCGTTCGCCCGACGACGACCGACTCGACGGCGCGCTGCTGCTCCCCGCGCTACGCGGCGCGATTCCCGCCGACGATCCGCGAACCGTGCAGACCTTGGACGCGTACGTACAGGAGCTGACGCAGGATCACTTCGCTTACCGGTTCCGCCACGACGACCGCAAGCTGGAGGAAGCGGAGGGCGCATTCGTACTCTGCGGCTTCATCACCGCGCTCGCGCAGCTTCAGCAGGGCCGGAAGCTTGAGGCCGTTCGCTGGTTCGAGCGAAACCGTACCGCGTGCAGCTCGACCGGGCTGTTCTCCGAGGAGTACGACGTACGGCAGCGGCAGCTGCGCGGCAACCTCCCGCAGGCATTCGTGCACTCGATGATGATCGAGGCGGCCGCGCGTATCGCCGAGGAGACCGCCGAGCTGAAGAACGACTGACCAGGCGACGGCGGTCAGGGCGCGGACGGATCGGTCGGCGCGGGCTGAGCCGGCTGCGGCGGACGCGACCGCGCCCTGCGGGCCTGCCGCCGCGCGGCCATGCGCAGCTGCAGCATGCGGCCGCCGCCGGGCACCACCACCAGCAGGATGCCGAAGATGGCGGCGAGCAGCAGCGCCACGCCCAGCGGCAGATGGCCGTGCACGCCGAAGTACGCGATCTCGACCTCCCGGCCGTTCTCCAGGATGAAGATCAGCAGCAGGAGCAGCACGACGGCGCCAGAGGTCAGCAGGATCCACAGCCCGCCGAGGCGGCTCGGCCGCACCGGGTTGACCGGCCTGGCGGTGGGTCCGGCCAGCGGCGCCTCGCCGGTCGGCCGGGTGGGGGCCTGAACCTGCTCGCCTTGCTCGGGGTTCGTCATCGCCGGCTCCTGCCCCGCCGCCGTATTCGGCGACTGTTTCGTCCCGTCCTGTGCGTTATCGACACTGATACCCGCGAATCGGCGTTGTCTGCGTCAGACCCGCCGACAGGCGGGCGCCGGGTCCGCCCTCGGCGAATCCCACCGAAGGCAGACCCGGCGCCGTTCAGCCCCTACTGCTGCCAGTTCTGCTGGTCCTGGTCCTGTCCCTGGCCCTGCTGCTGCCAGTTCTGCTGGTCCTGGCCCTGCGGGTCCTGCTGCTGCCAGTCCTGGCCCTGACCCTGGTCCTGGCCCTGCTGCTGCCAGTCCTGACCTTGCTGCTGGCCCTGCGCGCCGTTCTGCTGGGCCTGCTGCCCGTCCTGCTGGCCGCCGCCGTAGCGCTGCTCGACCTGGTCGCCCGCCGCGCCGATCTGCTGATCGAAGCGGTGACCGGTCTGACCCTCGGCGAACTGCTCGCCCTTCTGGATCGCCTCGTCAGCCTGCTGCGGGTGGTCCTTGGCAAGCTGCTCGGCCTTCTGGAGCTCGTCCGACCACTGGCTCATAGAATCGCCACCTTCGCTCGTCTGCTGCCTTTTCTCAGCCCCGTCTCCAGACCTTGAGCCGGAGGCCCGCTCGTACCCATCTTGTCCGGGTTCATTCTGATTCAGCGCGCCGAGGGCGACCACGAGCGCGCCGACCGGGATGAGCGCCCCATACGCGTGCCAGGCCACGTACGCGGCCGCAGCGAGCAGAGCGGCGATTACGTACGTCGACACCACGGTGAGCTGCGCGTATTGCTCCGTTGGTTCATTCGGGTCTTTTTCGCGCAAGCGGACACGGCGGCCTATTGCATTCGCGAGCGCCGTCCAGGTGCCGGTGATGTACGTCGTCGTGACGCCTGGCAGCTTCAACTTGCGCGTGACCGAACTCTGCAGGCCCATCGCGGCGCCGACCAGCACGATCAGCCCGTACTCCGCTCCCCCGCGTGGCGGACCGGCCAGATTCAGCCACCAGACCGCGGCCGCGATGAGTAGGCACAGTTCCACGCCGAGCCCGGCGCGCACGTGCCGCGCGCCGGAATCCGCAGCTGTCGCGACGCCGAAGCAGAACGCGGCGATGACGTACGCGCCGAGCGCGGTGGCGGACCGGTACGCGCCCGCGTAGTCCCCGGACGCGACGCCAAGGCCGAGCAGGACCGTGTTACCCGTCATGTTCGCCGGAAAGACATGGCCGAGGCCGAGGTAACTGAGCGCGTCCGTCGCGGCCGCCGCGGCCGTGAGCGCGACCAACCGCACCGACTGCACCCTCAGCCTCCACTCATGCTGGTCCGTCTCGCCGCGGCGAGCTCCTAGGAGGCATCTTCGTCGTGATGCTCGGCGTCCGCGCTGTCGCGCAGCCTGCCGACGACGCCGGAGACCGCCTGGCCGATCCGTCCCGGGATGAAGTGCCCGGGGCTGGCGTCGAAGGAGGACTCGTCGAGCATGTCCTTGACCATCTGCAGCGCGATCCGGTTGCGGTTCGGCGTTCCGTTGCGCAGAGCCGTCGCCAGCTTCTTGACCTGATCCTTCTTGACCTTCGCCGGGATCGGCGGCTCGTGCGGGTCGACGACGCACTCGACGATGACCGGACCGTCCATCGCCAGCGCCTGCTTCAATTGCTCGCCGCAGCGCGCCGGGTCGTGGATGCGCACCCCCTTCGCCCCGCAGGCCTCGGCGAACTTGACGAAGTCCAGCGGGGCGAACTGCACGCCGAACTCGGGGTTGCCGAGGAAGACCATCTGCTCCCACTTGATCAGCCCGAGGGTGTCGTTGCGGATGACGAGGATCTTGATCGGCAGCTTGTGCTGCACGGCGGTGAGGAAATCGCCCAGCTGCATGGTCAGCGAGCCGTCACCGGTGAACACCACGACCTGCCGTCCGGGGTACGCGGTCTGCGCGCCGATCGCGTAGGGCAGTCCCGCGGCCATCGAACAGTTCGTGCCCGAGAAGCTGAACCGCTGGTCGCGCCGGATCTTGATCTGCCGCGCCGCCCAGGTGGTGACCGTGCCGGAGTCGCCGCACACGATGGCGTCGTCGGCGAGCGCGTCGTTCAGCGCCCAAGCCGGTACCTGCGGCTTCATCGGCTTGTCGGGGCTGGTGCCGCGCTCCTCGACCAGCTTCCACCACTCGCGCATGCCGTCCTGAGCCTTGGTCAGGAACTCGCGGTTCTCGTTGCGCGGCAGCAGCGGCAGCAGTTCGGCCAGCGTGGCGCGGGCGTCTCCGGCCAGTCCCACGTCGACCGGGTAGCGCAGGCCGAGGCGGTCCGGCTTGTCGTCGATCTGCACGCAGACCGCCTGGCCGGGGCTCGGGTAATACTCGATATAAGGCATCGTCGATCCGACGATCAGCAGCGCGTCGCACTCCTCCAGGGCCTCTTCGGAGGGCCGGGAGCCGACGAGGGCAATCGGGCCGGTGGTGTACGGGCTGTCGTCCGGCACGCAGTCCTTGCCCAACTGGGCCTTGATGATCGGGGCGCCCAGCTTCTCGGCGACCGCTTCGAGTTCGGCCCCGGCGCCGCGCGCGCCGGCTCCGGCCAGGATCGCCACCTTCTGCCGTCCCGAGAGCATCTGCGCCGCGGCCTCAAGGTCCTGATGCTGCGGGACGCGCACCGGCGGACGCCAGTTGGTGGTCGTGTGACCGGGCACGTTGCGCATGTAGCGGCTGCCGCTTTCCGCGGGCATCGCCTGATAGTCGATCGGGAAGGCCAGGTGCGCCGGGCCGCGCTCGCACAGCGCGGTGCGTACCGCGTAGTCGAGGGCGTTGATAACGTGCGCCGGTCCCATGATGCGCTGGTTGTAGACCGTGACGTCGTTGAACATGTAGTCGGTGTTGACGTCCTGCAGATAGCTGGTGCCGATCAGGTCGTGGTACGACATGCCGGTGATCGCCAGCAGCGCGGCCTGTTCGGTGCGCGCGTCGAGCAGCCCGTTGAGCAGGTGCGCAGCGCCGGGCCCCGAGGTGGAGAAGCAGACGCCGAGGCGGCCGGTGAACTTGGCGTAGCCGACCGCGGCCATCGCGGCCACCTCTTCGTGCCGGACGTGGACGTAGCGGATCTTGTCCGCGTGCTTGCGCAGCGCTTCCATGAAGCCGTTGATGCCGTCCCCGGGCAGGCCGAAGACGACGTCGACGCCCCAGTCCACGAGCCGCTGAACCATGACGTCGGATGCGGTCAGCTGGTCGGCCATGGCGGTCGACCTCCCTTCACTCGGATGCGGGGCCCGGCACGGCCGGGACGCTGTGCTCCGGGGCGCCGGAGCGTGGGCCGGCCTGGCCCTCGCGGATCGCCATGGCCAGCACCTCTGCCAGGTGCAGGCCCTCGCGCGGGCTGCCGGCCCGGATCTGGCTGCGGCAGCTGAACCCGTCCGCGACGATGAGCGTGCGCTCGGCGGCCGCGCGCACCGCGGGAAGCAGCGCGCGCTCACCGGCGGCCATCGACACCTCGTACTTCTCGCCGGCCTCGTAGCCGAAACTCCCGGCCATGCCGCAACAGCCCGGTTCGGCCATCTGGACGCGCAGCCCCATCGCCTTCATGAGCTTCTTGTCGGACTCGAAGCCCATGACCGCGTGCTGGTGGCAGTGCGTCTGCACGAGCACGTCGCGTTCGAGGCGCGGCGGCTTCCAGCCCTCGGCCCGGGTGTCGAGGAATTCGGCGAGGGTCAGGCTCTGCGCGGCCAGGCGTTGAGCGCGGGCGTCGGACGGATAGAGGTTGGTCAGCTCGTCGCGGAATACGGCCAAGCAGCTTGGTTCGATGCCCACGAGCGGCACGCCCGCGTCGATGTCCGGCCCGAGCGCGTCCAGGATCCGGCGAAGGTATTTCTTGGCGAGCGTGAGCATGCCGTAGTCGTAGAGCGGGCGGCCGCAGCACAGCGTCTGCTCCGGGATGCGGACCCGGTAGCCTGCGGACTCCAGGACTTCGACCGCCGCGATGCCGGTGCGCGGCTCCAGGTAGTTGGTGAAGGTATCCGGCCACAGCAGAACCTGCGGGCCGTCCGGGTACCGGGGCTTGTGTTCGGCGAACCAGGAGGCGAAGGTGCGCTTCGCGAAGCGCGGCGCTTCCCGGTCCACCGCGATTCCGGCGGACTTCTTCAACAGGGTGCTGATGGCGGGCGCGTGCGTAGCGGCGTTGGCGAGACCCGGGACGCGCGAGGCGAAGCGGGCCCAGACGTTGATCAGCCCGAGCGCATAGGCCTGGCGCGGACGCAGCCTTCCGGCGTAGTGGTGATGCAAGAACTCTGCTTTGTATGTGGCGACGTCCACCTTGACCGGGCAGTCGCCCTTGCAGCCCTTGCAGGCCAGGCACAGGTCGAGGGCCTCCTTGATGTCCTCGTTGCGCCACTTGCCGGCTACGGAGCCTGATGCGTCGGCCATCTCCTGCAGCAGCCGGGATCGGCCGCGGGTCGAGTGCTTCTCCTCGCGGGTGGCCATGAAGCTCGGGCACATCACGCCGCCCTCGATGTGCCGGCACGTGCCGACGCCGAAGCAGCGGCCGACGGCGTTGGTGAAGTCGCCGCCGTCCTCGGGGTAGTTGAAGACGGTGCGCAGCTTGCGCGGCGCGAACTCGGTGCCCTCGCGCAGGTGGGTGTCCATCGGGTACGGGTCGATCAGCTTGTGCGGGTTCATCCGGTTGTCCGGATCCCACACCCGCTTGAACGCCTCGAAGGCCTCCATCAGCCGCGGCGGGAACATCTTCGGCCACAGCTCGGCGCGGCCGTGGCCGTCGCCGTGCTCGCCGGAGAGCGATCCGCCGAAGGAGACCACGATGTCCGCGGCCTCCTCCATGAAGCGCCGGAAGTTGCGGATGCCGCCCTTGGTGCGCAGGTCGAAGTCGATGCGGCAGTGCACGCAGCCCTGGCCCCAGTGCCCGAACAGCACGCCCTCGTAGCCGTGCTTGTCCAGCAGCTTGAGGTAGGAGCGCAGGTAGTCGCCGAGACGCTCCGGCGGGACCGCGGCGTCCTCCCAGTTCGGCCAGCCGGGGTTGCCGCCGAGGCCGACCGGCATGCGCGTGGTGCCGGCCGAGTGCTTGCGCACATTCCACACCGCGGTCTGCTCGTCGGGGTCCTCATAGAGGCGGTGGTTCGGCGCCGTCGGGCGGCGGTCCAGCTGCCGCTTCAGCTTCTCAGCCTTCTCATTCGCCTCCTGCTGGGTGTCCCCGCCGAACTCGACGAGCACCCAGCACTCACCGTCGGGCAGCAGCTTCGTCTCGCCGTGCAGAATGTGCTTCGCCGCCATGTTCTGCACGACCTGCCGGCTGGTGAACTCGACGCCGATCGCTCCGGTCTCCACCAGCCAGGCGGCGTCGTCGCCGGAGCTGGGAATGTCCGGGTAGCCGAGCACGACCAGCGCGCGTTTCGGCGGCGAGGGCACCAGGCGGCAGTCCGCCTCCAGGGTGAGCGCGCAGGTGGATTCGGTGCCGACGAGCGCGCGGGCGACGTTGAAGCCGTTCTCCGGCAACAGCTGGTCGAGGTTGTAGCCGGAGACGCGGCGCGGAATGTCGGGCAGGCCGGTGCGGATGACGTCCGCGTAGGTGTCGCGGATATGCCGTAAGCCCTCGTAGATAGCGCCGCGCCGGCCGCCGAGCGCGATGATCCGTTCGAGTTCTTCGTCACTCGTCGGGCCGACGCGCATGCGGGTGCCGTCGTAGGTGAGGATGTCGAGCGAGTTGATGTTGTCGACGGTCTTGCCCGCCATCACCGAGTGCGTGCCGCAGGAGTTGTTGCCGATCATGCCGCCGAGCGTGGCGTGGTCCATCGTGGCCGGGTCCGGGCCGAAGGTCAGGCCGTGCTCCTCGGCCCGGTCGCGGAGGATGGTGCAGATGACTCCGGGCTGCACCCGGGCGTGCCGGCTGTACGGATCGAGCTCGACGATCTCGTCCATGTACTTGGAGAAGTCGAAGCAGACGGCGGCGTTCACCGTCTGCCCGGCCAGTCCGGTGCCGCAGCCGCGCCCGAAGATCGGCGCGCGATAGCGGCGGCATACCTCCAGCGCGGCCGCCACGTCGTCGGCGTCTTTGGGTACGACGACGCCAACGGGCAGCTGCCGGTAGATGGAGGCGTCGAAGCCGTAGAGCGCGCGATCGCCGGGCGTGAACCTCACCTCGCCGCGGATCGCCCGGCGCAACTCATGCGCCAGGTCGGCCGCGTAGCGCGGGGGTTTCGGCGTGCGGGGATACCGGGTTCGATGAGTCAGCATCGCGACCGCCTTACTCAAGGAGAGTCAACGCCGCTGCGTACCCGAGCCCGGAAAAACCATGCATCCTGGAACGTTTGCACTATACAGGTGAATCCGTCTGAAGCCGGGCGTCGGCGCCGAGGTCAGCGCAGCGGGTGGCGGCGCTGGCTACCGCGATCGTGGTCACGCCGCTTCATACGCCCGAGCGCGACCAGCCCGCAGACCGCCGCCAGCGCGATCGCGACATGCCAGGCGCCGAGGGCCGTGAGCACGAGGAGGCAGGCTACGAACACGAACACTCCGGTCGCCGCCCACGGCGTGATCGAGCCGAACCGGCGGCCGGCGCGGCGGCGCAGGGTGAAGGCCTCGTTCAGGCCGCGTTCGATCTCGGCGAGCTGACGCCGCTCCCAGTCGGTCAGCATCGGGACCTCCACCGCAGGCGAGCCGTGGGAAGTAGCTGGTGTGCGGACGGCTCGGGCGAAGCAGCGCGGCACTGTCGTCGAGATCCGTGCGCCGTCCGCACATAACGCCAGTGCCCGGATGTGCATCATGCAAACGTTGCTCTGCGCATGATTCTGGACTTGTGCGCGGATCGGCTCGCTTGGAGGTCCTGACCTGGGAAACTGCCCAACCAGCTCAGCGGAAACAGCCCAGCCGAACAGCCCAGCCAACCTCGCTCAGCCGAAGCGCGCGGCAAGGGTGCGATACAGCTTCGGCGCGGCGCCGCGCACCCGGCCCGGTACGCCCATCCAGCGCGGGACGTACACCTCGTCGCGGCCGCGGCGAATCGCGTTGATCGTCGCGTCGGCGACACGCATCGCGGGAACCGGCCGCGGATAGTTGCGCAGATAGGGCACTCCGCGGCGCTCAAAGAAGGGCGTGTCGACGACGCCGGGCACGACGAGCGTCACCCGCACACCGGTGCCGGCCAGCTCGTAGCGCAGGCTCTCGGCGAAGGCGCTTAGCCCGGCCTTCGCCGCCGAGTACACCGCCTCCTGGGCCACCGCCGTGCAGCCAGCGACCGAGCCGACCAGCACGACGTGGCCGCGTCCGCGCGCGATCATGTGCGGCAGCAGCAGCCGGACCAGGTGCATGACCGCGACCAGGTCCACGGTCACGATCTCGTCGATGCGCGCCGGCGGCATCACCTCGAAGGGTCCGCACCAGCCGATACCCGCCGAGGCCACCAGCAGATCTACCCGGCCGGCCGCGCCGAGGGCGGTCTGCGCGAGTCTTTCGCCGCTGCCGGGAGCCGATAGGTCCGCGCGCAGCGCCACCGCGCCGGTCCGCTTGGCGATGTGGCTGAGCTGCGCCTGGTCCCGGCCGCTGACCAGCAATCGCCAGCGCCGTTCTTCCGCGAGGCGTTGCGCGAGCGCCGCGCCGATGCCGGAGGAAGCGCCGGTGACCAGGGCCACGTGGCGTGCCGCGGCGAGGTCACTGACGGCAGGGCGGTTCATCCGGGTGCGGACGACCGCTCGCCTCAGTTCGCCGCGCGCCGCCGGCGCACTGGCCGGCTGGCCCGACCACAGGAAATGAGCCATGCCTTCTCTCCGATCGATCGGCCGTACTTCTGAAGCCGACTCGGCGTGCCTCCGAAGTTGAGAGGGGCACGCATCCGTTTCGCACGCGACAGATTTGTGCGCTATGAACATTTTCGTGCCTCTTGCCCGTTAAGGGCCACACAAACCTCCGCGCGGGGCAGTGCAGGTCGCGTTCATCGCCGATGCACCCGCGGTTCAGCGGCCGCTTCCCCGGCCGGAGCCGCTTCGGCGAGCCGGTGGATCTCCTCGGCTGCGTCTGCGACGAACAGGGATCGGCCCGCGCGCACTTGTTTGTCGCGTGCTTCGCCGGGCCGGGCCAGGCGCGCGAGAGCGTCGAGCAGCTCGGCATGGCTCCCGGCATAGGTGGTGACGCCGAGGCGCGCCATCCGCAGCACGCCTTCACGTCCGTGCCCTGCGATCGGTTGATAGCCGATGACCGGAAGCCCGGCCGCGAGCGCCTGGACGGCGGTCTGACCGGCCGCGTTGTCGATCAGCACTCCGGCGGGGGCCATCAGGGCCTCGATATCCTCGATCCAGCCGCAGGCGAGGACGCCGGGAAGGCGCCCCATGCGGGTTTGTATGCGCTCGTCGCGGCCGCAGAGCACGACGGGCAGATATCCGTTGCGGTACAAGGCATCGGTGGTTTCCGGCAGGCCTCGCGCGACGCCCCAGGATCCGGTAGAGATCAGGACGGGAGTTCTTTCCTCGCCGATCCGTCGCAGAACTTTGATCCAGTGGCCGTGCTCGCTGGCCGCAGCCTTGTGGAATCGTTCCGGCACCACCGGTCCAGGCGCGTATGCCGGCCGTCCGATTTTGGCGCGCACCTGTTCCGCGGCGTCCGCGCTGACGCATAAATACACGTCATTACCGGGATGCAGCCACTGCCGATGTACCGCGAAATCGGTGACCATGACCGCCGTGGGCGCGGCGAGCTCGCCGCGTGCTCGCAGCCGACCGGTGACCTGCGCGGCGAGATGGAATACGGGCACGACGACGTCCGGTCGATATTCGGCTGCTGCTTCGAGGAATCCAGGCCCAGCCAGCGCGGCCAGCGGGGTGCTTTCCGGGCCGTGCTCTGAGCGGAAGAACGCCGCGTAGATTCCGTCGTAGAGCCAAGGAGCGCGGCGCACCGCGGTGCGGTAGAAGCCGCGCAACGCCGCGCCGACGCCGGACGGTAGCAGGTCGAGCACATCTGCTCGGCGCACTTCGTGGCCCCGCTTGCTCAGCCGTTCGGCCAGTTCGTTGGCGACCGCCGTGTGCCCGGCGCCCATGCCGGCATCCAGGATCAGCACGCGCCCCATCGCGGCGCACCCCTTTCCCCGCCTCCGAGCCGCCGACGCCGTTCGGCGCAATCGTTGCGTCGTGTGCGCGATGACCGGGTAATGCCACGCCTGTCGCGGTCGATATCGCAGCGGATGGGAGTTCGATGACTGACAAGCAGGCGGCCGCCCGGTTGCGCGCGATCGGACTGCTCGCCCTCGCCGGGCACGTTCTGCCCGCCGGGACCTGGCTGCCTCCGGTGCGCCGGGCGCTGTTCCCGTCTCTCACCGGGCTCGGCGCGAGCGGCCACGTCGCGCTGACCTTCGACGACGGACCGGACCCGAGGAGCACGCCCGCGTTCCTCGACGAACTGGACCGGCTCGGGGTGCGCGCGACCTTCTTCCTGCTGGGCGAGCACGCGGCGCGGCACCAGGCGTTGACCCGCGAGATCGCCGACCGCGGCCACGAACTCGGCGTGCACGGCTGGACGCATCGCCGTCCCTGGCTGCCCTACGACCCGCGCGAGCTGTCCGGCATCCGACGCACGCTGGAAACGATCGAACTCGCCACGGGCTGCCTGCCGCGCTGGTATCGGCCTCCATACGGAATCCTGACCGGCGGACGCTGGGCGGCGGCCGCCCGAAGTGGCTTGCGCACCGTGCTCTGGTCGGCTTGGGGAAAGGACTGGACGCCGCAGGCCACGCCGCGATCCGTGCACGAGACGCTGCTGCCCGACCTGCGCGGCGGCGCGACGCTGCTGCTGCACGACAGCGACCGGACCAGCGCCCCCGGCTCCTGGCGCGCGACGCTCGGGGCGCTGCCGCTGGTGATCGAGTCCTGTCAGGCGGCCGAGCTCAAGATCGGACCGCTCGCGGCGCACGGCATCGAACGCTGAGGCTGCTGTCTGCGCACGGTCGCGCGCGCGGACAGCGCCGAGTCGTGGCATATCCCCACCGTCCCAATCCCGAGGCGCCAAGCGCGCGGGCCTCTACCCGCAACCGACCGGTTCATCCCTGCGATACAGCCGTGCGGGCGACAGCGGCTCTGGCGGCGGCCGCGTCGGCCGGATAAGTCCGGCGGGCCCGCAGCAGCAGACCGTTGATCATCAGCGGGGCGAGCCCGATGAGGAATGCGCGGTCCACGCCGCTTTGCGCGCGCTGCGCCCCGGACGGGCCCGAGCCCAGCGCATCCGAAAGCCAGCCGAACACGATGGGCGCCACGGCCTGCGCGCCCATCCGTAAGACCGTGCGCACGCTCTCGGCCCGCCCCCACAGACGCGGCGGCATGATGTCGAGGCGGGCCGCGTCCAGCGGCGGATTCGCGGCGGCCAGCGCCCCGGCCGCGCCCGCGAACAGCGGGAGGGCGAGCCACGTCTGGCGCGTGAGCAGACCCGGCAGGAACAGCGCGACGCTGGCCGCGTATGCGACACCTGGCACGGTCACACGCGCGGTGGGGTGGCCGGTGTGGCCGAGCCGGTCCGCCCACCGGCCGCCGAGGTTTACCCCGAGCAGCGCTGCCGCGCCGATCACCGGAACAAGTGCGGTCAGCTCTGCGCGCCCGACCTGATACCGGTCGCGCACCAGCTCGAAGGCGAAGGTGTGCAGCCCGGCGAAGAAGAAGTAGCCGATCGCGGAGGCGATGATCAACAGGACGTTCGTGCGTACCGACAGGACGTATTTCGTCGCACGCCACAGTGGCCAACTCGCCGTCTCGTCCTGCGCGCACTGGCCGTCGGCCTGGGTGCGCGGCGGTTCCGGCAGCCATTTCCACAGCGCGACGGCGAGGCCGAAACCGACCGCGGCGATCAGCCAGAAGGCGGCCCGCCAGCTGACCGCCGCGATGTCGCTGCCGGCCACCAGGCCGAGACCCGAGCCGAGCAGCTCGCCGGACAGGACGCGGGCGTAGATGCGACCGCGTTCGGCTCGCGGGAACAGGTCGCCGGCCAGCGAAGCGACCATCGGTCCCGCGGTCGCGGTGACCGCGCCGAGGGCGACCCGCGAGAGCAGCAGCCACAGATAGGACTGGGCCAGCCCGTCGGCCGCGGTGGCCAGGCTCCACAGCAGGACGCTGCCGATCAGCAGCGGCATCCGCGGCATGCGGTCGACCAGCTGGCCAACGGGTACGGTGGCGAGCGCGCCGATGATCGCGGGGATCGAGCTGAGCAGGCCGATCTGGGTGTTGCCGATGTGCAGCACGTGCCGCAGCTCGTTCGCGACCGCGCCGATCACGCCGGAGTCGGCCGAGTTCAGCGCCATCACGTAGGCGAGCAGCAGCACGGCGCGCCAGCGGTTCGGTCCGCCGAGCGCCCGGCGCAGCCCGCGCCCGATGCGGTCGAAGCCGCGTCCGCGGTGCGTTTTCACACCTGCCCCACCCGCCGGCCCTCGCTTTCCAGCCCAGGCGCACCAGGGCACGAATCGGCCGCCGCCCGGAGCTAACACACCGGACGGCGGCCTTCACAGCCTCACTTCGAAGCGCTGGCGATGACGTCCCGGTACTCGGCCGGCGTCACGCCGAGGACGAACTCGGGCCGTCCATGCGCGTCCACATCGCCTGGCACCGCGAAGATGCGGTGATACCGGTTGCGGTCGAGCCACGTCTGCGCCAGACCCGTTTGCAGGCTGGGCAGGCGCAGCTCGGCCAAGGGCACGCCGCCCTTGACCTCGTCGGCCGGACCGACGGCGATCAAGGAGACGGCGTAGCCGAGCGGACGCATGGGACGACTCAGCGCAGCGTTGTGCGGGACATCGTGCGGGACGCGCCACGCACCGTGCCCTGAGCGATCGTCGCCAGGGCCATCAGTACGACCAGGGCTCCGGCGACGATGTTGCTCGCCTCCGAGCCCGAGGTCGCCGGCCGGCCCGAGACGACCCAGGGCGCGATGATGGTCCACACGCCGATCAGGGCGCCGGCCCAGGCCATGCCGTGCGTGCGCTCGTAGGCCGCGCCGTAACCGAGGGAGAACACCGCGAGCGCGATGCCCAGGATCAGATCGTTGATTGCCAGGTTGCGGAACGTCGCGTTGAACCCGACGATCCACGGCGAGGCCGCCAGGTACAGCGCGGTCAGCAGGCTCAGGCACTCCACCGCCTGCGCCGCCGGCCGCGCCGCGGCCAGCTCGGAATCGGCGCGCAGCGCCATCAGATCGGGGTGCTCCTCGATCCGCGGGTTCTGTGCCACCATCACAGCCACCTCCAAATGCTGCTTGATCGTGAAAGCCGTGATCTCGACCGCCGCGTGCCCCTGCTCTCTCCACCGCTCGGGCCCAGCAAACCTTGCTTTGGGCAACTTTTCACGCTGGGTTCCGGCGCGACTACGCCCGACATCGCCCGTTCGAACGATCTATGGCCCCCGATGACGGCCTACTGGCGGCTGAAAAGCGCTGTTAGCAGCACCAAGCCGCGATTGCGCTGCACTATATTTGCATAGTGCAGTGATCCTCGGCGGCTCATTAGCGTGAAGGGCATGACCGATTCTGAGCGCGCCGAGCAGCGTGCGGAGGCGATGCGCCGATTCCAGCTGCTCAAGTCGCTGAACGGCGACGATCCGCAGCGTGCCGAGTTGCGTTCCTCGTTAATTGAAGATCATTTATCGTACGCGCGGCACATCGCGCTGCGTTACGGCGGCCGCGGGGAGCTGTCCGAGGACTTCGTGCAGGTGGCGTACCTGGCGCTGGTCAAGGCGGTGGACAACTTCGACCCGGAGCGCGGCACCGGTTTCCTGGGCTACGCGACCCCGGTCATCCTCGGGGAGATCAAGAAGTACTTCCGCGACGCCACCTGGGACGTGCACGTCCCGCGCGCCATGCAGGAACTGACCCGCACCGTGCGCGCGTGCAACGAGCGGCTGACCCGGGAGCTGTCCAGATCCCCGACGGTCGCCGAGATCGCCGAGCAGATCGGGGAGACCGCGGAAATGGTCACCGAGGCGCTGGTCGCGATGGACAGCTACACCACCGCATCGCTGGATCGTCCGCTGCGCGCCGAACCGGGCAGTCCGCGCCTCGTGGATCTGCTCGGCGGCGAGGACGCGCGACTGGAGGCGGTCGTCGACCGCACCGCCCTCAAGCCCCTGATCGCGGCGCTGGACGAGCGGGATCGCAGCATCCTGATGATGCATTTCTTCCAGGGCATGACCCAGCGCGAGATCGGGGCGCGGCTCGGCTATTCGCAAATGCACATCTCGCGGCTGCTCAGCTCGGTGCTCGGGCGGCTGCGCGCGGCGCTGTGTTGATGGGCGCTGTGTCGGTCAGCGCGGTGTCAATCAGCACGGTGTCGGTCAGCGCGGTGTCAATCGGCGGATTCCGGAGAGTAGTGGCGTCGTGCCAAGGACAGAAACCCCGCAGTGACATCGGAACTCATCGCCGTCCCCGCGGCGCTGCTCGCCGCGGCCGCCAACGCGACGGCCTCCGTGTTGCAGCGGCGCGCGGCCAGGCGCACCCCGTCAGAGCCGCAGGAGCGCCGCGCACTCATCAGCGAGCTGATTCGCCGCCGGGTGTGGTTGGCCGGGATCGGCTGCCTGGTCGCCGCGTTCGTCCTCCAGGCGACAGGGCTGTACCTCGGCGGACTCTCGCTCGTGCAGCCGTTGCTGTCCGCGGAGCTGCCGTTTACCCTGCTCATCGCCTCGCGGCTGTCGCGCAACCCGCTCGGCCGGCAGGCCTGGCTCGCGATCGCGGCGCTGACCGGCGGCCTGGCGCTGCTGCTGATCGGTGCCGCGCCCACACCCGGCCACACCTCCCCGCGCACGGTGGCGTGGGTGGTGGCTGTGGCAGCGGTCGGAGTGCTGATCAGTGGGTTGATCGCGGTCTCGCGCTGGAAGCGCGGCCCGACCCGCGGCGTGCTGCTCGGCACAGCCTCGGGCGCCGGCTTCGCGCTGACGGCGGCGCTGATGAAGGCGGCGACCGAGAAGGCGGCGAACGGCTTCCTCGGCGTGTTCGCCTCCTGGCAGCTTTACGCGATGGTGGCGGCCGGAGTGGGCAGCCTGTTGCTGCTTCAGTACGCGCTGCAAAGCGCCACGCTCGCGGTCACCCAGCCGGCCCTGACCATCAGCGATCCGGTCGCCAGCACGGCGCTCGGCGTGGCGATGTTCGGTGAGCGCATCCGGCTGGACGGGTGGATCGTGCTGGAGGTGGCCGGGATCGCCCTGATGCTGTGGGGCGCGATCCTGCTGGCGTCGAATCCCGTCTCGTCCGCACAGGCGGGTCGCGACCGGCTGTAGCCGGCGTCGTGCACTGCATCACACTGCGCCACGGCGCGCTCCGCAGCACCGTTGCCGTAGTGAATGAATCCCTTGGACCTGGGCAATACGGTCCGGTCGCAGATCGCCGGAGGGAGTGCTGAATCCAGATGGCCGAGAAGGTTTCCGACTACATCCTTGGCCGCCTGCGCGAATGGGGCGTCGACCATGTCTTCGCCTACGCGGGCGACGGCATCAACGGGATGCTCGCCGCGTGGGGCAGAGCCGACAACGACCCGATGTTCGTCCAGGCCCGCCACGAGGAGATGGCGGCCTTCCAGGCGGTCGGGTACGCGAAGTTCTCCGGCAAGGTGGGCGTGTGCGCGGCGACCTCGGGTCCGGGAGCGATCCACCTGCTCAACGGGTTGTACGACGCGAAGCTCGACCACGTCCCGGTCGTCGCGATCGTCGGCCAGACCAACCGCAGCGCCATGGGCGGCTCGTACCAGCAGGAAGTCGATCTGCTGAGCCTGTACAAGGACGTGGCCTCCGAGTACTGCGAGATGGTCACCGTTCCGCAGCAGCTGCCGAACGTGCTGGACCGGGCGCTGCGCATCGCCTACGCCAGGCACACCGTGACCGCGCTGATCATTCCGGCCGACGTGCAAGAGCTCGAATACGAGGCGCCGGAGCACGCGTTCAAGATGGTGCCCTCGAGCAAGGGCCTGAGCCGGTTCGCGCCGATCCCGGACGACGAGGACCTGCAGCGCGCGGCCGACATCCTCAACGCCGGCGAGAAGGTCGCGATCCTGGTCGGGCAGGGCGCGCGCGGCGCCAGGTCGCAGGTGGAACAGGTGGCCGACCTGCTCGGCGCGGGCGTGGCCAAGGCGCTGCTCGGCAAGGACGCGCTGTCTGACGAGCTGCCGTACGTCACCGGCTCCATCGGCCTGCTGGGCACGCGCCCGTCGTATGAGCTGATGCGCGACTGTGACACGCTGCTGGTGATCGGGTCGAGCTTCCCGTACACACAGTTCCTGCCGAAGTTCGATCAGGCGCGCGCGGTGCAGATCGACATCGACCCGTCGATGATCGGCCTGCGTTACCCGTTCGAAGTGAACCTGGTCGGTGACGCGGAGCGCACGCTCACCCGGCTGTTGCCGCTGCTGCGCCAGAAGGACAACCGCAGCTGGCGGGAGACCGTCGAAAAGAACGTCGCGCGGTGGTGGGAGGTCATGCAGCGGCGCGCCGCCGTGGACGCCGAGCCGATCAACCCCGAGTACGTGGTGCACGCCGTCGACCGGCTGCTGCCTCAGGACGCGATCTTGACGAGCGACTCGGGTTCCGCGGCCAACTGGTACGCGCGGCACATCCGCATCCGCGGACAGATGCGCGGCTCGCTGTCGGGCACGCTGGCGACGATGGGCCCGGGCGTGCCGTACGCCATCGGCGCGAAGTTCGCGCACCCGGACCGGCCGGTGATCGCGCTGGTCGGCGACGGGGCCATGCAGATGAACGGCATGGCCGAGATGATCACCGCGGCCAAGTACTGGGAGCAGTGGAGCGACCCGCGGATGATCGTCGCGGTGCTCAACAACCAGGACCTGAACCAGGTGACCTGGGAGATGCGGGCCATGGAGGGCGCGCCGCAGTTCGTGCCCTCGCAGTCGATCCCAGACGTGCACTACGCCGACTTCGCCAAGTCGATCGGACTTGCCGGGGTGCGGGTGGAGAAGCCGGACCAGGTCGAGGCGGCCTGGCAGCAGGCGCTCGCGTCGGACCGGCCGTTCGTCATCGACTTCCGCACCGACCCGGCCGTGCCGCCGATCCCGCCGCACGCGACGCTGGATCAGATCGAGGCGGCCGCGACCTCGATCATCCACGGCGACGCCGACCGGACCGGAATGGTCCGTCAGGGCGTGAAGGCGAAGATCCAGGAGTTCCTGCCCGGCGGCCGCGACCGGGAGGACCGGCCCGGGGCCGAGGAAGGCCAGTGAGGAAGAGCGCGACGACGAGAGAATCCGTGGGCGGAAAGGCGGAGGGACGATGAGCCTGCTGGTTCATCCGAGGCTTCGGCCGGGCAGGGCTGCCGCGTCGAAGAAGCCTGATCTGGCGGCGGACGCCGCGGAGGCGGTGACCGCGGTCAAGGCCGCGGCCAGCGCGATCAAGACAGTGGCCAAGACCGCCGCGGTGGCCGAGGGAAGCGAGGCGGCCGGTCTCGCCGGACGGCTGTTGTGGAACGTGCGGCACGGCCGGTTCGAGCGCACGCTCTCGCTGTTGACCGCGGCGGGTTCGCTGATCACGGCGGCGGAGATCTACCTGGAGCACGACCGGGCCAGCTTCGGCAACAAGATGATGTGGTGGCCGGTGGCGCTGGGTCCTGTCGGCGTGGCGGCAGGCATCGCAGGCTTCTACGACGCGAAGGCGGCGCGGACCGTGCTGCCGATCGCGTCCGGGATGATCGTCGCCAACGGCTTGCAGGGCACGTATTTGCACGTGCGCGGCATCGCGCAGAAGCCGGGCGGCTGGTCGATGGCGCGCTACAACATCGAGCTCGGACCGCCGCTGTTCGCCCCGCTGCTGGTGACGATGGTCGGCGGGATGGGCCTGGTGGCCTCGGTGCTGCGGCGGGAACGATGAGCCGGGTACTGAAGCGCGAGTTGCGGGCCGCCGAGCGGGCGCGGGTGCCCGGCGGCGGCCACAACGAGCGCTTCCCCGGCTTTGACGTGGTGCAGGAGGCGCACACCTGGGACGCGACCACCTCCGGCGTCGTGCTGGAACGCCTCGGCCTGCAACCGGATCTGCGGTTCTTCGATCCGGCCGAGGAGGCGGCCGCGGCGGCCCTCTTCGACCACCTGCTGGGGCAGTGGGAGGAACCGAGGGTGCCGGTGGTGCAGATGGTCGACGCGCGGCTGGCCGAGGGACAGACCGACGGCTGGCGTTACGAGGACATGCCCGAGGACGGCGAGGCCTGGCACCGCTCGCTGGCCGGCCTCGACCAGGACGCGCGCGACGCGGCCGGCGATGAAGGGGTCTGTTTCGCGAATCTGAGCCGCGAGGAGCAGGCCGACATCATCCGCACCGTGCAGGGTCTCGAGAGCAAACCGTGGCGCGGGATGCCGGCCGGGCATGTGTGGAGCCTGTGGACCCGGTATGCGTGCACCGCGTTCTACTCGCACCCCTGGGCTTGGAACGAGATCGGCTTCGGCGGTCCGGCGTACCCGCGCGGCTACATGCGGCTGGGCGTCGACATGCGCGAGCCGTGGGAGGTCGCCGACACGCATCCGGAGGAAGACCCCGAGGGAACTTCATCGCCATGAGCACTGGACTGAGCACCGCCGCGCAGGCGGTGAAAAGCAGCGTGCTGCGAGGCGGCGTGCGCTCGCGCAACGAGTCGGCGTGGCTGCTGCCCAACGACGGCACCCGCTTCGACCGCAGGCTGATCGAGAACATGCGGCGGCACGAGGACGGCGACGAGGTCGACCTGGTGATCGTGGGCTGCGGCGCGGGCGGCGCCACGCTGGCGCAGCGGATGGCCCGCGCCGGCTGGTCGGTCGTGGTGCTCGAGGCCGGGCCGTTCTGGGATCCGGACGCGCACTGGGTCAGCGACGAGGCCGGCTCGCACCACCTGTACTGGACCGAACCGCGGGTTATTTCGGGTTCTGATCCGGTGCCGCTGGGCTCGAACAACTCGGGCCGCGGCGTCGGCGGCTCAATGGT
>NZ_DASRBQ010000169.1:0-31192 GCF_035653575.1 Actinocrinis sp.
GCCTACTTCGCCGACCGGGCCGCGCTGACCGCAGACCAGATCAGCTCACTGACGCACGGATCAGGCGCCGACCCCTGCTGGAGCGAAGAGCGCGACCGGTTGCTGCTCGACGCCGCCGACGCGCTGCACGACGGCAATGACATCGACGACGCGCTCTGGGCCCGGCTCAGCGCCCAGTTCAGCCCCGAGCAGATCCTCGATGTACTGATGCTGTGCGGCTGGTACCACGCCATCAGCTTCACTGCCCGCGCCACAAGGCTCCAGCCGGAGCCGGGCGCACCTCGGTTCGACGCGGTGCGCACGTCCGGTGCGAAAGCCTGAGCGTGACAGTCACCAAGTAAGGCTTGTGACGTACTGCGGGCTGGATTGGGTGCGCCTGCGCAGCTCCGCCGCTGCGACGGGATGGTCGGCCAGCAGGAAGTCCTTGCCCTCGTCCAGGTTGTCGAAATCGAAGTACACCAGCGCCTTCACCGTCTTGGGGTAGCGTGCCGCCCAGTCCAGCACCAGGTCGACCGACTCCGCGGTGTCCGGCTTCGGCAGCTGCGGCGCCCATTCGGCGAGCATCAGGGGTTTGCCGTGCGCGGCGGCGAACTCGGCCATCTGGTCCATGCCGTCCGGGCCGTGCAGCAGGTAATCCGGTGAGGCGCCTTGCGGATAGGCGTCGAGCCCGACCCAGTCGACCGCGTCGTCCCCGGGATACCACGCCGAATCTTCGACGCCGTCCGGGCCAGTCCAGACGGTGGGGCACCACACGAACGCCGCGTTGCTCGCGCCCGCTGATTTGAAGACCTCGTAGACATGCCGCCAAGCCGAGATGAAGGCCTGAGGCGTGACCGCCGGCGGGTTCCACCGCGGATACCAGGTCGCGTTCATCTCCCAGTCGAGGCGGATGAACACCGGCCCGCCGTACGCCTTCACGGCCGCCGCCTGGTCCCAGAGGTAGCCGTCCTCCTGGCCTGCCGCGACGGCGCCGTCGACCAGCGAGAGGTTCCACGAAGCCATGGGAGCCATGCCCGGGCGGCTCCGGGCATCGTCGAGAATCGGCTCGAGCGGGCCGTTCGGGGTCGTCCACCGGTTGTAGATCGCCGGGTGCCCGGCGATGCCTGCTGCCTGGTCGAACGCGTCGAGACGGTAGAAGTCGGTCGACACCCCGAGCAGGACGGTCCCGTCCGGCGGCGCGAACGGCCCCGAGGCCAGGCGCCCAGGCGTGGTGACCGAAGTGGGGGTCGGCGCGGCGGAGGCTCTCGGCGCCGATCGTGCTGTTGGTGGCCGGCTACCGCGCGATGCTGCGTGCTGCTGTGCGCCGGTCGCGGCCAGCAAGGCGAAGGTGCCCAGGCACAGTGCCGCCGCCATCCGCCTGCGATATCGCGCCGCCGCGTAACTCTGCACGGGCATAGGCTCGCACGCCGCGCGGGGCAGTGGGGGAGTGCGGTCAGTCGTCCAGGCGTTCGATCTGTCGGATCTTGTTCATCGCGTCGAGCGCCGCGACCTTGTAGGACTCGGCGAGCGTCGGATAGTTGAACACCGCGTGGACCAGGTAGTCCACGGTGCCGCCGCAGCCCATGACGGCCTGCCCGATGTGCACCAGCTCCGTCGCGCCGGTGCCGAAGACGTGCACGCCGAGCAGTGAGCGGTCCTCGGGGGAGACCAGCAGCTTGAGCACGCCGTACGAGTCGCCGATGATCTGCCCTCGGGCCAGTTCTCGGTAGCGGGAGATGCCGACCTCGAACGGTATGCGCTCGTTGGTCAGCTCGTCCTCGGTGCGCCCGATGAAGCTGATCTCGGGGATCGTGTAGATGCCGATCGGCTGCAGGGTCGACATCACGTTGACCGGTTCGCCGCACGCGTGGTGTGCGGCCAGCCTGCCCTGCTCCATCGAGGTCGCGGCGAGCGCCGGGAACCCGATCACGTCGCCGACCGCGTAGATGTTCGGCACTTGCGTGCGGAAGTACTCGTCGACCGCGATGCGGCCGCGCGCGTCGGCGGCCAGCCCGGCGTTCTCCAGCCGCAGCCCCTCGGTCTGGCCCTGGCGCCCGGCCGAGTACATGACCACCTCGGCGGGGATCCGCTTGCCGCTCTCCAGGACCGCGATGGCGCCGCGGGCGTGCCGCTCCACCGCGGCGACCGTCTCGCCGAAGCGGAAGGTCACCGCCAGGTCGCGCAGGTGGTACTTGAGCGCCTCGACCACTTCGATGTCGCAGAACTCGAGCATCCGGGTCCGGGACTCCACCACGGTGACCTTGCAGCCGAGCGCGGCGAACATGGAGGCGTATTCGATGCCGATGACCCCGGCGCCGACCACGATCATCGACTGCGGCACCCGCTCGAGCCGCAGGATCCCGTCGGAGTCGATGACGGTGTCGCCGTCGAAGTCGACGGTCGCGGGCCGGGCCGGGGTGGTGCCCGTGGCGATGATGATGTGCTCCGCGGTCACCCGGGTCTCGCGGCCGGTGCCGTCGGAGACCTCGACCGTGTGCGCGTCGAGGAACGAGCCGAGCCCCGGCAGCATCGCCACGCGGTTGCGCGAGAGCTGGCTGCGGATCACCTCGACCTCTCGGCCGATGACGTGCTGGGTGCGCATGAGCAGGTCGGTGACGGTGATGTCATCCTTGACCCGGTAGCTCTGCCCGTACATCTCGCGCTGGCTCATGCCGGTGAGGTAGAGCACCGCCTCGCGCAGGGTCTTGGAGGGGATCGTGCCGGTGTTGATGCACACCCCGCCGACCATGTCCCGCCGCTCGACGACCCCCGCCCGCTTACCCAGCTTGGCGGTGGCGATCGCGGCCTTCTGCCCGCCCGGACCCGAGCCGAGAACGAGCACGTCGAAGTCGTACACGCGACCAGTGTGGCAGGCGGGGCGGTTGATCGGCTCCCTCTTCAGGTAGCCCGCGGGTAACCATAAGCGCACGTCCTGGGGCGCGAGCGGCTCGGGTCTCCGTCAAGCTCGCGTAGCCGCGCCCCCGGCCAGGTACCGCAACAGCTCGCCGAGGCCGAAGGTCCAGCGGGGCAGGTCCTCAGCGGCCGCGACCGTGTTGACCAGCGTGCCGAGGTGAGCGCTGTGAACCTGGACGAGGTCGCCGGTCTTGTGGGTGAACCCCTGACCGGGCTCGTCGCGGTCGGTCGTCGGCGCGAACAGCGTGCCGGTGTAGAGCGCGAACCCGTCTGGGTACTGATGGTGGTCTCCGATGGTCGCGCGCACGAGCTCCTCGAAAGGCCGGCTGATCCGCGACAGGCTGTTGCGACCTTCCATGTGAAAGCCGTCAGGACCGGACACGTGCAGCAGGATCTCCTCGTCGCGCAGGGTGTCGAGCGTGAATTCGCCGTCGAAGAGGCGGATGAAGGGGCCCAGCGCGCTGGAAGCGTTGTTGTCCTTCGCTTTGCCGAGCAAGAGCGCGGACCGTCCCTCGATGTCGCGGAGGTTGACGTCGTTGCCCAGCGTCGCGCCCACGACGCCGCCGCGGGAGTCGACGATGAGGACGAGTTCGGGTTCTGGGTTGTTCCACTTCGACGCGTGCGGGATCCCGACTCCCGCTCCCAGCCCCACCGAGGAGAGGACGGGCGCTTTGGTGAAGACCTCGGGGTCCGGTCCGATGCCGACTTCGAGATACTGCGACCAGAGGCCCTGCTCCCGCAGGACGCTCTTCGCGCGCAGCGCCTCAGGCGTCCCGGGGCGAACCGCCGAGATGCTGCTGCCGACGGCCTCGGCGATGAGCGCGCGGACCTCGGCGGCGCGTGCGGGATCGCCGCCGACGCGTTCCTCGATGACGCGTTCGATCATGCTGTCGACGAAGGTGACGCCGCAGGCTTTCACCACTTGAAGGTCGACCGGCGCGAGCAGGTGAGGTCGGGTCAGATCCTGCGCGAGCGATGCCTCGAGGACGTCCCTCGTCCGCCAGGACGGTTCGCCGGCGACTGCCCTGCGGACGACCTCGACGTGATCGGGTCGTTCCAGCAACTCGGAGACGGTCCCGGTCACGCTCGTCAGGTCGTAGACCGTGTCGCCATGCACGGTCGCGACGCGTGGGCCGCCGAACCGAGGGTCCCAGATACGGCCGAGCAGGAGCGCGTGATCGCTGTCGGTGGGCAGGAGCGGCAGGACGTCCGTAGTCATGGGTCCATGATTCCTCGCCGGCCGCGCCTACCAAGGGCCGCCGGCGCCGGGGCCGAGAGCAGTCAAAATTAACAGGCCCATCGAACGTGGTCATACCTGCGACCCAAGCAAACGGCTGCGAGCCTCCATCAGCGCGAACCCGAGCAGGTTCAGGCCGCGCCAGTGCACAGGATCGGCGGCGCGTTCGTCCGCCGCGCCAAGCCCGATGCCCCAGATCCGGTCACGTGGGCTAGCCTCCACCAGGACACGGCCCTCGGTCGCCACGAGGAAGTCGCGCAACGCCGGGTTCTGGCCGAATTTCGCGACGTTGCCCTCCACGACCAAATCGAACCGCCGCTGCGCCCACAGTTGCTCGTCGAAGCCACGCACAAGCCGCCCGAGTTTCTTCGCCTCGGCCGGGGTGCGTGCCGCAACGATCGAGGCCACCGCGTCCAGGTCGCCGAACAGCCGCGCTTTCGACGCCATCATCCAGTGCTCCGCGGAGGCGTATTCGACCTCATCCACCGTGAAACGACATGGCCACCACTGGCTCAAGCATCCCTTGCCGATGCTGCCGTCCGCCTGCGGCTGGTGGCCCCAGAACATCAGCCATTTGGGCGTCGCCCCGCACGCCATAGCCTCTATCAGCTGCGCGCGGGTGCGCGCGTGGAGCGCCTCGGTGCCACTGGTTGGCGTCATAGGACGCATCGTGCCAGTTCCGTGCATACGAGCGCTCGCGTAAATCGGTGTCAGTGCTCGCGTGTCACCCAGCGCTCGTGAAGAACTCGGTGAGTTTCCGGTTTAAGGTCTCCGGCTGTGCGAACGGGATCATGTGGTGGGAAACGGCGGGGAGCGTGTCGACGGTGACATTTGGCAGGGTTCTGCTCGCGCGCTTGGCGACGGTATCGACATTGTGCACCCGGCTGCGCTCGGCCAGCAGGACGAGCACCGGCACGTCCAGCGCTTGAAGGGCCGACTGCTTCGGCCTGCGCCCGGCGATGATCTTGCCCGTCGGAACTGTGGCGCTGAGCCGGTGCAGCGCGAGCCAGTCGGGGTCGAATTCGGCGCCGCGCGTTTCCCAGCGCAGGTAGGCGTCGTCGCCTCGGGCCGGGCGCAGCATGCCGGGCAGAGCGTGCCACAGGCAGGCCGGGGCGAAACCGGCGAAGCACTGGGTGGGGTCGAGCAGGGCGAGGCGGCCGATGCTGCCGCGCGGTGCGCGCAGGGTGTGTGCCAGGGCGAGCCAGGCGCCGAAGGAGTGGCCGCACACGTCGGCGCGTTGGATCTCGAGTGCGTTGAGTAGGTGGGTGAGCCAGTCCAGCAGGTCTTGCCGGGTGCGCACCGGCTGGCCGGTGTTGGGGCTGCGGCCGGGGTCGCCGATGGTGTCCGGAGCGTAGACGCGCCGGCTGCGGGAGAGGGCGGCCGCGTTCGCGTACCAGGAGGCTGAGTTGGAGCGGCCTCCGTGCAGCAGCACCAGCGGCGGCGCGTCACGGGGTCCGCAGGCGTTGAGCCGCGTCGTGCCGAACCGGGACGGCACGTCGATCGCCTCGACCGGCACGCCCCAGCGCGCGATGAGCGTGTCATAAACCGCGTCGAAGGCGCCGAGGGCCTCGCCGGCGGCGGCAGGCGATTGCGAGCTGGACTGTGCTTGAGATCGTGCGTGCATGGTGGCCCCGTCCGCCAGTAGTATCGATGAGTGAGTTACTCACTCATCGAGAGAATAGAAGGGTAGCGGATGCCACGCAACGCACCCGGGGACCGGCAGACGGCGATGCCGGGCGTTGAGATGGCCGCGCACCCCCGCATGGGCCTGGTGCATCTGCTGCGGTCAGTGGCCGTCGACCTGGACCTGCAGGCCGCCACGTTCGCCACCGAGAACCGTCTGCATCCGACCGACGTACGCGCCCTGATCGCCATGCTCGACGCCGAACGCACCGAGGAATCGATGACCCCGGGACGGCTCGGCGCGCGGCTGCACCTGAATTCCCCGGCCACGACCGCCGTGATCGACCGGCTCGAAGCGCTCGGCCTGCTCGCCCGCGAACGCGACCCGCACGATCGCCGGCGCGTGCTGCTCATCGTCAGCGAGCAGGCCAAGACCCTGGGCTGGAGTTTCTTCGGGCCGTTAATCGCGCGGATCCTCGCCGCCATGGACGAATTCGACGACGCAGACCTCGACGCTTACGAACGCGTCCTGCGCGCGGTCGCGCAGGCACTTCCGGCGGCCAAATAGCGGACAACCGTCGCAAGTGAACTCGAATTCGATTCGGCAAACGATTGCCGATTACTCCGGCGACCCGAATGGTCACGCACTGTGTAGAGCAGTTGATGCTCCGCCCTATATTTGTCGGCGAATACGACACCCCGTGTAATGCGCGTTTTGCCGACTTTGCGACGGCGGATTGCCGCCGCAGGGGTAACAATCATTGCGATACCAGCCTGCGGATACTCGGTCCGGCGTAGTATCCGTTCGTCATGCGCGGGCCCCGTAATTTCGGTGGACCGTCTTCACCGACTTGCTGGGGGCTGGGGTGGCACTCCACGCGCGAACGGCGAAACGGCAGCGCGTCCTGGACTTGAACACGCGACAACAGCTGCCGCTGCGCGTCGTACTGCTCATCCTGGCGCTGGTGCCCAGCGTGGCGATGACCGTGCTGTGGGCCGTTAACTCCAACCGGCTGTACAACAACTGGCACAGCGTCAGCAACCACAACACGCAGACGGTGCGTTATGCGACGCCGGTGTTCAGTATCTTCTACAGCCTGCAGGCCGAGCGGCGCCTGAGTGCCGCCGTGCTCGTTGATCCGACCGATTACCAGGCGAAACTCGCGACGCAGCGCAAGGTGACCGACGCCGGCATCGCCGGCCTGAGGGCCTTGAGCGGCCCGGCCCCCGCCGACATCGTGGCGGGCGTCGCGCAAATCGAATCAGGGCTGCAGCAACTCGGCACCTACCGCTTCGCCGTGGATGTGCGCACCGTTTCGCAACAGCAGATCTACGACGATTACACCGGCCTGATCGCCGCCGACCTGCAACTGTTCAACTCCCTGAGCGACGTGGGACTCGCCGACCAGAACTTCCGGGTGCGGCCGGAGATCGACTCGGTCTGGGGCATCGAGATCCTGGCGCGCGAGGACGCCCTGCTGACCCCGGGCATCGTGGGCGGCACCGTCTCGAGTTCCCAGCGCGCGCAACTGGCGCAGCTCAGCGGCGCCGAGCAGTTCATCTACGACGACAAGGTCGTGCCGCTGCTGCCGCCCGCCGAGGCCGGGCAGTACCGCGCCCTGATCGCGAGTAACGCGTGGCAGCAGAAGACGCGCGTGATGCAGACCGTGATCACCTCCGCGCCGTCCGCCAACGGCACCGCGCTGCCGGCGGCGCTCGGCGCCCAGTGGCAGCAGAGCATCGCCGCGATCACCCCGCAGTTGCAGGGCCTGAACATCGAACTGGGCACCGCGCTCACGCAGGCCACCTCGGCCGAGGTGCACGGCCTGGCGACCGACCTCGTCCTCGACACGGCCGTCGGCTTCGGCGGCGTGCTGCTCATCGTGGGGCTGACCCTGTTCCTGACCGGGGTGCTGCGCCGCCGGATATTCGCGCTGCGCAGCGCGGCGCTGGACCTGCAGGTGCGCCTGCCCGACGTGGTCGAACGGCTGCGCCGCGGCGAACAAGTGGACACCGACGCCGAACTGCCCGCGCTGCATTACGGCGGCGACGAACTGGGCATGCTCGGCCAGGCGCTCAACGCCGCACGAGCCAGCGCGCTGGAGACCGCGGTCCACCAGGTGGAGCAGTACCGCGGCTTCGAGCGGCTGCTGCAGCGCATCGCCCGGCGCACCCAGCTGCTCATCGGCCTGCAGATGAAGCGCGTGACCGAGCTGGAGCGCCGCTACGAGGACGCCGAGCTGCTCGAAGGCCTCTTCGACCTGGACCACTTGACCGCGCGGCTGCGCCGCTACGAGGAGAACCTGGTCATCCTCGGCGGCGGGCAGCCGCAGCGGCGCTGGCGCAAACCGGTGGCGCTGCTCGACGTGCTGCGCTCCGCCCAGGGCGAGGTGCAGGACTACCGGCGCATCCGCATCGAGACCGGGAACACCACCTGGTTGTCGGAGCGGGCGGTCGGGCCTGTCGTGCACATGCTCGCGGAGCTGATGGAGAACGCGGTCGCCTTCTCCAAGCCGCCGAACCCCGTGGAGGTGACCGCGTCCCTCGTCTCGCGCGGCCTGGCCATCGAGATCGAGGACCGCGGCGTGGGCATGGCGCCGGAACAGTACGCCGAAGCCAACACGCTGATGTTCGACCCGCCGAAACTGGATGTGGTCTCGCGCGCTGACGACGCCCGCCTCGGCCTCTACGTCGTGGCCCGCCTGGCCGCCGGACTCGGGATCAAGGTGGAGCTGCGGCCCTCCTCCTTCGGCGGCACCCGCGTCGTCGTCCTGATTCCCCTCGACCTGGTGCACACCGCGAACCACCAGCCCGCCCCCGACGACGCGGCGCAGCAGGGCGAACCCATGTCGCGCCGGCTGTCCGCCGTGTACAGCACGTCCGCTGACACCGCATCTCTCGCCGCAACGGCGCACGACGCAGTGGAAGAGGACCGGCACGATGGCGCGGGCGGGGAAAGCGACTGGGCTCTGTCCGGCGTCGGCGCCCGACTCGCGCCCGTGCCGGGAGACTCCGGCACCCGCACTGCCTCCGGGCTCAAGCCGCTGCCCAAACGGGTGCGGCTGGCCAGCCTGGCGACCGAGCTGCGCGAATACCGCGCGCCGGGCGATCCGGACGCGGGTACGAGCAACGCCGAGCAGGACGCGCCCACGCTGCTGCCTCAGCGTTCCGGCGCCACGATCGGAGCGTTCCAGCGCCAATCGCGCTTGGCCCGCGCCGCCGCGAAGGACGAGGACCCAGCCACGCAACCCGAGCCAGGTCTTAGCACGAGCCCGGAAGAAGACGAACGATGACTCACCCCACCTTCGCGACGCAGCGCACCACGGCCACCGACCGCGACCTGGATTGGCTGCTCGACCGGCTGATCGAGCAGGTCCCCGGCGCGCGGCACGCGGTCGTGCTGTCCGACGACGGCCTGGTCATCAGTCAGTCGCGCGGCATAGAGCGCGCCGACGCCGAGCGGCTGGCCGCCATCGCGACCGGCCAGCAGAGCCTCGCGCGCGGCGTCGCGGAGATCTTCGACGGCGGCGGCACGCATCAGGTCATCGTGGAGCTGGCCCGGCTGTGGCTGTTCATCAGCGCGGCCGGGCACGGCACGCACCTGGCGGTGCTCGCGGAGCAGGACGTCGACGCCGAGGTGATGGCGGTCGCGATGCACACCCTCGTCTTGCAGGTCGGCCGGCACTTGGGCACCGAGACGCGTGCACCGGCGAAGCAGGAAGGGGCTGATGCGGGTGAACCATTGGGCCGACGAGTTCCTTGAGGAAGACCCGGACGACTCCTTCGTGCGGCCCTACACCATCACGCACGGCCGCACGGTTTCCGCCCGGGACGACCTGACGCTCATCACGGTGATCAGCACGCTGACGGCCCCGGACGGCCTCGTGGACGGCCGGGGCCTGGAGCCCGAGCACCGCTTCATCCTCGACCAGTGCCGCACGCCCTGCGTGCTGGCCGAGGTCGCGGCAAGGCTCAACCTGCCGGTCGCGGTCGCCAAGATCCTCATCGGCGACCTGATCGACGCCGGCAGGGTGTCCGCGCGGCCGCCGCTGGCGGTGGCCGTCGGGCAGCGACCGGACATCTCCCTTCTGCAGGCGGTGCGCGATGGACTACGACGACTCTGACCGGCGGCCTGCCGCCGCGGCGCCGGCGCCTGCCGCCGTCAAGATCCTGATCGCGGGCGGCTTCGGCGTCGGCAAGACCACGATGGTCGGCGCGGTCAGCGAGGTCGCGCCGCTGCGCACCGAGGAGTACCTGACCGTGGCCGGAGTCGGCGTCGACGACGTCCGCGGAGTAGCCGGCAAGGCCACCACCACGGTCGCCATGGACTTCGGGCGCATCACCGTCAGTTCCGGCCTCGTGGTCTACTTGTTCGGCACGCCGGGCCAGGAGCGCTTCTGGTTTATGTGGAACGACCTGGTGCACGGCGCGCTGGGGGCGGTCGTGCTGGCGGACACCCGGCGGCTGGAGGGCAGCTTCGGTTCGATCGACTTCTTCGAGAGCCGCGGCATCCCCTTCGTGGTCGGCGTCAACTGCTTCGACGGATATCAGGACCGCACCATCCCAGAGGTGCGCGAAGCACTAGACCTCGACGCGCGGGTGCCGATCCTGATGGGCGATCTGCGCAAGCGCTCCGACAGCCGGGACCTGCTGCTCGCCCTCGTCGACCACCTGATGGCCGATCAACCGGTCGCGGCCGGGTGAGCCGGCGCGGAGTGGGTCCTCCCACCGCGCGGTGCGGTTGAGATGTCGTGAGGCCGGCTACGGTGGCGCCACGTGGGCCTTTACGCCGCTGTCACGGCAGGTATTCGATCACGCAATATCGCTGGGGCAGGCTGTTGTCATGAGCAAGCCGCCGGGGAACCATCATCGCGAACTGATCGAACTGGCCGCGCTGTTCGCGGCCGCGGGGATCGCCGACCTGTTCACGAATCTGCTCGGCCACCGCATCGAGGGACCCACGGTCCTGATCGCGCTCGGCATCGTGGTCGCCGTCGCCACGCTGGTGAACCTGCGGCGCGACGCGCGCAGGACGCGAGCGCGCATCGCCTCGCGGCCCGCTTGCGAGCGCGCCACGGCCGACTACGGCGCCGTGGCCGGTGAACTGTGGCGCGTGCGTACCGCGGTGCAGGACACCCCCGGTCGCCTCGCAGTGCTCGCCGGCGCGTTCGCCGCCGTCGGTGCCAACATCCTGGCTCTGCAGGTCCAACCGGTCGCCGACGGGGTGGTCGACGAGTTCCTGGTCGAGGCCGGGGCCGAGGTGACCGCCGAGCAGCTGGGCGCCGCCGTGGCGTCGGCCGGCGGCGGTCAGGTGCATGTCGCGCCCGCCGACGTCAGCGCCCTGACGGATCTGCCGACTCGGGCGCTCACGCTCGCGCACCGCCTGATGCGCGAACCGGAGGCGCTGCGCTTCGTGCTTGCCGAACTGCTCAGCTCGGCGCAGGTCGAGTGGCGCGCGGACGAGGACGACGTCCGCGCGAGCGACGAAGCCGAGAACACCGTGATACAGGTACGCGACCCGCACGCCGGAGTCGTGCTCGTTTCGCGCCCCGGCATCCCGTTCACCCCGGCGGAATCCGCTCGCGTGCAGGCCATGGCCGATCTGGTGGGCGCGAGCGTGGTACGCCGCTAACCGTTCGTCGCCGCGGCGAGGCCGCCGACCAACTGAGGCTGCTATCTGAGGCTGCGCAGGAACTTCTTGCGTTCTTCCTCGACCGCGTCCAAGAACCAGTCGGGCAGCGTGCCATGCTCGCGCAGCGCCGCCACCTCGGCAGGGCTCAGCCGCTCGGAGACCCGGTCTACGGGCACGGAGTAGGTCGCCAATCGATCATCGATGACCTCTGTGGACAGATCGCGCGCCAAGCCCGACCCCACCCCGGGCCGCCCGCGACCGGACGAGCCGACGATCCGCAGCAGCGTGCTCCACCACGGACGCGAACGCTTAAGCAGCACCGGACGCGCAGCCAGCCAGGCAAGCCTGCCAGTCGTAAGGTGCTGATTCGGTACCCACTTCGGCGCAGGCGTCGCCATCCTCAATCCCCGTCCCTCTCAGCAACCCATGGAGCACCAGCGCCAATATGTTAGCGGTGGTCGACCCACGTGTAGCTAGGCGGCTCACGGCTGCGGGCCGTTTCGGAACGGCTGCTACACCAAGCAGGCGAATCAACGGTTTTCGAACGGACAAAGGGCGGGTAGGTGGGCTGCGTGTCTGCCCGTGCGCTCTTCCACACCGCTCCGCGCTGTGTGGAGATCAGGGAGGTGCCCACGCCACAGCCGGCGGCCGGCGAGGTCCTCGTCCACACCATCTGCTCCGGCATCAGTGGTGGCACCGAACGCCTGGTGTACCGCGGCGAGGTTCCCGCCGAGTCGGCGCTGGACGACACGATCGACGCGCTCGCCGGTACCTTCTCGTATCCATTCGCCTATGGATACGCATGCGTCGGCGAAGTGGCCGAGTCCGGCCAGACGGTGTTCGCGTTCCATCCGCACCAGGACGTCTTCGCGGCGCGGGCTGATGATCTGATTGCGCTACCTGCCGTCGACCCGGCGTGCGCGACCTTGTTTCCCCTGGTCGAGACGGCGTTACAGGTGACGCTCGACGCAGGGTCCGGATATCGCGACCGGGTCGTCGTCCTCGGCGCCGGCGTGCTCGGGCTGCTGACCGGCCTGCTGCTGCAGCGGGCCGGATGGCGGCCGCTGATTGCCGAACCGCTGGCGTGGCGCCGCACCCTGGCCGACAGCCTCGGTCTGGCCACCGCCGCTCCGCAGGAACCGGGGGACGAGAAGGTCCCGCTGGTCATCGACGTCAGCGGCAACCCGGATGCGCCGGCCGCGGCGCTGGACCTGCTGGCCCACGAGGGAACCCTGCTGATCGCGTCCTGGTTCGGCACCAAAGCGGTGGTGCTGCCGCTCGGCGGCGCCTTTCACCGGCGGCGCCTGACCATCCGCAGCACGCAGGTCTCCACGGTGCCGGCCGGGCTGTCCGGGACCTGGAGCCGGTCTCGGCGCCGCCGAGAGGCCGTAGAGTTGCTGACCGAACTGCCCTTGGCGCGGCTATGCACGCACGTCTTCGCCTTCGGCCGGGCAGCCGAGGCGTTTGAAGCGGTGGACCAGGGGCTACCCGGCTTGATGCACGCCGTTCTTGACTATGACAGGAGTGCGGTCGGTGACCTGTGAAGTCGGGTTGAGCCGGAACGTGCGTGCTTTCCACATCATGCCGGGGCTGCCCGGTCCCGAGGGGCAGCTGCATGATCACGACTACCGGATCGAGATCGTCGTGGAGCGCGAGCAGCTCGACGAGCGCGGCATGGTCTGCGACCTGGACGTGCTGGAAGCGGCGCTGACCGAGCTGACTGGCCGGGTCGAGGGCCGCGACCTGGAGGAGATCCGCCCGGCCGGGGCCGAGGCGGTCACGGTCGAGGTGTTCGCCCGCTGGGTGCACGACAGCCTCTCGCCCACGGTCGCTGCCGAAGGCGGCGAGATGCTGGCGGTGCGGGTGTGGGAGAACCCCGTCGCGTTTGGCGGGTACCGTGCCCGATGCTGACGCTCCGGCTGACCACTCCGGGCAGCCTGGCGGGGCTGAGGTCCGGCCACTGAACCGTTCCCCTGGCGTGTCCGTCTTTCTGTCATGGGAGCAGGCGGCACGACATTCTCGTCACCGGCGCGGGACGGCCGTATGACCTTGGGCTGGGATGACCCGACGGACAATCCCACGACCACGATCCTGCTGCGGCACGGCGATACCCGGCTGTCACCCGAGCACCGCTTCAGCGGGCTGTGCGACCTCCCGCTCAGCGCCAGCGGGACCCGGCAGGCCCGGGCCGCCGCCTGCCGCCTGGCCACCGGTACCCCGATCGACGTCGTGGTCAGCTCGCCGTTGCAGCGCGCCGTCGACACCGCGGCCATCGTGGCCGGCGAGCTGGGCCTGACCGCGCTGGTCGACGAGGACCTGCGCGAAACCGACTTCGGCGGCTGGGAGGGCCTCACGCTGGCGGAAATCCAGCAGCGCTGGCCCGCGGTCGCGGCAGCCTGGCGGCGCGATCCCGAACAGGCGCCCCCGGGCGGGGAGAGCTTCTGCGACACCGCGCGGCGGGTGAACCGGGCCTGCGACCGGCTGCTGCGGGACCACACAGGCAAGACCGTCCTCGTGGTCAGTCACATCACCCCGATGAAGATCCTGCTGTGCCGGGCTCTCGGAGTCCCGATCGACACCGTCTACCGGCTCTATCTCGGCTCCGCGTGCATCAACGAGATCCGATGGCACGGCCGCGGCTTCGCCACCGTGCACCGCGTCAACGACACCAGCCACCTGCCCTGACCCAGCCGCCTGCCCTGACCCAGTCGCATCCCCGGGCTCAGCCGGCCGGCCGGGTGTTGAAGGTGTCGAGGAACTGGTCGCGGAAGGCGTCCATCGGCTCGAGCGGGGCGGAGGGTCCTGGCAGCAGCCCGTCCTGCCAATGCCAGGGGGTGATCCGCTGCAGCACGGACGGATCGCGGGCGATGATCGAGATCGGCACCTCGTGGTTGGCGCCGGCCCCGCTGACGGTGGTGTTGGGCTGGTGGTCGCCGAGCAGGATGAGCACGAGGTTCGGGTCGTTAGCCTCGGTGACCCACGAGGTGAGGGCCGACATCGAGTACTGGATCGACTGGCCGTAGAACTGGCGCACGGTGGCGGCGCTGCGCCAGACCGCGATCGGGGACTGGCTGCGCGCGGGCATGGGGTCGAAGATCGAGCCGTCGCCGACCTGGTCCCAGGGCACCATGCTCGGCAGCGGCGCCCAGGGCGTGTGCGAGGAGACCAGGTCGAACTCGGCCATCACGGGCTTGTGGCCGGGGGTGAGCTCGAGGCGTTGGAACGCGGCCAGGGTGTACTGGTCGGGCATCGAGGCGTAGCTGAAGGTCGGGCCGTGGTAGCCGACGTTGCGCCGGTCGTAGAGCTTGTCGAAGTGGTAGAAGGACGAGCCGGCCGGCCAGGTGTACTCGTCGGACGGCGCGTCGCTGACGGTGCGCCAGCCGGCCTTGTGGAACGCGTCGGTGAGGTTGAACCGGTGGCTGGTGACGAGTTCGCCGTACCGCTGCTCGGTGTTGACCCATACGCCCGACTGCAGGGTGGAGTGGGCGAGCCAGCTGATCCCGCCGAAGGTGGGGGAGGTGAGCCAGGCGCTGCGGGTGGACCAGCCGGCGTCGGCCAGCGAGGCGGTGCTCTTGCGCAGGACGGAGTCGACGCCGGGGGAGAAGGTCGTGCCCTGGACGGCGACCTGCCCGTAACTCTCGACGAAGGCGATGATGACGTCCTTGCCACGCAACCCGGTGAGCAGGTCCGAAGCGGGGACGCTCGCCGCAGGGTCGTAGCCGGTCAGGGACTGCTGGAAGGCGCGGTTGTCGCGCAGCGCCGCCCGAGTGTCGCGCACCTGCGCGACGGCCAGCGAGGCGGTGCTGGTGGAGGCCACCGGGAATCCCGGGACGAGCTGCACCGACAGGGCCGCGCACAGCGCCCAGACCACGGTGAGTCCGGCGAGCCCCCGAGCGGTGCCACGGCGATGCCGGGCCGCCACGGAGGTGATGCGAACCGCCGAGGCGGTGATCCCGCCGACGATCAGCACGACGCCGACCCACAGCGCGACGAGCGCGACATTGGTGCGCGCGGGGCCGATCGCGTCGCGCACCACGCCGAGCGCGGGGCCGATGTCGCCCCAGTCCAGCACCGGGTTGAACGCCCGGTCGACCTCCGTGTAGAACCCGACGTCGAGGATCTTGACCAGCGTGAGCAGGCCGAACAGGAATCCGGCGACGGCGGCCAGGATCCGCCGCGGCCGGGCCGGCAGCACCAGCGCGACGGCGACCAGCACCAGGCCCTCGAGCGGGACGCGGACGAAGGCGGTGAACGAGTATTGCTCGGCATGTTCGGGAGCGAGCAGAACGCCCCACACGATCGCGGCCGAAAGCACCGTGACGGCCACCCGCAGGACGCGGCGGGTGCGCGCGGTGGCGCCGGCGCGGCACAGCCAGATCACGTCGCGGCCGAACGACTCGGCCAACAGCAGCGCCGCGGCGGCGACCGCGAGCATCCCGGTGAGCTGAGCCAGCAGCCCGGACGCGGCGACGGTCAGCACGATGCCCTGCACCGCCGCCACGACCTTGCGCCAGTACCGGGGCGGCAGCTGCGCGGCCAGCCACGGGACCACCCAGCCCGCGAGCAGGAACACGTAGCGGGCGGCGCCGATGACCAGCACCCAGTTGCCGTAGTCCTGGGAGACGGCGATGCTCAGCAGCAGGATGAGAAAAGCGTCGGCCTCGCCGTCGATGCGGGCGCCCAGTGGGGTGGTGGTGCCGGTACGGCGGGCCACCTGCCCGTCCACGGCGTCGAGCACCAGCGCGACGGTGGCCAGCGTGACCAGCGCGGTAACCGACACCGGCCGGCTGAAGGAGTCGGCGACGAGGCCCGCGACCCCGGCGATCAGCAGGCTGCGGCTCAGGGTGACCCAGTCCGCCGGGAAGATCGCCGCTGGCTCGCCGCGCATGCGGGCCGTGACCAGCAGCGTGCTCGCCGCCGAACCGGTGGCCAGACCGCTGATCCAGCCGGCGACGCCGAGGCCCGCCGTCGCGGACACGATTCCGAGCAGGGCGGCTGTGGCGAGCAGCCCCAGGATCGCCGCGAGCCGAATCGTCGCCGGCGCGTCCCTGCCCGCGAGCGCAGTGGTAGGCGGTGCGCCTTCGTCCGCAGCCTGAATCGTACGCACCGTGCCTCCGTAGCCAATGTGCCGCCGTCCTCGTGCGGAGAACGGGCCTGCAGTCACGCTGGTTCACCGCGACCGGGCGCGGGCGCCCGCAACGCTACCCCAGGCGGGCCGGTTGCCGTGTGTGTCCCGTTGCAGGGGTGTGTCCGGCTGCACAGTGTGTCCCGTCGCACAGTGCGTCTGGTTGAACTGTGCGTCTGGCCAGTGCGTGTAAACCGGTGTGGCTGATTTGTACTCGGTTGCGGCCAGAATCGGCCCGGGCGTCCGCCGCTTCGGCTCACCCCTGCTGCGCCTGGCGGCCGGCGCCGTCGTGCTGTGGTTTCTCGGGCGGCAGGTCGGCGCGGCGCCGTTCGAGAACGGGCTGCGCGCGGTCACCTGGCAGGCCGTCGCGGTCGCCGGCACGCTCACGCTTGCGACCTCGGTGTGTTGCGCCTGGCGATGGCGGGTCGTCGCCCGGGCGCTCGGCGTCGACATCGGCCTCCCGGCCGCGGTCGGCGCCTACTACCGTTCGCTGTTCCTCAACTCCGTGCTGCCCGGCGGGGTCCTCGGCGACGTAAACCGCGCGGTCACGCACGGTCGGCGCGCAGGCGACGTGGTGCGGGGGCTGCGGGCGGTGGCATGGGAACGACTGTGGGGCCAGGTCGTCCAGGCCGTGTTGACCGCGGGGGTGCTGCTGACGCTGCCGTCGCCGGTCCGGCCCGCGCTGCCCTACGTCCTGGCGGGTGCGGCGGGCGCTGCCGGGTGTGCTGCGCTGCTGGTGCGGCGCGCGGCCCGCCACGGCAGGCCACGGCTGGCACGCGCCGCCCGAGCCGTGTCCGACGACCTTCGCCGCGGCCTGCTGGCCCCCGACGTGTGGCCCCAGCTCACCGTGGCCTCCGTGCTGGTCGTCGTCGGGCACACGGTCACATTCGTCATCGCGGCCCGGGTCGCCGGCTGCACCGCGCCCCTGGGCGAGCTCACCGCGCTGCTGATGATCATCCAGACCGCGGCGGTGATCCCCTTGAGCGTCGGCGGCTGGGGGCTGAGGGAGGGAGCCGCCGCCTGGGTCTTCGCCGCGGCCGGGCTCGGCGCGGCCGCCGGGGTCACGGTCTCCACCCTCTACGCGGTGCTCATGCTGGTCGCGGTCGTCCCCGGCGCGGGCCTGCTGCTGGGCGACGCCGTGCGCCACCGCCGCGACCAGCGACAACCGGCCCAGTCGAGACGGCCCGATCCGGCGCCGCGGGCGTTGGAGGCCGTTCGTGATTGACCGGGCAGATCCGCGGCCCGTGCGGAGCGCCACACCGGCGGCGATCCGCCAGCGTATTCGCCTCCCGCTGCGTCTAGCCGACGACTTTTCGACCACTGCGACGATCGTCAGTTTCACCGGACTGGCTGATGCGCGCCAGCACATCGCCCTCGAACTCGGCCAGCCGGCGGCGGCCGAATCACCGCTGGTGCGCGTACACAGCGAATGCCTCACCGGCGACGTGTTCGGCAGTGAGCGCTGCGATTGCGGGGCGCAACTGCGCGAAGCGATCGAGCGGATCGCCCAGCAGGGCGGCTATCTGCTGTACCTACGCCAGGAAGGCCGCGGCATCGGACTATACGACAAGCTCGACGCCTACGCGCTGCAAGACGGCGGCTTGGATACCTACGACGCGAATGTCGCGCTCGGTCACCAGGCCGACGAGCGCGACTACACCAGCGCCGCCCAAATGCTGCACGCGCTCGGCGCCACCCGCATTGTGCTGCTGAGCAACAACCCGGATAAAGGTGCTCAGCTCGCCCGCCTGGGCATCACCATCGCCCAGCAGGTTCCGACCGCGCTGCACCTTACCGAGGCCAACGCCGCCTACCTGGCCACCAAGGCCCGGCGCGGCGGGCACGATCTCATCGCGCGGGGGCTCGACGGCCGTCCGCGGTGACTACCGTGGCGAGCGGCCCACGAAATCAAGCTGGTGGGCGATATAGACCAGCTCGCCCGCGGCCAGCTGCCGGTAGCGCTCAGCCAGCCAGTCGGCCAGATCGGTCGGTTCCACCCGGTCGTGGCGGCTGCGTAACGCATCCCGGATCGTGTCGAGGATGCAGCGCACGAAGTAAGCCTCATCGCCCGGGTAATCGCCCTTCGGATCGGCGCTCACGACCCAGTCCGAGGATCCCGCCGCCAGAGCGGGTGCCCCCGCCGTCCGTAGGTGCTGAAACAGATGGCGGCCCGTTCGGCTTTCCCCGGCCGGCCTGCCGTAGCGAACGCGCTCGTCCATATCGCGGTGGTACGCCCTCATCACCTGGTCGTCGTGCGGGTGGTCGGGCATGAAGACGCTCTCGCCGTCGTAGTTGATCGTGAACCAGTAGACGCCGCCGGGAACGAGCAGCTGCAGCAGCCCGGGCAGGACGGCCGGCACGTCCACCAGGTCCAGGACGGCGTTGGCGATCAGCACGTCAGCCCGCGCCCCGCGCTCGGCCTCCAGATGACTCGCGAGCTCGGCGTGCACCAGGCGCACCCGAAGGTCACCCAGCTGCAGCCCGTCCGGCAGCAGGTCGCTGCGCAGGCCGCGCACGTCCGCCCAATCGCACAACCACCGGCGAGAGCCATCCAGCAGCCGACGATCCGCGTCAAGCAAAACGTACTCGCCGCTGCTGAGCACGCCCCAGTCCATCAGGCGCGCCACCATCGTCCCCAGCCCGGCGCCGACCTCCAGCACCCGCGGCGCGCCGGCGGGCATCAGCCGGCGCAGCTCGGCCAGCACCTGCCGGTTGAGCGCCCGATCGTCCACGGTCGTCTTCGCGGTCAGGTAGCGGGAGAAGTTCGAGGTCATCGAAGTCTCATCGAGGTCGGTCATTTCTTCTCGGCCACCATCGCGAATTTGCGCATCCGCCCGCTGCCGAGCCAGTCGCTCCACAGCCGATGGGCCGCGATCAGCTCGGCGGCGGTCCGCGATCCGATCTCGTCGGCGATCTGGCGAGCATCGGCCCGGTAGGAGTCGAGCAGCGCCGTCGCCGTCGCGTGGTGGGAGGAGCTGTGCTCCTGCTGCCAGGTCACTGTCAGCCCCGAGTCGTGCAGCATGGTCGTCAGCTGCGTCAGCTCGATGGGCCAGACCGTGTCGGCTGCGGGCATTCGCGCCCGCTCCTGCTGCGTGAGCGGCCGGCCTTCCTCGACCGTGAAGGCGAAACGCCCGCCCGGCTCCAGCACGCGCGCCACCTCGCGTACCAAGGCGTCCTTGTCCGGGAAGGCCAGCATCGTCTCCAGCAGGAAGGCCACCTCGAAACGGCCCTGCGGCAGCGGCGGGAGGTGAGCCTGCTCGAAGCGGCAGGGAAGCTGCCCGGCCCGCTCACGTGCGGTGGCCAGCGAGCTGGCGGACTGGTCGACACCCAGATAGCGGCACGCCGACTCCGCCGCGATCATCCGGCCGGGACCGGCCACCCCGCAGCACAGGTCCAGCACCGAGACCCCGGAACCGACCCGGGCCCGGCGAGCAAGCTCCCGGATCTCGCCCGCCTGCATGAAGCTCTCCTGGCCCACATACTGGGCCGCGGGAAAGGCGGCCGCCCGGGCCCGCTCCAGCGCCGTCGACAATGTGCTCGCCGATCCCGTCTCACGTCAGACCCGCGCGGTGTCCGGCCCGGCGTAGCCGCACCGCCGATCGTCCCGGGTTGAACCACGACTGTCTTTTCTTACGTACCACTGTATGTAGGTATGACGGTTCGGCGGCGAGTGTGGTTCAGCTCGGCCGCAGGTGGGGCCGGCTTGGTGCGGCAGACGCTCTGGAGGGCCGGGAACGAGATGCTGGTCCACGTAGTAGCCCCCGCGGGGTTCGAGTCCCCCGATCGGCCTACCGGCGGCAATATTTACGATCGGCGCGTCTGCGCCGGACTGGCCGAGGCCGGATGGGACGTGCTGGTCAGGACCGTGGCCGGGGCGTGGCCGGAACCCGGAGCGGGCCCCCGCGCCGACCTGGCCCGTATCGTCTCCGCCATCCCCGACGGCGAGACCCTCCTGATCGACGGGCTGATCGCCTCGGCGGCCGCCGCGCAGCTGCTGCCGCACGCCGGACGGATCCGCAGCACGGTGCTGCTGCATATGCCGCTGGCCACCGCCCTCGACACGTCTCACGACGCCGCCGCGGAACGCTCCGAACACGCCGTGCTCCACGCGGCCACCAGCGTGGTCGTTACCAGCGAATGGACCCGCCAACAGGTGCTCGCGCGATACGGGATCCCGGCCCACCGGGTGCGCGTCGCCCGGCCCGGCGTCGATCGGGTCACCGAACCGGCCCGGCCCGTGCGCGGCCAACTGCTCTGCGTCGGAGTCCTCGCCCACCACAAGGGCCAGGATCTCCTCGTCGAGGCGCTCGCGCAGCTGGCTGACCGTGACTGGCACTGCATGCTGGTCGGACCGCTCGACCGGGACCCGGAGTTCGTCGAGGGACTGCGGGCCCGGATCTCGCGCCTCGGCTTTGGCCACCGCATCCGGCTCACCGGCGTCCTGAGCAGCGCAGAGCTCAGCGACGCATACAGCACCGCCGACCTGCTCGTTGCCCCGTCCCGGTCAGAGACCTACGGCATGGCCGTCACCGAAGCGCTCTCCCACGGCCTGCCCGTCATAGCCGCCGCCGTCGGCGGGCTGCCCGAAGCACTCGGCTTCGCGCCCGACGGCTCCCGTCCCGGCCAACTGGTCCCGCCCGGCGATCCAGCCGCGCTCGCTGCCGCGCTCGGAGAGTGGCTGAGTGACGAGCGCCACCGGCGCCGGCTGCGGGCCGCCGCACACCGCCGGCGCTCGACCCTGCACGGCTGGGACCAGACCACGCACGAGATAGCGACCGCGCTGACCGCCCAGGCAGAGCCCCGGGTGAGCTTTTCCGGCGCCGTCCATCGGGAGGAAGGAGCGCAGCGCCGATGACCATCAGAACCGAGAGCCGCATCACGATCGACAACGACGTCCGGGAGGTGTGGGCGTATCTCTGCGACGTCGGACGCTGGCCGGAGTGGGCGCCGACGGTGCTCGAGTGCCGGGTTCGCGACGGCGCCGCGCTTGAGCCCGGCGCACGACTGGATCAGCGGGCGAAGCTGATACTCGGGCTCTCGCGCGGCCGCAGCCAGCAGGTAACCCTCGTCGAGGCGCCCCGGTACGTGGCGTTCGCCGGGCCGATGGGAACCTCCGCGGCGCGCTGGGGGATGGAGCTTGAACCGCTGGACGACAAGCGGACCGACGCCACGATGTGGATCGAGGTCGATCTCGGAGGCGTCATGCGCGCGGTCCCCGGCCGAGTTCTCAAAACCCGAATTCAGCGGGTGAGCGACCGCGAGATGCTCGCGATCAAGGCCGCTGTCGACTCCGCCGCGCGGGAAGGCGCGCAGCCCTAGCGAGGCTGGTGCGCGGTTCCACCGCGACGGTAGCGAGATCGAGGAGCACACCGTGAGCCAGATCGACCATACCCGAGAGCACCTGATCGAGACGTACCGCAAGAAGGCGAAGCACTACGACGTCACATCGCGGCTCTACCCCGCGCCCGGCTACCCCCAGCAGGCACAACGCCTGCGGGCCGTACAAGCGCTCGGCCTTCGCGCGGGGGACAGCGTGATCGACATCGCCTGCGGGACCGGCCTGAACTTCCCGCTGATCGAGGCGGCGATCGGTCCCGGCGGCCGGATCATCGGCGTCGATCTGACCGACGCGATGCTCGCCCGCGCCCAGGAGCGGGTAGAGACGAACCACTGGCGCAACGTCTGCCTCGTGCAAGCCGACGCCGCCGACTTCGAGTTCCCGGCCCGGGTCGACGCGATCCTGTCCACCTATGCCCTCTCGCAGGTGCCTGAGTGCGCGCAGGTGATCGCGCACGGCGCCGCGGCTCTCGCCGGAGGCGGACGCTGGGTCGTGCTGGATTTGAAGGTCCCCGGCAACACGCCCGAGTGGCTGGCGCGGCTCGGCACCGCGATCGTGCGCCACTTCGCCTCTATCGACGAGTGGATGATGCGCAGCCCGTGGGACGCGATTCACGCGGCGATGCAGGAAGAACTTGCCGATCTCTCTTGGACCGAGCTGTTCTTCGGGACCGCGTTCCTCGCGGCCGGCTCCCGCGGCCCGCGACCCTCCGCGGCCGAGCCCGGGGGAGCGGCGATGCTGGTTGAAGAGGCGGTGTTGGCTGAAGAGGCGGTGCTGGCTGAAAAAGCAGTGCTCGCTGAAGCGGCCAGGATCGATCGCAGCGACTGACCCGATGTCACGCACGACCTTCCTAGCCATCGGCGCCACGATTGCGGCGCTCCTTGTCAGCGGATGCAGTGGCTTCAGCCGCAGCGGCACATCCCTCTCGTTGCCCGCGACCTCCGCCGCCGCGAATCCGGTGCAGCGAGAGAATTCGCGCCCAGGCACCCCCGGCTGGGAGATCCCGGCCAACGCCGGGACGGTGATCACCGGCTACGCCTCGGAAACCAGCGTCACACCTGGGCAAAGCTTTCAGCTGCACGTAGCCGCGCCGCCAGGCTCGCGCTATCGCGTATTCGTATACCGACTCGGGTGGTACCAAGGGATCGGAGGGCGCCTGATCGCGTGCGTGCCGGGCTGCCGCTCTAGCCACGCCGCGATCGCACAGCCCCCGCCGACCACGCCCGACTCCGTCACCGGGCTGTTCCGGGCCCCATGGCGGGTGACCGAGAACGTCGTGATCCCGTCCGACGCTGCCTCCGGCTACTACGAGGCCAAGCTCGAGATCGTGAGCGGCGCGCACGCCGGCGCTGTGGGAAACGTCCCGCTGATCGTGCGTCAGAACCCGGCGGCTCCCGCGACCGCAGTATTGGTCCAGGTGCCGGTGAACACCTGGGAGGCCTATAACCCATGGGGCGGAAAGAGCCTCTACCAGTTCAACACCAGCAGGCACGCGCTCGAGGTGTCGTTCGACCGCCCCTTCGACCAGTCCGAATTCCACGACATGGTCACGCGGCTCGAGCTGCCCTGGGTCCGCTTCCTGGAACGCAGCGGCATCGACGTCTCCTACCAGACCGACATCGACACGGACACGACTCCTGGATCGCTGCTGCACCACCGCCTGGTGTTCTCGATCGGCCACGACGAGTACTGGACGCAGCAGATGCGGGAGGCGTTCGACCAGGCGCTGGCGCGCGCGGTGAACCTGATGTTCGGCTCCAACAGCGGCGAGTGGCGGATGCGCTATGCCGCCGGCCGGCGGGCGATCGTGGAGTGGCGCGACAGCTCACTCGACAGCTCTCTCGATCCGGTCCGTGACCCGCGCCTGGAAAGCGGGTTCTTCAGCTCCTTCGGCGAGCCAGAGTGCAGGCTGATGGGAGTGGAGCATTTGTGGGCGGCGCAGCGCGATCTGACCTCGCCGCCCACCGCGTACACGGTCGTCGGGCCGCGCAGTGATCCGTGGCTTGCGGCCGCCGGTTTGGCGCCCGGGGACGTGATACCGGGCGTCGTCGGCTACGAGTGGGACTCGTACATCCCCGATTGCTTCGCAGGCCAGGTGGTGCGGCTGATGACCACGAGCATTCCGGGGTCCGGCGGTGTCACGCACAGCGCGGACATGGTGCGGGCCACTGCGCCGAGCGGAGGTCGCGTGTTCGCGATGGGCACCATGGAACTGGCCTGGGCGCTCGACGGACAGGGCGGACGCTCCGCTGACCCGCGCGTGACCGCGTTGGTCACAGCAGCCCTGCGCGATCTGACGCGCTCCGCCCGGTGATTTGTGCCGTTCCGCAACTCGCTCCGTGCCCTGACTCGGGCGCGCAACGGCCCCCGGACCCGTCCAGCCCGCCGTCGTAGCGTCTAGGACGTGCTTTCGGCCGCGCCGGTGCGACCATCCTTGCGAAGCCGGATGGTCGCCGTGCCCTCGTCGAGGTCGATATAAGAGGTCGGAGGCGCTCCGGCCTCCTCGTCCTCACGCAACACGAGCGAGGTATGGCGCTGCTTGAGTTCCTGGGCCTTGCCGGCGGACAGATGCCCCTGCAGCACTTCGAAGCCGGTTGAAGCGACACCTCGAGTGCCCGACTGTCGCCGCCACGGGATGATTCCGGCCTTTCCCAGCCGCAGCAGCAGCGTCTCGACCACTGCGAGCCCGGTCAGCAGCACCACGAGCGCGGGAAGCGACAGCAGCCACAGAATCACGCCAGCTCAACGAGCATGCACGCCCGCGCGTTCCCGGCCGCGTGCGCACGGCCATTAAGGCATCGACTGCAGGTGCGGGCTCACCGTCCGCAGGAACTCGTAGCCGTTGGCCGCGTCCCAGTTGATCGACCACGTCATCGCCCCGCCGATGGCCGGCCAGGCCGCGGGCGGTGTGAAACCGGAGCATCCGCTGCCCGAGGCGAGGCAGTCCAGGGCGCTGTTGACCAGGTCTGGGGCGAGGTAGCCGCGTTTCGCCGCCAACTTGGAGGCAGGCAGGCCGATCCCGACCTGGGACGGGCTCAGGCCGCCGCGCAGCTGGGTGCAGGCCAGGGCGGTCAGGAAGTCCTCGGTGCCCTGAGCGTGGACGGCGCCGTCGCAGCCGACCGTGGAGCCCGCGTTGTAGTACTGCGTGAACGAGATGGTCAGGATCGATTTGATGCTCAGCGCCAGCTGGAAGTAGGCGCCGCCGGTGGATTCCATGTCGCCTGTCTGCGGCGCGAGCGTGATGAGCGCGCCGGGATGCAGAGCCGCGAGACTGCGCAGGGCCTGAGCCGTGGAGGCGACGTCGAAGCCGTTCTCGAAGTCGATGTCGACGCCGTCGAACCCATATGTGCTCATCAGGCCGCTGATGCTCTTGGCGAAGTTGGCCGCCGCGGCCGGCGAGTTGATCGAGACGGCGCCGCCGGCGTTGTTGACCGACAGCAGCACGTGTTGTCCGCGCCCGTGCAGTGTCGCGACGTCCTGAGTGAACTGCTCCGTCGTGTACCCGCCGAGTGCCTGCGCGAGCGCGGGGCTCAGCGTGAAGGTCACGCCGCCGTCGTGCTGCGCGTCTGCGGCGGCGAACGCGACGTCCACGAGGTTGTAGCCCCTGGGTACCGCGGCGAGGGGCATCGGGATGGCGTGGTTGACGAAGTCTTGCCAGTAGCCTGCGAGTACGTGCTTTGGCGCGGAGCTGACGACTGTCGGCGCGGCACTGACGTCTGTCGGTCCTGCACTGCTAACAGCCGCGTCCGAAAGTTCTGGCGCGCCAGTCGTCACGTTCACGGCTGTGACCGTCGGCGCCCCGGTCACGAGCGCGCCGGCTATCGAGGGGGAGCGCGGCACCGAGGCGTGTCCGCCGACCAGCAGAACGAAGCCGATGACCGCAAGGAGCAGAGCGGTCGCAGCGCCGATCGCGGTAGCCGCGAGTCGTGCGCGTGACATTGCTGGTCGTCCCTTCGTGCCACGCCGCCGGGGCTTGATCGAGTACGGCGGCGCGCCTGGCGCCAGCAGGCCGATGGCCGTTGCTGGATTCGGATCTCAGGCGGGGGAATCGTAGCGCGAACGGTGCCGGACGGCGCATGAGCGAGCCGGGGATCTTCGGGCAGCGCTCCGAAAATCTCTTGGGATTTTTCTGTTGGCGCTTCGGGGGTCCGCTCCTCCTATCCATGAGAGGCCGCGCGAGACGGCCTGAGATGCAGGAGGCCATAGATGCGCCAGCACGCGGTTGGAGACTCGAAGGGCATGGCGGTTTCGCCCGGCAACTGGGCCGGGGGCCGGAGCGATGTGGTCGGACGTGGGGCCAGGCGTGGCCTCGCGTTGGCGGCAGCAAGCCTGGCGGTAGCGGGAATCATGATCGCCGCTAGCGGCTGCTCCGCGACGGCGATCGGGGCCCCCGGTCCGGCCGCGACGTCGGGTGCGCCGGTGTCGGGCGCCGGTAACGGTGCGGGTAGCGCAAGTGGCGGCGGCTCGGCTGGCGGCGCAATCGGGGTCGGCTCAACCTCCGGCCCCGCGGGGACGCCCGAGTGCACGGCCTTAGGTCTGACCATCACCGCGACGACCGGACCTTCGGGCGGCGGGCACCAAAGCGAGTTGCTGCGTTTCTCCAACATCAGCGGCCACACCTGCTTCATGCGCGGTTACCCGGGCGTCGCCCAGCTTCACGGCTCGCAGACGCTGCAGAACGCGACCCGCACCCGAAGCGGATACCTCGGCGGTCTGCCGTCCGGGCAGAGCATCCCGACGGTGGTCCTGGAATCCGGGCACAGCGCCGCAGCCCTCGTCGAAGCGCTTGACGCCGCGCCGAACGGCTCGCAGGCGTGCAAGGGCGCAGGCGCCACGGGACTGCTGGTGACCGCGCCGGACCAGACCTCCAACACGAACCTGCCGTCGCTGCTCACCGCCTGCGCCGACTTCCAGGTGCATCCCGTCAGCAGCGCCTCAAGCGATGCGGGCGGTCCGCAGGACTCCACGGGACTTCAGGTCGACATCACCCCCGAGGGAGGCATCACGCTCACCCCGGGCGGACCGGCGGTCGCGTTCACGGTCTTGCTGCACAATCCGACGAGCACCGACTACGCGCAAGTGGGTCTCGTGGTCTCGTTCGGGCATTGCTCGTGCACGGCGAGCACGCTGTTCCCCTCCGGGACGCTGAACGTCGTCGATCCGCGCTTCAGCGGCGTGCAGTCGGCGCCCTACGACGTCGAGGGCTTCGGAACCGACTTCCTGAACAAGACAGCGGTCCCCGCCATCGCGATTCCCGCCGGGCAGACCGACATCTTCACCTTCCACGTGCGCCTGAGCTCGGCACAGTCCGCGAGCGTGAGCAGCGGCACCTCAGACGTCAACGTGACGCTGACCGACGCGGCGAACAACCAGCCGGTCGGCCCCGCACCACTGGCCTCGCTGCCGATCTCGATCAGTTAACGGCCCGCAGGCCGTCTTGCAGCGGCTCGGGTGCCGCCCACGCCTCTCCGGCGACCGGGGCGGCACCCGAGCGCCGCCCGCGCTTCAGGGCGTGAGCGCCGGCTCGAATCCCGTCGAGGCCACTTCGTCGCCGGGCGCCTCGGCCACGGCAGCGGCCGCGCCGTCCCTCCCGCGTCCGGCGGCAATGCCGCGCTGGGCGAGGAACGCGCCGAACAGGACGACGAAACCGCCGAGGATCTGCACCGGATTCAGCCGCTCGCCCAACGCCACCCAGGCGATCACCGCGGCCGAGGTCGGCTCGATGTACGCGAGGCCCGCGGCCACCGGCGCGGACAGCCGCTGTACGGCCGCGGTTCCGGTCAGGTAGGCGATCGAGGTGCTGACGAGAACGACGGACGCGGCCAGCAGCCAGCCGGGAGCGGCCGAGCCGTGGCCGAGCGGCACCTCGCGGGTGAGCACGCCCCACGGCGTCGACCACGGGGTGGCCAGCGGCGCCAGCGCGACGGCTGCCACGATCATCCCGCCGAGGTTGAGGGCCAGCGGATCGACGCTGCCGGTGAGGCGGTCGATCAGCAGGAAGAACGTGGCATTGCCGGTACCCGCCCCGAGCCCGGCCGCGAGGCCCACCGGATCCAGGTGGACGCCGGACCAGATCTGCACCACGCACACCAGGCCCGCCATCGCCACCGCGACTCCGACGAGCGAGACGCGCGGCACCGGCCACCGGCGCACCAAGCGCACCCAGCCGACGACGAGCACCGGCCCGGTGAACTCCAGCAGGATCGCCACGCCGACCGGCAGCCGGCTGGCGGCCACGAAGTAAGCCGCCTGGCAGCCGGCGACGGCGACCAGGCCGTACACGGTCACCAGGCCGCTGTTGCGCCGCAGCATCGCGATCAGGCCGCGCCGGCGCAGCGCCGCGCTGCACGCGACCAGGATGAGCACGGCGCCGACGATCCGCAGCCAGACCGCCTGCAGCGGACTGAATCCGGCATCGATCAGCGCCTTGGCGAAGGGGCCGGACGCTCCGAAGGAGACCGATGAGGTCACGCCGAGCAGCACACCGACGCTCGTCTTGCTCAGCAGCGCCCTGTTCGGCCCCGCACTGTCCAGCGGCGTCGCGCCCGCCGTGTCACCGCTCGTCCTGTCCACGGTGACGATGGTAATAGCTCACTCCGACAGTGACCCCTGACCAGTCGGTCCCTGGACGATTCCGCTGTCCGCGTTAATTTCACCGGGTCTCCGGTTAATAGGCGTGGACGCTACCGCCCGGCGCTGCCGGGTTTGTCGGTTGTCGCCCATATATGGAGGAAAGGACCATGGTCGCGGGGCTGGAGATCACCAGCGTCGAACATGCGGGCTGCTGTGTGCTGACAGCGGCCGGGGAACTGGACATGGTGCGCGCCCGTGCGCTCGAGGTCGCGCTGATAAGGCACACCACGAACGACATGCCGCTGGTGCTGGATCTGACCGGCCTGCGCTTCATGGACTCATCCGGCCTGTACATCGTGCTGCGCACCAGCAACGAGTTCCGGCGGTTGAACCAGCGGTTCGTCCTGGTGCCCTCGAAGATCGTCATGCGTTTGGTCGAAGTGGCGGGCATGAAGGACATCCTGACGATCTGCCCGACCGTCGAGGACGCACTGGCCCATGTCGGTTCGCCGATGACTCAGTCCGAGACCTCATCCCGGTAGCCCGGTTACACGCCGACGGCGACCACGGCGACCACGACAGGCGGGCGGTCGGGTCACCCGCGCACCCGCCTGCGGTCCAGCCGCCAGCGCGGGGACCATCGGCGGCAATCGCAGTGTGCGCAGTCGCTACCCCTGCGGTAGTGCAGATGCGCGCTTCGCTCGTGGCCGCAACGGCAGAGCAACAGCCGCCGGATCATCTTCACGACGCACCCTTACCGTTACCGTCTTAACGTCGTCCGCGCTCAGGCCGTCGACCGTGCCCAGGTCACATCATCGAACCATACGGTGCCTGAATTGCGGGCGCTCTTGAGCCAGATCTCCGCGAAGGCGGCGCCGAGCGGGGCCACCCCGGTCGCTTCCAGCTCGGTCCAGTCCGTGTCGCCCGAGCTGAGGGTGGGGGAGTCCGTGCCGCTGATGAAGACGCCCCGGCCGTCGAACCAGCTGACGTTCACCATGGTCGTGCCGGTCGCCCGGTTTCCGCGGACCCAGGCCGTCACGCGGTACTGGCCGCCGGGCACGATCTGCGGCCGCACCGGGACGGTATAGAAGGCCGGCATGCTCGCGTCATCGCCGCCGCTGGCGGAGATGCGGGCCGACCCTCCCGGCGTGTCGTGACCGACGGCCGCATCGAGCGCGAACCGGGCGTGATCGGGCTCCCACAGCCGCCAGATCGCGGGCAGCTCGCCCTGTGGCGTGGACACTGCCTGCGAGAAACCGCTGTTGAAGTCCGCTCTGACGCCTTCGCCGCGGAAGACCTGGCGCACGACGTCCGCCGCTGGCTTGGGTGTCCCGTCGCTGTGCAGGAGCCCGAAGGTGTACTGGTCGGGCTGCTGCTGGCTCGGTATCGCGGCTGCGGTGAAGTCGTACAGGGTCCAGGGCGCCGCGGCTCCGAGACCGAGTGAGAGCGCGGCCTGCTCGACGGCTTGGTAGTAGTGGGCCTGATACGCCTCAAGTGCAGCCTGACCGTCGGGCAGGCCGGGAGGGGAGCCCTCGCTGGCCGTCGCGAACCCCGTTTCGCCGACGAACACCGGCAGCGGGGCCGCGGCCTGGACGGCTGCGGCCATGGACGCGTAGGCCAGACCGTCAGACGCGTAGTAGTGCAGGTCCCAGAAGTCGGGCTCGACGCGAAGCGCCGCTCGCAGGGTGCTGATGTGCGCGGGCGCGGTCACGGAGAGGCTGACCGGGACTGCGTGTGCGTCGTCCTTTACAGCGGGAAGCAGCGCGTTCAGCCACCGGTAGACCTGAGCGTCTCCCAGCGTCGATGGCGCGTCCAGTTCGTTGCGCACGTCGATGAACGCCACGCGCGAGCCTGCACTCAGGGGATCGAGGATTTCGCGCGCCCAGGTGAGGCTGGCCGGGATGTCGGCGAAGTCGGTGAACTGGTCGAAGAGGGAAAGCTGCACTTTGAGCCCGTGCGCGTCGGCCAAGTCGACGATCTTCGCGAGGCGGGACTGCATGACCGGACTCGGGCTCGGAAAGCCCATCACATCCGGGAACACGGTGACTCGCACCGCATTCGCGCCCATGCTCGCCATGACCGCGAAATCGTGATCGATCCGGTCAGGCTCCCAGTGGGTCCACATGTACTGCCAGCCGTCGTCGGCTGGAAAGTAGTTGATGAGACGAAGGGTGCGCAGGTACCGGCTCAGCGGGGACGGGCGACGGTGCTCGGCATGCCCGTTGGCGGACGCGGCCGAAGGGGCGGATGGCGCCGCCACCGACGTGACCACGGCGACCAAGGCGATGATCAGTCCGGTTCGCAGCCAGAGCTTGCGGCGGCCGTCTCGTTTCATGGCTGCCGTCACCGGCTCGAGAGGCTCGCCACGACGGTCGTGCCGTCGAGCGCGACGACCTGGGCGGGGCCGGGTCCGGGAACGGTGAGCGCCGGCGCCTCCCACGACTGGCCCGGAGCGAGGTGGATGTTGTTCCACGTCGCGACCGTCGCTCCCGCCTGAGTCACCACGATCCGCAGCGAGTCGGCGCCGTGCCCGGCAGTTTGCCGCACGCCCACGTGGAGCTGATCGCCCAAGGGGTAGGCCCACACCGCGACCGATGACATCGTGTCAGTATCGGCGGTGGCGGAGGTCGCGGAGTAGTCGACGGCCAGGGCCGCTGCGGCCGCGAAGACCAGCACGCCGGTGACGGCGAGCGCGTTCGGCGGCCTGAGCCGTGCCCTTCGTTCGATGTGCCCGGCGGCGGGGGAGCGCGCGCCGGCCCAGACGGCGGCGAC
>NZ_DASRBQ010000170.1:0-74122 GCF_035653575.1 Actinocrinis sp.
GCGGCTGCTCGGCGCGGCGTGGACGGACCGGATGGACGGACCCGACCTGGCCGCGAGCGCGGACGTACGCGAAGCGCTACGGCGCCTTCCGGTGCGTAAGCGGGCCTGCGTCGTGCTGCGGCACTACTACGGGCTGAGCGAGCAGGAGACCGCCGCGACGCTGGGCATCTCCGTCGGCACGGTCAAGAGCCAGACCTCGCGGGGCGTGGCCGAGCTGGCCACCCTGCTGGGCGCGCGGCCGAGCGGCCGAGCCACCGAGGACGGGGCGGCGCGGCGATGACGCATCCGGTACGAGGAAAGGCGCGTAAGGACGACGCAGGCAGCCGAACGGGGAACGACGGCGCGAGCCTCACGCACGCGACCGATGCGTACGGCGGCGAGTGGCTCACCGAGGTCCTGGACACCGAGTACGCCCGCTACGAGCCGGACACCGACCGCATCCGCACACTGCTCGACCAGCGGCTGGTGGATGGCGGCGGGGCACGTGGAGCCGGTCGGGTGCGCATCCCGGTGCTGGGACTGCGGCTGGCCGGCATTCCCGCAGGTATCGCGGCGGCAGCCGTGTGCGCGACGGTCGCCGTCGCGGTGACGGCGACGGTCACGCACAACCAGCCGAACTCTGCCCCGAGGGCCGCGACAAGCAACGGCGGCCTTCCTGCGGCCAGCGGCGCGCCGTCCGGCGCAGGCGGCCCCTCGCAGCAGGCGGGTTCGCCTGGCCCCGGAACGCACAGCTCGGTGACCAGTCAAGGCGCTCAGACGGCCACGAAGCCGGCCGGCCCGGCCGAGAGCCCGTCGGCGTCCGCATCGGCGTCGCACCCGGCCGCGGGGAATTCCGTGGTCAGCGCGACGAGCGCGGTCGCCCCGAGCAGCAACGCGCAGTGGACCGAAGAGGACGTGTACGTCACGCTCCCGGACCCGGTCACCGCGCTCCAGGTGATCATCCGGGCGACGCCGAATGCGGGCTACTCCCAGGAGCGCGACTACTCGACCCACGATCTGTCCGTGTTCGACGTGTCGGTGACCTCGGACGCGAGCGGGCTGGTTTACACTTTCACCCTCAAACCGGGACAGACCGTCCAGCCCGGCACCTTCACCTTCGCGGCCCAGTATTCGCACAGTAGCCCGCACGATACGAGTGGTGACACGTACTCCCTGAGCGCGACGACCGATCCGGCGCACGGCTCGACCTCAGGGTCGGCCCAGGGCGGCTTCTGAGCCGCGCGCCGGGTGATCGGCCCCTGGCCGGCATGTAACTTTCACAGCCGGGCAAAAGTCAGAACTCTGTAATATCCGCCCGAGCATATCAGAGTCCTGCCGCAGTGGCGGGTCGCCGGTGCCGCCGGGCGCTAGCCGACGGCCTTCGCCGCCTCGCGTCCGGCCGTGCGTCCGGAGAACAGGCAGCCGCCGAGGAAAGTCCCCTCCAGTGAGCGGTAGCCGTGCATGCCGCCGCCGCCGAAGCCCGCCACCTCGCCTGCTGCGTAAAGACCGGGCAGCGGCTGTCCGTCCACGCGCAGCACCCGGCCGGACAGGTCCGTCTCCAGGCCGCCGAGCGACTTGCGGGTAAGGATGTTGAGTTTCACCGCGATGAGCGGCCCGGCCTTCGGATCGAGCAGCCGGTGCGGGGAGGCGACCCGGATCAACCGGTCGCCCAGATAGGCCCGCGCGCCGTGGATCGCGGTAACTTGCAGGTCCTTGGTGAACTTGTTGCCGATCTCCCGGTCGCGCGCCTCCACCTGCCGGGTCACCTCGGCCAGGTCGAGTAGCGGCTTGTCCGTCAGCGCGTTCATCCCGTCCACGAGCCGCGGCAGCGAGTCGGCGACCACGAAGTCGACCCCGTGCCGCTTGAACGCCTCGACCGGGCCGGGGGCGCCCGGGCCGATCCGCCCGAGTAGCTGTCTGATGCTCTTCCCGGTCAGGTCGGGGTTCTGCTCGGAGCCGGAGAGCGCGAACTCCTTCTCGATGATCTTCTGGGTGAGCAGGAACCAGGTGTACTCGTGCCCGGTGCGCATGATGTGTTCCAGCGTGCCGAGCGTGTCGAAGCCCGGGAACAGCGGCACCGGCAGCCTGCGGCCGGTCGCGTCGAGCCAGAGCGAGGAAGGGCCCGGCAGGATCCTGATGCCGTGCAGCGGCCAGATCGGGTTCCAGTTCGTGATGCCCTCGGTGTAGTGCCACATCCGGTCGCCGTTGATCACCCGGCCGCCGGCCGCGTCGCTGATCTCCAGCATGCGTCCATCGACGTGTGCGGGAACACCGCTCAGCAGGTTGCGCGGCGGCGTGCCGAGCCGCGCGGGCCAGTTTCGCCGGACCAGCTCGTGGTTTCCGCCGATGCCGCCCGAGGTAACGACGACCGCCTGCGCGGTGAAGGAGAACTCGCCGGCCGCGGTGCGCGAGCTGGGCGCGCCGCGGCGCACGCCGCTGGGTTCGAGCACGGTGCCGCGCACGCCGGTCACGGCGCCGTCGCTCAGGATCAGTTCGTCGACGCGGTGCCGGAACGCGAATCGCACCCGCCCCTCGACGGCCGCCGCGCGCACCCGCCGTTCGAAGGGTTCGACGACTCCGGGGCCGGTGCCCCAGGTGATGTGGAAGCGCGGGACCGAGTTGCCGTGGCCGTCGGCGAGGTAGCCGCCGCGTTCGGCCCAGCCGACGATCGGGAAGAGGCGGATGCCCTGGGCGTGCAGCCAGGACCGCTTCTCGGTGGCGGCGAAGTCCACGTACGCCTCGGCCCAGCGCCGCGGCCAGTAGTCCTCTTCGCGGTCGAAGCCGGCGCTGCCGATCCAGTCCTGCCAGGCCAGCTCGTGCGAGTCGTGGATGCCCATCCGGCGCTGTTCCGGCGAGTCGACCAGGAACAGTCCGCCGAAGGACCAGAACGCCTGGCCGCCGAGCGAGGCCTCCGGCTCCTGCTCGACCAGGATCACCCGGCGCCCGGCGTCGGCGAGCTCGGCGGTCGCCACCAGCCCGGCCAGCCCGCCTCCGACCACGATGACATCCGCGTCCACGACGACCGCACCTCGTCTCTACGTGTTTGTTAGGCAGGTCGCAGCCGATCGTAGGGCGCGGCGCGATCATTCCTCAATGAAGCATACGAACGTTTGGTGCGCCTGCACGGTGTCGATCGGCGCGGGCGGGCTCAGCTGTTTGAGGTAGCGGCGCTCCGCCTGACACACTGCGAGCATGATCGAGGAGCGGGTGTGATCGAGGAGCTGCTGCCGCCCGGCGTGGTCGCCGTCGAGGCGCGGTCCGATCCCCCGGAGGCCGCGCTGTTCCCCGAGGAAGAGGCGGAACTCGCCCAGGCGGTGGAAAAACGGCGGCTCGAGTTCACCACGGTCCGGCACTGCGCGCGCACGGCGCTGGCCCGGCTCGGCATCGCTCCGGTGGCCATCCTGCCCGGGGATCGCGGCGCCCCGCAGTGGCCGGGCGGGATCGTCGGCAGCATGACGCACTGCACGGGGTACCGCGCGGCCGTGGTCGCTCGCAGCTCGCAGCTGGCGACGATCGGCGTGGACGCGGAACCGCACGAGGCGCTGCCGCCGGAGGTGCTGACCACGGTCACCGTCGCGGAAGAACGCGAGCGTCTGAAGCGGCTCGCGGCGGATCGGCCCGCGCTGCACTGGGACCGGCTGCTGTTCAGCGCGAAGGAGTCGGTGTACAAGGCGTGGTTTCCGCTGACCGGCCGCTGGCTCGACTTCGAGGAGGCGAGCATCGACTTCGCGACGGAAGCGGACGGCGCGCCGAGCCTCGAATCCGGTTCCTTCTACGCACGGCTGCTGGTCCCGGGCCCGGTCGTGGCGGGGATCACGCTGCTCGGATTCGCCGGACGCTGGCTGGTGCGCGATGGTCTGCTCCTCACCGCGATCACCGTGTCGGCCAACGGATCTTCCACAGAACGAACGATCGTGCTATGACTAGTCGGGTGAGCAAGGGCGAGGCGACCAGACAGGCGGTGCTGGACGAGGCGACCAGGACGGCCGCCCGCCTCGGCCTGGCCGGTCTGACCATCGGCTCGCTCGCGGCCCGGCTCGAACTGTCCAAGAGCGGGCTGTTCGCGCACTTCAAGTCCAAGGAATCGCTTCAGCTCCAGGTGCTCGAACGGGCCCGCGACCTGTTCAGCGAGGAGGTCGTGCGGCCCGCGCTCAAGGCGCCGCGCGGCGAGCAGCGGGTGCGCGCGTTGTTCGAGCACTGGCTGCACACGATCATGGACGGCGGCTCCGAGTGCCTGTTCGTCTCGGCCTCCGCGGAGTTCGACGACCAGCCGGGGCCCGTGCGTGACCAGCTCGTACGCGACCACAGGGACTTCGCGGACTCGGTGGCCCAGATGTTCCGCACCGGCATCGCGGAGGGACAGTTCCGGCCGGACGCCGACGCGGAACAGTTCGCTCACGACCTTCACTCCGTCATGCTCGGCTTCTTCCACGCTTGTCGCCTGCTCAACGACCCTAAGGCGGAGCTCCGCGCGCGGCACGCTTTTGAAGCACTGATCGATGCGGTACGCGTGACGTCGCGCGTTACGTAGCCGCCGATCGACCGATCGATCCGCTAGCACATCATCCGCCCGCCTCAGCCACCAACCGCTACTCAACGGGAGATTCCAATGGCCGATTCAACCGCCAAAAAAAGCACGATCGTTCGTTCTTCTTTGCTGTCGCGTCAGCGCGCGACCCGTGCCGCCTTCGGCACGCTGGAGCGTTGCGCGCCGCGCCTTGGCGCGCGCTGGGCCGAACGTGTCTGGTGCACCGTGCGGCACGCGGACCGGTCGCGCTCCGCCCCGGCCGCGCCGGGCCGCCTTGTGACGCTACCGCTTCAGGAGGGTCCGGGGCCGACCTGTGTCGCAGAGGTCTGGGGTCTCGGCGGGCCGGTGGTCTATCTGCTGCACGGCTGGGGCGGTCACCGCAGTCAGTTCGGGGCGTTCGTCGCGCCGCTGACCGCCGCCGGGTTCCGCGTCGTCGCGATCGACGCGCCGAGCCACGGCGATTCCGGCCCCGGCCGCTTCGGCGCCGATCGCAGTCTCATCACCGAGTTCATGGCGGCGCTGGCCGCCGCGGTCCGTTCCTTCGGCCCCGCCCACGCGGTCATCGGGCACTCGCTCGGCGGCGGGTCCGCGGCCCTCACGGTGCTCGACGGGCTGCCCACGAGCCGGCTCGTGCTCATCTCGCCGATGACGGATCCGACCCAGTTCATGCGCGGATTCGCCGCGATGCTCGGCTTCGGCGACCGCATCCGGACCGGCCTCATGCGGCGTCTGGAGCTTCGGACCGGCCGACCGATGTCAGACTTCGACGCGGTCGGGCGGGCGCAGGCGCGGTTCCGCACCGAACCGCCCCTCGACGGCGCGCACCTTCCCTCGATGCTGGTCATTCACGACCGCGAGGACAAGCAGATCCCGTTCGGCATGGGCAAGGCGATCGCCGCGGCGTGGCAGGGCGCGGAACTGCTGAGCACGCACGGCCTCGGGCACAACCGGATCCTGCGCGAGCCGGAGGTGATCCGCAGTGTCGTCGAGTTCCTTCAGGTCAGCGCAGTGGATGCGTATCGGGACTCTGTGCCCGGAAAGACGGGACAGGTCGCGTAGCGAGGCGCCCGGCTCACACGACCGGCAGCCCGACGTAGTTCTCGGCGAGCGAGGCGGCCGCGGCTTCGGACGAGGCGATGTAGCGCAGGTTGGAAAGCTGGAGCCGGTGCGCGAACTCGTCGGCGTGCGGATCCCGGTGCAGCATCGTCGTCATGAAGTACGAGAAGTGCTCTGCACGCCAGACCCGGCGCAGCGCCGTCTCCGAGTAGGCGTCGAGCAGGCTCTCGTCGCCCTTGTCGTGGGCCTGGATGATCGCAGCGGCCAACAGTGTCGCGTCGGCGGCCGCCAGATTGAGGCCCTTCGCCCCGGTCGGCGGGACGATGTGCGCGGCGTCTCCGGCGAGGAAGAGGCGGCCGTACCGCAGCGGCTCGGCGACGAAGCTGCGCATCGGCGTGATCCCCTTCTCGGTGATCGGGCCGTGTTCGAGGCTCCAGCCGGGCAGCTCGAAGCGGGCGTCGAGTTCGGCCCAGATCCGCTCGTCCGGCCAGGCGTTCAGGTCCTCATCCGGGGCGACCTGCAGATACAGCCGGCTCACTTGCGGCGAGCGCATGCTGTGCAGCGCGAAGCCGCGTTCGTGGTTGGCGTAGATGAGCTCGTCGCAGGACGGCGGCACGTCTGCGAGGATTCCGAGCCAGGCGAAGGGATACTCGTGTGACCACGTGCGCAGCAGGCTGGGCGGCATCGACTGCCGACCGATGCCGTGGAAGCCGTCGCAGGCCGCGACGATGTCGCACTCCAGGGTGTGCTCGGCGCCCTCGTGGCGGTAGCGGATCAGGGGACTGCCGGTGTCCGCCTTCTCGATCGCGAGCGCCTCGGCCTCGAACCGGATCGTGCCGCCCTGGCGCTCGCTGAGCGCGATCAGGTCTTTGACGACCTCGGTCTGCGCGTAGACCATGACGCTGCGGCCGCCGGTGTGCGATGGGAAGTCCACGCGGTGCCCTTCGCGGGCGAAGCGCAGCTCGATGCCGTCATGCCGCAGGCCGAGGCGGTCCATCCGCTCGCCGGCGCCGCTGGAACGCAGCGCGTCGACGGTGTTCTGCTCCAGCACTCCGGCGCGCTGCCGGTGCTCGACATAGTCGCGGGTCCGGTTCTCCAGCACCACGTTCTCGATACCGGCCTGGCGCAGCAGATGTGATAGCAGCAGGCCGGCCGGTCCGGCGCCTATGATCCCGACGCTGGTACGCACGTCGCCATCCCCCTCTGCGTTCAGGCTTCTGATTCGGTGTCGAGCTGCGCGAACACCTGCTGGGCGACGGCGAAGGCCGAGTTGGCCGCCGGGACCCCGCAGTAAACGGCGGTCTGCAGCAGAATTTCGCCGATCTCCGCGCGGGTGAGCCCGTTGTTGAGTGCTCCGCGCAGGTGCATGGCCAGCTCGCTCAGATGCCCGTGCGCTACCAGCGCGGTGAGCGTGACGGCGCTGCGCATCCGGCGGTCGAGTCCGGGCCTGGTCCAGATCTCGCCCCACGCGTACCGCGTGATGAGGTCCTGGAAATCGGCGGTGAAGTCGGTGGTGTTCGCGATCGCGCGGTCCACGTGCGCGTCACCGAGCACGGCGCGGCGCACGGCCATTCCCGCGTCGCGGCCGGTGGCAGGGTTCGCATTCGGCTGGCCGGCAGGCTCGGCAGCCGACTCGGCATTCGGCACCGCGACTGCCTCGGCGGCGAAGTGGGAGCGCAGTGCCTCCGCGACGGTCCGCGGCTGCTCGACGCAGGCGAGGTGGGCGGCGTCGGCTACTTCGAGCAGCTTGGCGCCGGGGATCGCGTCGGCCAGTTCGCGGGCGTGCTCCACCGGCGTCGAGATGTCCACACTGCCTGCGATCACCAGTGTGGGAGCGCTGATCGCGCCTAGCTGCCCGCGCAGGTCGAGCCCGGCGAGCGCGTCGCAGCAGGCTGCGTATCCGGCCGGGTCGGCGCCGCGCAGGTCGTCCAGCAACGCCTCGGCGATCGGCGCGCCGGAGGCGGCGAAGCGCTCGGTGAACCAGCGCCCTGGTGCCGCTTCGGCGACCGGGCCGGTGCCCTCGTCTCGGACGAGTTTCGCGCGCGCCTGCCAGTACTGCGGGTCGCCGAAGTGGGCGGAGGAGCAGACCACGGCGAGCGAGGCGATCCGTTCGGGCCGATGGATGGCGAGCCACATACCAATCGCGCCGCCGAGCGAGACGCCGGCGTAGTTGAAGCGCTTGATGCCGAGGGCGTTGGCGAGGTTGAGCACGGTCTGCGCCAAGTCGGCGATGGTGATCGTGTCGGGCTTGAGGCTGGGCAGCGCGCTCGCGGGCGTGCGGCCGTGGCCGGGCAGGTCGTACCGGATCACGGTGTGGTCGGCCGCGAGTGCGGGAACGACCTCGTCCCAGAGCCGTAAGCTCGTGCCGATGGAGGGACCGAGGATCAGCGGCGGCCGCTCGGCCTCGGCTTCCTCGCGGCCGTCGCGGCGGTAGTGGAGCAGCGGGCGGTCAGCCATCGAGGTTCGCCTTCATTCGGTCCGGAGCGACTTTGAGGCCTTCGAGCAACGTGACCGCGTGGTGTGCGGCCTTGCCGGTGAGGACCAGCAGGTCCCTGACGGCGGCGTCTTCGGACTGCCAGCGTCCGGCGGCGCGGTGCAGTTCCTGCGGCAGCGCGGAGAAGACGGTCGCGACGAGGCCGGGTGCGCGCTGGGCGAGGGCGACCAGCTGGACGGAGCGGGCCGGGTTGCGCTTGTCAGGCATCGACGAGGAGTAGCCCAGCGCGCCCTCTTCCAGCTCGCCGAGCTCGGGCTGTGACAGCGTGATCACGTCTACGCCGATCTTGGCCAGCGCGCCGATGGTCAGGCCGAGCGCGGTGGCCAGGTCCACGACGCGCGTACGCACGGTGTGCCAGGGGCGTTCCGGAGCCGTGAGCCCAAGTTCGGCAGCGAAGGCGCGAACCAGCTCGGGATCGTCGAGGTCGCCGATCGGGCCGCCGAGCTGGACCGCGAGGGATTGCTTGTGCACGGTGGCCAGGCGCGCGCGGGCGTCTTCGACGGCTGATTGCCAGGAAGCCAGGAGATTGCCGAAGGTGCTGGGCAGGGCCGGTTGAAGCAGGGTGCGGGCGCGCTGTGGCGTCTCGCCGAATTCGGTCGCCAAGCCGCGGACGGCCGTGACGCATCGATCAAGCAGCGGCACGGTGAGGCCGATGTTCCGTGACGCTTGGAGCATCAGCGCTGTGTCGATGATGTCCTGACTGGTCGCGGGCTTGTGCAGGTACTGGTGATACTCCTGCGGCAGCTGCGAGCGCAGGCGCTCGACTAAGGGCACGACGATGGTCGCGTGCTCCTCGCCGAAATCGCGCACCTCGTTGTAGTCGTATCGCTGCTGCGTCGCGCGCACGATCGCGTCAGCGGCGGCCTGTGGGATCCGGCCGAGCTTGGCCTTGGCCCTGGCCAGCGCGGCCTCGGTTTCCAGCAGCGTGCCCAGCGGATCGTCATCCCATGGGGAAGGTGAGAAATACCGTCTCGGCGTCGGCCTCATCACCATCACCTCCCTGAATGCGCACGTCGAAGCGATACGTCCGCGCTCCCTCCGATTGGGCAATCAGGGTTGCCCGACGGCGCGGTTCGAGCGATGCGAGCAGCGGATCGGCGGCGTTCGCGCTTTCCAGGTCGGAGAAGTAGACGCGGCTGTACAGGTGGTGCAGCAGCCCCCGCGCGAAAACGCAGACGGAGAGGTAGGGGGCTGATGCGCCCAGTGCGGCGGGAATGAGGGTTCGTAGCGCGTAGTGCCCGTCGGCATCGGTGGCGACGCGGCCGAAGCCGGTGAATCGGGTGTGATCGCGGCCGAGGAGCACACCCGTGGTCTGGTCGCTGCGCAGTGAACCGGGGGCGCCCGTCCGCGAGCCGTCGGGACCAGCCTGCCAGAACTCCAGCAGCGCGTCGGGGATCGGCAGGCCCGCGCCATCGAGCACGTATCCGTGGACGGTGACGGCGTCGGGATGCGAGGCCGGCGCCATCTCGCCACCGCGCGCAAAGGGCAGTGCGTAGCCGTAGAACGGGCCGACGGTCTGCGACGGCGTGACCGGGAGCGTCGCCGGGGTATTCGGTTCGGCGGTCATCAAAGCCCTGCTCCGTTCGAATCGCCGGGCTCGAACAGCGTCGCGGCCGGGCCGTCGAGCACGATGTCCCAGCGGTAGCCCAGCGACCATTCCGGACTGGACAGGTCGTGGTCGTAGGCCGCGACAAGCCGCTCGCGCGCGGCGTCGTCGACGACCGATTGGTAGATCGGGTCGTAGCGGAACAGCGGATCGCCGGGGAAGTACATCTGCGTGATCAGCCGCTGCGTGAACGCGGTGCCGAACAGCGAGAAGTGGATGTGTGCGGGCCGCCAGGCATTGAGGTGGTTGCGCCAGGGGTACGGGCCCGGCTTGATCGTCGTGAACTGATAACGGCCGTCGCCGTCGGTCAGGCAGCGGCCGACCCCGGTGAAGTTCGGGTCGAGCGGCGCCGGGTGTTGGTCGCGTTGGTGGGCATAGCGACCTGAGGCGTTGGCCTGCCATATCTCGACGAGTTGGCCGCGGATGGGTCTGCCGTGCCGGTCAAGGATGCGGCCGGTGACCGTGATGCGCTCGCCCAGTGGTTCGCCGCGGTGCTGCCGGGTCAGGTCCGCGTCCAGGGCGGCGACGTCGCTGACGCCGAAGACCGGACCGTAAAGCTCGGCCGCCTCGGGATCGGTGATCTCGATCGGGCTCTGTTTCGGGTGCCGCAGAATGCTGCTGCGGTACGGGGCGTAGTCGCGGCGCGGATGCGGCGAATGCTGCGAACCTGGCTGCGCGCCTTCGCGCCGCGCCGCCGAACGCAGCGCCTCGATCTCGGCGTCTATGTCGGATTGCTTCTCGACGTCCGGGTTGAGCAACGCGGACACCTCCTGCGATGGCATCAGGGGACGATGACGGTGGCGGCCGTGCGCGCGGCCAGGTCGTCGGCGGTGGTTCCGGGCGCCGTCTCGACCAGGACGAAGCCCTTGTCGGTGACGTCGAGCACGCCGAGGTCGGTGATGACGCGGTGTACGCAGGCGCGGCCGGTGAGCGGAAGGGCGCAGCGCTCCAGCAGTTTGGGGGCGCCGTCGCGGGTAGTGTGCTCCATCAGGACGATGACACGCCGGGCGCCGTGCACGAGGTCCATCGCTCCGCCCATGCCCTTGACCATCTTGCCGGGGATCATCCAGTTGGCCAGGTCGCCCTGCTCGCTCACCTGCATCGCGCCGAGCACCGCGGTGTCGATGTGGCCGCCGCGGATCATGCCGAAGGAGAGGGCGGAGTCGAAGAACGCCGCGCCGGGCAGCACCGTGACGGTTTCCTTGCCCGCGTTGATCAGGTCCGGGTCCACTGCCTCAGCGGTCGGATACGGTCCGACGCCGAGGATTCCGTTCTCCGACTGGAGCGTGACATGCACGCCGGGCGGCAGGTGGTTCGGGATGAGCGTCGGCAGGCCGATGCCGAGGTTGACGTATTCGCCGTCGGTCAGCTCGGCAGCCGCGCGGGCTGCCATCTGCTCGCGGGTCCAAGCCATCAGATGCCCGCCGTTCCGTTTGCAGTGGTCGAATTCGCCTGGGCTGACTTCGCCGGGGCCACATCAGGGTCCGCATGCGGCACGGTCACGGTACGCCGCTCGATCCGCTTGTCCGCGGCCTGTTCGGGGCTGAGCACCACGATCCGCTGCACGAACACGCCCGGCAGGTGCACCTCGTCTGGATCGAGTTCGCCCGGCTCGACCAGCTCCTCGACCTCCGCGATGGTGACCCGGCCGGCCATGGCCGCCAGCGGGTTGAAGTTGCGGGAAGACTTGGCGAACAGCAGGTTTCCGTGGCGGTCACCCTTTGCGGCGTGCACGAGGGCGTAGTCGGTGACGATGCCGCGCTCCAGGACGTACTGCGCGCCGTCGAACTCGCGCACCTCCTTCGGCGGCGAGGCGAGCGCGACCGTGCCGTCCGCCGCGTAACGCCAGGGCAGTCCGCCCTCGGCGACCTGGGTGCCGACGCCGGCCGGGGTGAAGAAGGCCGGAATGCCGCAGCCGCCGGCCCGCAGCCGCTCGGCGAGCGTGCCCTGCGGGATCAGTTCGACCTCCAGCTCCCCGGCCAGGTACTGCCGCGCGAACTCCTTGTTCTCGCCGACGTACGAGCCGGTGACCCGCGAGATCCGGCGGGCGGCGAGCAGCACGCCGAGGCCGCCGCCGTCCACGCCGCAGTTGTTGGACACGACGGAAAGCCCGGTCGGGCCGGCCGCGTACAGCGCGTCGATCAGCACATTCGGGACGCCGCTGAGACCGAAGCCGCCGACCGCGAGCGAGGCGCCGTCGGGGATATCGGCCACCGCCGCCGCGGCCGAGGCCGCCACCTTGTCCATGCACCGCTCCCGCTTCGTGCGTTGCGAGTTCCGTGGCGCATCGAGCCGCGCCGCCTCTTGAGTGTGTTCGCCTGGTGAACTAAAGTTCATAATCGGCTGCCCTGAGTTTCCGTCTCGGCTATGCCAGTTGTCAACGGGTCGGCTTGTGATCTGATCCCGGAGGGCTTGGGCGGAAGGAGCGGAGGTGGCGCCAGTGACTGCCGAATCGGTGAGTTCCGACTCAGTGGCTGCCGAGTCTGGGGCACCTGAGTCTGGAGCTCCTGAGTCAGCAGCTTCCGAGTCAGTGGCCCCGCTGGAGCGTGGCCTCGCGGTCCTGCGTGCGATCTGTGCGAGTCCCGACGACGCGGTACGGCCGGGCGACCTGGTCCGCGAGACCGGCCTCGCGCGTTCGACCGTGGACCGCGTGCTCAGCACCCTGACCCGCCTGGACTTTCTGCGATCCGACGGGCGCGCCTTCTCGCTCGCCCCGCGCGCGATGCAGTTCGGCGACGCCTACCTGGCCGTCTGTGGCCTGTCTGAGGTACTGGAACCGCTCGCCGTGCGGCTCGCCGACGAACTGGACGAGTCGGTGTCGGTGGCGGTGCCCGACGGAGACGGCGTGCGTTTCGTCATCCAGATTCCGCGGCGCCGGACGATGACGCTCTCCTTCCGGGTCGGCGATCTGCTTCCCGCCGAGCGGTGCGCCCCCGGCGCGTTGTTCGCGGCGCAATGGTCGGCCGAACAGCGCGCTCGTTGGTCGCGGCGCCTGGTCGGATCGGGCCCGCCGCGAATGTTCTTTCCACTTCCTCCGGCCCCCGACGGGCCGACGCCCCAGGAGGTCGAATCAGCCTTCGACGAGCGCGCGAACGCCGCCGCGAAGGAGGGGTGGGCACTGGACGACCAGCTGATCGAGCCGGGGCTGATCGCGATCGCGGTGCCCGTGCTTGACCGAGCCGATGGACGCGTAGTCGCCGCGGTAAGCGTGGTGAGCCATTCCAGCAGGCACTCGGCCGACTCGCTGCGAGAGCACGCCCTGGGCCGGTTGCGCGAGACCGCCGCGCGGATGCAGGAGGCATTGACTGGCTCGCGCCTACAAACCGAGCCACATCGTGCATCCGGCTCGGGTCCGGGTCCGCGCGTCGCCTCGTCCGCTCCTGCGCCGATCGATGAGCCCAAGCGCGACCTCGGTCCGCACTATCTTCGTTCCCTGGCTCGCGGACTCGCGGTACTAGTCGCGTTGGGCTCGAAACGGGGCGGCATGACGCTTAGCGCGGTAGCCGACGTCACCGGCCTGCCGCGGGCGACCGCGCGCAGGGCCCTGATCACCTTGCGTGAACAGGGATACGTCGACTGCCTCGATCCCGAGGGCCGGCTGTTCGCGCCGCTGCCGTCGGTGCTCGAACTCGGATACGCGCGGCTGTGCGGGCGCACCGTGGAGGACTTGGTGCGCCCGCACCTGCTGGAATTGAGCAGGCAGGTGCACGAGTCGGCCTCGGTCGCGGTCCTGCGCGGATCGGAGATCTCGTACGTGGCGCGCGTCGCGACCAGTCGGATCATGCAGGCTGCCATCACCGTGGGCACCCGGTTTCCGGCGTATGCGACGTCGATGGGGCGGGTGCTGCTCGCCGGACTGCCGGAGGCGGAGCGGGAGGCGCGGATCGCCGCGACCGACCTCAGGGCCCTGACCCGCTTCACGGTCACCGATCCGGTGGTCCTGGCGGAGACGTTGCGCCGCGTCGCAGCGGACGGATATGCGCTCGTGGATCAGGAGCTTGAAGAAGGGCTGCGGTCGATGGCGGCTCCGGTTCGCGATCACCGCGGCCGCGTGGTCGCCGCCGTCAACGTCTCCATGCATGCCGGGCGGGTCGAAGCCGACCACGCGCGCGAGGTCATCCTGCCCGCGCTCACCGCGACCGCGGCGCGCATCAGCGCGGACCTCGCCGCGATGGGCGACCGGCTGGACGGCGCCGCAGCGTGACGGTGCGACGACGTCCGTGGAACTCGCCCGCCGGCCTGCGTCAGACGCCGCGAACCGCCAACTGCCGCGCCTCGGGGGAGCCGATTTCGACGAACAAGGCGTGGGCCTCGCGCCAATGCGGCAGCGCGGCCTGCTCCCCCACCTCCAGCCGAAGGACGTCGCCGAGGACCCGCAGCGCCTTGGCCTGCTCGAGCCGGCAGCCCACCTCGGCGCTCAGCGCCGCCGAACGCTCGGCGTGCTGGTGCGCCCGGTCCAGGTTGCCGAGCGCCAGGTGCGTCTCGGCGAGCTCATTGAGCGCTCGCGTCTCGTACACCCGGCAGCCTCGCTCGTGGCTGAGCGCGAGCGCCTGCTGCGCCTCGTGCAGCGATTCGTCCAGCGCACCGAGCGCGCGGCGCACCGAGGCACCGCTGTATAGCGCCAACAGCTCATGGTCCGAGTCGCCGAAGCTGAGGGCTTTGCGCAGCACCTCGTCGTAGTACTCCAGTGCTCGCGGGAAGTCGCGTTCGCCCTCGTGAATCAGACCCCACGCATAGTCGGTCTGCGTCATCGCGCGCGGCGTCCCCGCCTGCTCGCCAAGCGATTCAGCCCGCGTCGCGTGGTAGCGGGCCTGCGAGAAGTCGCCCAGGGCGCAGTGCACGGCGACCAGATCGCAGTGCGCCAGCCTGGCGCTACGAGTCTCGCCGTTGGCCTCGGCCAGGTCGAGCGCCTGGTCCAGCAGGCGGCGCGCTTCGGAGAAGTCGCCGGCGAGCGAGTAGGCGAACCCGAGGACGCATAGCTTCTGGGCCCGCACGCGCGCGGAATCGCTGTCCGGCTCCGCCTGCTCGGACTGGTACTGCGACAGCAGTTCGATCGCCACGCTCAACGGGCCGGTCTCGCAGTGCACCAGCCCGAGATTGCCCATCGCGCGGTTCGCCCCGGCCTTCGACCCGCTGCGGCGGTACCACTCCAGGCTGCGGGTGAAGCAGACCTTCGCCGACTCGACCTCGCCGCCATCGAAGTAGTTCAGGCCGAGCCGCATGGTGGCCGTGGCGGCCCCTTCGAGCCAGCCGGCTTCGTGCGCCGCCTCGCTCGCCCGCATGAAGTGGCCCCTGGCCAGCGGAAGATCGCTGCGCAGCTGGGCAACGTCGCCGAGCATGGTGCCGAGCGCCGCGATGCCGAGCGGGCGCGACTCACCCTCCAGCGCCCGCTGCGCCGCGGCCACCACGGTGAACCAGTCGGTGTGCAGCTCCGCGCCGTAGAAGTGCGCCCGCAGCTCGAAGGCCATCCGCCAGGCGCTGGAGCGAGGGCCGTGCTCGGCGGCGTGGGCGATGACGGCGAGCAGGTTGCGATGCTCCGCGCGCAGCCAGCCCAGCGCCTCGGAGATCTCGGCGAAGTCGACATCGAAGGCGGGCTCGGCCGGCCGGTCCGGCTGGTCGATCGCCGGCAGCCGGTCCCGGTCCGGATAGACCAGCGCTACGGCCGCGTCGACCCCGGATTCGTACCAGGTGGCCAGCCGGCGCGCGGTGGCTTCCCGCTCTTCCGGGGCATCCTCGGCGCGCGCTCGTTCGACCGCGTAGTCGCGCAGCAGGTCGTGGCAGTCGTAGCGGCCCGGCAGATGCACGCTGAGCAGGTGCGCGGCAGCAAGTCTGTCGAGGACCTGCTCCGCTTCCGCGGCGGCGCAGCCGAGCAGCGCTGCCGCCGATCCCACGGTCAGATCCACTTGCGGTATCGCGCCGATCGTGCGGAACAGCCGCTGGGCCTCCGGATCCAGCCGGACGTAGGAGAGGCCGAAGACGGCGCGCACCTGGCTGGATTCGTCACCGCCGAGCACGAGCGCGTCCAGCCGTGCCTCGGCGAGTTGCGCGACCAGCTCGGCTACCGACCGCTCCGGGTGGATGACCAGTTGGGCGGCGGCGATGCGCAGCGCCAGGGGAAGCCCTGCGCAGGCGCGCACCAGCTCGAGGATCGCCTCCGGTTCCGCCGCCGTGCGCGGCTCGCCGAGGATCCGGACGAGCAGGTCGACGCTCTCGCGCTCGGTGAGCACGTCCAGGCTGATCGGTTGCGCGCCGTCCAGCGCGACGAGGCCGTCGAGCCGGTCGCGGCTGGTGATCAGCACCCGGCAGGCTTCCGCCCCGGGCAGCAGGGGACGCACTTGCGCAACGTCGGCTGCGTTATCGAGTAGAACCAGCACTCGGCGATTCGCCAGCAGCGAGCGGAACAGCGCGCCGGCTTCCTCAACGTCCACGGGCACGCTGCCGCCGGTGACGCCGAGCGCCCGCAGAAACCGGCCGAGCACGTCGATCGGCCGCTCCGGCGCCGAGGAGGAGAAGCCGTGCAGGTTCGCGTAAAGCTGGCCGTCGGGAAACAGCGGAGCGACGCGGTGCGCCCAGTGGACGGAGAGCGCGGTCTTGCCGATGCCTCCGGCACCAGTCAGCGTGGCGATGCGGTACCGGTGGCCCGGCGAATCGGCGTCACGCGTCAACGCATCGAGGCGCGCGAGAACTGCGCCGCGTCCGGTGAACGCATAAGTGTCGGCAGGGAGCTGAGCGGGAGTCAGCACGTCGCGACTCGCGGTGGCCTCGGGCTCCTCGATCTCTTCGTCGAGAACTGGCTGTTCGACCTCTTGGCGCAGCACGCGCGTGAGCGCCTGGCTCAGCGCACGACCCGGGTCGGCTCCCATCTCGTCGCGCAACCGCAGCCGAAGCCGCTCGTAGGCGTCGAGGGCGTCCGCTTGTCGCCCGGTGGCGGCCAGCGCCTCGATCCAGGCGCCGATCACCCGTTCGTCGAGGGGGTGGCTTTCCACGAGGGGGCTCAGCGCGTGCACGGCCTGCTCCGGCTGTCCCGTGCCAAGCAGGGCGCGCGCATAGTCGACGATCGCGGTCACACGCCGCAGTTCCAGCCGCATCACCGCGGCTTGGTCGGCGCTTCCGTCCGGAACGTCGGCGAGCGCCGGGCCGCGCCACAGGTCCAGCGCGGCACCGAGCGCGTCGGCCTTCGCGGCGGGCTCCAGCGGCTCGGCAGCGTCGACGAGACGCAGGAACCGGTCGGCGTCTACGTCGCCGCCGGAGAGCTCAAGCGCGTAACCCGTCGTCGTGCGCGTTACCAACACCTGGCCGTGCGCATAGGTGCGCAGCCATTGACGCAGGCGATGGATGTTCACGGTGAGCGTGGAGTCCATGGAGCGGGCGTCGCGCGAGCCCCAGACGGTCTCGAACAGCTCCCCGGCGGAGAGCCCTCCCGGCCCGGCCAGCGCGAGCGCGCCAAGGACCGCACGCAGGATGTTGGAGGAGGGTGTGCGGAATGGATAGCCGACCCCGACCGGACCGAGTACGAGCACATTCATTGCGGTGCGTGTATCGGTCGTCACGTTCTGATCGGTGGCAGTGCCCTGGTCGGTGTCTGTTGTCTCGGTTGTCTGGTTGTTGTCGCTGGATACCCCGTCTACAGCGGCCATGCAGGAATGTTACGCCGCCTGCGTCGGTGTGGCATGCCCCGTGCTCACGCCACACCGACGCCCCGAACACAGTCTGCTAGGACGCGCCTACATCTCGCCTACACGTCGCGCGGTAGCCGAATGTGCGAGCTGCGACGGGTAAACCGGAATTGGCTGGGAGGATGATCAGCATGAACAACGACGTCGACCCGACGCCCTCCGCGCCTCAAATACGGCTTTACCGCCCAAGTGACCGCGATGCACTGTTCGACATCTGCATGCGGACCGCTGAGGCCGGAGGCGACGCCCGGCATCTGTATGAGGACCAGGACCTCATGCCCAACATCTTCGCCGCGCCGTACGCGTACCTGGAGCCTGAGCTGACATTCGTCCTCGACGACGGGACGCGGGCGGTCGGCTACATCCTGGGCACCTCGGACACGCCACGCTTCGTCAGGGAGTTCCGCGAACGCTGGCTTCCCTTGGTGGCCGAGCGGCATCCAGCACCGGTGGGTGAGCCGGCGACCCGTGACGAGCAGATGGCGTACCTGCTGCACTGGCCGGAGCGGATGATTGTCCCGGAAATGGCGGACTATCCGGCGCATCTGCACATCGACCTGCTGCCCGAGTACCAGGGGCGCGGATACGGCCGGTTGCTGGCTTACACGTTCTTCGATGCGTTGGCGAAGACGGGTGCGAAGCGTGTGCACCTGGCGATGGTCACCGCGAACACAGCGGCGCGGGCCTTCTACGACCGGATCGGCTTCCGTGAGCTGCCGGTCGCGGACCCGGGGGTGCTCACCTTCCTCGGCCGCGAGACCGCGCTGACCGACTCGGAGCGCGCGCGTCTCGGCTGATCAGCCCCTCGGCTGCTTCGCCTGCGGCGCCGTGCCCGATTTGGCCTTCGATGCCGTACTCGACTTCGCCTTCGGCGCTGTGCCCGATTTCGCCTTCGGCGTCACGAACTGCATCGCCTCCGCGGCCAGCGGCAGCCAGCCCAGCTGCGAGTCCGGGTCGAGCACCAGCCACTCGGTCATCGGGCGGCCGCCGCGCGGGTCGAAACGGACCCCCTCCCCCGCGTCGACCAGCTCGTCCACCCGCGCGCGCGGCAGTTTCACCACGAGAGCGCCACGGACCAGCATCGCGAAGATCTTGCCGCCGATCTTCAGCGCGTTCGAGCCGAAGCGGTTGGCGGTGCCCGGCTCGTCCTTGCCGTAGCTGACCCCGGGCCGGTCGATCAGCTCGCCGACCAGCCGGTCGAAGCGCTCCTCAGGCGTGGACCCGAGGTCGCTCACCTGCGCTCGCCCCCGAACGCCTCGTAGATGACCCGGCCGAGCAGCGCGGCGCCGAATATGACATACCCGATGCCGATCAGCCAGGACACCACGATGAGCACCGCGCCGATCGCGCCGTAGGTGATAGCGCTCGAAACGATCAGCGGGCCGAAGATCACCGCGGAGAAGATGCGCAGCCCGACCAGGCCTGCCACGGTGAGCACCGCCCCCGGCAACAGGGCGCGCCACGGCACCCGGCTCTCCAGCAGGAAGTGCTGAGTCCACCAGAAGAAGGTGAGCGCGCCGGCGGCCGTCGCGCACCATCGCAGCGTCGTGATGAACCAGCCGTCGTGCAGGAACGCGAGCAGGTCAGCGCCGACGATCAGCAGTCCGATCAGCACGGCCAGCCAGATCGCCTGCCGCCACACGGACAGCAGCCGCGCGGCCGGCAGCTCCCAGACCCGCGCCATCCCGGTCTGCACCACCGAGACGAAGGAGAGGCCGAAGACCGCCAGCACGCCCGCGCTGAGCGCGGTGGTGGTGGACAGCACCCGGGCGGCCGGGCCGAACAGGCCGTTGACCGAGCTGGCCGCCCGGCCGGACAGGCCGAGCCCGGCGATCGCCCAGGCCGGGAAGCTGCGGCCGTTGAGCGGCGCCGCGGCGGCCACGACGATCAGCAGCGGCACCAGGGTCACGAAGCCCAGGGCCGCGAAACCGAACGCGCGGTGCATCAGTTCTATCTCGACGCCGCGCCGATAGGTCTGCACAACCAGCTCGCGGGCGATGCGCAACAGGTCGCGCGGGCGGTACGGACGACTGCTGACGTCGCCCACCCTGATGCGCTCGCCCTCGCCTGGCGGCAGAAGCTCGGAGCCGGCACCCTTAGCCGCCTCGGCCGCGATGATCGATTCCGCAATGATCACAGGTTCGGGCTCGGCCTCCGGGTCGGTATGGACCTCCGGCTCGGCCTCCGGCTTCGCCGCCTTCGCCGCGGATTTGGCCGCCACGGCCGCGGACCTCGACTCGATCCCGGTGATCTCGTCGGTCTGCTTGAGCTGGTGCGGGTGACGCGACAACGGCCTGGACCGCGGCGGCGCGTCCTCGCCCCGCGCAGCGCCGCTCGAGCCCTGGCCTTGCGGACCGGCGCCTTGAAAGGCCGTGCCCTCGAAGACCGGGTGCTGCGGCGCCGCGCCGCGCGCGGCCGGGCTGTTCGCGTCGATCTTGGTCACCTCGTCGCCGATGCCTGGACCTGGCAGGACTACGCGGCCGTTCGGGGCATCGAGCTTGGGCACGCACGCCAGGCTAACAAGGCCGCCGACCTGGCGTGGACCGATCGGCCTGAGCTTTTCCGTACTTATTGCCAGAATCTCAGTCTCTTCTCGGCTCGGCCAAGCAGGGCGGCCGGTTTCCTCGTTGCCCGCGACAGCCGTTATTACGCGTTGTCTCCTGCCGTAATAACGCTGTGATCCGAGTCGGTTACTCGACTCGGACCACAGCGCAGCCGGTTACCCGACGAGCGGGTTACCCGAACTTTGGATGAAGAGAACTATGAACTTACGCGAACACCCCGGCAAGCCAGGTCTGCCAAGCCTCCTGAGCGTCCTTCACATCCGGCGCGGCCTGACCGGGCTCGCCGTAGATGTGGTGGCCGAGGACGACCGCCCCGTTGTAGCCGTAGATGAACCGATAGAGCGCATCGGCGGTGCGTACTCCGAAGAAGTCCTCGCTGACGTAGTCCACGACACCGTCGATCGGAGCGAGCCCGCTCGGCGTCAGACGCACCTCGTCGCCCACTGACGCCGAGCCGGACGTGCCAAGCGCCGCGTGCAGCAACTCCCACGTGCGCTGCCGGTCGGGCGTCTCGCCGACGTAGCCGCCGATCGGCGCGGAGTACCGGCCGGAGAAGTACTTGACGTACTGGGCGAGCTTGTGGAGGTACATCGGGTCGCCCCTGCGCAGGCCGTTGTACTCGGCTTCCCAGTCCTCGCCGAGGAAGCCGCTGTGCACGAATCGCAGCACGGTGCTGGCTCCGTCGCGAGCCTCGATCAGGAACTCGAACGCGTGGAAGGAGCCGTCGGGCGCGGGATCGGCGCGAAAAGCGAAGTGCTTGAGCGGATCGCAGACGGTGACCGTGGATTCGGAGACGAAGCCGCCCATCTCCATGCTCGTGCGCCCGCCCTCGCGCGCGTCGACGGTGTTGCGGCCCATGAGCCAGGAGTCGATGCCGGGCCCGGTGGCGATCGCGTCCCAGATCTGCTCCGGGGTGCCCTCGATCTCGATCTGCTCGCTGATCTCGAATTCGTGCGTCATTTCAGGATTCCTCGGTCTGTGTGTCGTGCGCCGTCTCGGGGCCTTGCTCGGTCCGCGTCGCCGGTTCGCCGGGACGGACGACCGGGTGCACCGCCACCACCAGACGGTGCGGCCGTCCACGCGGCGCGTTCTCGTCGTGGTACTTGCTGACCAGGGCCGCGACGGCGGAGGCCAGCTCCTGCGCGAAGGCGGCGCGGTCGGCGGCGGAGGCGAAGCGCACCTCGCCGTCCAGGGCGAAGGTCGCGACCGGCTTGCGTTCCCTGGCCGAACCGGTCAGCAGTTCGCCCACGTCGCGCACCAGCTTGGCGGCGAGCGCGAGCAGCCAGTGCGCGGAGAGCCGGTCGGGTGAGCGGCCGGGGTCGGGCTGGACGGCGGCCAGCGCCACCGGCGAGATCACGTAAGCGGCCGCGGTGGCGCGCAGCACCCGCTCCGTGACGTTGCCCTTACGCCGCTCCTCGACCAGCTCGACGAGGCCGTGCCGCTCCAGTTCCCGCAGGTGGTAGTTCACCTTCTGCCGCGGCAGGCCGACGCGGGCGGCCAGCGTGGTCGCCGAGCCGGGCTCGGACAGGGCGGCCAGCAGTTTCGCCCGTATCGGATCCAGAGAGGCCTCTGCGGCCGCCGGATCCTCGATCACCGTCACCTCGAACATGGCTCCACCGTCCCACCGACGGCACTTCTTGTCAAGACAAACTTTTTTGTCGGTGCGGCTTGGAGAAGGATGCTTCGAAGCCGAGCCGAACCCCTGCCAGTGCGGACTGCACACGCACGGCCGCACCCACACCTGGGCGGGGGCAAGGCAGCACAGCACCACAGCACTCGGCCTAGTCCTCCCCTCGAAGACCCACGCCTGGGCCGGATGTGGGGCAGAACAGCATTCGGCCCAGGTCTCCCTCGAGACCCATGCCTGGGCGGGTAGCGGGGCAGAACAGCACTCGGCCCAGGCCTCCCCTCGAGGCCTGGGCCGAGTGCCAGGTAGCCGCCTTGAAGCGGCCGTACTTGTTCAGCGGCGGGCCGGACCGGGTCACGGTCCGGAAATCCGCTCTGTGCTGATCAGATCATCGCAACACCGTCACGGTCCAGAGGCGTACTCGACGACCTGCTGGAAGGTCGGCCGGTTCTGCCAGTTCGTCGGACTGTCGGTGATACCGCCGAGCGGGTCCTGGATGATGCTGTCCGCACACCACTGGTCGCCGGCCGAGCAGGTCGAGTCGCCCGGGTACACCGTCGCGGCGGACTCGGCCGCGGCCTGCGTCAGCGAGCTGAGCAGTGCGCTGCGACAGGCGGACAGGCTCCCGCCGCCGCAGTACGTGACCGGCAGCGGGTCGGTCACGCTCTGCCCGAGCGTCTTGCGCAGGTCCTTGCTGACGTAGCCCCACCAGCCGAACTGGAACGACGAGCCCTTGTGCGGCTGCGCCTCGTTGGACGAGGTGACCGTCCCGCTCACGGTGATCTGCTGGCCGCCCGACGGGGACTCGTTGACCTGCATCGCGCCGACCAGCGCGTTGAACAGGTTGGTGCCCATGCCGGACTGGAACTCGGCCTGCAGCAGCAGCGGCCACCAGGCGTCGAACACCTGGATCGCGGCGGCGTTCTGGTAGGCCTTCGAACCGGCCGCGGTCGGCGTGAGGGTCGCCCCCGCGTTGAGCCAGGTCGTCAACTCGGCGACCAGGGCCTTCTGGTTCGCGTCGGTGACCGGCTGGCTGTTGATCACCTGGAGCAGCAGCGGCAGCACCTCCTTGCCGCGCAGGTCGGTCAGCGCCGCCTTCTCCATCACCTGCACCAGTGCCGCGCGGGTGAACTTCGCTCCGCTCGCCAGGTAGCTCTTCACGCCTTGGTCGAGCAGGTCAACCCGTTGCACCGCACCCCAGCTGAAGTTGCCGTCGGCCGCGCTGTAGTCGAGGGCCTGCTTGTTGTTCCAGCTGACGTAGTAGTCCTGGTCGATCGAGTTGGGGTGCGCCGAAGCCGGGGTGTAGGCGGCCGTGTTGTTGCTCGGGTCGAAGCCCTGCCACTCGTCGGCGGCGGTCCCCCACATCGGCAGGTTCGGGTCGGTCCCGGCCGCGCGCACCGGGTTCAGGCCCGAGTTGAAGTAGGCGACGTGCGCCGAGTTGACGTAGAACCAGTTGAAGTCGTAGCCGATGTTCGCGGCCGCGCTCTCGAAGCCTTGCGGCGTAGACATGACGCTTGGATCGTTGAACATCTGGAAGCCGATCGCGGAATCGGCCTCGTGCATGTACGTCGAGCGCAGTGACGTATACGCCACGGGCACGCCGCCGACGGTGGCGGTGTAGTCGACGAGTCCGTACTTAGTTCGATACGTCGTCAGGTCGTATGAGCCGGCTGCGGTGCTGTCGGCGACCGTCGGGCTCCACGAATCGTGAGCCACCAGCTTGTCCATCGGCGTGCAAACACCGTGGTACATGTACGAGGTCGAGCTAGTGGTCGGCGTTGAGCCATCCGCGTTGCACAGCGTGACCGCGTACGTGTCGGTAGTGTCCTGCTCGCTGGATGTGGCGCTCCAGGAGTAGCTGGGGCCGCGGCCGAGCTCCACGTACAGGTTGAATCCGGAGAAGGCGGCTCCGCGCGCACTGATGCCAGGCCCCTCGATCTCCTCCAGCATCAGCAGCTGCGGGGCGAAGTAGCCGGTCTGCGGACCGAACACCGCGATCGGGTGGCCTGACGCGCTGTCAGCCGCGGAGATGACCAGCGCGTTGGACATGCCGGGATGCTGCTGTCCGGGCGCGGGAAAGTCCACGCCGGGCGCCGCACCGTTGTTGTACATGCCGTTGAGCAAGCTGAGCTTTCCGCTCGCCTTCGCGCGCAGGGAGGACGGCAGCTTAGCGGCGAGCTTCGCGTCCGCGGCCTGTACAGCCTTCGTGGTCGCGGCAGCGGTCGCGGCCTTCACAGCAGCCGATGCCTTTACGGCGCTGCTGCTCGCGGAGCCGGTCGCGTTCTGCACGACATTGACGCCCTGGACCGAGCCCGCATCAGGCATCGCCGTGCCGGTGACGGTGCCGGAGGTCTCGCCATAGGGGAAGCTCTGGCCGTTGTGCAGGGTCAGCGTCGCCTCCGGGTCGTTCTGCTCGCGCAGCGCGGCCCATATCGCGTCGCCCTGGGTGACCCCATACGCGGACTCGGCCGCCTCCTTGACCAGGGCGGACTGCACCTCGGTGCCGCCGCCGTTGCCGAACAGGCCGCCGATGACGCCGGCGATGGCGATCAGGTCGGTCTCGGTGAAGTTCGACATCGACTGCCCGGTCAGGTCGTACTCGCCGGGGAAGTCGTTGGCGGCCCGGACCACCGAGATGTAGTCGTTGACTCCGGCCAGATAGGCGTCCGCGTCCGCCTTGAGTTGCGCGCCGCGGGCGCCGTCCGCGGCCAGCGCGTTGACCTGCGCCTGGAGGTCGGCCTCGGTGTAGGGCGCGGTGCGCCAGACGTTCTGCTCGAGGCCGCGGTTCGCGGGCGCGCCGCCGGCGAAGGAGGTCAGCTCGGCCCGCCCGATGTGCCGGAACAGGTCCATGACCCACAACCGGTCCTCGGCGCCCGCGTATCCGGCCCCGAACTCCGCCTCGGCCCTGGTCTGACCGTAGATGTGCGGGATGTCGGCGGTGTCCCGCAGGATCGTGACGCCGGTCTCCGGCGTCTCGGTGCGCGTGACGTTGGCGGGCGGTACTCCGTAGGAGGAGTCGTTGTAGAAGTTGTTGATCTGAGACGTCGTCAGCCCGGTGTACGAGTTCACCAGGTTGTCGTACTTGGTCAGCTGATCGTTGTTGTTCGAGGGGCGGGTGCCGAACAGCTTGAACAGGATGATGTCGGCGAGGGTCTCGGCCCCGTTCTCCCCGGGCGGGAGGATGTCGGAGCATTGATCCGCGCAGTAGTCGGTGGGCGAGCTGACCGCCGCGGCGGCTCGCGCGGAGACGTTCGACGCCACCGCCTGGGCCTGTCCGGCTGCCGCGGACACCAGAAGGGCCGCGGTCGCGGCCGCGACGGTGAAGAGGTGCGGGCGGTGAGTATAAGGACGGCGTCCGAATGGACGCCGGAGGTGGGTGGGGACCGTGTGGGTGTGGGTTCCGCGCACTGCTGACGCTCCCAGGCAGGAAAACACGTGGTGAGGAGTGCCTTGCGTCGCGTCAACCTACTCGCGAGTAGGGTAAAGAGTCAGTCAGGGCATTGCCAAGACTGAGCTAAAACATGAGGATCATTCAAATTCGCCGTAACGGACCGCGCTGTCCGTGGACGCCCGGTTCCGCCTCGTGGCAGGGACCCGCGGGACCTGTGGGGGTGAGGCCCGTGGGGGCGGGGCTCTGCTCGTACGGCGGAACCGGGACGGTATCAGGATTCGTGGTCAGCGCCCGGACACGTCCCGTGCACCGTCACGTGGGTGGTGCGGTGTTCCTGTACTGCGGTGTTCCTGTACTGCGATGTACTGCGGTTCTTCGGTACTGCGGTGTTTCGGTACTGCGGTGTTTCGGTACTTCCGGTGTTTCGGTACTGCGGTTCTTCGGTGCTGCCGGTGACACAACGATCGCGGCGTGGTGCGCCGCTTAGGCGAGCAGGAAGTCCGCGCCGCCGGTCTTGGCCGCCTCGATGAAGGCGGACAGTTCCGAGACGGTGTACACCAGGGCCGGCCCCTCGGGGTCGGTGGACTGGCGCATCGCGATCCTGCCGTCCTGCAGCTTGAGGACTTCGACGCAGTTGCCGCCGTTGCCTCCGCTCCAGGGCTTCATCCAGCCGTGCTGCCCGAGGTGGGCCGCCGGCATTCCGTTGTATATGTCGGTTTCGGTCATTTTCAGATCTCCTTGCGAATGCCACTGAGATACGCCTCAGTGGATGGTGCGGGTGCGGCTTGTGCGCACATCCGGTCCAATGCCTCCAGGTAGACGGACACGTCATCGCGGTCGTCGATATAGACGGCCCCGGTCAGCGATTCGCTGTAGACGATGTCCGGCAGCTCCTGGAAGCGGAACCGGAAGATACAGAACGGCCCGTACATCGCGGGGTGCGGGCCTGCGGCGAACGGCATCACCTGAAGCGTCACGTTGGGCAGTGAACAAGCCTCGATGAGCCGGTCAACCTGTGCGCGCAGCACCTTGCGGTCCGCGGCGCGACGGAAGACGGTCTCATCCATCACGCCCCAGAACCGCGGCGCGTTTTCGCGGTGCAGCAGCGACTGACGCTCGACGCGCAGATCCACCAGGCGGTTGATCTCCGGGTCGGGCGCGTGCGGCAGGCCCGCGCGCAGCACTGTACGCGCATAATCGGGCGTCTGAAGCAGCCCGTGCACGTAGTGCGGCTCGTAGGCCCGGATGAGCGCGGCCTCGACCTCCAGGCTGACGTGCGCGCTGAACCAGTCGGGCAGCACGTCGCGGTACCGGTGCCACCAGCCGGGCTGGTTGGCCTCGCGCACCAGGGCGAGGAAGGCCTCGATCTCGCTCGGCTCGGTGACGCCGTACATGCGCAAGAGCCGATCGACATAGAGAATCTTGAGGCTGACCTCAGCCTTCTCCATGCGCCGGATCGTCGAATGCGTGACGTCCAAGGCGGCCGCGGCCTCCTCGTAGCCGAGTCCGGCCTGCTTGCGCAGGTCCTCGAGGCGCTTGCCAAGGACCATCCGCATCACCGTCGGGGCGCCACCCGACGACCGTACGTCACCGCTCACGTTCTGCCTCCGCACCGGCCGCTATGCGGCTCAGTGTGCCATGTCGGTAACGCAGCGAACAGTCTGCTCATCCAATTCTGCAATTTCCAGGTTGACTCTTGCCATCCGTTGCTGGCGGACAGCATAGTGATTCCTGTGATTCAGCGTCCGCAGTCGCCGCCGACGGCGCGCCGCGCGAGGCCCGATCACCTCCGCGCGGAAGGCGAGACGCTCGTGAACCGTTCCCACCCGGCCTCGGCGGCCGCCCCGGCCGCGGCCGCGGTCCAAGCCGCCGCGGGCGCCGCGGACGAGGACGGGCCGGCCGACTCCAGTACGGCCGCCACCACGACGGCCACCCTTCCCGCCCCTCCCTTTCCCGGCGAGTCCGCTGCCCTGCACCGCGACGTCTTCCACTTGCCGGCGCACGGAGCCAGCGTCTCCGCGGCGCGCAACCGGATCACCGAGCACCTGCACGCCTGGGGCGTCGGCGAGTCCGTCTACGAAGACGCCGCGCTGATCGTCAGCGAACTGTTCACCAACGCGCTGGTGCACACGGACAGCAGCGAGATCACCTGCCAGCTGCAGGCCACCGCGCAGACCGTGTACCTGGCGATTACCGACCAGGGCTGCGGCCCGTCGGGTCCCCGGGTCCGGGAACCCGACGCCGAGAGCGGCCGCGGCCTGATCCTGGTCAGCGCGCTGGCGCAGCTGTGGGGCGTCAACACGGAACAGGGCTGCGGCCGCACCGTGTGGGCGATCCTGCCCTCGGGTCTGCCCTCCGCCGACGCCGCCTGAGCCGCGCCAGGCCCGTTCGACGGGTCGCGCCGGCTCGGATCGCCGCGGTGAGCCGCCAGCCGAGCGCCCGCGAACAGCTCGGAAAAAAATCCTTCCGGCACCGGTGAACCGAACCCGGCATCCGCACGTGCATTCGCCTCAGGGACAGCCTTCGAAGAGCGAAGGATCATGAAACGGCGAGGGCACAGATGACCAGCACGTCTGATCTCAACATCGCCGGATCACCGATCTACGAGAGTCTCGTAGCCACCACCGGTGATCCGTATCAGCCCCCCGCCTACCAGCTGCCCGACGTCTACGGCTCGAGCTCGCAGGTCGCCGCGTACGGCGAGGGCTCCGGCGGTGGCGGCGGCGCGGGAGGAGCGGGCTGGGGTTGGGACAGCGGGAGCGACTGGGGCGGCGCGAGCGGCTCGAACTGGAACGGCGCACTTCCGCCGAACGCCGGGCCGGCCATGCTCTCGCAGTTCCTCGGCCGTATGCTCGGCGACGGGCAGAGCTGGGTCGCGGTCATGATCTTCGGCGGACCCATCGCCGACCAGCTGCGCCAGCAACAGGTCATGCAGCAGTTCGGCCCAAATCCGCAATACGGCCAACCGGGGGCGTCAGGGTACGCTAACGTTCCCGGTTACAGCTTCGGCGGCGGCTTCGGCTATGGGGTCAACAATGCCGGTGGCATGCCGGAAGGCGCGATGGCGCAGGCGTATCAGCAGGCTTACCAGTGGGCGGCGCAGCAGCAGGCCGCGCTCGCCGCGAGCCAGCTAGAGCCGGCGCTCCCCGCGCTTCCCCCGGCACCGGACCCGGCCATGGTTCCCGGTCAGGGCGCGCCCCCGGCGCTGCCTCCGGCCGAGGCGACGCAGATGTACAGCGGGATGCTGGATCAGGACTGGGCCGGCTGGCTCGGCCAGACCGCCCAGGGCGTCCGCTCGCAAAACGAGGAGGAGATGCAGGAACCGCCGTATGAGCCCAGCGGCGGTGGATGGAGCAGCCGGCTCGGAGCAGCCATGCGAGAACTCCGTGGCAGATAGCACTACTCTTCCGACGCCCTACCCACTCGGAGTGGAACTGTTGAACCGGTCGTTTGGCAGGACCCTGCCAACCAAGGCGGATCAGTCCCGAAAACCCGCGCGTACCAGCGAGGACCGGCTGCGGGCGCTCTACGCGGAGCACGCCGGCCCGCTGCTCGGATACGCGCTGCGGCTGCTGCACGGGGACCGCTCGTCCGCCGAGGACGTGGTCCAGGAGACGCTGCTGCGGGCGTGGACCCATCCGGAGGCGATGGACCCGTCCCGCGGCTCGCCGCGCAACTGGCTGTTCACCGTGGCCCGCAACCTGGTCATCGACGCGATCCGGGCGCGCAAGACCCGCCCGGCCGAGGTCGGTGAGGGGCGCCTCGGAGAGGACTGGGCGCAGTCGCTGGCCGACACCGGCGCGGATCCCTACGACCGCAGCCTGGACGCTTGGGAACTGGCCGAGGTGGTGGCCGTTCTCTCTCCGGAGCACCGGGCCGTCCTTGTGGAAACCTACTACCATGGAGCGTCGGTCGCGCAGGCCGCGAAGACGCTCGGCATACCTCCGGGGACCGTGAAGTCCCGCACCTACTACGCATTGAGAGCCCTGCGGCTCGCCTGTGAGGAACGGGGGGTTACTCCGTGACCGATCGCTCGCACGCGGGCGCCGGGTCCGGTCGGGGAAGGACCGGACCGCCTGGCTACCCGCCCGGTTATCCTCCGGCGGCGGATTCCTGCTCGCCGGACCAACGCATCGCGCTGGGCTCGTACGCGCTCGGCGCCCTGGACCCGGCCGAAGCCGACCAGGTACGCACACACCTGGTGGACTGTGCGGCCTGCCGCGCCGAGTACCGCGAGCTCGCCGCGGTACCGGCGGTGCTGGCCCGCATCACCGAGACCGAGATGGCCGCCGGACCGGTACCCCCGGACGGCGAGCTGCTGACCCGGCTGCTGGAGAAGGCCGCGGCTCGGGAGGCGTCGGGGCGGGGCGCGGTGCCCGGCTCGGCGGCTGCCTCGCCCGCCTCCGCCTGGAGCGGTCAGGGCTCGCCCGGATTCGCCGGCGCGGCCGATCCCGATCTCGACCTGTCCCCCGGCGGCTCGAGCCACTCCGGACGTGCGCGCCGTCGCCGCCCGGCGCGGCAGAAGTCGTCCGGACACCAGAAATCCGGCCTACTGTCGAGCCTGTGGTCCGGCAGCCTGGTGCGCCGCGTCTCCATCGCGGCGGCCGGCGGCGTGCTGGCCGCCGCCGCGGTGATCAGCGTGTACGCGGGCACCACGAGCTCGGGCACGCCGGTCACCACCACGATCAACGCGTCGAACGCGGCGATGGGCATCACCGGGCAGGTCAAGTACCACGCGACCGAGTGGGGCAGCTGGGTCCAGGTCACGATGCACAACGTCCCGCCCGGTGACGACTGCATGCTCCTCGCGGTCGACAACAAAGGCAACCGCGTCGTCGCCAGCACCTGGTGGGCTCCGTCGAGCGGCACCGCGACCATCCCCGGCGGGGTGGCGATGGAGGCCGACGAGATCATGAAGTTCCAAGTGGTGACCGCCACCGGCAAGACCCTGCTGGACGCGCCGGTGCACTGAGACCCCGGGATGGGTTGGCGCCCCCGAGGCGGCCGAGACCAGATCAAACGGCTCGGTCCGCTTCGGGGGCGTTCGTATGCCCGGGTATGCTCCTGCGACCGTGACACCTTCCCGTGTGACACCTTCCAGTCCGGGGGCCGAGATGCAGACATACGTGGAGCCTGACGAATCAGCACCCGAGATCCCGCTCATCGGCGGAGACGTCACGGAAGGCGTCGTACGCGTCGGAGACACGGTACGCAGGCCGGTGGGCGCCAACGCGCCGCTCGTCCACGCGCTGCTGCGTTACCTCGAATCGGTCGGGTTCGAAGGCGCGCCACGGCTTCTCGGCATCGACGCGGCGGGACGCGAGGTGCTGACGTACATGCACGGCGAGGTGGCCGGTCGCCCGCGGCCGGCCTGGATCGCGGACGAGCGGCGCCTGGCCTCGGTCGGCAGCTTCCTGCGCGAGTACGACGACGCGGCGGCCGGATTCGTCGTACCGGAGGGCGTCCGGGCTTTCCAGGGATTGGCCGCGCCGCAGGACCCGGAGACGCCGCCGCCTCCGCCCTATCCCGTGGAACTGGTCGGCCACATGGACGTCACGCCGGACAACGTCGTGTTCCGGGACGGGCGGGCGGTCGCGCTCATCGACTTCGATCTGGCCAAACCGGTCTCAAGGGTCGACGAAGTGCAGAACGCGATGCGTTACTGGGCCCCGTTTGAAGACCCCGCCGACCGTGACCCACTTCTGCGCGACGCCGACGCTCCGCGCCGATGCCGGATCCTCGCCGACGCGTACGGCCTCTCAGAGCTGGACCGCTCTCGCGTCGTGGAGGTGGCGGTGCTGCGCGCGCGCCGTGCCTGGTTCTCGATGCGCTACATCGCCAAGGCGGAGGGAGGCGGCTGGGCACGCATGTGGGAGGCGGGCGTCGGGGACGAGATCAAACGCCGCGAGGCCTGGCTGGAGCGCAACGGCGCGGCGATCGAGGCGGCGCTGACCGCCGCGTAGCAGACCGGGCTCACACCACGTCAGCGGCGAATCGGTTACTGGCTCGCACTGTTGTTGCTGCCGCTGTTGCTGCCGCGGGAACGGCCATCACAGCCTCCATATGTGCACGACCGACCCGCGTACCCTGATTTTCCAAGGTACGCGGGCCGGTGTCTCACAGGACCGGGTTACCAGTCCTCAGCGGTGTGCCACTCGTCAGCCCCTGCTTACCAGTGGACCTTCTTGGGCCGCTTGTGCATGGTCATGGTCGGGGTGGGAGTCGCGGTGGCGGTGGTTGCCGGGGCGGTCGTCGCCGTGGTCCCGCCTGCCGCACCGTTACCCGCGCCGGCCATCGCCTGCGGCGGAGTCTGGCCGAGCGGCACCATGACCGCGGCCGTCACCACGCCCTGACCGTTGGTGGTCAGCGCGATCGGGTTGGGCTTGTTGATCAGGCCCTGGCAGTTGAGGTTGGTGAAGGACTGGTTCGCCCGCATCGCCAGGAAGGTGAACAGGTTGGTGGCCATCGCCGGGTCGACCGACGGGCCGTTCTGGAAGATCGCCATGTCCTTGAACACCCGGGTGATACCCATCGGGTTGCCGAACAGGTTCGTGCAGTAGGTCGCGCCGGTGCCGGCGTCGGCGGCCGCCTGGCCGATCTGCGGCTGGTCGACGCCCGCGCGGTACAGGTTGGTCTTGTTCGTCGACATGTTGTTGTTGTTCAGCGTCATCGGGTCGTTCATCGGCACCAGGGCGATCGGGGCCTGCTGGTTCGCCATCGCCGACAGCTCGTCGAGCGGCAGCGCGCCGCTGGCCTGTCCGTCGCTGGACTGGTCAGGCTTCGTGAACGGGGTGCAGCCGAGGGTCGGGTCCACGAACTTGTTCAGCAGCAGGTTGTCCGAGCCGTTGGCCAGGTCGGTCACGTTCGCGCCGAGCTTGGCCATCGAGGCCGCGTTCATCTGCGCGGTCTGGCCGTTCGCGGTGGCCAGGTAGTGGGTCACCACGTTGTCGCTCTGGTCCTGGTCCACCAGGGAGAAGTCACGCGTGGTCGGGCAGGGCAGCCCGTCCGTGGCGGTTCCCACCGGCGGCACCTGCAGCATGTTGGCCTGGATCTCCTGGTTCGCCGTCTGGAAGAACGCCGGGGCGTTGCAGTAGGCGAACTGGCCGAAGATCGAGGCTCCCGCGCCGTTGACGCAGTTGCCCTGCGTCAGGCTGTTGGTGCCGGCCGCGGACTGCAGCGTCAGGTTGGTGCCGTTGAAGCCGAACCAGAGGCCGACGGTCGAGCCGGCCGGAACCTGCGCGGGCACGGTGGGCGCCGCGGGCTGGGTGCCCTGGTCGATGACCAGCGGGTCGTACAGCGTCAGCTGTCCGTCCGCGGTCAGGATCGCGCCCTCGACGAACGCCGACTGGTTGGCGTTGGCTTCGTGGCACGCACCCATCGCCGGGTTGGTGGCCACCAGCTGGTACGGCGTGGCCAGGCCGGCCGCCGTGAGCGGGTTGGCCGGGACGATCAGCGTGCAGTTCGGGTTCGGGGTGGCCGCGGCAGCGGCGGCGGCCGAGGTGGTGGTGGCCGCGGCGGCGGTGGCGGTGCAGGTCGGCTTCGCGGCGGCCGCGGTGGTGGTCGTCGTGGTGGTGCCGGCCGCTGCCGAGGTGGTGGCTCCCGCGGCTCCGGCGCCGGCGGCGGCCGAGGTGGTGGCCGCGGCGGCTCCGTTACCGGTGCCGGTGTTGTTCATGCCGGTGGTGGTGTTACCGGCGCCAGCGGTGACTGCGCTCGCCGAGGCGCTCGGGTGGTGGTAGCGCGACTGGATGGTGGTCATGCGGTTGGAGGCGCCACCCATGTTCGCGCCGCCATTGTTGGTGGCCGTGCCGGCGCCGCCGTTGTTCGCGGTGCCGCCGTTGTTGGCCATGCCGCCGTTGTTCGCGGTGCCGTTGTTGGCGGCACCGGTGTTCGCGGTGGTCGACGTGGTTGTTCCGGCGGCTGGGCTCGCACTGGTACACGCGGCCGCGGCGGCACCCATGTTGTTGTTGTGGTGATGGTGGAAGGGCGAGGCCATCGCCACGCCTACAGCGGCGATTACCACTACTGGCATGGCGGCGAAGATCGTACCGACCTTGCGCGTCCGCCAACTGCGACGCTCCCGGCGGGCCCGGGTCGACTCAGCCCTCGTTGTCCTGCGCAACGGCTGGCCGGACTGCTGCCCCCGCCGGCCGTGCGAACTCGATGCGGACACTCTCGCTCCTTAGATGTGCGTACCAGGTGTGTTGCGGCGGCGGCGGATCACGAGGAACCCGACCCCGCCGGCAAGCGCCAGCGCCACGGCGATCGCCGCGGCTCCTGCTGTGGTCAATGCGGAACTCGACCCGGCCAGGCCGACTCGCACGATGCCTGTGCTGGTCACTGGCCCGTTTCCGGCCGCGGTCATACCCGGTGTGGGGGACATTGCCTGGGCTGCGCCGCCGCCCATGGCCATCGCGCCACCGCTCGCCGTGGGGGAGGCGGGCTTGGTGGTCTGGTTCATTCCGCCGCCCATCGCCGCCTTGCTCGTCGCGACGGGAGGCGGCACGGCCGCGGCCGAGGTCTGGGCCATGGCCGGTGACGACGGCGGTTGCGTCGTGGGTGGTGCGACCGCCGAGCCGGCGACCGTGATGGTCACCGGGTTGGGGCTGCCGGCGCCGCAGTCCGCGGTCACCTGGTAGCTGCCCGAGGCGTTAGACGCGATGGTCGCCGAGCCCGAGAAGTTGATCGAGGTCTGCGTCAACGATGCCGCGCCGCCCACGAAGGCCGGGGAGTACACCCCGCCGAGGCCGTGGCCGTTGTTCGGGCAGGTGCCCAGGATGCTGACGGTCTGTCCGGGGGCGACCGTTCCCGGGTTCACAATCAGCTGTCCGTATCCGGCACTGGCGTGTGCGGGTCCGACGGACAGCAGCAGCGCGGCCGTCGCCCCGAGCGGGACGGCAAGGCCAGATAAGCGGGCTGCTAGAGGACGGCGCACGTGCTCATCACGCCCTTTCCGTTGCTATCGGAGGCGCCGGGCCGACTGGCTCGGCGCGCGCGTGACCGCTAGCACGCACGACTTCCGAAAGCGGTTCAACGCGAGCGCTCAGGCGTCGCGGACCAGCGGCGTATCGGGATCGGGGCGTTGAACGCGGCGACGCACTACTGCGGTGCGTCAGTGCGGCACATCAGTACGGCACAGATGCATCAGTACGACACAACAGTGCGAGGCGTCAGTGCGGCCCACCGGGCGGTGAACCGGCGGCGGGCAACGGCCGTGCCGAGCGGTGGTCGAGCTGACGCACAGTCCGATGCATTACGGCGCGTGGGACGCGTCAGCGTTTCGTAATACCGATTCGGGCCGCCGGTTTGAACCGGATCCGCGATTGCCGCGTGCTTGGCCGATAACCGTCCGAAGCCTCGCCCTCGGCGCCAGCCGAACAAGCCTGAAGCATTACAAATCTCAAGGAGCGTGTTCAGCGACATGTTGAGCAGAACGAAGGTCCGGGTCGGCATCGGGTCCGCCGCGGCGGTCGCCATTGCCGCCGGCGCGCTGACGACCGCTTACGCGTCGCCTTGGAGTCATGGCAACGGCTCCACGTCCGCGAACGCGAGCTACTCGTCGAAGTGGTCGCCGAACGTCGCCACCGGCACCACCACCCTCAAGACCGTCTCCTCGACGGTCCCGTCCAACGGCGACGTCAACCCCTACGGCGTCGCGGTCGTGCCGCGCAGCATCGGCAACCTGGTGCGTGGCGACATCCTGGTGAGCAACTACAACAACAAGGCGAACCTCAACGGCACCGGCTCGACGATCGTCGAGATCAACCCGAACACCGGCAAGAAGACGCTGTTCGCCTGGCTGACCCAGTCGCGGCTGCCGTCCAAGTGCCCCGGCGGCATCGGCCTGACGACAGCGCTGACGGTGCTCAGCAACGGCTGGGTCGTGGTCGGCAGCCTGCCCACCACCGACGGCACCTACAAGACCGCCGGCACCGGCTGCCTCATCGTGCTCAACAGCCAGGGTCGCGCGAAGGCCGTCATCACCGGCCACGGTATCGCCGGCCCGTGGGGTCTCGCCGCTTGGGAGCACGGCGATGACGTGCAGCTGTTCGTCACCAACGTGCTCAACGGCGTGACCTGGCGCTCCGGCCAGCAGGTCAACAAGGGCACCGTGGTCCGGCTGAAGCTGGACGTGACCCGGCAGACCTTCCGGCTGGACACCGCGGTGATCGTCGGCTCCGGGTTCCCGGAGATGGTCAGCAAGGACGGATTCGTCCAGGGCCCGACCGGCGTGACGCTCGTCGGCACCACGCTGTTCGTCGCCGACTCCCTGGCCAACCGGATCGCGCAGATCAACTGGGCCACCACCCGGCACAACAGCGCAGGGCTCGGATTCACCCTGGCCGAGGCCGGCCTGCTGAAGATGCCGCTCGGCCTGACCTCGTTCGGCGGGTTCCTGCTCACGGTCAACGGGGCGAACGGCAACCTGATCGCGATCAGCCTCAAGGGCCAGGTCGTCCTGGTCAAGGCGCTGGACACCACCGCGGTCTCCGGCTCGAGCCCGGGCGCGGGCGCGCTGTTCGGCCTGGCGCCGAGCTGGGACGGCAAGTGGTTGTTCTACGTCAACGACATCAGCAACAACCTGAGCGCGGTCGGCCCGCTGCGCAACGGCGGCACCGGCAACTACTGGGGCGGCTACAACTACGACAGCACCTACATGAGCAACTACAACACCATGTACGGCTCGCACAGCTGACCCAGCGCCGGACCGACGGTCCATCTGAAATACCCACAACGTCCCGCGCCGGTGCCGCACACCGGCGCGGGACGCCCTGAGTAAGAGTCCTGTCCCGAACCCACGCATCCGCAGCGAGCCCGACCAGGGGGGACCTGTGACCAGCACCGACCACCACTACTCGCAGCAGATCGACGAAGGAGCGCTGATCGCGGGCCGGTACCGGCTCTCGCGCTGGCTCGGCCTCGGCGCGATGGGCGAGGTGTGGGCGGCGCGGGACGAACGGCTGAGCCGGGACGTGGCGGTCAAGCTCGTGCTCGGCGACCCGAGCGCCGATCCGGAGACCGCGGACCGGTTCACCCGCGAGGCGATCGCGGTGGCCCGGATCACCCACCCGAACGTGGTCGCGGTCTACGACCAGGGCGAGTACCAGCGGCACCAGTTCGTCGTGATGGAACTGGTCACCGGCTGCAACCTGGACGAGCTGCGCGGCGGGCGCCCGATGCCGATCGGCGCGGCGCTGGCCATCGGAGTGCAGATCAGCCGGGCCCTGGAAGCGGCGCACGAGGCCGGAGTGCTGCACCGGGACATCAAGCCGGCCAACATCATGGTCAGCCACGACGGCATGGTGAAAGTCCTCGACTTCGGCATCGCCGGGTTCCTCCAGGGCGCCGGGTTCACCGAGCGGCTGACCCGCACCGGCGCCAACAGCCTGGGCACTCCCGCGTATACGGCCCCTGAGCGCATCATGGGCGGCCCGGCGACCGTGCAGTCCGACCTCTACTCGGTCGGCTGCATCCTCTACGTCCTGCTGACCGGCCTGCCCCCGTTCCCGGCCGACGACAGCCTCACCATTCTGCATCGCCACCTGCACGACGAGCCGACGCCGGTGCGGCGCTGGCGGCCGGAGGTGGCCCCCGAGATCGACCAGCTGGTGCTGTGGCTGCTGGCGAAGGAACCGGCCGCGCGGCCGGCGTCCGCGGCGATCGTGGCCGGCCGGCTGGAGTCGCTGGCCATGGCTTATCCGAACGCCAGCGCCGATGCCGCCCACGAGCAGACCCTTGACGAACTTTTCGGCGCGACCACGGCCACCCAGATGGTGCCGCTCGTCGAACTGGACCTGGAGCAGGACGACACGCCGGACTTCGGCCTGGCCGCACTGCGGGAGCGCAACGGCGAGGACGGCGGCAGGCCGAGGCCGCGCGGCGAGGGCCGCGACGGCAGTCGGGGCGGCGGTCGCGGCGGGTCGAAGAAGGACGCTGACGGCGGCTACGTGAAGACCGCGCGCAAGCGGCGCGCGCCGGCCGCCTTCCTGGTAGTCAGCATCGTCGCGGGCCTGACCCTCGGCGTCGTGCTCAGCCGCCAGGCGATGACAGGTCACGGCAGCGTGATCGGAGCGATGCCGAGCGCCGACGCACCCAAGGCCACGATGCAGACCCCTGCGATGACCAATGGCAGCCAGGCCGCGAAGTCCGGAACTGGAACCGGAACCGGTACGGGAGCGGGCGGAGGGGCAGGTGCGGCCTCGGCGATGCCCTCTGCCTCCGGGATGGGCATGGCCGGCACCGGAGGTACCGGTGCCACCACGGGCACGACCTCGAAGACGACGAACCAGGGCACGATGTTGACGACCACGCCGCCCGCGCCGATCACGCCGTACCTGCGTTACACGGCCGCCGCGCCCGGCAACGGCGGCTGCACGAAGCTGGCCCCCGGACAGTTCGAGTGCACCGTGGGCAACGCCAACGGCGCGCTGGTGTTTCAGGCCGGAACGTTGAACCAATCCGGCACGATCGGCTCCGGACCGCAGCCCTTCTACTGCCAGTCCTCCGGTGCCGAGCACACGGTCGGGAACCTGCGCAACCAGTGGTGGGCGTGGACCGAGTCGGCACAGGGCACCTTCGGCTGGGTATCAGTGATCAACCTCAGCGGTGGCGTCAACGACCAGCCGGAGCCGGGCCTGCCCTTCTGCGGCACCTGAGTCTGCGCCGGACGAACTCGGCCCCGGCCCGCAGCGCGGATGAAAACGCGCTGCGGGCCGGGGCCTTCGTTGTGTGTCGCCGCCGCTTCGCTCAGCCGCCGAGTACCGGAAGCACCAGCGTGCAGCCGACTGCCACGTGATGCGCCGGATCGAGGGCGTTGAGCACATCGTTCAGTGCCATCGGGTCGTAGATGACGGCCAGGTGATCGGCGAAGTCCAGGCCGCACTGGTTCTGCAACGTGATGTTGGTGACCGCGGGCCCGGACAGGAACTGTGTCGTGTACGGCGTGACGACCTCGTCGTACTTGGTCGAGATGACGGTATAGCGCACCCCTGACACGGTGTCGCCGCCCGCGTTCAGGTTGGTCAGGAACGGCGAACCCGCGGCCTGCTCCGTGCACGCCGCGCAGAGCGAGCCGAGGAAAGACGACCCGCCCGGAAACGCGGACAGCAGGCCGAACAGGCCGTCCAGGGTTGTGCCGTGGTTGGACGGGGAGAGCCCGACCAGGGCGTCGACCTTCGCGGCGCCGCCGAGGAAGTCGAGGTAGTAGCGCGGCATCATGCCGCCCTGGGAGTGGCCGACGATGTCCACCTTCGCCGCGCCGGTCGCGGCCAGGACCCGGTCGACGAACGCGGACAGCTGCCCGGCGCTCGCGGCGATCTCCTGATAGCCCTGGAACAGGCTGCCCGAGGCGCCGCCGTAGTTGAGCGCGAAGACGCAGTAGCCGTGGTCGGCCAGCAGCGGGGAAAGGGCTTGCCAGGAGTCTGTCATGTCGCCGAACGTGCCGTGCACGAGGACGACGGGATAGGGATGTGTCGCAGTGGGCTTACAGCCGAAGTTGTTCGAGCCGGGCGGTGCGGCGCCGGGCGTGAGCAGTTCGGCGGTGATCCCGGCGGCGAAGCTGTAGACGACGGGGTAGTTGGCGGACGCGGCGGCGGGTCCGGCGGCGGTGGCCAGGCTGGTCGTACCGACGACGACGGCGGCCGTGAGCGCGGACAGCGCTGTTCGAGACAGGGTTGTTCGAGACAGGGTTGTTCGAGACAGGGGCGATCGAAACTGCGTCGAGCGAAGCAGCGCCGATCGAACTCGCCGCGCGGCGCGGGTACGTCGGCCGGCGCGACGCTGCGCCGGTGGAGCAGAGACAGGGAGCTGCGAAGGGTGTGGGTGGGCCGGAGCCATGGAGTCCTCCGTGACAGGACAGGAAATGCACGGAGCCGGTCGCGGCATTGCGACCGTCACAGCTACCGGCCGGTAGTATTACGGACGGTAAGTGAGCCTCGTCACACTGACAAGGGCTTTGCGTAGATATTAATTGACGTAACGGAAACAGCCCGGTATTGCGCGCCGAGTGGCTACTGCACGCTGGCTCTGGTCTCCGCCTCGATCACTTCCTGGGCGGCGCGCTGCTCCAGCGCGGTGCGCGCGAAGACCTGCTGCGCGGTGACGGCGCGCTCGGAGCGACCGCGGCCGACGAAGCTGACCGCCCAGTGCATGACCGTGGTGACCCGGTGCTTGAAGCCGACCAGGTACATGAGGTGCACCACTAGCCAGAGCAGCCATGCGACGAACCCGCTGAGCCTCAGCTTGCCGATGCTGGCCACGGCGTTGAACCGGGAGACCGTCGCCATGCTGCCCTTGTCGTGGTAGCGGAACGGCTCGCCCGCGGGCTTGCCCTCCAACCGCAGCTGGATCTGGCGCGCGGCGTGCCGGCCGCTCTGGATGGCGACCTGGGCGACGCCCGGCAGGTTGTCCAGCGCCATCAGGTCGCCGACCACGTACACGTTCGGGAAACCGGGCAGCGAGCAGTCCGGGTTCACCTTCACCCGGCCGGCCCGGTCCACCTCGGCCCCGGCATGGTCGGCCAGGATCCGGCCGAGCGGGGAGGCGGAGACCCCCGCCGCCCAGATCTTGGTCAGCGCCTCGATCCGCTCGTGCCCGCCGTCCTGGGTCTTGATCTCGATGCCGCCGGCGTCAAGGCCGACCACCATCGCGCCGAGGTGGATCTCGACGCCGAGCTTGCGCAGCCGGTCCGCGGCCTTGGTGGAGAGCGGATCCCCGAAGGCGGGCAGCACCATCGGCGCGGCGTCGAGGAGCACGATGCGCGCCTTGCGGGTGTCGATCCGGCGGAACTCCCCCACCAGCGCGCGGTGGGCCAGCTCGGCGATCTGACCCGAGATCTCGACCCCGGTCGCCCCGGCGCCGACTACGACGAACGTCAGCCGCCGGCGCTCCACCTCGGGGTCGGGCTCGAGTTCGGCCAGCTCGAAGGCGCCGAAGATGCGGCCGCGCAGTTCGAGCGCGTCGTCGATGCTCTTGAGGCCCGGGGCGAACTCGGCGAACTGGTCGTTGCCGAAGTAGGACTGCGTGGCCCCGGTGGCGACGATGAGGCTGTCGTACTCGACGTGGAACAGGTCGCCACGGCCGGGTGCCCGCGCGGTGACCTTGCGGGCGCTCGGGTCGATGTCGGTGACCTCGCCGAGCAGCACCCGCACGTTGCGCTGCCTGGCCAGGATCTCCCGGGTCGCCGGGGCCACCTCGCCCTGGGAGAGGATGCCGGTGGCGACCTGGTACAGCAGCGGCTGGAACAGATGGTGCGGAGTAGCGGCGACCATAGTGACCTGCACGTTCGCGTGCCGCAAGGCGCGGGTCGCGAACAGGCCGCCGAAGCCGGAGCCGATGATCACGACCCGGTGGGTGGCGCCCCCGTCAATCGGGTAACCGGTCTCATCGGTCAAGGGGCGAGTCTCATCAGTCATGTTCAGTCTCCCAGCTTCTACCTGCCCGACGCGTGACCTCCGCCAGTGCACCCAGACGTACCCATCACCACCAAACCCACACCAGAGCGTCGGCCGCGTCAAGCCAAAGCCGCCATGCGGTGTTCCGGCCGCGATGAACGGATCCTGATTCGGCTGTGCGACGCGTCGGCGGCGCGCGGGCCGCTTTCCGGTTAACGCGGACGGTTTTCCGGCGACTAGCGCGCGAACCGGGTCGGGCGCGCCGTTCTGCTACGCTCGCGAGGATGTGCCCGGTGTCAGGACGATTCGTCCCCGCCGGGACGGGGTCTCCACGAGGTCTCTCTAGGGGGTGGCGCGGTGTCTGCCGTGCTCACTGGCAACGGCGTCTTCCGGTTTCCGCTGCGCCGGCTCGGCCGCGGCGGTTTCGGACACGGGTTCCTTCACCATCTGGCCTGGCACGCACTGTGGCGGTTCAGCCTCGGATCCTTCTTGATCTGGATCGTGGTACTGCTCGTCGTCGCGCTGGTGGTGCGGCGGCTGGTGTCCCGGCGCCGCACCGGCGGCCCGTGGCGCGGCCCGTCCGACCGGTTCTGACCAGCCGCCGGACGGCTGGTCCCGGGCGTCATCCCGAACCGGCGAACGTAGGCCGATACCAGGCGTAGCCTCGGCCTGGTGAGCGAGTTTTACGAAGCCCGCATCCGTGCCGAGTGGCCGGACTGGACCTTCGGCGCGCACCAGGCCGCCGCGCGCGCCGCGGCGGCAGAGGACCTCGTCGCGCTGCGCCGTCGGTACCCGGACCTGACCGCGGACGAGCTCGCCCGGCTCGCCGAGTCCTGGCGGCCGGACCGCGCGTCGGGACCCTATTTCTCGTTCGCCGCGGCGCTGGTCGAGTCCGGTGGCGCGGTAGCGCACAACGGCGGCGAACCCGGCCTGATCTCGGTCAGCGCCACGTTCGTCAAAGCCCTGCTGCGCGAGCTGCAGAGTCAGGCCCCTGCCGCACTCGCCGCACTGCTGGACCGCTGGGCCGAGCAGCGGCGGCACGCCGAGCGCGCGGGTACCCGCCGCTTACCGGCCAAGCCCCCACGGGTGGCGCTGGTCCTCCCCCGCGACGAGTCCCGCTGGCCAGCCGAATCCTGGCCGAGCCTGTCCGCCCTCGAGCTGGAAGCGCCCGAGTTCGATGGGACGGCGCTGCACTGGGACGCCAAGTCAGCCCTCTGGCTCGCCCTGCCGTTCGATTGAGCCGCGGCCGGTCTGGGCGGTCGGCCAGCGCCGTCGGTCAGCGCAGTCGGCGCCGGTATCAGGCGCTTTCGATTTGGAAGCGGCGCACGCCGAGCATGATGCAGACGATCGCGAGGACGAGGCTGATCAGGCTGCCCCAGAGCACCGTCAGGTCCGCGTAGTTGCCGACGAAGACCTCGCGCATCGCGTCGACGACGTAACGAAACGGGTTGATCCGGGACAGGTAGTACAGCCAGCTCGGCGCGGACTGACGGGTGATCGGCAGCAGGATGCCGGACAGCAGCAGCACCGGAACGGCGACCGAGTTGAGCAGCGGGGCGAGCGAGTCCTCGCTCTTGAGCGCGAGGCCGACCGCGTAGGACAGCGAGGACATGCTGATCGCGAGCACCGCGATGAACGCGAGGGCGAACAGCACCCCGCCGATCGGCGCGCGCAGGCCCATGAGCAGGCCGGTGAGCACCAGGATCGCCGACTGGACCAGCAGCGCGATCATGTCCCGCAGCACCCGGCCGAACAGCAGCGCGAATCGGCTGACCGGGGTGACCCGCATCCGCTCGATCACCCCGGCGCGCCATTCGGCGATGATCGCGAAGCCGACGAAGAGGCTGCCGAACAGGCCGAGCTGTACCAGCAGGCCCGGCACGAAGATCCGCCAGGCCTGGTCCGAGGATGCGCCGGGAGCGCTGACGAAATGCTTCACCAGCGGCCCGAACAGGGCCAGGTACAGGATCGGCTGGATAACCCCGATGATCAGCCACGCGGGGTTACGCAGCGAGAGTCGCAGTTGCCGGCGGAAGATCAGGCGGGTGTCTCGCAGGGTGCTGGCAAGGCTCATCGGGGGCTCCCGGTCGCGTCGCTCGGAGCGGAGGCGTCATCGTGGGCGGCGGAGTCGGCCGGATTACCGGCGTCGTCCGGGCTGCCGCCCGCGTCGCCGGGTTGCGGCGGCGCACCGGAGCCGGGGCTGTCATCGCGCAGCGAGCGGCCGGTGAGCGTGAGGAACACGTCGTCGAGGGTCGGGCGGGCCAGCTGGATCGACGCGATCGGTACCACAGCCGAGTCGAGCGCGCGCATGATGCCCATCAGCTGCTGGCCGCCGGCGTCGACGACCACGCGCAGCGTCTTGCCGCTCAGCGTGGCGTCCCGCACGCCCTCGACGTCCCCCAACGCCGACTGCGCCTTCTCTCCGTCGCCCTCACCAGCCAGCTCGATGGTCACCAAGTCGCCGGAGATGCGGTGCTTGAGCTCCTCGGGGGTGCCCTCCGCGACGATCCGGCCGAAGTCGATGATCAGGATCCGGTCGCAGAGCGCGTCGGCCTCGTCGAGGTAGTGCGTGGTGAGGAACACCGTGGTGTTCAGCTCGTCGCGCAGCTTGCGCACGTGTGTCCACAGATGGGCGCGGCTCTGCGGGTCGAGGCCGGTGGTCGGTTCGTCGAGGAACACCAGCCGGGGGGCGTGCACCAGGCCGAGCGCGATGTCCAGCCGCCGCTTCTGCCCGCCGGACAGGGTTTTGACGTAGCGGTCTTCGAGCCCGGTCAGGTCCAGCTGCTCCACGAGCGCGGCGCAGCGCTGCCGGGCCTCGGCCGCGCCCAGCCGGTAGAGCTCGGCCTGAGTGATCAGCTCCTCGGCGACGGTGCACGCGCCGTCGGTGCCGCCGGTCTGCGCCACGTAGCCGATCCGCTTGCGCACCTCGGTCGGCTCGCGCAGCAGATCCGCCCCGGCCACCACGGCGGTGCCGCCGCTGGGTTCCAGCAGGGTGGTCAGCATCCGCAGGGTGGTGGTCTTGCCGGCGCCGTTCGGGCCGAGGAAGCCGACGATCTCGCCGGCGCGCACGGTCAGATCGAGCCCGCGCACCGCCTCCACCGTGCCGCGCTTGGTCTTGAACGTCTTGGCCAGGCCGGTGACCTCGATCATCGCGGCGGCGGCGGGTGAGTCCGCCAACGGGGGCCTCCTGGTGCGGCGGGTGCTGGGGGCGAGCGCAGTACAAGCTACGGCACCACAAGCTACGGCACCGCGCCGACAAGCACCGGCTAGTTGTTGCGCTCGGCGAGTTTCTGCAGGTCGGCTCGGATCTCGGCCTGTTCGAGCAGGTCCTGCTCGGTGGCCGCGAGGCCGACCACGAACAGGATGACGACGGTGGTCAGGCTGATCCCGCCGATCAGCGGTTCGAGCAGGGAGCTGGCGGTCATGCCGGACGCGGTCTGCGCCGGGGCCGAGTCGACGAGCATCGCCGCGATGCCGGTGTAGTGCATCCCGGTCACGGCGACGCCCATGATCATGGCCGCGCCGATGGTGGCGAAGACGCCGCGGATATTCATGGCCGCCCACAGCGCCGCGGCGGCCGCGACCACGGCGATCGCCACGGAGGCCAGGACGATGAGCGGCCGGTAATGCACGCTGGCCGGCATGCGCATCGCGGAGATGCCTAGATAATGCATGCTGGCCACTCCGATACCGGTGATGAATCCGCCGGTGGCGAGCGCCGGCAGGCTGGCGCCTCTGGCGACGACGATCGCGAGGCCGATTCCGACGACGACGATCGCGATGAGCATGCTGATGATCGTCGTGGTCAGGTCGTAAGTGATCTGAATCCCGGTGATGCCGTAACCGAGCATCGCGATGAAATGCATGACCCAGATTCCGGTGCCGCCGATCGACACCGCGGCCAGGATGAGCCAGCGCCAGCGGATCCAGCCGGTGGTGGCGCGGGCCCGGGACATGGCGGACAGGCCGAGCGCCGAGCCGACGCAGGACATAGTGTAGGCGAGCAGAGGCGTACTCGGTCCGTTGATGTGACCGTTCATTTGCATTGCGTGCACGGAAGCCGGAAATGCGGTCGCCAACATGCTGTCTCCCCCCTTTTTCAGGGATCGCAGCCTACCCGGTTTAGCGAGATCAATTCAAGAGACTGATGAAATCGTCGGAGAATGTTCAGTTTGACGAAAAGCGTTACACAGCAAGGGAAACCCGTGTTCGATAAGCCGAATGCGCCGCGTTGGTTCACGCGTGCGCGATGAGCAGGATGCCGGTCACGACGCCGAGGGAGGCGAGCAGCCGAGTACCGCCGAAGCGCTCCCGGAACAGGACGGTCCCGATCACGCAGCCGATCAGGATCGAGGTCTCGCGCAGGGTCGCTACGCCGGCAAGGGTGCCGCGCGTCTGTGCCCACAACACCAGGCTGTACGCGGTCATCGCGACCACTCCGCCGAGCAGGCCGCGGCGCACGTCGGCGTGGAAGATCCGGGGAAAGCGGCCACGCCGCAGCGCCGCCGCGATCAGCACGACGCCGATGCCCTGGCCGAGGAAAGTCCACCCCACGTATCCGAGCACTGACCCGGAGCGTCGCACGCCGAGCCCGTCGACGATGGTGTACGCCGCGATCGTGCAGCCGGTGGCGACCGCGGCGCAGACGGCGGCCAGGTCCTCGCGCCGCGGCAGCCCTTCGGCGAAAGACAGCACGAGCAGTCCTGCGCACACCACGGCGACGCCGAACAATTGAGCCCAGGAGGCGCGCTGGCCGAGCACGAGCGTGGCGAACAACGCTACGAGCAGCGGCGAGGTGCCGCGGGCGAGCGGATACGTCCTGCTGAAGTCGCCGTAGCGATATGCGAGCACCAAGCCGTACGAGTACGCCGTCTCCAGCACTATCGAAGCCGCGATGAAGGGCCACGCGGCGCGGGCCGGCGCGGAAGCGAGCAGCAGCAAAGGCAGCGCGCAGCCGATGGAGGCGAGGCCCATCAAGGTGATCGTCGCCACGCGGTCCCGAGCCGAGTGCGTGAGAGCGTTCCAGGATGCGTGTAAGAGGGCTGACCCGAGGACCACGGCGAGCACGACAGCGCCGCCGGTGGCGGAGGGGGCGGCTGCCATCGCGAGCGTCATAAGCGCACCATAGCCCAGGCTATTACCGCGCAAGAGGGGTTTGCGCTCGGCGGGTGATCCGATGACGGACGCGAACGATGAAGCGGCGCCTCGCGGGAGCGGACGACGTAGGCTGCCCTGCATGGCGACCGAAGTGCTCCCCGACTCCTCCACCCCCTTCGGCAAGCGCGTGCGTGAACGGCTCGCCGAGGAGATCGTGCTGTGGCTGACCACGGTCGGCGCGGATGGCACTCCGCAGCCCAACCCGGTGTGGTTCCTGTGGGAGGGCGAGGACACGATCCTGATCTACAACCGCGCGGACGCGAACCGCCTCACCCATCTCAGAACCCGTCCTCGGGTGTCGCTCAACTTCGACGGCAACGGCCGCGGCGGCGAGATCGTCGTGTTCACCGGCGACGCCGAGGTGCTTGAGGACTTTCCGCTCGCGCACGAGCACCAGCCCTACATGGAGAAGTACGCCGCGGACATACGGCGGGTGTCCGGTGACGCGGAGGCCTTCGCGCGTAGGTACCCGGTCGCGATGCGCATTCGGATCACCCGAGTGCGGTGAGCGGCGTGGAAGGTGACGACCGGCCGCGGCAGCCGTATCGCGAGCAAGTGAGGACGCTCGCCGACCTCGCGGCGCAGGCCGCCTCGCTGCAACCTGGCGCGGACGCCGCGATCGCACAATGCGGCGGGGCGTGGCCGGTGCCCGACGCCGCCGCCCTCGAGCTCGGCCGGCTCTCGCGTTGCTACTCGCTGCTCTACGAGCAGCTGCTCCGCTTGGAGATCGACCGGGAGCTGACCGAGCGGCGCAATGAGCTGCGCAGCCTGCTCGCCTATCACCTGCACATGCTGCGCGATGCCGGCGACCTGGCTTTTTCCGGGCGGCACGACGAGCGCACGGAACCGTTCCGCAGGGAGCTCGCGGAGGGGCTCGGTTCGTACGCGACGCGGCTGCTGCACCTTGCGGCCGAGCTGCGCAAGAGCGCCTCGCTCGCCGCGGATCAGCCGGCTGATTTCGCCGGGTCTTCGCGCGGCGAGTTCGAGCTCGATGATGTGTATTTGCAAGGTGACGGGCCGCAGGACGAATAGCCGGAGGCGGGGCCGGGGCAGACGGCTCGTCGCTAGTGTCCTGAGTCAGGACACTAGTCGCCGCTGCCTGGCGCTGGCATGCGCGCGATCCGCCGCGCGTCGAGGCGCCAGACCACTTCCAGCGCCACCGCCGCGCACCCGGCCACGGCGAGCGCCGTGAGGGTCTGCTGCCAGCCGCCGAAGTGCAGGTCGAAGACGCGCCGGCCGACGGGCAGCAGCGCGACCAGCACGAACCCGCCGGCCATCACGCCGATCAGCGCCGTCTTCCACCACGCCAGCGGCCGCGCCACCAGGGCCAGCACCCAGATGCCCACCACGAACAGGGTGACCATCGCGCTGGTCTGCTCCACGGCCAGCCGCGCGCCCGGCTCGAGCCGCGCCAGGTAGTAGGAGATGAACGAGGCCGCGCCGGCGATCAATCCGGCCGGGATCGCGAAGCGCAGCACCCTGGCCACGAACCCGGATCGGGCCCGGCTCAGATTGGGCGCGAGGGCGAGGAAGAAGGCCGGCGTCCCGATCGTCAGTGTGCTGATGAGGGTGGTGTGCCGCGGCAGGAACGGGTACGGCAGCCGCGCCACGCCGACCAGCACCACCATCAGGAAGGACTCGAAGGACTTCACCAGGAACAGGTTCGAGACCCGCTCGATGTTGCCGACCACGCGCCTGCCCTCGGCGACCACCGAGGGCAGCGTCGCGAAGCGCTCGTCGAGCAGCACGATCTGCGCCACCGCGCGCGCCGCTCCCGAACCGGAGCCCATGGCGACCCCGATGTCAGCGCTCTTGAGCGCCAGCACGTCGTTGACGCCGTCACCGGTCATCGCGACCGTGTGGCCGCGGGACTGCAGCGCGGCCACCATCCGCTGCTTCTGCCGCGGGGTGACCCGGCCGAAGACCGAGTTGGCCTCGACCGCCGCGGCCAGCGCTTCGGGGTCGTCCGGCAGGTCGCGCGCGTCGACCGGGTGCTCAGCGCCCGGCAGGCCGAGCGCGCCGGCCACCGCGCCGACCGAGACCGCGTTGTCACCGGAGATGACCTTGAGCGCGACCGACTGGCGGGCGAAGTACTCGAGCGTCGGCGCGGCGTCATCGCGGATCCGCTGCGCCAGCGTCACCAGCGCGACCGGCCTGACCTCGGCGCGGTCCAGGTCGGCGGACCCGTCGGCGGGCAGCGGGCCGGGGTACGCGGCGAGCATCAGGACACGCAGTCCGCTCGCGCCGAGCCGTTCGGCCTCCGCCGCGGCCCCGGTGCCGGGGCCGAGCACGTCCGGCGCGCCGAAGAGCCACGTGCCGCGGCCGTCCGCGAAGGCCACGCCGCTCCACTTGCGGGCCGAGGAGAAGGCCGCGACCGCCTGCGGCCGCCATCCACCGGGATCGGGGCAGGCCTCGATGACCGCGGCCATCGTGGCGTTCGGCCGTTCCTCGGCGGCTCCGAGCGCACCGAGGACACGGCGCACGTCCGGCTCGCTCGCGCCGGAGTCCAGTACCTTGACCTCGGCGAGCCGCATGCCGCCCTCGGTGAGCGTCCCGGTCTTGTCCAGGCACACCACGTCTACCCGCGCCAGCCCTTCGATCGCGGGCAATTCCTGCACGAGGCACTGCCGCCGCCCGAGCCGCACGACGCCGACCGCGAAAGCGACCGAGGTCAGCAGCACCAGCCCTTCCGGCACCATCGGCACGATCCCGGCGACCGTCCGGCTGATCCCGTCGCGGCTGAACCCTCCGGCCACGCCGGCTTGGACGACCACTTGCAGCGCGGCGGCCGGGATGAGCAGGTAGGTGAGGTAGCGCAGGATCCGGTTGATGCCGTCACGCAGCTGGGAGCGCACGAGCGTGAACTGCTGCGCCTCGGCCGCCAGCTTCGCCGCGTGTGCGTCCGGGCCGACCCTGGTGGCGAGCATCGTGCCGGAGCCGGCGACGACGAACGAGCCAGAAAGTAGTTGATTGGCGCCGTGTAGTTGATTGGCGCCGTGCAGTTGATTGGCGCTGTGCAGTTGGCTGGTATCGCGCTCTGCGTCGCCGGGGCGCTTGGTCACCGGATCGGCCTCGCCGGTCAGCAGCGACTCGTCGACCTCGAGCGCCTCGGCCTCCAGGACGATCCCGTCCACCGGGATCTTGTCCCCGGCCGCGAGCAGCACGAGATCGTCCTGCACCAACTCGGATGCGGCCACCTGGATCTCGGCGCCGTCCCTGCGCACGCGCGGCCGGGCCTCGCCGACGATGGCCAGCGAGTCCAGGGTGCGTTTGGCCCGCCACTCCTGCACGATGCCGATCGCCGCGTTGAACACGATCACGAAGCCGAACAGCGCGTCCTGGATCGGCGCGACCACGAGCATGATCGCGAACAGGGCGCCGATCAGCCCGTTGAACCAGGTCAGCACGTTCGCGCGGAGGATCGCGGCGAGCGAGCGGCTGGAGCGGACCGGGACCTCGTTGCCGCGGCCGTCCGCGATCCGCTCGGCGACCTGCGCCGCGGTCAGGCCGCCGGGCTCGGTCAGCAGCGCGGGGTTCTCGGGAAGCAGCGGCTCGATGCTCATGAGCGGGGGACTCGGAGTGAGCTCGTCGCGGTCGCCATATCCAGACCCTAACCGGGCGCGGCGACGCAGGGCGGGTCGAGCTCAACCGCAGGTAACCGGCACCGCGACTTATCGCTCATTCGGAGCAGCCAGCCGAGCGCCGGGCCCGGGGCCGCCCGCGGCTGAGCGGACGGCCCCGGGGTGTCAGCGGATCAGCCCTGCGACCAGAGCTGGTTGCCTCCGCCGTTGCAGGTCCACAGGTCGACCAGCGAACCCGAGGCGGTCTTCTGGCCGATGACGTCGAGGCAGAGCCCGGATTCGCTGTTGGTCAGCGACCCATCGGGATGCAGCTCCCAGCGTTGGTTGCTGCCGCCGTTGCAGGTGTAGATGTCGACGATCGTGCCGGCGGACTTGCCCTGCTGGTAGGCGTCGAGGCACTTGTTGCCGTAGACGGTGACCGTGCCGTCGGGCTGCAGCGTGAACTCCTGGTTCGACGCGGCGGAGCAGGTCTCGATGTCGACCTGGGTGCCGTTCGTGGTCGAGCTGCCCGGCACCGCGAGGCAGCGGCCGGATTGGGCGCCCACGAGCTCCGATGCGCTCACGCCGCCGCTGCCGGGCTGACCGGAGCTGCCGAGGACGAAGGTACTCACGCTCTGGGCCGGCAGCGAGGTGCTGATCGTCGAGCCGGAGATCGAGGGCGCACCGATGCTCGCCACGTTCTCGCTCGCGCTGGTGCGGTAAGCACCCTGCGACGTGATCGTGCCGCTGTTCAGGTTCAGGCTGAACGAGGTGGCCGCGGAGTTGGTGTTGGTGGCCACGACCGTCCAGGCGTTGTTCGCCCAGAAGGCCAGGGCCTGCACGCCGGAGGGGGCGCCGCTCAGGCCGTATCTGACCGCCCCCGGCCGGACGAATCTGCTGTACTGCGCGAGGACGTAGAAGCGCTTCGAGATGTAAAAGTTCTGATCGTTGTCGGCGGCGTAGTTCGGGTTGTAGTAGATGAGCCCGTCGTTGTAGCCGCTGGAGTTGACGCTGGTCGCGCAGGTGGAGCTGGTCGTCGGGTCGCAGCCCATGACCGGGGAGAGGGCGGTCCACCACTGGAACGCGCTGTCGTCGCCGTACGCGAAGTCGTTGTAGACGATCTTCGCGAGGGCGACGCCGCCGGAGATGGTGGGGTCGTACTGCGCGCCGTAGCCGCCGCCGGTGACCTGGCAGCAGATCTCGGTGGCCCACTTGGCCTTGCTGTTCACGTCGCCGAGCGCCGCGACCAGCTCCATCTGCGTCGCGCCCGGGAAGTCGTAGGTGTGGTGCGCGATCGCCGCGGTGTACGAGGGCGCGTTCGCGTCGGCGAGCCAGGTCGGCGCCTCGGAGAGCAGCTGCGTGGTCTTGCTCGACTCGTCCGCGATCACCTTCGTCGACAGGCCGGCCGACCGCAGCGCCGAGCCGACCGCGTCGATCGTTCCGGCGCGCTCGGAGGCGGGAACGGCCATTCCCTCCTGGCTGCAGCTCGAGAAGCTGTTGTCGGGTTCGTTCATCGGGCTGATCTCGTTCAGCGTCACGCCCTGCGCGGCGAAGTGCGAGGCCACGGTGGCGAGGTAGCTGCCGTAGGCGGCCTCGTCCGCGGCGACCAGGGTGCCGGCGCAGCTCTGGTTGTTGCTGGTGTACTGCTCGGGGGCGCTGTTGACGAAGCCGATCAGGTCGGGCACGCCGTCGGCCGCGGCCGCCTTGAGGAAGTACTGGCCGGTCGGGTCCTTCGTCCAGTCGTAGGACCCTGACGAGGTCAGGAAGGTGGGCGCGGCCCGCGGACCGCTGGCGACGCCCACTCCGCCGCCGCCGATGTTGTACCGGTACTGGCTCAGGTCCAGCCCGGCCGTGGTGAACAGCAGCGAGGCCGCCTTCGCCTGGTTGGCCGCGGAGAAGTTGGCCAGGTCATTGACCCACCAGGCGCCGGAGGCGCCGAAGCCCGCGACGGTCTGCGCGGGCGCGGTGATCTGGGCGACGGAGGATGCGGCCGGCGCGAGGCCGGCAGCGGTCTGATTCGGTGCCTCGGGATGGGTCCCGGCGACGAGCGCGAGGGCGGCCAGTCCGGCGAGAACGGTGCGTAAGAGCGACCGCTCCAAGGATCGGGACACTGCTGCTCTCCTCTCTGAGAGCGATGCGTCAGGGCGCGCGGACCGGAAAGCTAACCGGTCGCCACCCCTTCGTCAACCCCATAGAGAAAGTCGCGAGCAGCACATGGCACGCCGACATCGACGAACACGGACATTCCCACAGCCGGCGGCGCCGCGACGGGCTGCGCGCCGGGCCCGGCGTGCTACGACCGGCTTGGTGCGAGCGCTCCCTCGAGCGCGAAAGTCGCGGCGCCCAGACTCACCGGGTTGGTCGCGATCGGGCACAGCATGATGCGGGTGTGCTCGAGCGGCCGCGGCAGCGCGTGCTCCGCCACCGCCTCGCGCATGCCGGTGACCAGCGCGTCGCCGAGGCGCGCCGCCACCCAGCTACTGAGCACGATCACCTGTGGGTTGAGCAGGTTCACCAGGTTGCCCACCGCCACGCCGAGGTACCGCGCCGTGCGCTTGACCGTCTCGACCGCAGCCGCCTCGCCCTTGGCCAGCGCCTCGGCCAGCGCGTCGATCGCAGCGGTCTGATCCGCGCGCAGCAGGGCGCTGTCCGGGTCGACCTCTCGCAGTGTGTTGATGATGCCCAGCGACCCGACGTACGCTTCAACGCAGCCCATCGCGCCGCAGTGGCAGGCCCGGCCGTCCAGGACCAGCGTGGTGTGCCCCCACTCCCCCGCGGTGTTGGACGCGCCGCGGTAGAGCGAACCGCCCACCGCGATCCCGGCGCCGACGCCGGTGCCGAGGTTGACCACCACGACGTCGTCGCAGCCGCGTGCCGCGCCGAACCAGAGCTCGGCGACGGTGCAGGCCATCAGCGGATTGTCGAGGTAGATCGGGAACTCGAGCTGCTCGGCGAGCAGCTCGCGCAGCGGCACCTCGTGCCAGTTCCAGTTGGGCGCGAAGACGGAAAGGCCGCCCTCGCGCTCGACCTGTCCCGGCATGCTGACCCCGACGCCGAAGACCAGCCCGGCGTCCACCCCGGCGTCGGAGAGCACCGTGCGCACCCCGGAGGCGATGTGCCCGACCACCTGCTCCGGCCGGTTCTCGCTTGCGGACAGCGGCTCCTCGGCCCGGGCCAGCAGTCGAAGCGCCAGGTCGAACAGCTCGACGTGGATGTACGTCTCCGCGACGTCGACGCCGATCAGCGCGCCGCCGTCGGCCTTCATGGCGACAAGACCCCGCGGCCGCCCGCCGTCCGAGTCCTCGAAGCCGACCTCCACCAGCACGCCGCGCTCGAGCAGTTCTCCGACCAGGTTGGCGACCGTGGCCAGGCTGAGCCCGGTGGCCGCGGCGAGCTCCTGCCGAGAGACCGGCGACTGCGCGATCACGTAGCGCAGCAGCTCATTGCGATTGGCCCGGCGGATATCCCGAGACGTGCGCTTCACCAACTGACCGCCCCTTTGTGGACCATGGCCCGTGCAGTACGAACGCTGAGAGCTTAGCTCTCGTTACCATCCGGCACCGCCGGTACCAGCATATTTCGGCGGAGTTTCGACGGCGGCCGCCGAGTGCGGACGCCTTGCGGATCCGGCGCCGCGCCCACGCGGTGTGAACGCGCGCCACCTGCGCCACTCCTTACGAAGCCGTGACGCCCGCGCGCCGCCCTTTCCCCCTGCCCTGCTCCGCCGCCTAGCGTGGCTGCCATGAGGGTACTCGTCACCGGAGCCGCCGGATTCATCGGATCGCACATCGTCGAGTCGCTGCTGGACTCGGGGCACGAGGCGGTGGCGTTCGACGCGCTGCTGCCGGCCGTGCATCCGGAACCCGAGCGGTCGCGGGAGCGGATCCCGGCCGGGGTCGAGTTCATCCGGGCCGACGTGCGCGACGCGGACGCCCTCGAGCGCGCCCTGCGCGGAGTCGACGCGGTGTGCCACCAGGCGGCGATGGTCGGCCTCGGGCTCAACCTGGACGACGCGCCGGATTACGCGGGGTGCAACGACCTCGGCACGGCGGTGCTGCTCGCCGCGATGGCGCGCACCGGTGTATCAAGGCTCTCGCTCGCATCGTCGATGGTCGTGTACGGCGAGGGCCGTTACGACTGCGCCGAGCACGGCCGGGTGGAACCGGGACCGCGCGTCACCGCGGACCTGGCGGAAGGCCGCTTCGAACCGCCATGCCCGCACTGCGGCGAGGCGCTGGCCCCCGGCATGGTCGACGAGGACGCGAGGCTCGACCCCCGCAATGTCTACGCCGCGACCAAGGCGGCACAGGAATACCTGGCGACCTCGTGGGCACGCGCCGCCGAAGGGACGGTCGCGATGCTGCGGTACCACAACGTCTACGGGCCGCGGATGCCGCGCGACACGCCGTACGCCGGCGTCGCAGCGATCTTCCGCTCCGAGCTGCAGGCCGGACGGCCGCCGCGGGTCTTCGAGGACGGCGGGCAGCGGCGCGACTTCGTGCACGTGCGAGACATCGCGACGGCTAACGTCGCGGCCCTGGAATGGACCGGAAAGGCGGATCCGGGCGCCGGTCGGGCGTTCAACGTCGGCAGCGGCACGCCGCGTACGGTCGGCGAGCTCGCCGCGGGTCTGGCGGAGGCGATGGGCGGGCCCGCGCCGGTGGTCACCGGCCAGTACCGGCTCGGCGACGTGCGGCACGTGACCGCCTCGAATCTGCGGCTGCGCACCGAGCTCGGCTGGGCACCTGCCGTAAGTTTTGCCGATGGTCTCGCCCAGTTCGTTGTCCCGGCAGGCGCGCAATGCTGAGCTAGGGGTATGCGCCTACTTATTCACCCACGTACCCGTACCCACACCCGCACCCTCGCTGCCGCGGCCGCGGCCGGACTTCTAGCCGCCGTCCTGCCCGCCTCGGCCGCCCACGCCGCGACCGGCATTACCGGTTGGACTCAGGTCACCCACTACCTGGAGAACAGCCTGACCGCAGGTCAGGGCGTGGCCACCGTCGACCCGGCCGGCGCCGCCTCATACCAGCTTTACCGCGGCGACGCCTCGATCCCGCTCGGCGTGCGGATCGAGGGCTGGAACCACGTCGGCGACCCGGACTCGGCCGCCGGTTACATCTTCGACGCCTACCAGAGCGGCTCCTCGTCTCCGACCTCGAAGATGTTCCGCGTCACGACGCCCTCAGGATCAGCCTACGAATACACGCACACCCTGCTGCCCGGTGAGGAGTACAACAACTCGTTCGTCGCGGTCTCCCCGGACACGCAGTGGATGATCGCGGGCGAGTGGGACACCATGTCGCATCTGCAGATCTACCCGACGCCGATCCTCAACCCGCAGACCGCGCCGAACGGCGGCAGCCTCGCGCTGTCCGGGTACGTCCAGCTCGACCACCAGGTCGCCGACGTGCAGGGCTGCGACTTCGTCACCGCCACCAAGTTGATCTGCTCCTCGGACGACAGCAGCCAGTCGCTCTTCCCGGACCCGAAGCCGCTGCTGGAGGTGGACCTGGCGCATGCGCCGACCGGGGGCGACGTCACCGGCCACGTCACCGACCTGGGGCCGATTCCGCAAACCAACAGCATCTGCTCGGGCAGCTTCGAGGCCGAGGGCCTGGACTACGACCCGACGACCGGCATCCTGCGGGTCGAGGTCGTGCAGCCGGGCGTCTGCGTGGTGGCCACGACGGTCTACGAGTACAAGGCGAGCTAGCGCTCAACGCGCCGCCCGCACGGTTCCCGCCCGCGCGCTCAGCTGACCATCGGTTCACTTAGACCCATTCAGGTGAGCGCGCGAGCACAAGGCTCGACCGTTCCTTGCGCGCGCCGGGCTTGCGGAGCAGTCTCCGTGACAAGGACCTGCCGACGGCGCACTCGGCTGCCGCCCGCTTCGTGCCGCGCCCCGCGGCGCCGCCGACTTGTCACGGCAGTCGGCGACGTCCGCCGGGCGTGGCCGAGGAGGGAGATGGTCCGATGCGCACGATGCTGACGGTGGAGCTGGACACCGAGGTCGCCAACAAGCAGATCAGCGACGGCAGCATGGGCAAGGCGGTGGAAGAGGTCCTGGGCACGCTCAAGCCGGAGGCCGCGTACTTCTACCCGCACAACGGGCACCGCGCGATGTTGCTGGTGGTCGACCTGCCCGACGAGTCGTCGATCGTATCGACGTGTGAGCCGTTCTGGCTCCAGCTCGGCGCCCACGTCGAGCTCGTCCCGTGCATGAGCGCGGACGACCTGCGCAGTGGGCTGAGCCACCTCGGCTGAGGAGGCTAACCGGCTGCGGAAGCCATTTCCGCCAACGCCTTGACGGTGTTCCAATTCCGGCCGGTCGCGATGATTCCCTTCAGGCGGCCGGCCGGTTTCGCCAGCGCGGCGGCCAGCTCGGAGCGGCCGAGCCCGTTCGGCGCGTAGAGGTACATGACCTGTTCGCCGAGCCGGAACTCCTCCGGGAGGAAGGCCGGCTGGTCGATGTCGGCATAGCGGTCCGCGGTGACGTCGGTCGAGTAGAAGACCGCGTGCAGCTGCTTGCCTTCCAGGGTTTCCGCCGGGAACGGGCACGCCTTGATCACGGCGTTGAGGTACGCCCCGGTGCGCACCAGGCAGGGCACCTCGAAGCCGAACCGCTCCGCGAGCGCCGCCGAGATCCGGGCGGCGATCGCGGCCGGGTCGGGCGCGTCCGCCGTGGCGTGCGGCACATCGAAGACGGCGTTGCCGCTGGCGAGGTAGGTGCGCACGTCCAGGTAGCCCAGCCCGGCGAGCAGCTCGCGCAGGTCGGCCATCGGAACCTTGCGCTTCCCGACGTTGACCGCCGCGAGCAGCGCCACGTACGTCGTGCTCTCGGCCGTGGTCGTCATGCCGCCAGTCTAGGGAGGCGGACCGACAGCGGATCGGCCCCGAGCGCCGATCCGCCTCGGCCCGGTCGCTCGGCCGCGCCGCGGCCGCTCAGCCGACCGGCACCGGCAGCCGGACCTCGAACCGGCAGCCGCCGACCACGTTACGCACGTCCACCTCGCCGGCGTGCGCTTCGACGATGCCGCGCACGATGGCCAGCCCGAGGCCGGCGCCCGCGAGAGGCTCGGGGGTGCGGGCCGCGGTGCCGCGCCAGGCCACCTCGAAGACCCGGTCCAGGTCCTCGTCGGGGATGCCGCCGCAGGCGTCCACGACCGCGAGTACCGCGTGCCCGTCCCGCTCGGTCGCTTCGACGCGGACCTCGCCGGCGCTCGGGGTGTGCCGGATCGCGTTGGCGACCAGGTTGGTCAGCGCCCGGGACAGCTCCCGCGGATCCACGCGCACGGCCAGCGGGGTGCGCACATCCGCCTCCAGCGCCACGCCGCAGGCCCTGGCGAGCGGATCGGCGCCGATCACCGCCTCGTCCACGAGATCGGTCAGCGGCACGCGCTCAAGCGTGAGGCGCAGCGCACCGGCGTGGATCCGGGACATCTCGAACAGGTCGTCCACCATCCCGGCCAGCCGGTCCACCGACATGCGGATCTGGGTGTGGTAGCGCAGCGGGTCGGTCGCGACGCCGTCCTCCAGCGCCTCCGCCATCGCCCGCAGGCCGGCCAGCGGCGTGCGCAGGTCGTGCGAGACCCAGGCGACCAGCTCGCGGCGTGAGCGTTCCAGGGCGCGCTCGCGCTCGCGGGAGTCGGCCAGCCGCGCCGCGGTGATGGCCAGCTCGCGGCTGAGGTCGTCGAGTTCCGCGGTGGCGAGGGAGACCGGACCTGCCCGTTCCGGCAGCGGGCCCGGGGCCGCGTGCCGGCCGGCGCGGGAGGACGGGAAGTCGAAGTCGCTGCCTTCGTCGCCGAGCGCGCGCATCGCGTTGCGCAGCGCGCGGCTGTCCGCGGTGACGCTGCGGGCCAGCGGTATCGCCATGGCGAGCGCGACGACTCCGGCCGCGATGCACACCACGAGCGCGACGCCGAAGTCGTGCTTGGAGAGGAACATCTTCTGCGCGGCGGCGAGCACTCCGGCGACCATCGCCAGCACGGTGAACATGGCCACCGCGAAGAGTTTCAGGCGCATCGAGCGGCCGCGCAGCATGCGCAGCACGAGCAGGCCCAGCACGCCGACGCCGATCGAACTGCCGCCACCGATCAAGACGATCAGGACGTTGTCGCTCACTGGTGCGCTCCGGAAGGCGGGCCGGGTCGGGCCGGGTCGGTGGACGGACGGGACTGGCTGGCCGGCGGGTGGTTGCCGGACACGTTCGGGGACACGTCAGCCTGACCACGTTGGCTGCGCTGCGCCGGTTCAGTGCGGCGGGCCGCAAGGGGCGGCTCCGGTAATTCCTGCGCCTCCGGCGGGTCGAGCCGATAGCCGACGCCCCAGACCGTGACCAGCAGCCGCGGCTCGGCCGGGTCCTGCTCGATCTTCTCGCGCAGCCGGCGCACGTGCACGGTCACCGTGGACTGGTCGCCGTAGTCCCAGCCCCAGACCAGCTGCATCAGCTCGGCGCGGGTGAAGGCCTGGCCGGGATGCGCGAGGAGGAAGGCGAGCAGGTCGAACTCCCGGCCGGTGAGCGAGAGCGGCTCGCCGCCCCTGGTCGCCTGGTGGCCGGTGACGTCGACCTCGAGATCGCCGACCCGCCGGATGTCGGCGGCCTGGTCGGGCGGGGCCGCGGCGTGCCTGGCCCGGCGCAGCACCGAGTTGGCGCGCAGGGACAGCTCGCGCGGGCTGAACGGCTTGGTGACGTAGTCGTCCGCGCCGAGTTCCAGGCCCAGGATCCGGTCATGCTCCTCGCCGCGCGCGGTCAGCATGATGACCGGCACCGGGCCGAGCCGGCGGATGCGCCGGTAGACCTCGAAGCCGTCGAATCCGGGCAGCATGAGGTCGAGCACGATCAGGTCGGGCCGCTTGAGGTGCGCGGAGGCCACCGCGCTCGGCCCGTCCGCGGCGAGCCTGACCCGGTGGCCGCAGCGACGCAGATACGCGGCGACGACCTCCGACACGGTGGGGTCGTCGTCGACGACGAGCACGTCAGCGCTGGCTTCCATTCCGACCACTCTAAGCCGCGGCGCAAGGCCCGGAACCCTCGCGGCATGCGGTTCTTTACTCCGTAAGAACTGGCGGACCTGGCGATTACGGAGCTCTTACGGCCACCGCCGAAGACGGGCCTTCCGGCGGCGCGGCTGACACGGTGGTGCGCTATGGGCTCCACAAGATCTACCGGGCGAGGTTCGGGCAGTTCTCCGCACACCGGCGCGGCGCAGGCCGCGCCGCCCGGAACGATACCGGCACCGAGGTCGGCGCCGGATCGCCGCGACCCGAACCAGGCCGACAACCGCGAGCCCGTATCAGATGCGGCATCAAAGCCTTACGTCCCCGGGGAACAGCCCGCCCGATCCCGGCTGCGCGCGTCGACGATGACGGTCCTGTGCGCCTTCGCGGTCGCGGGAATCGTCACCTGCCTCGCCGAACGCGTGCACCTCCCGCCGGCGCACGGCTCGGTCTGGCCGACGATCCTGCTGTTCGGCGGGGCGTGGCTGGCCTTCGCGGCCGCGGTCTTGCTGGTGCGCGAGGTTCCGGTACGCGCCGCCGTCGTGCTGATCCTGCTCGGCGGGCTCGCGGCGGGCATCGCCAACGCCACCGCGCCCGAACGCACCAGCGACGACCTCTACCGCTACGTCTGGGACGGCCGGGTGCAAGCCGCCGGGATCGACCCCTACGCCTACGTCCCCGCCGCACCGCAGCTCGACGGACTGCGCGACCCCTGGCTGTGGCCGGAGGAGAAGACGCGCTGGTGCGTCGGGATGGGGCAGCCCAACCTGGACGGCGGCAGGCTGATCGGCGGCTGTTCGCTGATCAACCGGCCCGCCGTGCACACGATCTACCCGCCGGTCTCCGAGGCGTACTTCCTCGCCGTGCACGCCGTCTCGCCGCCGGGCAGCCGCTACAAGCCGATCCAGCTGGCGGCGGTGCTGCTTGCCCTCGCCACGACGATCGCGCTGCTGCTCTCCCTGCGCAGGCTCGGCCGCAACCCGCGACTCGCGGCGTTGTGGGCGTGGTGCCCGCTGATCGCCTTCGAAACCGGGAACGGCGCGCACGTCGACGTGCTGGCCGCGCTGCTCACCGTCGGCGCGCTGGGCTATCTCGCGCTGGCGGCCCGGGCCGACCCGGGCGGCAGGCTCGCGCGCCGGCGCTACCTGATCGGCTCGTTGATCCTCGGCCTCGGCGTCGGCGCGAAGCTGACTCCGGCGATGGCGATGCCGGCCGTGCTGCGGCGCCGGCCGATCCTCATCGCCACGACGGTCGCGACGACCTTCGTGGCCGTGTACGTGCCGCACGTGATCGCGGTCGGCGCGAAGGTGATCGGTTTCATCCCCGGCTACCTGCGCGAGCAGGGTTACCAGGGCGGCGGCGGATTCATGCTGCTCAACGCCGTGCTGCCGGACGCGTGGTGCGGCGCGGCGGCGGTGCTGATCGTCGGCGCGACCAGCCTGGCCGTGCTGTTGCGCGGCGATCCGCGCCGGCCGTGGCGCGGGACGCTGGTGATCGCGGGCGTGACGATGTTCGTCACGACGCCGGTCTTCCAGTGGTATGCGATCCTGCTCGTCGCACTGGTCGCGCTCGATGGCCGAGGGGAATGGCTGGCGCTGGCGGTGCCGGTCTACATCTCCCAGATCACGCAGCCACTCGGCCTTGATCTGGTCAACTCCCTGCGATGCGGTTACGGCTTCGCGCTGGTCGTCGTGCTCACGGGGACGGCTTTGCGCATACGACGGCAGCGGCGCACACCTGACGCGTCCCGTGCGTTCGACACCTTCTCAGTCACCGCCGATCAATCTTCCGCCGCCGAACTCTCCCCCACCCCAGTCTTCGCTGCCCAGGAGCCCGCTGTGCCACTCGTCGATGTCGTCCTGCCGTGCCTGAATGAGGAGGGCGCGCTGCCCTACGTCCTGGGGCGTCTGCCCGAGGGATATCGAGCGATCGTGGTGGACAACGGGTCCACCGACGATTCCGCGCGGCTGGCCGCCGAGCTCGGCGCGCTGGTCGTGACGGAGCAGCGGCGCGGGTTCGGCGCAGCCTGCCACGCCGGCCTTTCCGCGGCGACCGCGCCGGTCGTCTGCTTCTGCGACTGCGATGGCTCGCTTGATCCCCGCCAGCTGCCGCGGGTCGCGGAACCGGTACTGAAGGGCGAATCAGACCTCGTGCTCGGTCGGCGCCGCCCGGTCGGCGCCGGGGCGTGGCCGCCGCACGCGCGCTTCGCGAACCAGGTGCTCGCCTTCCGGCTGCGGCGCGCCGGAGTGCAGTTGCGCGACCTCGGCCCGATGCGCGCGGCGCGCCGGGAAGCGCTGCTCGAACTCGGCGTCGCGGACCGCCGCTCCGGCTATCCGCTGGAGACCGTGCTCGCGGCCGCGCGCTCGGGATGGCGGATCGATGAGACAGAAGTCGAATACGCGCCGCGCACCGGCAAGTCGAAGGTCACCGGGACGCTCACCGGCACGCTCCAGGCGATCCGGGACATGAACCGGGTCTGGCGGGAGGCGACCAGTCGATGAGCACCCTGATCGTCATCGCCAAGGAACCGGTCCCCGGCCGCGTCAAGACCCGCCTCTCCCCGCCGTTCACGCCGAAGCAGGCCGCGTCGCTGGCTCGGGCCGCGCTGCTGGACACGCTGGACGCGGTCCGCCGGGCGCCGGCCGATCACCGGCTGCTCGTCCTGGACGGCGAAGCAGGGGACTGGCTTCCGGCCGCGCTGCGGGACGGCTTGGAGATCGTGCCTCAGGTGCCGGGCACGCTGGATCTGCGGCTGGCGGCGGCCTTCGCCGAAGCAGCCCGGATCGATCGCGGCCCCGCGTTGCTGGTGGGGATGGACACCCCGCAGGTGACGGCCGAGGTGCTGGCCAAGGGCCTGCTGGCGCTCGGCGCGGGCATGGCCGGCTCCGGGACGGCCGGTTCCTACGCCGACGCGGACGCGGTCTTCGGCCCGGCGGAGGACGGCGGTTTCTGGGCGCTGGGGCTGCGCGAGCCGGGTCACCCGCGCGTGAACGACCTGCTCGTCGGCGTGCCCATGTCGCGCGACGACACCGGTAAGCACCAGCATGACCGACTCGTCGCCGCCGACCTGCGCATCAGCGTCCTGCCGACGCTGCGGGACGTCGACCACGAGGCGGATGCGCGGGCCGCCGCGCAGCAAGCCCCTGATTCTCGATTCGCCGCGTTGCTCGGCGGCATCGTGCCGGGCCGGGACGAACCGGACGCCACGGTCGAGATCGCACCGCCGAGTGCTGACACTCACGACGACGCGCACACGGCGGCCGCGAGCTGGAGCGGGCCGGTCTCGTCAGGGTACGAACGCGCGTTGTGGCAGACGATCGACCGCGGCCCACGGCACGCGTCGCATTCCTCCCGGACCTCGCCGCAGGAGCACGAGCCGATCCTGCTGCGCTGCGAAAGCGGAGCGGTCTTCCATCTCGACGTGGCGAAGTACGCGGCGGCTCCGGACGAGACCGACAGTTCCCTGCTGGACCGATGTACCGGGCCGACTCTCGACATCGGCTGCGGACCGGGCCGGCTCGCCGCCGAGCTGGCCCGGCGCGGTATCCCGTCGCTGGGCGTGGATGTGACGCCGGTCGCGCTGCTCATCGCACGCGCCGCCGGGGCAACCGCGCTGCGGCGCTCAGTGTTCGACCGGCTGCCGGGCGAGGGCCGTTGGCCGTACGCGCTGCTGATCGACGGCAATATCGGGATCGGCGGCGATCCGCAGGCGCTGCTCGCCCGCATCAAGGCCCTGCTGCGCCCGCGCGGCGGCCGGCTGCTGGTCGAGACGGCGGCCGGCGAGCTGGATGAACGGCACGAGCTGCGTCTCGGCGAGCACGGTGCGCCGGTGCCGTGGGCCAGCGTCGGCGCGAGCGCGCTGCTCGCGCTGGCCCGGCCGCTCGGTTTCCGGCTCGAAGCGAGCTGGGAGTCGGCCGGGCGCAACTTCACGGCCCTGGCCACCTGACCGGGCCGACGACCCGATCAGCCGGAGACCAGCGACTCCAGCGGCGTGTCCGGGTCGGCCAGCCGCTCCGGGTCGACGCTGTGCCCTGACAGCCCTGACTCGATCAGGGCACGGATCTGGTCGCCGACGTCCCAGACGTTGACGTTCATCCCGGCCAGCACCCGGCCTGCGGAGAGCCAGAAGGCGATGAACTCGCCGCCGGCCGGGTCGCCGCGGGTGACCAGCCGGTCGTAGCCGCCGGGCTCGACGTAACCGAGGTATTCCATGCCGAGGTCGTACTGGTCGGTGAAGAAGTACGGCAGCCGGTCGTACTGGGCCTGCTCGCCCAGCATCGCCGCCGCGGCCACCTCGGGCTGGTTGAGCGCGTTGGCCCAGTGCTCGACCCGGATGCGCTTGTCGTATCTCGGGTGGTGCGCGCGGGCCACGTCGCCGACCGCGAAGATGTCCGGGTCCTCGGTACGCAGCGAGGCGTCGACGAGCACGCCGTCGTCCACGGCCAGGTCGGCGTCCTCGGCCAGCTGGGTGTTCGGCGCCACGCCGACCGCGACCAGGACGGCGTCCGTCGGCAGGACCGAGCCGTCGCGCAGCCGCACGCCGGTCGCGTAGCCGCCCTCGGTGGTGATCTCGTTCACCACCTCGCCGAAGCGGAACTCGACCCCGTTGCGGCGGTGCAGGTCGGCGAAGTGCCGGCCCATCTCCGGGCCGAGCACGCGCAGCAGCGGCAGTTCCGCCGTCTCCACGACGGTGACCTCGACTCCCGCACCCCGCGCCGCGGCCGCGGCCTCAAGCCCGATCCAGCCGGCGCCGACTACGACGAGCCGCTGGATCTGGCCGAACAGCGCCTTCAGCCGCTCCGAGTCGTCGATGGTGCGCAGGTAGAGGACGCGGTCCGCGTTTCCGCCGAGCACGGGAAGGTGACGCGGGCTGGCGCCGGTGGCGAGCAGCAGCTTGCTGTAGCCGAGCCGCGAGGCGTCGGCCAGCCGGACCTGATGCGCCGCGCGCTCGATCGAGGAGACGTGGCTGCCGAGCCGTAGCTCGACCTCGTGCTCGGCATACCAGGGCTCCGGGTGTACGAACGCCTTCTCGCGCTCGCTCTTGCCGATCAGATAGTCCTTCGACAGCGGCGGGCGCTCGTACGGCAGGTGCTCCTCTTCGCCGATCAGCACGATCCGGCCGTCGTAGCCCTTCGCGCGCAGCGCCTCGGCGGCCTTGGCGCCGCTCAGGCTCGCTCCGACGATGACGATTGGTTCGGACGCTGGCATCGGTTCTCCTCGTCGCCGCGACTTTCGCCTGCTCGATCAGGGCGTGGCGCGGCGGACGCGTGTGTGACGCCCGCGGCACCCACGGTGACCAGGTTAACCGCAAAGCGGTCACAGCATCAGTTATCGCCCGCGTAACTAAGTAAGGCGTCGCCGGACAGCGAACTGATCGTGATGGTGCGCGGCGACGAATCGTCCTCGATGTTCTGCTCGATGTTGCGGCTGCCGGAGGAGGTCTGGCCGGAGACGCGGTACGTTGCGCCGTGCGGGACGGTGACGATCACGTTGCCAGAGGCGACCGACGCGGAGACCGACATCGGTGCGCTCGTGAACGCGAGATCGATATCTCCGGAAAGCGTCTGAGCGCTGGTTTGCTGCGAAGCCAGCCCGGCGCCGTGGATCTCCCCGGAATCCGCCCGCGCCAGGAGCGTGCCGCTGTCGTCTTCAAGATCGATGTCGCCGGACCGCGCTCGGGCGTTCACGCTCCCGGTCATGCCTCTGACCTGCACTGAGCCCGAGTCGAGGGTGGACTGCACGGATACCGTCGCGGGCACCGTAAGCACCAGACTCGCGCCGCACGGATTGACCACGGTGAACGAAGGCGCCGCGCAGTCCTCGGTGATCAGCAGCGTGCCGCCCTGCCAGGTCTCGGTGATCTGCGGCTTGTTGATGGTCCAGGTCAGGGTCTGGCGCAGCGAGACCTCGTCGCCGCCGGCGGACGGCTGGACGGTCAGATCACCGCCGGTGACGTCGATCTCGACTGCCGTGATCGGGTGCCGTGTGGTCCATGTGGTCGTGGTGGTCTGCGCCGCGAGCCAGCCGACCTGTGGCAGGCCGACCGCCCCGATGGTGACGACGGCCGTCATCCCCGCGATGCCGTACCACAGCGCGCGCTGGCCTTTGCGAGCCGGACCGTCTACCCGCGTCGGACCGTCCGCGTGCGGCGGCCTGGCGTCTTCAAACTCAAAGGACTCATTCACCCCGGTAACCTCCGTTGCCCCGTGAGTAGTTCGGAGAGCACGGTCAAGAACCGCTGCCCAAGAAGCGCAGGACTGCCAGGACCCTGCGATGGTCGCCCTCGTCTGGCGGCAGGTCGAGCTTCGTGAAGATGTTGTTGATGTGCTTGCCGACCGCGCTCTCCGTGATCACCAGGATCTGCGCGATCCGGGCGTTCGAGCGGCCCTCCGCCATCAGCGCCAGCACCTCGCGCTCGCGCGGCGTGAGCCGGTCCAGCGGATCGTTGTGCCGCCGCAGCAGCAGCTGCGAGACGACCTCGGGATCGAGCGCGGTGCCGCCGGCCGCGACCCGCTCAAGGGCGTCGATGAAGTCCGTCACGTCGGCGACGCGGTCCTTGAGCAGGTAGCCGACCGCGGCCGTGTTCGTGGCCAGCAGGTCCGCGGCGTAACGCTCCTCCACGTACTGAGACAGCATCAGGACCGCGACCTCGGGCCAGGCGCGGCGGATCACCATGGCCGCGCGCACTCCCTCGTCGGAGTGTCCCGGAGGCATGCGCACGTCCACTACGGCGACATCGGGCCGGTGTTCCTCCACCGCGGCCAGCAGCGCCTCGGCGTCGCCTACCGCGGCCACGACGTCGATGCCGGAGCCCTCGAGCACCCGGGTCAATCCCGCGCGCAGCAGCACGGAGTCCTCGGCGATCACAGCGCGCACGGCAGCTCCACGGTGATGACGGTCGGGCCGCCGACCGGGCTGGTCAGAGCGAAGGTGCCGTCGACCGAGGCCGCGCGGCGGGCCAGGCCGGCTAGGCCGGAGCCGCGGGCCGGGTCCGCGCCGCCGACCCCGTCGTCCACGATGCGCAGCCGCAGCCGGCCGCGCGCCTGCACGACCTCGACGTCGGCCTGGGTCGCCTCGGCGTGCTTGGCGATGTTGGTCAGCGCCTCGGAGACCACGAAATAGGCGACCGCCTCGACCGCGGGAGCCGCCCGCTCGGGCACCTCCACGCTCAGCCGGACCGGGAACGGAGCGCGCGCGGCGATGCCGGAGAGGGCCGCGTCGAGGCCGCGATCGTCGAGCACCGCGGGGTGCAGGCCGCGCACCAGATCGCGCAGTTCCGCCATCGCGGCCTTCGCCTCCTCGTGCGCGGAACCGATGACGGCGCCGGCCTCCGGGGGCAGACCTTCGAGCTGCGAGCGGGCCATGCCGAGGTTGATCGCGAGCGAGACCAGTCGCTGCTGTACGCCGTCGTGCAGATCGCGCTCGATGCGGCGGCGCTCGGCGTCCACGGCCTGCACCAGCGCGGACCGGCTCTCCGTCAGGCCGGCGACCCGCTGTTCCAGCTGTACCGCGCGGTCCGGTCCGAGCAGCGCCATGGCGGCGCGCTCGTCGAGCGCGGCGATGATTCCGGCCAGCCATGCGGAAACCCAGAGTGCGCCCATCCCGGCCGCGCACAGCAGTATGTCGCGGGAGACCATGCCGGACGCGCGCAGCGGCGAGTGCGGCGGGAGCGCCGGGGCGATCGCCGGAAGCGCCAGCAGCACGAAACCGGCGCCGCCGAGCAGGATCATGCCGAGTCCGGCGGCCGCGAACGCCGGGGCCGCGACGAAGTGGTAGCCCAGCTGCCGCCAGGCGTCGCCGGTGCGCAGCGTCACCAGGAAGGCGCGCCAGCTGGCCGGCTGCGCGTCAGGGGCGCCCTCGGTGCGCAGCTCGACACCGAGCAGCGCGCCGAACCGGCTGCGCTGCATGGTCGTCGCGAACCGCAGCACGCGCGGCAGCAGGATCGTGACGAGCACGAACTCGAGCATGGAGATCGACCACAGCAGCTTCGAGTCCACGAGGACCGCCAGCACGAACACCACTGTCCAGCTGCTTCCGGCGGCGACGAACGCGGCGTCGCGCCACACGAGGCGGGAGAACGGCCCGCGCAGCAAGGGCGCGTGCCGCGACGGCCCGGCGCCGCCTGCCGAGCCGGCGGCCGCGGCGCCGGAGGGCACCCCCGTGGCGGCCGTCATGATCGGAACCAAGTCATGGCTGGAAGCCTATGCAACGCCGGCGCACCCGACCATGAGGTGGGGCTCCGTACTCGGGGTGGGGCTAGCCATACCCCCGACTCGGTATCGGGCGCTACTGACCGGGACCCGCGGGCCGAGCAGGCTGGAGGGCATGGAAGTCCGAACGGGGGAAAGGAAACCCGGCGCCATGTCAGTCTCATTCTTCGAGCTCGCCGAGGGCAGGTTCTCCGGTCGCGCGGGCAGCCATGACCTTGCGTACCGCCGCACCCGTGACGGCGCCAGACCGTGGCAGCGCCGCCTTGGCTGGGCGCTCACCGGGGCCGGCGCGGCGATGATCCCGTGGCTGTTCGTGCTGGCCGCCGAGCTGCCCGCGCAGACCACCGCGGTGCACTGGAACACGGTCTGGGTCGGCCTCGACAGCCTCGAAGCGCTGGGCCTGGCCTCGACCGGGCTGCTGCTGCGCCGCCAGGACTCGCGGGCCGGGCTGACCGCCGCGGCGACCGCGACGCTGCTCGCCATGGACGCCTGGTTCGACGTGCTCACCTCGGCGCCGGGCGCCGACCGGGCGGTCGCGATCGCGATGGCGGCCAGCGCGGAACTTCCGATCGCGGCGCTGTGCGCCTATCTGGCCGTACGTCTCCATCCGGGAAGCGGCGGATCAGACGCTACGCCCGAGTATCGAGCGCACGAGTAAGGCCTCGCACTCCCCCATCACCCGAACGAGCGACCCTGATTCGGCCACCCCCGGGGAATGCTGACCGTGCGGACGCCATGACGTGGCGTGATCGCGATCCGTCAGTCAAGGGGAGGGCCGGGCCACATGGGGCTCGCGATTCTGATCGCTCTTGTCGTATTAGCGGTGGCTGTGCTGGTGCTGCTCGACCGGCGCCGCAAGGAGATGAAGGTCGAGCGCGAAGACGCCTCGGCCGTCGAGTACATCAACCTGTTCATCGGTACGCTGTACATGGTGCTGTTGTCGCTGATCGTCGTGCTGCTGTGGCAGAACGTCTCGGACGTCAGCGGGGATGTGCGCACGGAGGCGTCCGGGCTTCAGGCGTTGGTGCAGACGGCGCAGCGCTTGCCGGCGAGCGAGGGGGAACCGCTGCTCAAGGCGGCCCACGAGTACGCGGCTGCCGTGCTGAACAGCGAGTGGCCGCCGAAGCCGGGCACGGACAACGGCGCAGGCGAGAACGCGCCGGCCGCGCGCGTTCTGGCCGAGGCCCGGGCGGCCGTGACGCATCCGGTGGCGTCTGGCGCCACGGCCGGAACGATCGAGGACCAGGCCATCGCGGAGATCAACACCGTGGCCGACGCGCGCGACGACCGGCTGGCGAAGTCCGGCGCCGGCGTCCCCGACGTGCTGTTGATCGCGCTCGCCGTGCTCAGCCTGATCACGATCGCCACTCCGCTCGCGCTCGGGCTGCGCGCCGACGCGCTCGCGTTCGCTGGGTTCGTGGTCACGACGGCGCTGGTGTGCCTGGCGTTCTGGTTCGTCGTGGAGCTCCAGTCGCCCTTCCACGGGCTCATCCACGCCAGCCCGCAACCGTTGCGAGACGTGCTGGCGGCGAATGCGTAGCAGGCCACTGATGCTTATCTCTCGCTTCGGCGCGCTGCTGGCGACCGGTTTCGTTCTCACGATGGGGCCGTCGGCCTTCGCGGCGTCACCCGGCCAGCATCAGGCGGCTGACACGGCTCTCGGTCTTGACCTCGAGGCGCTACACCTTTCCACGTTCACTGACACGCTGCCCGGCACCGAAGCGACCGCGTTCCACGCGCTTGCCGGTGACACGGTTCGGCGTGTCTACGTTGTGCGCAACGACGGCCTGCTGCCACTGACCCGCGTATCGGTGCACGACCCTGACGTCTCGTCAGCCGCGATCCGTTGCACGCACGACGGTGACGACGACTCGGACGACGGTGATGGCGCGGATCTCGGCCCGCTGAGCGAGCTGACCTGCTTCGCGACCTTCAACGCCGCGGTCGGCGAGCACGACGGCCGCGTTGCCGCCAGCGCTCTCTCCCCTCTCCTCAACCGCACAGTGTCCGCGTCGGCCGACGCCGGTTACACAGCCATCGCCCCTGGCCTGTCCGCGAGCCTCGCCTTCGCGAACGGCGTGCCGCCCGGCGGCGGTCTGCCCGCTGACACCACCGTCAGTGCGACGGTGCGGATCGTGAACTCCGGATCGGCCGAGGTGACCGGACTGCGCTTGGTGCCGCCGCCCTCGCTGTCCGGTCTCGCCTGCTCCGCAGGGCCTTCCGTCGGCTCGCTCGCCCCCGGCGCATCCGCCGTGTGCTCCGGTTCGCTGACGACCACGGTCGGGCGCCACGATGACAGCCTGATCGTCGCAGGAACGTGGCTCTGGGATCGGGCGATCACGTCGCAAGGGCCGCAGTCGACGCGCAGCTACCCGATCCAAGCCAGCGCCGAAGCCGCGTACAACGGCATCAAGGCCCCGGGCCCGCCCGCGTCTCCGGCACCGCCGCCAAGTCCGCGCGCCGCCGCCGCGCCGAGACTGCCGGCCGCCTCGCCCTCCCCCTCTCCTCCGGCCTCGCCGAGCCCGAGTCCGCCGCACAGCCCGGTGCCCACGCCGGTTCAGCCGCTCGTGCCGGCGAACGTGCAGTTCGTCCCCTCGCGCGGGCTCTCGCTGCCGCTCAAGGTGCTGGCCATCGTGGTCATCCCAGGAGTCGCCGCCGCACGCCGCATCGCGTCCCGCAAGTGAGCCGCGTCCCCAAGTGAGCCGTGCCTCCGGTGACCCGGGCCACAGGGGGTATGTCTCCCTCCGAGGAGGCGCAATGCGTACACATTGGGACACAGACGCGCAGGCCAACGCGTTCACGCGGGGACTTTTCGACGGCCTGCCGGAGAAGTACGACCTGCTCGCCGAGGTGCTTTCGTTCGGCCAGAACCGGCGCTGGCGGCACGCGATGGTCGACGCCGCGCTGCGGCTGAGCCCCGATGCGCACCGCGTGCTCGACGTCGCGACCGGAACCGCCGGGGTCGCGCTGGCCTGGAGCCGCCGGACGCCGGCGGACGTGATCGGCGTCGACCTGACCGAGGAGATGGTGCGCGTCGGCCGGGACCGCGTCGCGCGCCACAACGCCGAGGGACAGATCCGGCTCGTGGTCGGGCGCGCGGAGCAGCTGCCGTTCCCGGACGCCTCCTTCGACGCCCTGACCTTCACCTACTTGCTGCGATACGTGACCGATCCGGCCGCGACGCTGCGCGAGCTGGCCCGGGTCGTGCGCCCCGGCGGAGCGATCGCGAGCCTCGAGTTCGCCGTTCCGAGCAAGCCGGTGTGGCACATCGCCTGGCGCGGATACACGCGCGCGGTGCTCCCGGCGGCCGGATTCGCCACCGGCGGGCGCGAGTGGGCGCAGGTCGGCCGGTTCCTCGGCCCCTCGATCACCGAGCACTACCAGCGTCATCCGGTCGAGCAGACCGTCGCGCACTGGCGCGAAGCAGGCATCGAAGACGTCGGGGTGCGCACGATGAGTCTCGGCGGCGGAGTGGTCATGTGGGGCAGAAAGGCACGCAGCGCTCAGGGCGCCCCGGATGCCACCGCAGCGCCCGAGGCCGCGGCCACGCTCGCCGCAGAGCCAGAATCGAACGGCGCCTGACATGGCCGAAGCCGATTCGCTCTCGCCCGCCTTCTACGCGCGGCGTGGTGGCGCGCGCTGGGACTGGTGGACGGTGCTGCATCCGCCGTACACGCTGTGGCACCTTTCCTATGCCGCGATCGGCGCCGCGCTCGCACCGCACCTCGACTGGTTGATTCTCGGCGCGACACTGGTCGCGTTCACGCTCGCCGTGGGTATCGCGGCGCACGCTCTCGACGAGTGGAACGGCCGGCCGCTGCGCACCGGCATCAGCGACAGAGCTCTGTGGTCGGCGGCGATCGTGTCGCTCGCGGCCGCGGCGGCGCTCGGGATCGCGGTGCTGCCGCGTACCGGACTGGTGTTGATCCCGTTCGTGGTGGTCGGGGTCGTTCTCGTACTCGGATACAACCTCGAACTCTTCGGCGGCGCGCTGCACACAGACCTCGGATTCGCCCTCGCGTGGGGGGCGTTCCCCGCGGCAGTCGGCTACGTCGCGCAGGCGCCCGCGTTCAATTCGCCGCGCTCTCTCGGCGCTGTCGTCGCCGTTATCGCCGCGACGGCTCTCTCTGCGGCGCAGCGGCGCCTGAGCACGCCCGCGCGCATGCTGCGCCGACGAGCGGTGAACGTGACCGGTGTCGTCGAACTCGCCGATGGCTCCACGATGCCACTCGACAAGGCGGCGTTGCTTAACCCACTCGACGGCGCTCTCAAGCTGCTGTCTTACGCGGTGCCCGCCATCGCCATCGCCGTCCTGCTCTCCCGAGTCCCGCACTGGTAGCGCCGTCTGCTCGCCGCTCACCCCTCCGTGACCACCGCCACCAGCCCCACCAACGACTCCCGCACCCCCGCATCCACGTGGACACCGGAACTGAGTGCCTCAACCGCCTGCTTTCCCAGCCCTTTGATACGTTCTTCCACCGCCTGGCGCGCTCCCGCCTCCTCCATCAGCATGCGGATCTCGTCGACGGCCGACTGTGACCCGCTTCCGACGAGTAGCCGCAGCCGTCGCCGCCCTGCTGAGTCCAACCGCTGATACGCCTCCGCGAGCAGCACGGTGCACTTTCCGTCCCGTAGATCATCGCCCGACGGCTTTCCGGTGTCGGCCGGGTCGGCGAAGGCGCCGAGCAGATCGTCGCGCAGTTGGAACGCCAGGCCCAAGGCCAGGCCGTAGGCCTCATACGCCGCCAGCAGGTCCGCGCCCGCGCCGGCCAGCGTTCCGCCGAACCGCAGCGGACCGGTGGTCGTGCACGCGGCGGTCTTGGCGCGCGCCACGGTCAGCGCGTCGTCGAGCTCGAACCAGCCGCTCGCCTGCGCGACCAAATCAAGGTACTGGCCGCGGATGGTCTCGGCGCGCATCGCGTCGTACACGGGCCGGCCGCGCTCGACCGCGGCGGCCGGCAGCCCGCTCTCCCGCAGCAGCCGGTCGGCCCAGACCAGGCAGAGGTCGCCGGCCGCGATCGCCGCGCCGACGCCGAACTGCCCGGCTTCGCCGCGCCAGCCGGCCCCGGCATGCCGCGCGGCGAAAGCCCGGTGCACGGTGGCACCGCCGCGGCGAGTCTCGGATTCATCCATCACGTCGTCGTGTATCAGGGCGCAGGCATGCAGCAGTTCCAGCGACGCGCCGCCGCGCACGATCGCGTCGTCGACCGCCAGGCCGGTTCCGGCCCAGCCGAGCACGCAGAGGGCCGCGCGCAGTCGCTTGCCGCCGCGCGTGATCAGGTCGGCGATGCCCGAAACGAACTCCTCGTCCGCGAGCTGCCGATGTCCGTCCCGCGCCTCGCTCGCCCACCCGCCCGGACCTCGCGTCCGCGCTTCGCCGGGCGGCACTTCACCGAGCCGCGCATCGAGGAAATCCGCCAGCACGCCGTCCACGCGCGAACGCAGCGGCTCCAGTTCGCGCATGTCCGACCTCCCAGTTCGCCGCTTCGGGATACCCGGCGGCTGCGGCCTCATCCCTACCCCTCCCCCGCGCGCCCGCATCCTCTACACGATCTGCCTCATCACGCTGTTCAATTCCTTTCCTTCCACGCCAGTGCGTTGACCGGTGCTCCGGACGGCGCTACGGTGCGCCTCTAGTAAAGGAGATTTACCAGTCAAGGGAGACGCCGTGCCGATCCGCCGCAAGCCGCACCGCCATCCACGCCCTCGCTCCCGCACTCCTTCGCGCTCGACGCGCCTCGCAGCGGTGGCCACCACGGCCGCCGTCGCCGCCTCGCTGAGCCTCGTTGGCCAAGGCAGCGCGCACGCCGCCGCGGCGAGCCAGATCCGCATCGACCAGATCGGCTACCTGCCCACCGAGGTGAAGGTCGGCTATCTGATGACCGGCGCGGCCGTATCAGGGGCCAGATTCTCCGTGGTCGACTCCGCCGGCCGGAGCGTTCTGAGCGGCAACGTCGGATCGACCAGCCGAGGCAAGTGGAACAGCGCTTACCCCGACGTGTATCCGATCACGTTCACCGCGCTCACCAAACCGGGCCGCTACCACCTGGTCGTGAGCGGAGCGGCGAGCGCCAGTTCCCCGGCCTTCGCCATCACCACGGCGGCATCGATGTACAGCAAGCTGGTGGCGGACGGGGTGACCTTCTACCAGGTGCAGCGCGACGGCTCGGACGTGATCAGCGGAGCGCTGCACCGTCAGCCCTCGCACCTCAACGACCGGAACGCGGCAGTGTACAAGTGGCCGCACTTCGCCTCCGGCGGCTCCGACACCATCACCGACGGCGATCTGACCAAGGCCGGCGGCAGCCACGACGTGTCAGGGGGCTGGTTCGACGCGGGCGACTTCCTGAAGTTCACGCACACCGCCGCCTATGGTGACGCCGTCCTGTTCGCCTCGGAGCGCGCTCTCGGCGCGTCCGCGCCGACGAGCCTCGACGCCGAGGCGCACTACGGCGAGGCCTGGCTGAGCAAGATGTGGGATCAGTCCACGAAGACGCTCTATCTCCAGGTCGGCATCGGCTCCGGCAACTCCGCGGGCACCTTCACCGGCGACCACGACCTGTGGCGGCTTCCGCAGGCCGACGACGGCGACACCGCCGCCGCGGATCGGTACTCCGCAGCGCACCGCCCGACCTTCACCGCGGCCGCCCCAGGCGCGAAGATCAGCCCCAACCTGGCCGGTCGCGTATCGGCCGCCTTCGCACTGGCGGCACAGGTCGACGCGGCCCGCGACCCGTCCCGCGCGGCCGCCGAGTATCAGGCCGCTACCTCGCTCTACGCGCAGGCGAACACCGCCAGCCCGCCGAACCCGCTGGTGACCGCGCTGCCGAACGCGTACTACCCCGAGAGCAGCTGGCACGACGACATGGAGTTCGGCGCCGCCGAGATCGCGCTCGCGGCCCACGCGCTCGGCCACGACGCGAACGCCAAGCCCTACCTCGCCGACGCGGCGACGTGGGCCAAGGACTACCTCAGCGCGGACACCGGCGACACGTTCAACCTCTACGACACCAGCGCCCTCGCGCACGCCGACCTGATCAAGGCTATGGCTGCCGCGGGCGACCCGAGCGGATCAGGGCTCGCAGTCGGCAGGAGCGCGCTGGTCGCGGACCTCAAGCGGCAGCTGCAAACCGCGGCCTCCCGGGCATCATCAGACGTCTTCCACGCCGGCGGGGTCTACTCGGACTTCGACGTCGACTCGCACACCTTCGGCCTGCTGGCCACCGAGGCGCTCTACCGGCAGGCCACCGGCGACCGCAGCTTCGCTGGCTTCGCCACCGAGCAGCGCGACTGGCTGTTCGGCGCTAACGCGTGGGGCACCGGCTTCATGGTCGGCGAGGGCGACCTCTTCCCGCGCTGCATGCAACACCAGGTGGCGAACCTCAGCGGCAGCACCGACGGCAAGGGCCCGCTCGCGGTCGGCGCCGTCGTGAACGGGCCGAATGGGGCCGATCAGTTCACCGGCGGCCTGGGAGATCTGCAGAGCGGGATGACCGCCTGCCCGGCGAACCAGAACAGTGACCCGTTCGCCGCGTTCACCGGTCACGGCAGCCGGTTCGTCGACGACGTCAGGAGCTGGCAGACGGACGAACCGGCCCTCGACATGACCGGCAGCGCCATCATCGCGGCCGCGCTGCAGGAGTCGGCCGCCGCCGCGCGCTGACTACCCCGCTCGACGCGAGGACGGGGCGTGCCTGAACCGCACGCCCCGTTCGGGCGGACCTCGTTGATCGGTGGATTCGGCCCCGGAAACGGGGCGGTCCCCGGCATCACGGGGGGGATGCGATGCCGGGGACCCTTCCGGCGGGAACGAATCCACACGCCGGGTGATGGATCAGACGGGGTGGGGTGTCTGATCATGAGCTAGTGTGTCAGCTTCGCCCGG